>NZ_CCRF01000022.1 GCF_000751775.1 Caldibacillus thermoamylovorans
AGTTTTATTGTCTAGCTCCGAGCGCCAGCGACTGAGAAACTAGCTCCCCTTTAATGTGCTCCTGCGCCATAGCCTATTCGAGGAAGTGGATGTTCAGCTCGTCGCAAAGCTTCATGAAGTATTTCATGGAAGATTACTCATGAAGTTCGCTCAAGTAGTAGCTTCACTACGATAAGTCAACATCGGCTCGTCACTCGCCGTGTTTCCTTTTCCTCGAAAATGCATTCGCATTTTCTTCGTGCGATGCCTATTCGGGGAAGCAAATCTGTTCTCATTGCGGGGCGCTCCAGTTTGTACGTCGCTAAGCGGGCGCTCTGCGCTTTTCTTATATGTTTATTTCCTTTTATATTGAAGCCGTAGAGGATTTGTGCAATTTCACGCTGGATGTGACGATGGATATATTCATTGGAACGGGTATACTGATATAAACAATAGATTGAAGAGGTGGACAGATTGGTTAATACAACAAAAGAGCGGGAAATGATTATTGTCTTGGATTTTGGCAGTCAATATAATCAATTAATTACAAGGAGAATCCGAGAATTTGGCGTGTATAGTGAACTGCATCCACATACAATAACGGCTGAGGAAATAAAGAAGATGAATGTAAAAGGCATCATTTTCTCCGGTGGTCCGAATAGTGTGTATGATGAGTCGGCTTTCACTTGTGATGAAAAGATTTTTGAGCTGGGAGTCCCCGTTTTAGGGATTTGTTACGGAATGCAGTTAATGGCCAAACATTTTGGCGGGAAAGTGGAAAAGGCTGAAACCCGTGAATACGGGAAAGCGGAAATTCAAGTAAGTACGAATAAAGTTTTGTTTCAAAGTTTGCCCGAACAACAAGTTGTGTGGATGAGTCATGGTGATCTGGTGAAAGAAGTACCAAGTGGATTCACTGTTGACGCAGAAAGTTCATCCTGCCCAATTGCTGCGATGAGTAATGAAGAAAAAAAACTTTATGGCGTTCAATTCCATCCTGAAGTTCGCCATTCGGTTTACGGTAATGATTTGCTAAAGAATTTTGTATTCGGTATTTGTGGCAGTGAAGCAAATTGGTCGATGGATCAATTTATCGAAATGGAAATCGAAAAAATTCGTGAAACCGTTGGCGATAAAAAAGTTCTTTGTGCATTAAGCGGCGGAGTTGACTCTTCCGTTGTTGCGGTTTTAATCCATAAAGCAATCGGCGACCAGTTAACATGTATCTTTGTTGATCATGGGTTACTTCGGAAAGGAGAAGCCGAAAGTGTTATGGAAACATTCGGCGATAAATTCCATATGCATGTAATCAAAGTTGATGCCCAAAAACGCTTCCTGGATAAACTGAGAGGTGTCAGTGATCCGGAACAAAAGCGGAAAATTATCGGCAATGAATTTATTTATGTTTTTGATGACGAGGCTCATAAATTACAAGGTATTGAATTTTTAGCTCAAGGGACATTGTATACGGATATTATTGAAAGCGGAACGGCTACTGCACAAACAATTAAATCCCACCATAATGTCGGCGGTCTTCCGGAAGATATGAATTTTAAATTAATCGAACCGTTAAACACGTTATTTAAAGATGAAGTTCGTGCCCTCGGAACTGCTCTTGGAATTCCGGATGAAATTGTATGGCGCCAACCATTCCCGGGTCCGGGTCTGGGGATTCGGGTCTTGGGTGAAGTAACCGAAGAAAAATTGGAGATTGTCCGGGAATCAGATTGGATTTTACGGGATGAAATTAAGAAGGCTGGCTTGGATCGCGATATATGGCAATATTTTACCGTCCTACCCAATATTCGCAGTGTCGGTGTCATGGGGGATGCTAGAACCTATGATTACACGATTGGCATTCGTGCAGTCACATCGATTGACGGTATGACTTCAGATTGGGCGCGGATTCCGTGGGAAGTACTGGGAAAAATTTCAACGCGAATCGTTAATGAAGTTCCTCATGTAAATCGGGTTGTCTATGACATCACAAGCAAACCACCGGCAACGATTGAGTGGGAATAAGAGGCTAACTTGATTTGAAGAGGGAACACCTATTTATAATGGCTTTTCCTAATCTAATATGGATAAAATGATTTAAAAAAGATAGTTCCCTGCCAAAAATAAAATTTGGCAGGGAATTTTTCAGCATTTATTGTGGCTTTGAAATAAATTTTATATTTTATAATAAAGATTAATCATTTGGAACAAAGTTTGATACAATTAATTTAATGAGTGAGAGCAAGATAATCCAACAATCGAGTCGTTTTGTAGAAGAAAATCATTCAAAAGGAAGGTGTACAAATGGCAAAACCAATTTGTCCAAAGTGTAAGAGCGAAGATATTAAAAAAGGTGTAATGGGCGCTTCTTTCGGACAGGTTCAGATGTTTCCTGAAAATATAAGAGGAAAGTCTTCACCTATTTCAGCAGAGTATTGCAATGAATGCGGATATATTATAGCTCTTTACGTGGAAAATCCAAAGAATGTAGGATAACTGTGACTTTGAAATAAAGTTAAGACGTTTGAAAAAAGTTGCGGTGTTTATAAAAAATATGGGAAATTTTACCCCTCTGGATTATACGTTGTCCAAAGGGCGTTTTTATGTTAAAAATAGGCTGTTTTCGTAAACTTTGTTGCTTTCTAAGGCGAAAAATAAACATTGTAATAAAATTATATAGATATTCAATTTATATTATTGAAAGGACCATTCCTTATGATGGGATATTCTTATATCCGCTATATTTTCTCAGGAATAGAACATACGGAAGTATCGGATAAGCAGTACTATATTAAAAGAAGACGAATGGTTGTTAATCGTTCTTTGTTAGCAGGCGTGACCTTTTTATTATATTTCTAATCGTTAAAGGAATTCCGAGTAATTGGGAAGAGGGATTAGACTTGATTGCATTGCCGATACTTTTCACGATTTTTTATTTGACTACATTTCACTAAAGCGTTCTTACAAAAAGAATAAGGATCTGACAGATGACTAACGGTAATCTATGCAGAGGAAAAATATTTGTAAAAAGCAATGGCTATCAAACGGTAGTGCGGTAGGGGTTAACAAGCCAATTTTATGTGCCAACAAACAAAGCGTACATACTTTGTTTATGCTCACTTTTTTAAAAATGTTGATGAATTCCATTTTAAAGCATGTTATCGTTATTTGTGAGGAGCTACTGGCCAGTCTCCAATATACTTTTAGGAGGAAATAATGAACTATAAGATTGAAATTTTAAATGAAAATAAAATGGTTTATATGAGAAACACTGGTGCGTATGGTAGCCGTAAAAATTTTGATATGATGAAAGATTTTAAGAGTTGGATTGCCCAAAATGATTTAACAAAAACTTTATTAGAAAACGGGATTTATGGTATTGCTCAAGATAATCCAGAAATAATACCACCTGAAAAGTGCAGATATGATCTAGTTTTAATTACTGATGAAGATTTCTCCCAAGACAACAAGGTTAAGACTGGATATTTTAGGGGCGGAAAATATGCAGTTTTTACGGTCAGACATACTACAGAAGCAGTTCAGCAGTTTTGGAAGGAATTGCCCGAATATATAAGAGAAAATGATTTAAATATCTGTGAAGAACCGATAATAGAACGATATAAAGAAGAGGAAGGTGAAGACAAAATCTGTGAGTTTTTAATTCCTATTAAATAAATTTATAGCAAAAGGAGTTGTTTGAAATAGAATATAGTAAAAACTGATATGTTTGGTAAAGAAGAGGCAAACAAGTATGAGATGGAAATTTGAATCTCTGTTGTTTAATTTAGGCTTTAGTTGCACGGGAATAAAGATGTTTTTTTAAAAAGTGTAGTTTATGAATTGAAATGGGGTAATATTTTATGTGGAAAAAAATAGAATGTCTTGCAGTTTTTACGGAGGACATTGAAAAGTCAGTGAATTTCTATCGATCGCTAGGTCTAACCAAGGCGTGGGAAACTTATCAAGACGAAGAGAAACAATGGACTCTTGTTGGAATGAGATTTCCTGATGGTAATTCAGAGTTAGTATTAAAAAATAATCCTAATTTAAATTTTGCTGAAACCGAGATTGTTGTTGAAGATGTTATAGCATTTTATGAAACATTAAAGAATAATTCTGAAGTTCAGTGGATTCGCACTCCATTTGCTAACTCTTTAGGTGGACACGTTGCGGTAATGAAAGCCCCGGATGAAAATGTTTTTGTTTTAGTAGGTAAATAAATTGAAAGATACTTCAAGTAACGGGTGCTTTACTTGAATAAGTTCCACAATCAAAAGACCCTTAAAAATACGCCATTTTATACATGGTGTGTATTTTTAAGGTCTTTTGATAAACATACATGAATTAAATGTTAAATAGACTGGTCCTCATTACTATCCTCTTGATTGATTTTAATTTATAAATAGAATTAAGCATTAAGTTGTTGTAATTTTTATATTTGTAGCTGATTTCTAAAATGAATTAATCATATACTAATTAACGAGTAAACTTCAGTATTCCAGAATAGAGCGCTTTAGCAGAATAACGATTCATTTATCGGAGCATTTAGTTGAATGATGACATAACAGATATTCAAATTAATTGATATTAAGTTAAAAACAGGATTTTGAGCAAAGTAATAGTAATAATACGATGGAGTGGAAAAATTATAGGAGAGCTGGAAACCTTTATATTTACTAAGTCCCTACACGAAAGTGCTGTTTGTTGCATTTTTAGTAAAAGTTTTTTGAATAACATTTTCGGCAAACAAAAAAACACATGGGCAGATGGCTCAATCTGTTTATGTGTTTTCATAATTCTTTCTATATGTTCTGAAAAACCACATTGATGGATATTCTTATCCAATGTGAATGGATAATCTTTTTTGATAAAGCTTCAAAAAGCAAATATTGCTGCTTAACAATATATTGCATGACGATTACCTCCTAGAAGCCTTCATCTCATTAAAAAATAAAGATTAGTACATTATCTATAAATTCTGTACAAACATAGAGACGGCGTTTTAAACCATCGTTTGGAAACTAAGGTAAACTTTTAGCATGAAAAGGGTTCAAAACGTAGATGGATAGAAAACAGACGAATTACTTTTCAGAAAAATAGCTAATATTAATAGAATCTTTGGTAAGTTGCATTAAGAAATCTAATGAGATGAAGGTATAATTCTCTCTCTGTCTCTATAAATTTATTTTCTTTCTTGTTTGTATGAACGGAAACAGCAATGACATATTCGTACCATACTGTGCTTAATAAACTAATTTGTAAAAATGAAATCATCATGCTTTGAGAAATTTGATAATTTCATTGAAAGCTAAATCCATTCTTCCAACTTGGCAATGTTGTTCTCCACCTGTTTCTTTTGTAAATAGCTTCGTTTGAATGTTCTTAGAATTGGTCAAACCTTTTTGAATGGTGTATAAACGCTTGTATGGTACGTATTGATCCTCTTTACCAGCTAAAAGCAAACAGTCTTGATTGATTAGTCTTAAAATTGATTTGGCATTGTGTCTCTTCAAATTGTTTATCAAATCATATGGATTATTTTCTCCAGTGAGTTGATACCCATTATTTAATTTCCACATCATATCTATATCTTTTGTTGCTATCTTGTTAATTACTTTATTAATCAAAGATTCAGCTTTCATTCTTAATAGAATAGAAAGGCAAGTAAATTTCAAAAAGCCCAAATTCATTCTTACCGTATCCATTGGAGAATAAAAGATATCCATGGTAATCACTTTATTTATCCTTTTTTCAAATGCAGCTGCACGTAATACTAGATAACCTCCCCATGAAAGCCCAATCGCATCAACTTCATTTAAAGAAAAATAATTCAATATTTTAGATACAGGTTTCTCGAAGTTAGGAATAAATGCAAGTCCTTGTGATGAGGTATTCCCTTGACCAGGACCATCAAATAAAAGAATGTTGTAGTCCGTATTTTTCATATATTTAAAGAAAGAAGCGACCTCCTCCAAATATCCATCAAAGCCCCCTAGAACCAACAATGTCCTTTGAGCATTGGGATTCTTCAAGAGTAGTGTTGGTAGATACGACCCTTCATATGGTACTTCTTTACGTTCAAAATCAAAATCATCATAACTTTTATAAAAATTACGAATAAAGCTGTCATACAGCATTTGTTTTTCTGGATCATCCTTTTTCAAATAAAACATCGCTGCTTTGTAATAGTTTGCAGCTATTTTAAATTCGTTATTTTGTTCATATTCTTTTGCCTTATTCGACCACCAATAAAACCAAGTATGAAAATCGTTTATAAATGAACCAATTTCTTTTCTGTCTTGACGTACACATGGATTATCTAAAAAAGGAGAAGTGAAACGATCAATTTGAAAATCGAATTGTTTGTTACCAGTAAATATAGCCATTATGAACACATCCTTTATCCTTATCTCAGTATTCATAATACTTAATAGCTGTAAAATGTTAAGAGTATATTTGACAATATGTTCGAAAACCTACAAAATTATCATAAATGTACAGAAAGTTGGTGGTATTGTGGTTGATATACGTGTTGTAAAGACCAAAGAAAATATTGTGAAATCTTTTTTTGAACTCTTAGAGATAGAAAGGTATCAAAATATTACAGTGGAACAAATCTGCCAATATGCCCGATGTAGTCGATCCACTTTCTATTCACATTATGATAGTAAAGAAAATGTCCTTAAAGAGATAATCGATGGGTATATGAATCAATTTAACGCTTATGCTAAGAAACGTTTTAAGGAAAATACAGATTTCAAAAATTTGTTAGTAAGGTTAATTAACGAATTAATTATTCCTGAAAAGAAACGTATACAAAAGCTCTTTCAGATAGAATTAGGCGGTTTTGGGTTAGCTAACAGATTTGAAAATTTTTGCAAAGAAGTATTCATAACACATTATTCAGATATACCATCAAGAAATTTAATTAGTGAACTATATGCAGCATGTGTTGTCAAAGTATTGGAGGCTATCGTTGAAGAGAGGTTGGAAGAAAACGATTTAAGGATAATTAATGAAATGCAAAAAAAATTGTTTAATTCATCTATTTTTAAAGGATATTAATCTTAGACAGAAAGCCCCCATTCAAACAACAAAACTACAGCACCTCATGTTAAGACCGACATATCAATCAAAGGAGGTGCTACCGCCCATATCTGAATCCCTCTTAATGAAGACGATACAGGTAATCTTTACGGACAAGTATCTACATTGACAGGTTGAAGTTCATCTGTCGAATTATTGTGTTGAATTACGTTTATAAAATTTTTAAAGCAAAAAGGTGTAAAAAACATTTGACATCCTTTTTGTCTTATTTTATTATAAATGTGTAAAAGATGTTTTACACTTCTTTAGATTTGAAGGTGGTATACGTATGAAAAATAAAATCAAAGAGTATCGAGAAAGAAAAAATCTTTCTCAAGGAAAGGTGGCGGAATTATGCAATGTTAGCAGACAGACAATTAATGCAATTGAGAATGATAAGTACGATCCAAGTTTACAATTAGCATTTGATTTAGCAAAGGTTTTAGACGCTAAAGTTGATGAATTATTTTTAGGGGAAAGGAAAGATGAATAATGAAATTTTTTATAACATTTATAATAGTTCCTCTTGTATTTATAGTTATTGTTAGCTATTCCACAGGGAGTAAAGATTTTATTATAGGACCTAATGATGATGAACGGAAAAAGTTAATAAAGCAAAAATCTATTGTTCAAAGTTGGATGACCATATTACTCTTCTTACTAACAAATTTCTTTTATGATTTATTTAATTTGTATGATGAACGCATATCTGATTCATCCTTTGTGTTTCCAGAACTTTTTTATTTAATTATTTTAGTAGTGAGTTACTTCATTTTTCTGCTAATAAACAATAGAAAAATGAGTGCATAGTAATAATATCATCTAACTCCTATCTAACTGTACGCTAAACTAAAGTATACCGATTCCTTCAATAAGTATTAATTTATTTTAAAATTGGGCGATTTTTGAAGAGAATGTAAATGCTGGATATGAAAGAAAGCAAAAATAATTAAAGATTCTTAGTTGAGTCTACTGCACAATCTTCTATACATTGTACATAGTGTGGTACTGTTGCTAACACTTAAATAACGGTAAGAAACAACAACTATTTTTAGTATCCAGATCATGTGGAGTTAAAATTAATTCAGCAGAAGTTTTTAAACCGAGATTTATTGATTATCTAATAGATCTCGGTTTTTATTTGTGGTTACAGTCGATGCTTTTAATTTTACTTGACACTAACGCAGCGTAATACCTTAGACTTTTTTCCAAATCCGTAATCGCAAGTAATTCTTCATATTGTTCCACTGTATCGATTACCTTATAAGTCATACACATTTTAATCACCTTTTATACATTAGGCGGAATTATCGGAATTGCAATTTACCTTGTACTCCGCAGATTATTTAAAACCAAAATAAATAAAGTCTTAAATGTTTTAGCCTCAATTTGTACAGCTTGCTTTATAGCATTACTTGTATTATTAATTTTAGTCAATTCTTAATTATTTTAAATAGATTTAATTAGCCAGTAGAATTTGTTATTGTAATACTATTTTTGTACCTGCTATTAAATCACCTAGATGTCGTTTATCTTTTCTAAACAATCCCATAAACAATAATACTAACCCAAGGAAAGTTCCGCTACTAGCGATCATGATTGCTATCATATCAAAATCACTATATATCCCATGGATAACACCCACATGTCCCAATTGCCACGGTAAAAACTTTATTATATTTCTTAATAAACTTGAGCTAAAACTTTGGTTTGTGTAAGTCAATTTCATCCGGATACCCTTTTCCCAATAGACCCATTTTTAAAATAATCCAAGTATGAAAATATCAGGATAATTGGTATCACAGATGTAAACGTTGCGATTAGTTGCGCTTGCATTTCAGTATATTTTGGCATCCCCTTAAAAATAAAAAGGATGATTCCCAAGTTGACAATTAATAACAGAACCAAATACACAATGATTATTAAATAGTCAATAAGTAATTCTATTAATCTATTTTTAATCGGGATATTGTTCATATAGCACCTCTGAATATTTCGATTTGTTCCATTATATCAGTTTTACATAAGCTTGTTACTTGCTTCCCATATTCGGGTCGTGTGGACCAAACGGTTTTAATGCTTAAAATGGAGACAATCGCTGCTGGAGTTAGTTGATCAGGCTTCGTGCGAATATGCCGCAAATCAGTCTGTTTTTCAGGCCCATCCACAAACCAAATATCCAGCTCCTATTTGTTACCGGTGTTGGATTCGTGAGTGATACCTAGAAAATAACCGTCAGGATAGGTTGGATCTGTATTCCAATTGCCTGTATCATTGATGAAATTCAAATCACGGACTTGAGGACAGGACACCAATTGTGAAGCTATTCCGGAAATTGTAGCGATATTTAACTTCGAACAAACAACAGTAATATCGAGGTCTCTCCAAGCCATTAAATTTAGAGCCGCACTCCCTACTTTTACAGGTGTACCGGCTTTTGTCAGCATTGCTTAAGGTGTATTTCTTCAAAAATTGTATCTGCTTCAGTTTGTAGCTGCAGTTGACGGGCAAGCAGTTCTTCCTGTTTTATCATTTTCAACACTCCTCGTATTATATATTTCAAATACAAAAATTATTAACAATTAATATTTGCGATTCCTTTGACTTCTTTCATTCTATATTTTTATAAAGTTAAGTTTCGTGAAACGTCTAATTCATATCGCCATCTATTCTTGAGTTTGAAGGGCTAAAATCAGTCATAATACCGTTTGTTCTCCCACTTTTAATCGTTTGAGAAATTGTAATAATCACTGCAGGACCCGGGACTAAAAATAAAAGAAACACAACGACTATAAATGAAAACATGTTGTCACTCCACCTTTCTTCTATAAAAAATCATAACATTTTTATTATATTATCATATTTAAATGGGAGAACCACAGGCCTATCATGAATTTTGGTGGAACCAGTATAACACGAACAAAAATATAATTATATTAATAAATATTCGTATTTTACGTTGACAGTTTCATTGAATACTGATAATATAAATTTGTAAAAACTAATAACAAATACTCGTATAATTTCGGGAATATGGCCCGAGAGTTTCTACCGAGCTACCACAAATAGCTTGACTACGAGGTATGAATCATGGATTGGAGAATACGAATAAAACATTCATGTTCTAAAAGCATATCACTGTGAATGGAAAAGATTCACATCATGTGAGCATGATTGAATCACGCACATCCGTATCGAAAAATTCTTCTAATAGTATTTTTGTCTCAACATGCTATGAAACTATTTTTTATGAAACGAACCGGTGTGGATTTATCGTATTACGATGATTTCTTACCTTTTGTCAAGCTCCGAGTATCGCTCGCGAGCTTTATTTATTTGAGTTTTTGTGTGAATAATCAGAAAACTAACAAAAGAAAGGTAAGGGGAGTATGAAAAATTATTTTGAGTTTGATAAATTGGGAACAAATTTTAGGACAGAGTTTATTGCCGGCTTAACTACCTTTTTAGCGATGGCTTATATATTGTTCGTCAATCCGCATACTCTGTCGGCAACGGGAATGGACCAAGGTGCCCTTTTTACAGCAACGGCTTTGGCTGCAGCAATCGGTTCTTTCGTTATGGGAATCGTGGCAAAATATCCGGTCGCACTAGCTCCGGGTATGGGGTTGAATGCGTTTTTTGCTTATACGGTTGTTTTAGGCTATGGAATTCCTTGGGAAACAGCGTTGTCGGGAGTTCTTGTTTCAGGTGTTGTTCTTGTTATATTAACAATGACCGGAATTCGTGAAATGATTATCAATGCCATTCCTGAAAGTTTAAAATATGCGGTTAGCGCCGGGATTGGTTTATTTATTGCTTTTGTCGGATTGATTAATGCGGGATTTGTTGTTAATAATGATGCTACATTGGTTGGGATTGGCGATTTGACATCTCCAACTGTATTGCT
The DNA here is from genome assembly GCF_000751775.1 of Caldibacillus thermoamylovorans. Classification (GTDB taxonomy): domain Bacteria; phylum Bacillota; class Bacilli; order Bacillales; family Caldibacillaceae; genus Caldifermentibacillus; species Caldifermentibacillus hisashii. The sequence continues at coordinate 10,970 of NZ_CCRF01000022.1, forward strand.
TGCTATTTTCGGACTTCTTATTTCTTCTATTTTATTGACAATAGGTATTAAAGCAGGTATTTTCTATGGAATGATTATTACTTCTATTGTCGGGATGATTTTCGGACTTGTTCCCCACCCGACAGGACTTAATGATATAATCGGACCGGTGCCAAGTTTAGAACCGGCATTTGGTCAAGCCCTTTTCCATTTGCAAGATATTTTTTCTATACAAATGCTTGTAGTTATTTTAACTTTCATGTTTGTTGATTTCTTTGATACTGCAGGTACATTAATGGCTGTTGCAACACAGGCAGGAATCATGGAAAACGGGAAATTACCCCGGGCAGGACGTGCATTGACTGCTGACTCATCCGGGACTGTTTTTGGGGCAATTTTAGGTACATCAAGTACGACCTCTTATGTTGAATCGACAGCAGGTGTGGCTGTAGGAGGAAAATCCGGATTAACAGCGGTTGTCACTGCGGTATTTTTCCTGTTAGCATTAGTATTTTCACCATTATTGGAAATTGTTACTTCTCAAGTGACTGCACCAGCTTTGATCATTGTCGGGGTATTAATGGCATCCAATTTAAAATTTGTTGAATGGGATCAAATTGAAATTGCCATCCCTGCATTTTTTACGGTGTTAATGATGCCATTAACATACAGTATTGCAACCGGAATTGCAGTCGGGTTTATTTTCTATCCGATAACGATGCTTGTTAAAGGTCGGGTCAAAGAAATTCACCCGATTATGTATATATTAGCGGTTATTTTCATCCTTTATTTTACTTTTTTGAGTTGAAAAGAATGATAGATTGGCTCGGGATATTCGCCCGGGCCTTTTTAGTATTCAATAATTGTGTGAGCGTAGAACATTATAATTTCCAATATATAATTTTTTGTACATTGTATGAAATTGTTGACCATCGTCTATAGGGTACGTCATAATTAATAAATAAGATTCATTTTTAGAATGGAGTAATGCTATGGCGTTGTTCATTGTCAAAAAAATATTAAACAATAATGTTTTGATTGCGGAAAATGAGGAATTTAAAGAGGTTGTCCTAATCGGGAAAGGAATTGGTTTTAATAAGAAACGAGGGGATCAACTGAGTGAAGAATTTGCTGAAAAAATCTTTGTTTTAAAAGATAAAGAGAAACAGGAGCAGTATAAAAGTTTATTACCGCAAATGGAAGCAAAAACGTTCGATGCAATCATTGATGCCTTAAACTATATAAAAAACCAAACCCACACCAGCTTGGATGAACACACACAAGTTGCCTTAACAGACCATTTAATGTTCTCTATTTACCGGACGATGAAAGGGATTTCAATCAAAAATCCGTTTTTATTTGAAACAAAATCCATTTATCCGATGGAGTTTAAAATTGCTTCGGAAGTTGTAAAAATTGTCAATGAAGCGGTGAAAATTCAATTGCCCGTGGACGAAATCGGTTTTATCGCTCTTCATATTCACAGCGCCATCATGCATAAAAATGTACTGGAAATCAATAAAGATTCCCAACTGATTAGCCAATTGGTCAATGTGATTGAAGAAGCTTTCCAGGCAAAAATTGATAAACATTCAATCGATTATATCCGTCTTATTAGACATTTGCGCTTTGCCATTGACAGGGTACATGTAGGAGATGAATTAGGGGAAATATCAAAATTAACCTACACATTGCAACATGAATATCCTTTTTGTTATAATCTCTCATGGAAGCTGATTAAAATTATGCAAAATGCTTTAAAGAAACCGGTTGGAAATGCAGAGGCTGTCTATCTAACCATGCATTTGCAAAGAATTTATAGTAAAATTTTGACTAACTAAAAAGAAGAGTCCATATTTTACGTGTTACTGATTCGATCAGGCATGAGTAAAAAGAAGATGAGATACACAAAATACGTAAATAATGGTGCTTTGTGTAACTTATCCTTTTTCCCATGCCTTTAAATTTTCGTGTGTGTTCTAAGAGGAGAACAAAAAGTTTGCGGAAACGTATTCTCTAAAATTCAGAGCGTTTGCTTCAAGTACATAAAAAGTGAGCAGCAAGTTGATCGATAAATTCGAAAAAACTGTTCCCGGACTTTTTCACCATCCTCTTTTACATTTTTTATAGGAAGTGAACGCACCTGTGTTGAAAAAACTTTTTGGTGTTTTACAGAAAGCCGGTAAAGCACTTATGCTTCCTGTTGCACTATTGCCGGCTGCCGGGTTACTTCTGGGTATCGGTAATGCAATTGGTCAAGAGAATATGATTGACGTTCTCCCGTTTTTACAGGCTGATTGGATTCAGCTTATCGGTAATGTAATAGAAGATGCAGGAAATATTATTTTCTCCAACCTTGCCTTATTATTTGCTGCAGGGGTTGCCATTGGTTTGGCAGGAGACGGTGTAGCGGCACTGGCAGCGATAGTTGGTTATCTGGTTATGAACCAGGTAATGGGTTCTTGGATCGGTTTAACAGCTGAGAATATCGGAACGAATCCAGGCACTGCATCTGTATTAGGGATTCCTACCTTACAAACCGGTGTATTTGGTGGTATTATTGTTGGTCTCGTTGCGGCCTATTGTTACAATAAGTACCATGATATCAACATGCCAACATTCCTCGGTTTCTTTGCCGGAAAACGTTTTGTACCAATTGTAACAGCGGCGTTTTCATTGATTGCCGGATTAATTCTATTGGTTGTATGGCCGCCGATTCAAAGCGGCCTGAATTCCGCTTCCATATGGTTAATTGATGAAGGTCCTTATATTGCAGTATTTATGTTTGGTTTTATTAAGAGATTACTTATACCATTTGGATTACATCATATCTATCACGCGCCATTCTGGTATGAATTTGGCTCTTATACGACGGCTGCCGGTGATGTTGTTCGTGGAGATATGACTATCTTCTTTGCTCAGTTGCGTGATGGAGTTGAACTAACAGCCGGTCACTTCATGGCAGGGGAGTTCCCGATTATGATGTTTGGCTTACCGGCTGCAGCACTTGCCATGTACCATACGGCAAAACCGGAAAAGAAAAAAATGGTGGCAGGTTTGCTTGTTAGTGCTGCACTAACTTCATTTTTAACTGGGATTACAGAACCCATTGAATTCACATTCTTGTTTCTATCACCGGTATTATTTCTTATCCACGCATTGTTAGATGGTTTCTCCTTCGTTATCATGACATGGTTGGATGTAAATATCGGTTATACATTCTCAGGTGGTGCCATTGACTTTTTCTTATTCGGTATATTACCTGGAAGAGAACCGTGGTGGCTCACGATTATCGTCGGCTTCGTATTTGCAGTTCTTTACTACTTTATTTTCCGCTTTTTTATCTTGAAATGGGATTTAAAAACACCGGGTCGTGAAGAGATTGAAACTGTCGAGGAAGAAGATCGTACAGAGGAAACAAACAAAGGAGAACTTCCATTTCAAGTTATTGAGGCAATGGGTGGACAGGAAAATATCATTCACTTGGATGCGTGTATTACTCGCTTGCGTTTTCAAGTAAAGGATATGAAAAATGTTGATAAAGAAAAGTTGAAAAAATTAGGTGCGTCCGGTTTCCTCGAGGTAGGAAATAATATTCAAGCAATTTTTGGCCCTAAATCAGACACCTTAAAGAGTCAAATGCAGAATATCTTGAACGGGAAAAAACCTCATGCTGTAAAAACGGTTAAGCAACAGGGGTATATACAACAAATGGAGGAAATACACCCGGAAGTACAAGAAAATGATATGGATACAAATGACACATTTATTGCACCAATAAAAGGTACTTTAAAACCAATCACAGAAGTACCGGATTATGTATTCTCCGCTAAATTGATGGGGGATGGTTTTGCCATCGAACCGGAAGAAGGACTTGTTGTTGCTCCGGCAGACGGTACAGTTATAAATGTATTACCGACAAAACATGCCCTTTCCTTCCAAACAATAAGCGGACGTGAAATGTTCATTCACTTTGGTATAGATACATTCAACCTAAAGGGTGAAGGTTTTGAGGTATTGGTAAATGACGGTGAACAAGTGAAAGCCGGACAACCATTATTACGTGCGGATTTAGATTTCATTAAAGAACGAGTTCCTTCTATTATCACACCAATTGTTTTCACGAATTTAGATGTTGATGAAAAAGTTGTCATAGAAAAAATGGGTTCTGTCCAATTAGAAGAAAAAGGAATTATATCAATTAGGTAAACAAACGGCATCCAAGGGAAAAATGATGTTGAAAATAAACTTGTTAATTTGTTAACATAGAAAAAGATAAAGAGTAAAATAATAAGTAGTATCCAATTTTACGCGAGATTTGCATGAACAATAGTTAGGACAGGACAAGTTTTATATTGGGCGTGCAAGTTTTAGAAAATGAACTTTTCAGGTGTTCAACATATTGAATAATCTGAACTATATTACCGTTAATACCTTTTTTATCATGGAAAATCTAATTAAATTGAGGAGTGTTTACAATGGCAGAAAAAACTTATAAAATTATTGAGGAAACTGGTATTCATGCAAGACCGGCTACATTAATCGTCCGTGAAGCAGGGAAATTTAATTCCAATATAGAACTCGAATATAACGGAAAAACAGTAAACTTAAAATCAATTATGGGAATCATGTCCCTTGGTATTGGAAAAAATGCTGTAATAAAAATTAAAGCTAACGGTACCGATGAAAATGAAGCGATGAACGCAATCGATGAATTAATGAAAAAAGAAGGGTTGGCTGAGTAATGAGTACATGGATTACAGGAATTGCCGCCTCAAGTGGTATTGCCATCGGTAAGGCATATCGTCTTGTAGAACCGGATTTATCCTTTCAAAAAACGACCGTTGAAGACAGTGAAAAAGAAATTTCCAGATTTCGTGACAGCTTAAGAATAGCTAAATCCCAACTTGAAGCAATTCGTGATCATGCTCGGGAAGCTTTAGGTCCGGACAAGGCAGAGATTTTTGAAGCTCATTTGTTAATTTTGAATGACCCGGAAATTGTTGCACCTATTGAGGATAAAATAAAAAATGAAAAGATGAATGCCGAAGCTGCTTTACAGGAAACGACCGATATGTTTATTGGCATTTTTGAACAAATGGATAATGAATATATGCGGGAACGGGCGGCAGATATCCGTGATGTCCGTAAAAGAGTTTTAGCCGGTTTATTGAATGTAACTATTCCTAATCCAAGTATGATTTCAGAAGAAGTGATTATCGTAGCCGAAGATTTAACTCCATCTGATACCGCACAGTTAAATCGGAAGTTTGTTAAAGGGTTTACCACTGATATTGGAGGGCGGACTTCCCATTCAGCAATCATGGCCAGATCCTTAGAAATTCCTGCAGTTGTAGGAACAAAAACAGCAACAAAAGATATCCAAAATGGCGATTTCTTGATTTTGGACGGATTGTCCGGTGAAGTACATATTAACCCGACAGAAGAATTAATTGAGGAATATAAGAAAAAACAAGCAGATTATGAAGCACAATTGGCGGAGTGGGCAAAATTGGTTAATGAGCCTTCTATCTCTAAAGATGGTGTCCAAGTAGAATTAGTTGCTAATATCGGTACGCCAAAAGATGTAGAAGGTGCGCTTCACAACGGTGCAGAAGGTGTCGGCTTATTCCGGACAGAATTTTTATATATGGGCCGTGATGAGTTGCCAAGTGAAGAAGATCAATTTGCAGCTTATAAGGCCGTTTTAGAAGGCATGGAAGGCAGACCGGTCGTGGTTCGGACATTGGATATCGGCGGCGATAAAAAGTTATCCTACTTACCGCTGCCGGAAGAAATGAATCCATTTCTGGGACACCGTGCAATTCGGCTTTGCTTGGATCGGACAGATATTTTCCGGACCCAATTACGTGCTCTCCTTCGCGCAAGTGTCTATGGGAAATTAAAAGTAATGTTCCCAATGATTGCCACATTAAATGAATTCCGGGAAGCGAAAAAGTTATTCCTGGAAGAAAAAGATAATTTAGCAAAGGAAGGCATCCCAACTGCCGATCATATCGAACTCGGAATTATGGTTGAAATTCCTTCGACCGCTGTGTTAGCTGATCAGTTTGCCAAAGAAGTAGACTTTTTCAGTATTGGGACAAATGACTTGATTCAATATACAATGGCTGCAGACCGGATGAATGAACAAGTTTCCTATCTGTATCAACCGTACAATCCATCAATTTTACGTTTAGTTAAAATGGTAATTGATGCATCTCATAAAGAAGGAAAATGGACAGGCATGTGCGGTGAGATGGCCGGTGATGAAACAGCTGTTCCGTTATTATTAGGTCTTGGCCTTGATGAATTCTCAATGAGTGCGACCTCTATCTTGAAAGCTCGTTCCTTAATCCGCAAATTATCGAAAGCGGAAATGGAAAAATTGGCACAAGAGGCACTCCAAAAGAGCACAGTTGAAGAAGTAATCGAACTTGTAAAAAATGCTGTAAAATAAAATAGTTTTTCTTAACCCCACAGAATTTAGTATCTGTGGGGTTTTTAGGCCTTCTTAAATATTTGTTCTACTTGTTTATCGAGCAATCATATTACCATTTCGGTCTTGTGCTGCCAGATAAAAGTTTTTAATAAACTAAAATACGAACGTTTATAGGCGGTTTATTAATTAACGTTCGAATTTACCTTGACTTGTCTTTTTTCTATTTGTTAAGATGAAACTAGATCATGATGGAAAAATAAGAAAAAAATCAAGTTTGAAATAAAGTGGAGGGTAAAATATGATCGACCGGTACACAAGACCAGAAATGGGTGCGATTTGGACAGAGGAAAACAAGTTTCATGCCTGGCTTGAAGTAGAGATTTTAGCATGTGAGGCATGGGCGGAATTAGGAGAAATTCCGAAAGAGGATGTTCAAAAAATCCGTGAAAAAGCGACATTCTCTGTTAATCGGATTAAAGAAATTGAAGAAGAAACACGACATGATGTGGTTGCTTTTACAAGAACTGTTTCAGAAAGTCTTGGTGAGGAAAAGAAATGGGTGCACTACGGCCTTACGTCAACAGATGTCGTTGATACGGCACTATCTTATTTATTAAAACAAGCCAATACCATTTTGATAAAAGATATCGAAAACTTCATAGCGATTTTGAAACATAAGGCACAGGAACATAAGTATACTGTGATGATGGGACGGACCCACGGTGTTCACGCGGAACCGACCACTTTCGGACTGAAGTTGGCACTTTGGTATGAAGAAATGAAACGGAACCTTGAACGTTTCAAACAAGCCGCCCAAGGTGTCGAATTCGGGAAAATTTCCGGTGCAGTTGGTACATATGCAAATATTGATCCGTTTGTAGAAAAATATGTATGTGAAAAACTTGGCCTTACTCCTGCGCCAATTTCAACACAAACCTTACAGCGGGACCGCCATGCTTATTATTTGGCTACCCTTGCTCTTATTGCTACATCCATTGAAAAATTTGCCACAGAAATCCGAGGCTTACAAAAAAGTGAAGTAAGAGAGGTTGAGGAATTTTTTGCGAAAGGTCAAAAAGGTTCTTCCGCTATGCCGCATAAACGGAATCCAATCGGCTCGGAAAATATGACCGGAATGGCGAGGGTGATTCGCGGATATATGCTTACGGCTTACGAAAATGTATCCCTTTGGCATGAACGGGATATTTCTCATTCATCGGCTGAACGGATTATCTTGCCGGATGCGACGATCGCTTTAAATTATATGTTGAATCGTTTCTCCAATATTGTGAAAAACTTGACGGTTTTCCCGGAAAATATGAAACGAAACATGGACCGGACATTAGGGTTAATCTACTCGCAACGGGTGCTTCTCTCATTGATTGAAAAAGGTTGGGTCCGCGAAACCGCTTATGACACGGTTCAACCGCTGGCTATGAAAGCATGGGAACAACAAGTTCCTTTTCGCTCCTTAGTTGAAAGTAACGAAAAAATTATGGCGACCCTTTCAAAAGAAGAGTTGGCTGACTGTTTCGATTACCATTACCATTTAAAACATGTGGACACCATATTTGAACGTCTGGGGTTATAAAATTTTTAAAGAGAACTCGGGTACTCGAGTTCTCTTTAAACTGTAAAAGATGGGATTTTTGCTAACTTTGGCTATTTTCCTGTTCATGATGGTGACTGCCTTGTTGGTGCTGATTATTATTTGTTCCGTTTGATGATTGTTCTTTTTGTTTCGGGACAAACATATCCATCATTTGTTTTAAGTCCGATTTATTTTGGGACTCATTTCCGTTTTTATTTGAATCGCTATCTGAACCATTCATTTGATTCATTTGATTTTGAATAACATCTGTCATCGGGCAATATTTAACAATCCCTTCCCCAACTTTCATGGCAGCAAGAAAAGCAATCAACAAATAGGAATTTCTCCAGGGTCTTTTTACAAGTTTGGCGGTTGCCCAAGAAAGCATCGTCAACCCCACAGTGATTCGAATCAATGCATTCATAATACCGATATTTTGCTTTACGTTCATTCTATTTTCCTCCGTTAACAAAATGTTAATGTTTTCTTTAATGCATGAACTGATAAATCGTGATATAATACTGTTACATTTAAATTTTTTTTGAATAGAAAAATACAAGATAAAAACAATGAATAAAAGGTGGATAAAATGGTTGAATCAAAATATAGATGGAGAAACCGGGAACTTAGAGAACATGTAGAAGTACTTGACGGGAAAAGGTCTCCCACAAAAGTTTTCTTTAATGCAACCTATTTACATGGAATACTTAAGCAATGGATGACAGGCAATATATGGATTTATCAAGATCGAATTGTTTATGTAGGTGAACGGGAACCTGATTTTATAGATAGTAAATGCGAACAAGTTGATTGTAAACATTATTTTCTTGTTCCGGGATATATTGAGCCGCATGTTCATCCGTTTCAATTATATAATCCCCTATCTTTTGCACAGTATGCATTAAAATTTGGAACGAGCGTTTTAATCAATGATAACTTACCGCTTATATTATTATTAAATAAAAAGAAAGCGTTTTCTTTTATAGAAGCTCTTCAAACTGTTCCGTCAACCTTATATTGGTGGGCACGGTATGACAGTCAATCAGAATTAATCGATGAAGAACGAATATTTTCCAATGCATTAGTAAAAAATTGGATCAATCATGAATTCGTTATTCAAGGCGGGGAATTAACCGGTTGGCCGAAATTATTGGCCGGAGATGATCTGACGCTTCATTGGATTCAAGAAACGAAGCGGTTAAATAAGAAAGTGGAAGGACATTTTCCTGGTGCCTCAGAAAAAACATTAGCCAAACTGAAACTGCTTGGAGCTGATTCTGACCATGAGGCTATGACCGGGGAAGAAGTGATGAGGCGGTTGCTTCAAGGTTATATGGTGACATTAAGGTACTCATCGATTCGTCCGGATTTACCGAATCTACTCGATGATCTTAACCGAATGGGGATCCAAAATTACGATCATTTTATGTTAACAACAGATGGTTCACCTCCGTCCTTTTATGAACAAGGTGTGATAGACTGTTTAATTAAAATCGCTATCGAAAAAGGAGTTCCACCAATCGACGCTTATTTAATGGCAACCTATAATCCGGCAAAATATTATCAGTTTGATCACTTACACGGGTTAATTGCTACCGGTCGCACAGCAGATATTAATTTTCTTGAAAAAATAGATCAACCAACACCTGTATCGGTATTAGCAAAGGGAGTCTGGGTGAAAAGAGATAGCAAACCGGTTGAAAATGAACAAAATATTTCCCTTGATCATTTTGGTTTTCAGCCGTTACAAATTGATTGGGATTTAACCATGACAGATTTACAGTTTTCCATGCCATTTGGTATCCAACTGGAAAATTCAGTTATTACAAAACCATATTCAATATCGATTGATGTCGATCGGGACGAAATTGACGATCCGCAAGATGAATGCTTTTTTATGACTGTTGATGAGAAAGGAACGCAAAGGATTAATACATTATTGAAAGGATTTGCGCGTATAGGTGGGTTAGCCTCTTCTTTTACTTATACGGGTGATATTCTTCTTATTGGAAAAAATAAACAAGACATGTTAATAGCGTTTAACAGAATGAAAGAAATTGGCGGTGGAATCGTTGTTGTCGAAAAGGGAGAAATCATTTATGAATTGGATTTACCATTATCGGGCATCTCCAGTCGACTTTCTTTTGAACGTTTAATTATAAAAGAAAAAGAGTTTAAAAAAATAATGAAGGAAAAAGGGTACCAATTTGATGATCCTATTTATACGCTACTCTTTTTCACATCTACGCATTTACCTTATATTCGTATGACGCCAAAAGGAGTTTATGATGTCATGCAAAAAAAAGTTTTGTTTCCTTCTATATTGCGTTAAAATAATAAAGGGATACACTAATTACAACTTAAAGGGGTTAGACCGAGTGAAAAAACGAGTAAATTGGTTACTATTCATTGTCGCATTATTTTTATTAATGAGTTGCAGCAAAAATGAAGTCCCGTCAAGTAAACAAACGGACACCAAAGATTTGGAAAAAACTGAAACGAAAGAAGAGGAAAGTAAATATACGTACCCGCTAACGGGCTTACCAACTGATAAGAAACCTGAAAACCGTGCTGTCACGGTTATGGTCAATAATCATCCGGAAGGCCGCCCGCAATCGGGGTTAACGAAAGCGGATCTTGTTTTTGAGATACTGGCTGAGGGTGGAGTTACCCGGTTTCTCGCTGTGTTTCAAAGTGAGAAACCGGAAATGATTGGTCCGGTTAGGAGTGCGAGGCCTTATTATGTAGAGGTGGCAAAAGGGTTAGATGCACTTTATGTTCATCATGGTTGGAGTGAAAAAGCGCAAAAAATGCTGGAGAGCGGCTATGTTGATTCATTAAACGGACTTTTTTATGATGGAACTTTATTTGAGCGATCATCGAAACGGAAAGCACCGCATAATTCTTATATAACTTACGACCATATTGAAGAAGGTGCAGAGGAAGAAAATTTTTCCATGGTTGGGGCACCGGAACCGTATGTATTTTTAAAAGAGGATGAAGAAGTGGGAGGAACGGAGCAGTCCTCGGCAAAGATCTCCTATTCTACAAAAACATTTGAAGTCCGTTATGAATATGACCCGGCATCAAGTACGTACAAACGTTTTTCTGCCGGCGTCCAAACCGTTGACAATGAAACCGGCGATCCGGTCCTTTTAAATAATATATTCATTGTTGAAACAAATCACCGGACAATTGACAGCTATGGGTTACTGGATATTGATTTAACTTCCGGCGGCCGTGCATTTCTTTTACAAAAAGGGAAATTACAAGAGATCCAATGGGAAAATCAAGATGGGAGAATTGTCCCTTATTTGAATGGAAAAGAAGTGCCCCTTGTGCCGGGTAAAACATGGATTAATATTGTCCCTGATTTAGATAAAATGGTTCAGTTTTAGGTACTATCCCACTCTTAAAGCCTCTACCAAATTTTTATCCAACGAGGAAGGTTGGTGGGAGGCTTGCCGGAAGCGTCAGATTTGTTCTACTATCAAATTTGTGGGAAATATAGATTTCTTCCATTTTTCTATTAGCAAGGAAGAAGGTTATTTTGTAGGAGGAGGCATGATTTGTGCAGATAGATAAATTACGAGGAAAGGCGTTGGATCAATTATTCGATGCGATTTTAACATTGAAAAACAAAGAGGAATGCTATCGATTTTTCGATGATTTGTGCACCATTAATGAAATCCAATCCTTATCTCAGCGGTTAGAAGTTGCAAGACTTTTACAAGAAGGCAGTAAATACCATGAAATTGAAAAAGAAACAGGTGCTTCCACTGCAACGATATCTCGCGTCAAGCGTTGTTTAAATTACGGAAACGATGCGTATAAGATGGTTCTGGATCGCTTGGCTGATAAACAAAATAATAATGAGCGGGAAGAAGAAAAAGGGACTGGTTTGTAAGTCCCTTTTTCTATGGCACTGATTCCTTCTTGGTTTTAATAAGAAGATTTCATTATTTTTTATATAGCAAAGGAATGGTATAATGTTGGAATGGAGCGAATAATGGAGGAAAATCATATGTACGATTTACGGACTTGGAGACATGTATTTAAACTTGATCCGAATAAAGAAATTGATGATCTGTCATTAGAGAAAATTTGCGAATCAGGTACGGATTGTATTATGATCGGTGGCACGGACGGGGTAACGCTGGAAAATGTTCTTAACTTAATGGCGAGAGTTCGGCGTTATCCTGTACCATGTGCGTTGGAAATTTCCAATATTGACTCGATTTCCCCCGGATTTGATTTATACTTTATTCCAACGGTGCTAAACAGCCAAGATCCGAATTGGATTATCGGACATCATCATCAGGCTATTAAAGAATACGGGCATTTCATCGATTGGAAGGAAATGGTCGTTGAAGGCTATTGTATTTTAAATGAAAATAGTAAAGTAGCGAAATTAACCGGTGCGAAAACGGATTTGAGTTTGGATGACATTGAAGCGTATGCAGTAATGGCGGAAAAAATGTTGCGCTTACCCGTGTTTTATCTGGAGTATAGCGGAACTTACGGAGATCCGGAAGTCGTTCAATGTGTAAAAGAACAGTTGGAAGAATCGGTCCTTTTCTATGGCGGTGGAATAACAACTGCTGAACTTGCCCGGGAAGTGATCACGCATGCAGATGTAATTGTGGTAGGAAATGTGATTTATGATAATTTACAGGAAGCGTTGAAAACCGTCAAAGCGGCAAAAGAATTGTAATACAAGTTGCATTCCAGTACGATTTCTTGTAAAATAAGAACAAATATTCGGATTTGAAAAGGGTGATTGTTGTGCAATATTTAAAGGATCGTCTTCTTGCAGGATTAAATAAGGAGCAGCAACAGGCGGTCAAGACCACGGAAGGTCCGCTCCTCATTATGGCCGGGGCAGGCAGTGGAAAAACAAGAGTACTAACGCACCGAATCGCTTATATTTTATTGGAAAAAGGAGTCAATCCTTATAATATATTAGCGATTACCTTTACGAATAAAGCGGCTCGGGAAATGAAAGAGCGGATTAACGGAATTCTTGGCGGTGCCGCAGATGAAATTTGGATTTCCACTTTCCACTCGATGTGTGTCCGGATTTTACGAAGAGATATTGACCGGATTGGTATTAACCGGAATTTTACCATTTTAGATACGACGGATCAGCTATCGGTCATAAAGGGAATTTTAAAAGATAAAAATATTGATTCGAAAAAATTTGACCCGCGGGGCATTTTAAGTGCCATCAGCAGTGCGAAAAACGAGTTGATTGATGCGAAACAATATGGAAAATATACAGGCAATTATTTTGAAAATATCGTAAGCGACGTCTTTGAACAATATGAAAAACGGCTTCTCAAAAATCATTCCCTCGATTTTGATGACTTGATCATGAAAACAATTCAATTATTCAAACGGGTTCCTGAGGTTTTAGAGTACTATCAAAGGAAATTTCAATACATTCATGTGGACGAATATCAAGATACGAATAAGGCGCAATATCAACTTGTGCACTTATTGGCAGCGAAATTTCAAAATCTTTGTGTGGTCGGTGATTCGGATCAGTCGATATACGGATGGAGAGGTGCCGATATTGCCAATATTCTTTCGTTTGAAAAGGACTATCCGAATGCAAAAGTGATCCTACTTGAACAAAATTATCGGTCAACGAAAAATATTTTACAAGTGGCTAATCATGTTATCTCAAATAATGTGAAAAGAAAACCGAAAAATCTTTGGACAGATAATGAAAAAGGGGAAAAAATCCAATATTATCGAGCTGACACAGAACAAGGAGAAGCATTGTTTGTCACCGGTAAAATAAAAGAACTGGTTGAAACGAAACAAAGAAAGTTTAGTGATTTTGCCATTCTATATCGGACAAATGCACAATCGCGGGCAATGGAAGAAATGTTGGTGAAGGCGAATATTCCTTATACGATTGTTGGCGGGACAAAATTCTATGACCGGAAAGAAATTAAGGATTTACTCGCTTATTTACGTCTTGTTGCAAACTTGGATGATGATATTAGTTTTGTTCGTATCATTAACGTGCCAAAGCGCGGGATTGGAGCTACTTCCCTTGATCGCATCGCGCAATATGCCCTTCAAAACGAGATGTCTATGTTTCGTGCATTAGGAGAAGTGGAACGGATCGGCTTATCGGCAAAAGCTATGAAAGCCTGCCGTGAATTTTATCAAATGCTCTCCGGATTGAATCAGATGCAAGAATATTTGTCCGTGATGGAGTTAACCGAAGAAATCATTAAACGAACAGAATATCGGGAAATGTTACAGGCTGAAAAAACATTAGAAGCAGAAAGCCGCCTCGAAAACATCGATGAATTTCTGTCAGTGACGAAAAATTTTGAGGAATCCAGTGAAGACCAAACACTGATTGCTTTTTTAACTGATTTAGCCTTAGTAGCTGATATCGATCAACTGGATAAAGAAGAAAATGTAAAAGATGCTGTCGTACTAATGACACTGCACTCAGCAAAGGGACTTGAATTTCCCGTTGTTTTCCTAATCGGTTTAGAAGAAGGAGTTTTTCCACATTCACGAAGTCTCATGGAAGAAAATGATATGGAAGAAGAAAGACGTCTCATGTATGTCGGAATTACCCGGGCAGAGGAAGAATTATATATTACAAATGCCCAAATCCGAACGCTTTACGGTCATACTAATATAAATCCCGCTTCCAGATTCATTGAAGAAATTCCCGATGAATTTATCGATAGGTTAAATGAACAGAAACGAAATGTTCATGTTCGTGATCAGCATCAGGTTCGTCCGGTATTTCGACCTGCGCAATCAACCACAGGCGGTGAAGATATTCGCTGGAGAGCGGGTGACAAGGCGATTCATAAAAAATGGGGCGTCGGTACGGTTGTTAGTGTGAAAGGCGAGGGGGATCATATGGAATTGGATATTGCCTTTCCAATACCAGTCGGCATAAAGCGTCTGTTAGCCAAATTTGCCCCTATTGAAAAACAAAAATAATGTGATTTTTTCACAAAAAATATAAAAAAGATTTATGGATCATTTAAAATAACAAATAAAACCCAAAAGCTCTTTCAGGAAATCGCGCTTTGCTTAATCAGTACATTACATACAAAGGTGGAGGGTTGTCTATGCGTTTAGAAGATGCCAAAAAAAGGGTAGATGAATTGCATAAGTTATTGAACCAATATGGATATGAATATTACGTATTGGATAAGCCATCTGTTCCTGACAGTGAATATGATAAACGAATGCAAGAATTAATTGCTCTGGAAACGGAATTCCCCCAATTAAAGACACCGAACTCTCCAACGCAGCGGGTAGGCGGTGAAGTGTTGGAAGGTTTTCAAAAAGTAAGACACCGAATTCCGATGCTTAGTCTTGCCAATGCTTTTAATGAGGGTGATCTTCGCGATTTTGACCGCAGAGTGAGACAAACGGTAGGAGACATTGCTTATGTTTGCGAATTGAAAATTGATGGGCTAGCGGTTTCCCTTCGATATGAAAACGGTGTGTTCGTCCAAGGTTCTACCCGTGGTGATGGAACAGTCGGAGAAGATATTACAGCTAATCTACGAACCGTCCGCTCGATTCCTTTACAGTTAACCGAGAAGGTAACGATTGAAGTTCGTGGGGAAGTATTTATGCCGAAAAAATCTTTTGCTAAACTGAATAAGGAGCGGGAAGAAAACGGAGAAATCTTGTTTGCCAATCCAAGGAATGCAGCGGCCGGTTCCTTGAGACAGCTGGATCCGAAAATTGCAGCTTCCAGGAATCTCGATGTGTTTCTCTATGCCATCGGTGAGAATCATTTAGAATTAATCGAAAGACATAGTGAAGGATTAAATTATTTGGACCGGCTCGGTTTAAAAACAAATCAGGAAAGAAGACTTTGTTCGACGATTGATGACGTCTTGGAATATATTAAGGAATGGCAAGAAAAGCGACCTGATTTGCCTTATGAAATTGACGGGATTGTGGTCAAAGTCGACCGTTATGACCAGCAGGAAAAGCTTGGAACGACGGTGAAAAGTCCACGCTGGGCGATTGCTTATAAATTCCCGGCAGAAGAAGTCATGACCAAATTAATTGGTATTGATCTCAGTGTCGGTCGGACCGGTGTCGTGACGCCAACAGGAATACTGGAACCGGTACGCGTTGCCGGAACAACGGTACAGCGGGCATCCTTGCATAATGAAGACTTGATTAAAGAGAAAGATATTCGAATTGGTGATTATGTTATCGTTAAAAAGGCGGGCGACATCATCCCGGAAGTCGTGCGGTCTGTTCCTGAAAAACGAACCGGTAAAGAAAATCCTTTTGCGATGCCAACTCATTGCCCTGCTTGCGGAAGTGAACTGGTCCGTTTGGAAGGGGAAGTAGCTTTGCGTTGCATAAACCCGAAATGCCCGGCACAAATTCGTGAAGGTTTGATTCATTTTGTCTCAAGAAATGCCATGAATATCGATGGCTTGGGTGAAAAAGTAATTACCCAATTGTTCCAAGAAAATTTAGTCGCAGATGTAGCTGATATTTATAAATTAACCAAAGAGCAATTGATTCAACTGGAAAGAATGGGTGAAAAATCCGTTCAAAATTTATTAACTGCCATTGAAGCCTCAAAAGAAAATTCATTAGAACGGTTATTATTCGGTCTTGGCATTCGTCATGTCGGTGCAAAAGCAGCCAAAATTTTAGCACAAACATATGAACACATCGATCGGCTTATGGAGGCAAAAGAAGAAGAATTACAAGCAATTACTGATATTGGGGAAAAAATGGCAAATTCGATTGTTACTTATTTTCAGGCTCCGGAAGTAAAAGAATTAATTGATGAATTGAAATCCCTGGGTGTGAATGTCACTTATAAAGGGGAAAGACCGGAAAATATCGCGGATATAGAATCTCCTGTAGTCGGGAAAACGATCGTTTTAACAGGAAAGTTAACGAATTTGTCCAGAAATGAAGCAAAGGAAAGACTAGAACAATTAGGGGCAACTGTAACCGGAAGTGTCAGTAAAAAGACCGATATTGTTATCGCCGGGGCTGATGCCGGATCAAAATTGGAAAAAGCACAAAGTCTCGACATTGAAATATGGAGCGAAGAACAGTTCCTTGAAATATTAAACGAAAATGAACAGTAGTCTTTTTTTAAAGAGGTGTCCAAAAAATGAGGAAATACATGATTTTATCCTTCCTTCTCGTTTTTGTTTTATCCGGTTGTCTGCCAAATGTTGATGATCAGGATGAAGTAGTTAAAAAAAATAATAAAACAGAGGAGAAAGCGATTATCCCAAAATATCAAATATCTGAATCTTATTATCGGACGTTGACGCCATTCAAACCTTCCAGTGTACGCGGGATGGTTGTCAGCAATTTAAATAATCGTTTTGACAGCGATGAATTTGAAGAAGGATTATTACGAATATCTCAACGGAATTTTCCTACTGACACCTATATTTTTCAAGAAGGCCAATATATTAATAAAAAGACGATCACCGGTTGGCTGAGAAGGAAAATGACAAGTGGACAATTACAAGAAAAAGGTTTAAAGGAAAATGAAAACATCGGTCTAAATCCATTATTAGAAAATGAAGCTGACCAAGAAAAAAATCCAATTTACTTAGCTCATATTCTTGAACACGATTATTTAGTTAAGTCAGAAGGTGATACGGTAAAACTGGGCGGTGTGTCCATTGGGTTGGCATTAAACTCTGTCTATTATTACAAATTGGATGGGGCAGAGAAAAAAGTTGAGATCCCCAATAATGTCATTGAAAGCGAAGGAAAGCGAATCGCTGAGGAATTGATTGGTCAGTTAAGAAAGATCAAAGGTTTAGAGTCTGTTCCGATTACAATCGGGTTATTTAAACAACAAGATAAAACATCCATTGTCCCCGGAAACTACTTTGCTTATGGAACGGCGGAAAGTGGAACATCATTGGAATGGAATAAGGTAGAAGAGGAATATGTGCTTTTCCCTTCAACTGAAGCAACGGAAAAACATCGTGACGATGCCCAACAGTTTGATACGTTTAAAAATAATGTCGGTCAGTATTTTTCCAACTATAACGGGATTGTCGGCAGGGCTCTATATATTAATAATGAATTAAATAAAATATCCATTGATGTAACCATGCAATTTTATGGAAAAACGGAAGTCATCGGTTTTTCACAATATATTGCAAGCTTAATTGTTGAGAGCTTTCCGAAATATGCAACGACGGAAGTAAATGTCAATTCAGTAACCAATCAAGAAGCATTAATTTTAAAAGAACCGGATATGGATGAGCCGTTTGTTCATATTTATTAAAATATCATTGAATACCAATATTCGATGCTGAATAGAAGGCTCGAAAATTTCCCCAAGAATGTTCATTTTCCTGCATTCTTGGGTTTTATTATTTTGAGACATTGTCCGGACAGCTCTTTTTGTTTCATGAAAAAAGGGTATCAAAAAAGGTCGCCCTTCTTTATACACCCCGATCTCTTATTTTACAACAGAATGGTTAATGGCGCGATTGCCGATATCTTTTCGATAGAAGCAATTCTCCCAGTTCAGTTTTTCCAATTCCTTATAAACATTTGATTGAGCATCAGCTAACGTTTTTCCTCTAGCCGCTGCCAACAGGAGACGGCCTCCGTTGGCAAGCAGTTCTCCTTTATCATTTTTTACTGTACCGGCATGGAAGAGGAGGACATTTTGATCAATGGACTCACATGCAGGAAGAACAAAACCTTTTTGATAGGATTCCGGATAACCATTTGCTGCGATCACAACACCGAGTACTGCTTCATCATCCCATTCAATGATTGGTGTCTCGCCATTTAATAATTGCAAAATTACTTCCACAAGATCGGATTCCATTCGCGGCAAAACGACTTGGGTTTCCGGATCGCCAAAACGGGCATTGAATTCAATAACCTTGGGGCCGGAAGCGGTATGGATTAATCCGGCATAAAGGATTCCTGTAAAACTTCTATTTTCCAAAACTAATGCTTCCGTAACCGGCTTTAAAATCGTTTCATAAGCTTGATGAATCGTGTCTTGACTGATAAAAGGGACGGGTGAATATGCGCCCATTCCGCCGGTGTTCGGTCCTTGATCCCCGTCAAAAGCCCGTTTATGGTCTTGGGCAATTTCCAAAGGGACGAGATTTGTTCCGTTGACAAAGGCCATGAACGAAAATTCTTCCCCTTCCAAAAACTCCTCAACGACGACTTTTGCAGAAGAGGAACCAAATTTATTTTGTAATAAAAATTCTTCCAGTGTGGAAACAGCTTCTTCTATTGTATTAGCAACGACAACCCCTTTTCCGGCGGCTAAACCGTCAGCTTTAATAACGATAGGCGCTCCTTTTTCCAAAACATAGTCTTTTGCTTGATCAAATTCAGTGAAAACTTCATATTCTGCAGTAGGGATTTGGTACTTTTTCATCAAGGATTTGGCAAATGATTTACTGCCTTCAATTTCTGCTGCTTCTTTGTTGGGTCCAAAAACTAAGAGTGATTCAGCGCGGAATCGATTCGCCAACCCTTCTAAAAGCGGTACTTCCGGTCCTATGATTGTTAAGCCGATATCGTTTTGTTTGGCAAACTCGACTAATTGATCTTGTTCATGTTCGTTAATCTCAATACATGTGGCACAATCACTCATCCCGGCATTTCCCGGTGCCGCGAAAACTTGTTCAACCAAGGGACTTTCACTGACTTTTCGGCAAATGGCATGTTCACGACCGCCTCTGCCAATAACTAGAACATTCATTTGTCAACCTCCAAATATGGTTCAGATTCAGAATGATAAAGGAACGAAAGATTAATGTTTAAAATGACGGATACCGGTAAATACCATCGCGATTCCGTACTCATCCGCCTTTTTGATGGAGTCGGCGTCCTTCACCGATCCCCCCGGTTGAATAATCGCTGTAATCCCTGCTTGACCGGCTGCTTCTACTGTATCATCCATCGGGAAAAAGGCATCGGAAGCTAAGACGGCTCCTTGTGCTTTCTTTCCTGCCTGGTCAAGGGCAATTTTGGCAGCACCGACGCGATTCATTTGACCGGCGCCAACACCGAGCGTTGAATCTTTAGAAGTGACGACGATGGCATTCGACTTCACATGTTTAACCACTTTCCAGCCAAGTTTTAATGCTTCCCATTCTTCCTCGGTTGGTTTACGTTTTGTTGGAATTGTAATCGTAGCCTCGTCCAAGCCGGCCCGGTCATAATCTTGAACAAGCAAACCGCCTTCAATGGATGTAAGCCTGAATTCATTTTTATTTTCTTTTGTAAAAGGTACGGTTAACAGGCGAATATTCTTTTTCGTTGTTAAGATGTTTAATGCTTCTTTACTAAATGAAGGAGCAATAATGATTTCCAGGAAAATTTCATGAAGTTTCTTGGCCGTTTGTTCATCGACTTCCCGGTTTAAGGCGACTATACCGCCAAAAATGGAAACCGGATCGGCTTCAAATGCTTTTGCATAAGCGTCAAATATCGTTTTACCAATCCCGACACCGCACGGATTCATATGTTTAACGGCAACCGCAGCCGGCTCGTTAAATTCCTCAACAATGGATAAGGCACTGGCGGCATCATTAATATTATTGTAAGAAAGTTCTTTCCCGTGTAACTGTGACGCATTGGCAATGGAAAAACTGGATCCAAGTGGTTTTTTATAAAAAGCTGCATGTTGATGAGGATTTTCCCCATATCGTAACGATTGTTGTAGTTCGTATGTAACTGTTAATTTTTCAGGGAACACTTCCCCGGTTAAATTGGTCATATATTCGGCAATCAAGGCATCGTAACCGGCTGTATGACGGAATACTTTTGCCGCAAGTCTTCTGCGTGTTGATATTTGTGTTTCACCGTTCTTTTTTAATTCATCAAGGACAACAGTGTAATCGGTCGGATCAACAACAACCGTTACATGTTGATGGTTTTTTGCCGCTGACCGTAACATCGATGGACCGCCAATATCAATATTTTCAATTGCTTCTTCAACCGAAACATTTGGTTTGGAAATGGTCTCTTTAAATGGATATAAGTTTACGCAAACAAGGTGGATTGGTGAAATCCCATGTTCTTCAATTTGGTTAACATGTTCCGCTTCGTCCAATTTGGCCAGCAATCCGCCATGAATCGCCGGGTGTAAAGTTTTTACACGACCGTCAAGAATTTCCGGAAAGCCGGTGATGTCACTAATTCCGATTACAGGAATACCGGCTTCTATTAAAGCGTTGCTCGTTCCCCCGGTTGAAATGATTTCAAAGCCGAGTTCAACAAGTTCTTTTGCAAAATCGACGATACCAGTTTTGTCGGATACAGAGATGAGTGCACGTTTTTTTGACATATTATTTAGCCTCCAATTGTGTTCTTGTAGAAAAGGATGATGAAAAGTTTAACAGTTTTTGTAAAGTAGCCGGGTATAATTGATGTTCAACGGCCTGAATCTTAACTTGTAATGACTCCCTTGTTTCATCAACGGAAATGGGAACCGCTTGTTGGACGATTATTTTTCCGGTATCCATTCCTTCATCGACATAATGGATTGTTACACCGGTTTGTTTTACACCTGCTTGTAAACTTTGTCCGATCGCATCCAGTCCGGGAAAAGCCGGCAACAGGGAAGGATGTATATTAACGATTTTTCCTTCGTAATGCTTTAAGATTGTTGGACCAATGAGTCGCATGTAACCGGCCAATGCAATAAATTCAATGTTCATTTCGACGAGTTTTGCTAGAATGATTGTTTCATATGCAGCTTTATGTTGATATTGTTTCGGATTAAATAAAAATACGGGAATATGTTCCGCTTCTGCTCTTTCAATTACATAAGCACCCGGCCGGTCACAAACGAGAAGCGCAATATTTGCCTGAAGCGTTCCTACTTTAACGGCATCAACCAATGCTTGGAAATTACTGCCGTTACCGGATGCAAAGATGGCAATATTTTTCATTGTCCGCCCTCATTTCTCAAAATTTGGATACCGGGCTTGTCAGTTACCGTTCCAATTAGAAATGGTTTTTCACCTAGGATTTTGAAATGGCTTAATAGTGCATCCGCTTCTTCAGGATGTACGGCAATGACCATGCCAATTCCCATGTTAAAGACATTATACATTTCAGCCCGGTCCAGTTTACCGATTGATTCCATGAGTGTAAATATTGGCGGGATTTCCCAGCTGCCTTCACGGATAATGCAACCGCAGCCGTCCGGGAGCATCCTCGGTATATTTTCAATAAAGCCACCACCGGTTATATGGGCCATTCCTTTCATATGGAATTTTTTTAATGCGGCTAAAATTGGTTTGACATAAATTCTTGTCGGTTTCAGTAATTCTTCGCCAAGTGTCGATTGTAATTCAGGGAACCAATCATTTAAGCTGAATTTCTTTTCTTCCAAAAACAATTTGCGAACGAGGGAATAGCCGTTGCTGTGAATACCGTTTGCTGCCAGACCGATAAGGACGTCGCCGCTTTTAATGGTGGAATCGGTGATAAGATTTGCTTTTTCAACGGCACCGACGGCAAAACCGGCAATATCATATTCACTTTCATCGTACAAACCGGGCATTTCAGCAGTTTCTCCGCCAATTAACGCACAGCCGGCAGCCACACAACCATCGGCCACTCCTTTTACAATGGCTTCAATTCGTTCAGGTATTGCTTTCCCACAGGCGATATAGTCTAGAAAGTAAAGCGGTTCGGCCCCTTGAACAACAATATCATTGACACACATCGCCACGGCATCAATTCCGATTGTATCGTGTTTATCAAGAAGAAACGCCAACTTCAATTTTGTTCCGACCCCGTCCGTTCCTGAAACTAAAATTGGTTCCTTCATGTTCAGGACGGACAGATCGAACATGGCTCCAAAACTGCCGATTGACCCGAGTAATCCCGAGCGGTTTGTCCTTGATACATGTTTTTTTATTCGCTTTAACGATTCATAGCCGGCTTCAATATCCACTCCGGCCGCTTTATAGGCTTTTACCATGAATGAAACCCCCGTTATTTTTTAGCTAATGGGAAAGTATAAATTTTTTCAATTTCTACTTTCCTAACGCATAAGTGCATAAGGAATGCTTTACTGGAATACATCGCAGCCGAAAAAATGTTATATTTTTTCGGTGACTAGAGATAGAGAAGCCTCGGTAGCATTACCTCGCAAGCGAAAACGTATTTTCGCTGACTACGGCTCTGCTCTCGCCTAAAGGCTCGGACGCCCGAGTTTTCTTTACCGGTTTATCATAAACCGAATCATCTAATTGTTGAAAGTGAGCGTACGAATTTGTTCATTTCCTTTACAAAATTTCCTGCAGGGTTGAGTTTGCAGACTTGCCGGAAATCTATGTGTTACTAGATAAATCAGGACTCATTGTAAGGATACATTCTAAATTTTCATTAAAAATCAAATCCTCTTGTTGTTCCAACGGCAAATGTCTCGCGTTCTGTCGGGTATTTACCGGTAAAGCAGGCAAGACAGCTCCCTTTCATGCCACCGCTTTGCTCTCTTCCCAGTGCTTTCAACATGCCTTCCACACTTAGAAAAGTTAAAGAATCCGCACCGATGATTTGCCTGATTTCTTCCACCGATTTATCGCCGGCAATCAATTCTTCCCGAGAGGAGGTATCAATCCCATAGAAACAAGGATGCTTGATTGGTGGGGAGCTGATGACGACATGAACTTCCCGGGCGCCGGCTTCTTTGAGCATCCGCACAATCCGTCGACTGGTCGTCCCGCGAACGATTGAATCATCAACCATAATGACCCGTTTTCCTTCGACAACCCCACGGACCGGGGATAATTTCATTTTTACTCCTTGTTCGCGGAGTTGCTGGGTCGGTTGGATAAATGTTCGCCCAACATAGCGATTTTTGATGAGACCTAATTCATACGGAATGCCGGATTCTTCCGCATACCCGATGGCGGCAGAAATGCTTGAATCAGGAACACCGGTGACGACATCCGCATCAATGGGCGCTTCAAGTGCCAATTGCTTTCCTAAGTTTTTTCTTGCAGTATGGACATTCATTCCTTGCAAATCACTGTCCGGTCGGGAAAAATAAACATATTCCATCGTACATAAGGACATTTGCGTCTGCGTCGTAAATATTTCAGAACGGATTCCATCATGATTAATAATCAGCATTTCACCCGGTTGGACATCCCGGATATAGTCAGCGCCAACAATATCAAAAGCACAAGTTTCCGAAGCTACAACATAGGAATCCCCCAGTCTTCCGATTGATAAAGGTCTTAAACCATAAGGATCAAGAGCGACAATTAATTCTGTTTCGGTCATAAGTAAGTAGGCATACGCACCTTGCAGCATGTTCAAGGCAGCTTTCATTTGATCGATGAATTGCGTTCGTTTGCTTCTTTTAATTAAATGGGCAAGTACTTCTGTATCGGAAGTCGTTTGAAAAATACTGCCTTCCGCTTCCAATAAAGATCTTAGCACTGTTGCGTTGGTCAAATTCCCGTTATGGGCCAGAGCAAGGCTGCCGGTTTGTGATTTGAACAGGAGCGGCTGGACATTTTCCGGTCCACTGCCGCCTGCTGTTGCATATCGAACATGTCCAATGGCACCTGTTCCCTGCAAATCATCCATATCATTTTTAGAAAAAACTTCAGTAACTAAGCCCTCACCCTTTTTTATATGAATTTGTTTTCCGTCGGTAACAGCGATTCCTGTCCCTTCTTGACCGCGGTGCTGGAGACTTTGCAAGCCGTAATAGGTGATATGAGCGGCATTATGATGTCCCCAAACCCCAAAAACTCCACATTCTTCATTTAATCCCCTTAGTTCAGCAAGCATGGGATCGCCCCTTTCCATGCTTTTTTGATTTTTTCTGCCTCTACTTTGACGACCGTTTCATTATTAACGGAAATTTGTAAAATAGGTTCGGCTGTAACTCTGCCGATAAGTTTGGCAGATACGAAACGTTCGAATTGCTCCCGGTTTTCTTCTTTTACCGATAAAATAAACCGTGATTGCGATTCACTGAATAATTGAGTGACGGCTTCACCTTGGAGTTCAACATCAGCTCCAATTCCGTCTGCCCCAACGATACATTCACTAAGCGCCACTGCAACTCCGCCTTCACTGACATCATGGCAAGAGGCAACAAGTCCGGCACGTATCGCTGTAAGTATTTGCTCTTGGTATAAAGCCTCCACATCTAAGTCAAGTAACGGGGATTTTCCAAATATTTCTCTATAGATAAGTTTTTGCAATTCACTACCACCAAATTCCGGTTTTGTTTCTCCAAGGAGATAGATTAAATCTCCCGGCTGTTTAAATTGTTGGGTAGTAATATGATCGAGATCTTGAATTAATCCCACCATACCAATAACCGGTGTCGGATAAATCGCAGTGTCGTTCGTCTCATTGTAAAGAGATACGTTCCCGCTAATCACCGGTGTTTTTAAAACACGACAAGCTTCACTGATTCCGTCGGCAGCCTTTTCTAATTGCCAAAAAATTTCCGGATTTTCCGGACTGCCGAAATTTAAACAATCGGTAATGGCGAGCGGTTCGCCACCGGAGCAAACGATATTTCTTGCTGCTTCACTGACAGCAATTTTTCCGCCGGTTTCCGGGTCTAAATAAATGTACCGGGAATTACAATCTGTCGTCATGGCCAATGCTTTTCTTGTGCCGCGAATACGAACAACGGCAGCATCGGAACCGGGAGCTACAACGGTATTTGTCCGTACCATGTAATCGTATTGGTTATAAACCCATTCTTTGCTGGCAATGGTTGGTTGTTGTAATAACTGTAACAATGTTTCCTCGATATTTTCTACTTTCGGAATTCGGTTTTCCATTTTTTGAAACGTCCGATAATAAGCCGGTTCTATTGATGGTTTGTAGTAAACCGGTGCATCTTCACTTAAGGCATCGGCGGGTACTTCGGCAACAACTTCTCCGTGATGAAGAAGGCGTAACATTTTATCATCTGTGACTCGTCCGATGGCCACAGCTTCCAACCCATATCTTTTAAAAATATCGATAATTTCTTGCTCTCTTCCATTTTTTACGACAAGGAGCATACGTTCTTGGGATTCAGAGAGCATCATTTCGTATGGTGTCATTCCGGTTTCACGTTGAGGAACCAGGTCTAAATTCATCTCGATTCCGGATCCGGCTTTACTGGCCATTTCCGCGCTCGAACTGGTAAGACCGGCTGCACCCATGTCTTGAATACCAACGAGTGCATCGGATTTAATCACTTCTAAACAAGCTTCAAGTAACAATTTTTCCATGAACGGATCACCGACTTGTACGGCCGGGCGTTTTTCTTCGGATGCTTCCGTTAACTCTTCTGAAGCAAAAGTGGCCCCGTGGATACCGTCACGACCGGTTTTGGCACCGACATACATGACCGTGTTTCCGACACCATGTGCTTGCCCTTTTTTTATATCTTCATGATTGAGTATGCCGACGCACATCGCATTAACAAGCGGATTCCCCTCATAGCAAGCATCAAATTGGATTTCCCCGCCAACTGTTGGAATCCCAATACAATTTCCATAGCCGGCAATTCCGGCAACCACTTCTTCAAATAAATATTTTCCGCGTGCATTCTTCAATTCGCCAAAACGTAAGGAGTTGAGGATGGCAATTGGACGGGCGCCCATCGAGAAAACATCACGGATAATCCCGCCGACACCGGTGGCCGCTCCTTGATACGGTTCGATGGCCGATGGATGATTATGGCTTTCAATTTTAAAAACAACGGCCTGATTATCGCCAATATCGACAACCCCTGCGCCTTCCCCGGGTCCTTGTAAAACGTGCGGACCGGTAACAGGGAATTTCTTTAAGATCGGTTTCGAGTTTTTATAACTGCAATGTTCCGACCACATAACAGAAAAGAGTCCAACCTCGGTGTAGTTTGGCAACCGTCCGAGAATCTTTTCAATCCGGGAGAATTCTTCATCGGTCAAGCCCATTTGACTGTAAACTTTTTCTGCCTTTATTTGTTCCGGACTCGGTTCAAGCTTTAATTGCATGGGATTCCCTCCATTGATTAACAATTGATTGGAAAAGCTTCAATCCGTCATGACTACCTAAAAGATTCGCCACCGCCCGTTCTGGATGGGGCATCATACCAAGAACATTTCCTTGCTTATTCATAATCCCGGCAATGTTTTCGATACTGCCGTTTGGATTTTCGTTGTGATAGGTAAAAACAATCTGGTTATTGGCTTTTAGTTTTGCTAATGTTGTTTCGTCACAGTAATAATTTCCTTCCCCGTGAGCGATTGGAATTTCGATTATTTCTCCGGGAGCATATTGATTCGTGAACATGGTGTTCGAATTTTTTACTTCAAGGAGAACGGGCCGACAAATGAATTTCAGGCTATCGTTGCGTCGCATGGCTCCCGGAAGAAGACCGGCTTCAAGCAAAATTTGGAACCCATTGCAGACACCTAAGACCGGTTTTCCAAGTTCAGCAGCTTTGACGACTTCATTCATTACGGGACTGAAGCGGGCGATGGCACCGGTCCGCAAATAATCGCCGAATGAAAAGCCACCCGGGAGGAGAATGGCATCAAAGCGGTCTAAATTTGTTTCATCATGCCAGACATATTCCGCTTCTTCACCGAGTTCATCAATAACCGCATGGTACATATCAACGTCACAATTAGAGCCGGGGAATACAATCACGGCAAATTTCATTGGGGCACACACTCCTCAATTTCATATCGATAATCTTCAATAACAGGATTGGCAAGCAATTTTGAACAAATTTCTTCAATCATTGCGTCTAATTGATCTGCCGTTTCCCCAATCGTTAGTTCCATATATTTTCCGATCCGAACATCATTGACATCGTCGTAACCCATCATACGGAGCGATTTTTTGACAGCAGTCCCTTGAGGGTCGAGTACACTTTCCTTCAACGTAACATAGACCTTTACCTTATACATGTTGTTTTCCTCCCAGTCTTTGTAAAATCGTTTCATAGGCGTCAATTAAATTGCCGAGGTCTTGACGAAATAGATCTTTATCTAACTTTTCATTTGTATCGATATCCCAAAGCCGGCATGTATCCGGGGAAATTTCGTCGGCAAGCAAAATATTGCCGTCCGCATCTACGCCAAATTCCAATTTAAAATCGACCAGCTTTAAACGGCATTCTTTAAAAAACTCGGTTAATATGTCATTGATTTTCAAGGCTGAGGTTTTTAAAGTTTCGATAACATCTGTGCTTGCAATTTCCAACACTTCAATTTGGTCATCGGTAATCGGCGGGTCACCGAGTTCATCATTTTTTAGGCAGAACTCGACAATCGGGCGTTTCAACCTTTTCCCTTCATCGACTCCGAAACGTTTTGAAAAACTCCCGGCCGCATAGTTTCTGACGATGACTTCAAGTGGGATGATTTTTACCCGTTTGACTAATTGTTCGTGGTCGGAAACTTTTTTTATAAAATGATTGGCAATTCCTTTTGCTGTTAACAGGAAAAAAAGCAAACTGGTAATCTCGTTATTTAAACGACCCTTTCCGGTGATTTCGGCTTTTTTTACACCGTTAAAAGCGGTGGCAGAATCTTTATACTCAACCCAAACAATATTTTCGTCATCGGTGGCATAAATTCGTTTAGCTTTTCCTTCATATAAGGCCTGTTTTTTGATCATTTTATTTCCCCCGTATTTATTTTCTTCCGGCAGCTATGTTCTTGAAGTAGGTGATACAAATGGTGGATGCACCGAGAAGTTTAGCTGTTACAAGTGAATGGATTTACCAAGTAATGTTTTCCTCCAGTTCTTGTCAGAAATGACTTTTTCCCGGTCCCGGGTCCCCGTTAGGATTCACCAAATATTGTTTTCTTCCAGTTCTTGTAAGGCTTCATCTGTATCGTTACATAGACGGGTGAGATGCCCCATTTTTCGTCCCGGTTTTGCTTCGTTTTTTCCGTATAAATGAATCTTCCAATGTTTAAAATGATGAAGATTTTCCAGCAATGGGTCGAGATGTTCGCCTAAAATATTCACCATGACAGCCGGTTTCAAAAGTGCCGTTGAACCGAGCGGCAAATTACAAATGGCCCGAATATGTTGCTCGAATTGGGATGTCATGCAGGCTTCAATCGAATAATGACCGGAGTTGTGGGGTCTTGGTGCGAGTTCGTTTATATAGATCTCTCCATCTTCCGTAACAAACATTTCTACCGCCAATGTGCCGATTAAATGAAGAAAATCAGCAATTTTTTTGGCAGCCACCATCGCTCTTTCTTCCGTTTCTTTATCAATTCGTGCCGGAACGATGGTTTGATGTAAAATATTGTTGCAATGAATATTTTCAGCGACAGGAAAGACCGCCGTTTCCCCATCCGGATTTTTTGTAACAATGACCGAAATTTCTTTTGTAAACGAAATCCATTTTTCTAACACACAAGGTCCGGTCGAAAGTAAGGAAGCTGCAAAAATCCGGTCATGTTCCGTTTTTATGACCAACTGCCCTTTGCCGTCATATCCGCCTGTAGCCGTTTTTAAAACTGCAGGGTATCCTAGATTTTCCAGTCCGTGTTCGAGTTCCGTTTGATTGAGAATGACCTCGTATGGGACAACAGGGACCCCCGCCTTCTGAATGGTCGCTTTTTCATAAATTCGGTTTTGGGTTACCCGTAAAATTTCCGTTCCTTGGGGGACATATGCATGTTTTGTTAACCAACTCAGTGCATTCGCGTCAATATTTTCAAATTCATAGGTGATGACGTCACTTTTTTCAGCCAGTATTTTAACGGCCGCTAAATCATTGTAAGCTGCCACAATTTGTTCATCAGCTACTTGGCCGCATGGACTATTTGGCGTCGGATCAAGGACGATGACGCGAAAACCTATTGATTTTGCCGCTAATGTCATCATTTGTCCGAGTTGACCTCCGCCGATCACACCAATTGTTTGTCCGGGTAAAATCGTTTTAAACAAGCTGATCACTACTTTCTAGGACACTGTTTTTTGCTTCTTCCCGCAAATGATGAAGTTTTGCGGCGATTTCGTTGTCAAAGGCAGATAAAATTTGTGCCGCAAGCAGTCCGGCGTTCTTTGCACCGGCAACACCGATTGCGACCGTTGCGACAGGGACTCCGGCAGGCATTTGGACAATTGATAATAGCGAATCCAATCCATTTAATGCCTTTGATTGAACAGGTACGCCAATAACGGGAAGTGTCGTTTTGGCGGCAACCATACCGGGTAGATGGGCAGCTCCACCGGCTCCGGCAATAATCACTTTCAAGCCTTCATCTCTTGCCGTTTCTGCAAAAGAGAACATGAGGTCCGGTGTTCTGTGAGCCGAGACCACTTTTTTTATATAAGGAATTTCCAATTGTTCAAGTACATCACATGTATGTTTCATTGTTTCCCAGTCCGATGTGCTTCCCATAATGACTCCGACAAGTGGCTTCACAAGTGTTCCCCTCGATTCTTTAAATAGATAAATAGAAAAACCCGGTATTGACAACCTCCCTCACTAAGAGAAAGCAGTCAATACCGGGTCAGGAAAGAGGACATACGGCAAAAATATGCACAACATGTCCGGGATAATCCGTTTTGAACTACTTTCTCTCATAGTCCAATGATTTACGGTCATTGGGTAGAGACTTATGGGCCATATTCCCATCATTATATGAGAGAAAACATATTTATTTTGAATTCAAGTATATCTTAACAATTACAGAAGGACTTTGTCAACGGAATTATCGAACATTAAAAATTAATTTGGCATAAATGTTCGGTTTTTGTGATTAAAAATGATCTTTTCTTTCTGTTTATAAAAAGAAGGAAACGAACCTATGCTGTTTGTGGCACTTTCTTAAGATAAAGGTGAACAAGTTAATTTGTATTCATAGACCAGAAGGAAGTTTTGCCGGCTATTTTGGTGGAACTTTATTATTTTGCAAAAAGGACAACTGATTTTTTGACAAATATGATATACTAATTATAAAATATAGTATCACATTTATATGATGAATCAAAAAAATGATGGAAAATAATAAAAAACATGTGATATAATGTGACCTGTAGTTAAATAAAGTTAGCTTGTTCACTAGACTTTTAATAAAGGGGGAGAAAGTTATTACCCGACAAAAAGTAGTTCATGTTGTATCAGATTCAGTCGGCGAAACAGCGGAGTTAGTCGTAAAAGCTGTTGCCAGTCAATTTAACGGAGGTCATGTGGAAATTAATCGGCATTCGTTTATTGAATCTACTCAAGACATTGATGAAGCAATAAATTCAGTTGATGAATTGAATTCACTGATTGCTTACACTCTTGTTATCCCTGAGCTAAAGGAATATTTAGATCGCCGTTCGGCTGAAAAAGGTATTTTTTCTGTTGACTTGCTTAGCCCGCTCCTTCATGTATTTGAGGACTTTTTTAAACAGGAAGCAAAACATCAGCCAAAATTAATTAGACGAATGGATGAAGCGTATTTTAAAAAAATTGAGGCCATCGAGTTTTCGGTCAAATATGATGACGGGAAAGACCCTCGTGGTTTAAAATGGGCTGATTTGGTTTTAATTGGTGTTTCCCGTACATCGAAAACACCGCTTGCCATGTATCTGGCCCACCACGGATATCGGGTGGCCAATGTTCCGATCGTTCCGGAAGTCGCGCCGCCAAAAGAAATTTTTGAAATTCCGAGAAGCAAATGTGTCGGTTTAACAATTAGCCCGGAAAAGTTAAATGAAGTCCGTAAAGAACGATTGAAATCCATGGGGTTAAATGCAGAGTCAAACTATGCAAGTATGGAACGAATTTTTGAAGAATTGGATTATGCCGACAGGATCATGAAACGGATTGGCTGCCCAATTATTGATGTTTCGAATAAAGCAATTGAAGAGACAGCCAATTTAATCATACATACTTTGAAAAGAGGAAGGGGACTGTAGAATGGAGAAATATGTCTACTTGTTCAATGAAGGAAACAGTGATATGCGCAACATCCTTGGAGGAAAAGGTGCTAACTTGGCTGAAATGACCAATATCGGTTTACCGGTTCCATTCGGTTTTACCATTTCAACACAAGCTTGCAATGATTATTATAAAGCGGGTAAAAAAATATCGGATACGGTTGAACAACAGATTTTAGTTGCACTCGAACAACTTGAAGAAAAAACCGGGAAAAAATTAGGAGACGTGACGAACCCGCTGCTTGTTTCCGTCCGATCCGGTTCCGTCTTCTCCATGCCGGGGATGATGGATACGGTGTTGAATCTCGGCATGAATGATGAAACGGTTAAAGCGGTGGCAAGACTGACAAATAATGAACGATTTGCGTACGATTCATACCGTCGCTTTATTCAAATGTTTAGTAATGTGGTGTTAGGAATTGACCTTTTTTATTTTGAACAATTTTTAGAAGAAACAAGGGAGAAAAAAGGGTATAAGGTTGATCCGGAATTAACGGCGGAAGATTGGCAAGAAGTAATTGCCGGCTACAAAGCGATTGTGAAAAGGCAGAAAAAGATTGAATTCCCGCAAAATCCGCAAGAACAATTGTTTTTAGCAATCCGTGCCGTATTCGATTCTTGGAACAATCAACGAGCCATTGTTTACCGTCGTATTCATAAAATCCCGGACAGTTTGGGAACAGCTGTAAATGTACAAAGCATGGTTTTCGGAAATATGGGAAATGACTCCGGTACCGGGGTGGCCTTTACCCGTAATCCATCTACCGGTGAGCATCAACTATACGGTGAATATTTAATGAATGCTCAAGGGGAAGATGTTGTGGCCGGCATCAGGACGCCTGAAGCGATTCATGTTTTAGAAAAAGAGATGCCGGATGTATATAAAAAACTGTTGGCAACTTGCCAATTATTAGAAAAACATTATCAAGATATGCAAGATATTGAGTTTACTATAGAACGCGGTGAATTATTTATTTTACAAACAAGAAACGGAAAACGGACGGCACAAGCGGCTGTTCAAATTGGCGTTGATATGGTTCGGGAAGGGATTATTGATAAGGAAACGGCAATTTTACGGGTTGATCCCGAACAGCTAAATCAGTTACTGCATCGACGAATTGATCAAACGGCTAAGCGAGTACCACTGACAAAAGGACTTCCGGCGTCACCGGGTGCAGCAACGGGAGCGGTTGTCTTTGATGCAGATGAGGCGGAACAACTTGGGAAAGAAGGGAAAAAGGTGATTCTCGTTCGTCCGGAAACAACGCCGGATGATATTCACGGAATTGTCGCAGCCGAGGCTGTTGTCACGAGTCGCGGCGGGATGACGAGTCATGCTGCTGTTGTGGCGAGAGGAATGGGGAAAGCTTGTATTTGCGGCTGTGAATCTTTGAAAATAGATTTGAAGAATAAGCTGTTTACGGTTGGCGATACCGTTGTTAAATACGGAGATATAATTACGATTGACGGTTCGACCGGGGAAATTATGCTTGGCGGAGTAGCAATGATTGAACCGCAATTGTCTGAAGAATTTAAGTTGTTACTTTCCTGGGCGGATCAAGTTCGAGAAATTGGTGTCCGTGCCAATGCCGATAACCCGGTAGATGCCCGGAAAGCTTTCGAATTCGGAGCCGGCGGGATAGGGTTATGCCGTACCGAGCATATGTTTATGGACCCGAAACGCATCCCGATAGTGCAAAGTATGATTTTGGCTGAAAACTATGAGGATCGTACGGTTTTCCTTGATCAGTTGCTTATCATGCAACAAGGCGATTTTGAAGGAATCTTTGAAGCGATGGAAGGTCATCCGGTTACCATTCGCCTGTTGGACCCGCCAATGCATGAATTTTTACCGGATAAAGAGGAGTTATTGGTTGAAGTGACCAAATTGCAATTAACTGCACCGGATTCACCGGAGTTAGCCGAGAAAGAGCGGCTGTTGAAAAAGGTGAATCAATTGTCTGAATTTAATCCGATGCTTGGTCACCGCGGTTGTCGTTTGGGCATTATTTACCCGGAAATATATGAAATGCAAGTTCGGGCTATTATTAATGCAGCAGTGAAAGTAACGGAAAAAGGAATACCGGTCAAACCGGAAATCATGATTCCACTTGTTGGTCATGTCAATGAATTAAAGCGGATGCGCCAACTTGTTGAGGAGACGGCAGAACAAGTGATGAGTGCTACAGGTGTTTATTTTGATTATTTAGTTGGAACGATGATTGAAGTGCCGCGAGCCGCATTAACTGCCGATCGAATTGCCGAGCAAGCGGATTTCTTCTCTTTTGGGACGAACGATTTGACGCAAACAACATTCGGTTTTAGCCGCGATGATGCAGAAGGAAAATTTTTACAAACATATATTGAACAAAAAGTACTGCCGGAAAATCCGTTTGCCATATTGGATCGGGAAGGTGTCGGCAAGCTGATTGAAATGGGGGTCACGCTCGGTCGAAAAACGAAGAGTAACTTGAAAACCGGAATATGTGGCGAACATGGCGGTGAAAAGAGCTCGATTGAATTTTGCTATTTAGCCGGTCTCGATTATGTCAGTTGCTCACCATACCGCGTTCCGTTAGCTCGTCTTGCCGCGGCACAAGCGACGATTCAACATCGAGGGAGCATTGTGGAAGCAGTTAGATAATATACGAAGGAATGAAGTTGGAAGCCTTGTAGCAGGGGCTTCCTTTTTTAAAAGGCTATGTCACAACATATGGTTTGCAACTATCTTGTATGGAACAACCTTGTAAACTATGCCAAGCCAAGGAAAGTGATATAGAGAAAAGGAACATCTTTTTGACTTTCGTGTTGGCCAAATTGAAAACAGATAAATGTAGAGATTTATCAAACAGACCAGCAGTTCCACTGGTCGCATAAGAATTATACAAATCATAATTTGTCTTTTTGTTGGATAAATAGAAGATATATAGAACAATTTTACGAGCTTTAGTTCTTCCTCACTAATATACCCAACAGCTTACCACGACTATAAATCTTGAATGTTAATATGCGTTGCTTGTAGCAACGGGCAGTTCCTCATACAATAGTGGTAACGACTGAAAGAAAGGAGGTTATCCCTAATGTTAAGCGAAAACATTAAAGCAATCAGAAAATCAAAAGGACTTTCGCAAGAAGAACTTGCTATCAAGCTGAATGTGGTGCGACAAACAATCTCTAAATGGGAGCGAGGATTGTCAGTTCCCGATTCTGATATGTTAATCTCCATATCGGAAGTGCTTGAAACACCGGTAAGCACTTTGCTTGGGGAAACTGTTATTGAGTCGAAAGTTGATGACTTAAAAGCGATTTCCGAAAAACTGGAGATTATAAACTTACAACTTGCACAAAGGAAAACCACGAGAAGAAAAATACTTCATTGGCTACTTATCTCATTGTGTACGGTCATAGTAACAATTTCTGCGGTCTTAATAGTATTAAATAGTCCTTACTTAGGTTGGAATTATAATGACCCTGAAACCACCGTTATCGGAGTAATTTTTCACGCATTTGAATGGCTGTTTGTCAGATTAGCACCGATTATCCTTATAGGGGCAATCGTTGGAATTTTCTTGACACGGAAGAAAGTATAAAACTTCTCTATTTTTGGGTACAGTTCAGACTTCAAAATCCCAGATTGTAGGAGAGTTTTAATGCTCTCATACAAAAAAATCTCATTTATCAACTATTTGTTGTGACATAGCCTTTTAAAAAATAATTGGTATTGAGGGATTTTGGGAATAGAGGGCACATCAACCATTATCTTAATAATAATAAAAACCTCAGAACATGTAAATTTCTGCACAATTTATTATATAATAACTGGTAGAGGCGAAAAAAATAATAAGGGTGAACTTCATGCAGAATGGACCAAACTTAGAAGATTACTTAAACCAAGGAATATATGGGAAAAAGGAAATAAACCCCGAGGAGAAAAAGAAATTTCTTGGTACGTTCCGGGAGCGAATTGTTGTTGCCTTAACTGTAAGCCAAGTGTATAAATCAACCATATACAAAGAAGTTGAACAAGAAATGAAAAAGAACGCAAAAGCAAAGCTATTACTGAACGGTTCAGTCGACTACGAATATTTAAGTAAGTATGTGAAAATTGCAAATAAGTACAATATTCCTTTTACCATCGTTGAAAATAAGGAACATGATACCGACATAGGTCTTGTCCTTGCCCACGATTATGCGGTAGATAAAGAGAATATCTTTGTTTCGGATGAGTCTGAATCTGTAACGATTAAAGACAATTTGGACACAACTGAGAATGGCGTAAAGGGATTTTTCAAAAAATTATTTTCCTAACTTGTCATATTGAAGATTCTTCAAGCACTTATTTGTGCGTAAGGCACAGTAGTTTGTCCCATAGACCGTGAATCCGGGAATTCTATGGGACATTTTATTTTACTTTTCAACTAAATTTGTCCCATACAGCTGTTCTATGAGACATTTCTGTTTCAAATTCCGTCGTTTTTGTCCCATAGACCGTGAATCCGGTACATCTATGGGACATTTCAGCTTATTTTTCAACTAATTTTGTCCCATAGAGCTGTTCTATGAGACATTTCTGTTTCAAATTCCGTCGTTTTTGTCCCATAGACCGTGAATCCGGGAATTCTATGGGACATTTTATTTTACTTTTCAACTAAATTTGTCCCATAGAGCTGTTCTATGAGACACTTCTGTTTCAAATTCCGTCGTTTTTGTCTCATAGACCCTCATGTAGCGCTAGGCTCACCACAGAGTTTTTTATTGTAGACCGCAATTCCGCCACATATAAAAAGAATTTTTCCCTTCTATTTCGGAAATCTTGTAAAACATGGTAAAATAGTAGATAGTTTTGCAAAATGCATTGCGAAATACGATTGCATTTGCTTCTATTGGATCATTTTTTTCTGAAAAATGTGGAGGTGAAATCATGTCCAGAATTTCAAAAGAACAAGTAAAGCATGTGGCTGATTTAGCCAGATTGTCATTCAGTGAGGAAGAAATCGAAAAGTTCACGACTCAATTGGACGCCATTATCGGTTTTGCCGAACAGTTGAACGAACTTGACACAACCAATGTAGAACCAACATCCCACGTTCTTGATATTAAAAATGTATTGCGTGAAGATGTGGCTGTTCCCGGTTTACCAAGGGAAGAAGTTTTAAAAAATGCACCAGACCATAAAGATGGACTTTTCCGTGTACCATCTATTCTTGAGTAAGGAGGGATATCCATGTCACTATTTGACCATAAAATGAGAGATTTACATGAGCTTTTACAAAAAAAGGAAGTTTCCGTTTCGGACTTAGTTGATGAGTCATTTAAACGAATTTCGGAAGTGGAAGGTAAAGTCCAAGCCTTTTTAACCTTAGATGAAGAAAATGCTCGGAATAAAGCAAAACAGTTAGATGAAAAACTTGCTGGCGGCGATTCAACCGGTATTTTATTTGGTATGCCGATCGGAATTAAGGACAATATCGTGACAAAAGGTGTTCGTACCACTTGTGCGAGCAAAATTCTCGAAAACTTTGACCCGATTTACGATGCAACGGTTATGCAAAAATTACATAATGCCGAAACAGTCATGATTGGAAAATTGAATATGGATGAATTTGCCATGGGTGGATCGACCGAAACTTCCCACTATCAAAGAACATACAATCCTTGGAATTTAGACTATGTTCCGGGTGGGTCTTCCGGTGGTTCGGCTGCTGCGGTTGCTGCCGGAGAAGTTCCATTCACATTAGGTTCTGACACCGGTGGATCGATTCGTCAGCCGGCTGCTTATTGTGGTGTCGTTGGATTAAAACCTACATACGGTCGCGTTTCCCGATTTGGATTGGTTGCTTTTGCGTCTTCCCTAGATCAAATCGGACCAATCACGAGGAATGTTGAAGATAATGCGTATTTACTTCAAGCGATTTCCGGTGTTGATCCATATGACTCAACTTCCGCCAATCTTCCGGTTCCAAACTATGTAGAACAACTGACCGGAGATGTAAAGGGATTACGGATTGCCGTCCCTAAAGAATATTTGGGGGAAGGTGTCCAAGCATCCGTACGTAACGCCATTTTAGAAGCACTGAAAGTTTTAGAAAAATTAGGTGCGACATGGGAAGAAGTGTCCCTTCCGCATTCGAAATATGGTGTAGCAACCTATTATTTACTTGCTTCTTCTGAGGCGTCATCCAACTTGGCTCGTTTTGACGGGATTCGTTACGGTTACCGGGCACAAGGAGCTGAAAACTTAATTGATTTATACAAAAAGACCCGTTCTGAAGGATTTGGTGATGAAGTTAAACGACGGATTATGCTTGGAACGTTTGCCCTAAGTTCCGGTTATTATGATGCCTATTATAAAAAAGCGCAACAAGTACGGACATTAATCAAGCAAGATTTTGATAAAGTGTTTGAAAAATATGATGTGATTCTTGGACCGACAGCACCAACACCGGCATTTAAAATTGGCGCCCAAATTGATGACCCGTTAACGATGTATGCGAATGATCTTTTAACGATACCTGTTAATTTGGCAGGCGTACCGGGGATTTCCGTTCCATGCGGTTTTGACAACGGACTTCCAATTGGTTTACAAATTATCGGTAAACATTTTGATGAAGCGACTGTTTATCGTGTTGCACATGCATTTGAACAAGCTACTGACTATCATAAACAAAAACCACAACTGTAAGGGGTGAAAAGGATGAATTTCGAAGCTGTTATCGGTTTAGAAGTGCATGTTGAGTTAAAAACCCAATCGAAAGTTTTCTCGCCTGCACCGGCCCATTTTGGCGCAGAACCAAATACAAATACGAATGTGATTGACTTAGGTTATCCCGGCGTACTGCCTGTATTAAATAAAGAAGCGGTTAACTATGCAATGAAAGCAGCAATGGCTCTTAATTGCCAGATCGCAACCGAAACAAAATTT
This sequence comes from Caldibacillus thermoamylovorans, assembly GCF_000751775.1. Lineage (GTDB taxonomy): Bacteria > Bacillota > Bacilli > Bacillales > Caldibacillaceae > Caldifermentibacillus > Caldifermentibacillus hisashii. The sequence continues at coordinate 49,829 of NZ_CCRF01000022.1, forward strand.
GACCGAAAAAACTATTTTTATCCGGACAATCCGAAAGCCTACCAAATTTCCCAATATGACAAACCAATCGGCGAACATGGCTGGATTGAAATTGAAGTCGACGGGAAAAAGAAAAAAATTGGAATTACTCGTCTTCATTTAGAGGAAGATGCAGGAAAATTATTCCACGGAAACGATGGTTATTCATTAGTCGATTTTAACCGTCAAGGAACGCCGCTCATTGAAATTGTGTCTGAGCCGGATATCCGTACACCGGAAGAAGCGTATGCTTATTTGGAAAAATTGAAATCGATTATCCAATACACCGGCGTTTCTGATGTCCGTATGGAAGAAGGTTCCTTACGTTGTGACGCCAATGTTTCCATCCGCCCAATCGGACAAGAGGAGTTTGGCACGAAAACCGAATTGAAAAACTTAAACTCGTTTAACTTTGTTCGAAAAGGTCTTGAATACGAAATTAAGCGGCAAGAAAAAGTTCTTTTATCCGGCGGGGTCGTCCGTCAAGAAACGCGCCGTTACGATGAGGCAACCGGTGAAACGATTTTGATGCGGGTAAAAGAAGGTTCTGAAGATTATCGTTACTTCCCGGAACCGGATCTTGTTGATTTATATATTGATGAGGAATGGAAAGAACGCGTTCGGCGGGAGATTCCGGAACTTCCGGATGCACGAAAAAAACGTTATGTGGAGGAACTTGGTCTTCCTGCATATGACGCAATGGTCTTGACATTAACGAAAGAAATGTCGGATTTCTTTGAAGCAACAGTTGCAGCCGGGGCAGGCGCAAAACAAGCCTCCAACTGGCTCATGGGTGAAGTTAGTGCTTATTTGAACGCTGAACAAAAAGAACTTCACGATATTGCTTTAACACCGGAAAGTTTAGCTGGTATGATCAAATTGATTGAAAAAGGCACTTTATCATCTAAATTAGCGAAAAAAGTATTTAAAGAGCTCGTCGAAAAAGGCGGCGATCCGGAAAAAATCGTGAAAGAAAAAGGACTCGTCCAAATTTCTGATGAAGCAACATTGTTGAAATTCGTCACCGAGGCTTTGGATGCCAATCCGCAATCTATTGAGGACTATAAAAACGGGAAAGACCGGGCAATCGGCTTCCTTGTTGGTCAAATCATGAAGGTAACAAAAGGACAAGCCAACCCGCAGCTATTGAACAAGATTTTACTAGAAGAAATTAAAAAACGATAATATGAGATGAGGGAACCGTTTCGTTAGGCGGTTCCTTTTTTTCAGAAAAAAGTACAGGTAAAAATTCAAGCTCTTGAGGGCGAATTTAGCGGTGGTAGCCGGAAAAGTGTCCCTGAGCCCAAGTTCTCGCGACCAAATTCAGTCCGAAAAGAATAATAGTGTTTTTGTTCATTCAGTCACAAGCCAAAAAACTATATTAAAATAAAATATATTTGCTCATAAAATCACAAATCAAAAGAATGTAAATTCCATCTCAAAAACTTTATAATTATAAGTACATTCAATATTTACGGTGAGGTGGTTATGTGGCAACACTTATCCAGTGGTATGAAAAAGGAATGACTTATCGACAGTATATTGATCAAATGACTGTCAATAAAGAAGAAATGCTTTCCATATACGAACGGTTTCAACTAAGTCCAGGGAACGTCGAAACTTTAAAAAATTTAAAAGGAAAGAACTTAAGAGCAATTGTAATAACCGAGGATTGGTGCGGTGATGCCATGCTTAACAACCCAATATTCATGAAGATTGCTGAAACCGCTGGAGTGGAAGTTCGGTTTCTTCTCCGTGATCAAAATCTTGAGCTGATGGATCAATATTTAACGAATGGGACGTCCAGATCAATTCCTATATACATATTTATTGATGAAAAAGGAGAGGAATATGCCGTATGGGGACCAAGGGCACCGGAAGTTCAGGAATATGTTGAACGTGAGCGTGCCAAATTACCAAACAAAGAAGCACCGGAATTCTCTGAAAAACAAAAGGAAATGTATAAAGCCATGAAAAAACATTTCTTGGAAGATGAACAAGTATGGAAACTAGTTGCCACGAGCATAATAGGGAAAATAAAGTGAAACTTCCATCGGCGGGTTCTCTTCCCACTGATGGTTAGTTGAACTAATCGGACGCTTGGGGGCAGTTCGTACCACAATTATCCTTTGTAAAACTTGAAAATCTTGAGGTGTAAGGTTGTAGGACTAACTGCCCGTTAAGGTGAAAAATAGTTAATAATACGGATTTTAATCCGAGCATGGTATATTAGATGATCATTCATGGAAGGGAAGGATAATAAATGGACTATATCACATTAAACAATGGTTTAAAAATGCCACAGTTAGGCTTTGGTGTTTGGCAAGTATCCGACGAACAAGCAACACCTGCTGTAAAAAAAGCGTTGGAAGTTGGCTATCGTTCCATTGATACGGCAATGATTTACGGAAATGAAAAAGGGGTTGGTCGGGCCATAAAGGAAAGCAATGTTCCCCGTGAAGAACTTTTTATTACAACAAAAGTATGGAATGCAGACCACGGGTATGAAAATACATTAAAAGCATTTGATGCAAGCTTGGAACGTCTTGGCCTTGATTATATCGATTTATATCTAATCCATTGGCCGACACCAAAATATGACCAATATGTCGATACATACAAAGCAATGGAAAAAATTTATAAAGACGGGCGTGCCAAAGCAATAGGTGTTTGCAATTTTGATATCGAGCACTTAGAACGCTTGCTTAATGAATGTGAAGTTGTCCCGGTTGTTAATCAAGTGGAACGTCACCCGTATTTCCAACAGAGGGAGCTCCAAGATTTTTGTGAAAAACATCATATTATCATTGAAGCCTACAGTCCGTTAATGAATGGAAAAGATGTATTAAATGATTCCGTTGTGAAAGAAATTGCGAAAGCCCATGGAAAAACAGCAGCTCAAGTCATTCTTCGCTGGCACTTGCAAACGGGGGTTATCACGATTCCGAAATCGGTCACACCTTCACGTATCGAGGAAAACTTTGATGTATTTGATTTTGAATTAACAGCGGAAGATATGGAAAAAATGACGGCATTGGACAGAAATTTGCGAATCGGTGCTGTACCGAGCGAATTCAACAAGAGATAAATAAATGATTTAAAGACAGTTTGCGTGACTGTCCGATTCCAAATGATCACTTATGGTCTTCATACCTGCGATGGAGACCGTTTTTTGTTAGCCGTGAGCTTGACGCATGAAACATTAAATATTTGTTAACATGCATATTAATGGTATCTATTTTTTGGTTAGTAACTCGACCCATAAAACACTCCAACTTTTTTCATGCTTATCGTATTTTCCCCTTTGTCATTTCTTAAGAATTTATTTTTAGAATCCGATTGTTGGGTTGTCTTTCATTTTCAAGGGGCGTATACTGATAATATTAATATTTATACACCATTTTAAAGTGCCATACTAGGAGGATCTAAATGAGTTATGGTAGTTATCGTGATGCATGGGCTGAAATATCTTTAGATGCCGTTCAACATAATGTAAAAACATTTCTTAAACATTTAAAACCTGACACGAAATTTTGTGCAGTTGTAAAAGCAGATGGTTATGGTCATGGCGCCATTGAAGTCGCTCAAGCGGCATTAGATGCAGGTGCAGCTTACTTGGCGGTTGCATTTTTAGACGAGGCAATCGAACTGCGTAACGCCGGTATTACTGCACCAATATTAATTCTTGGGTTTACACAGAAAGAGGCAGTAAAAGAAGCGATTTTAAATGATATTACCTTAACCGTTTTTACCCGGGATGTTTTGGAGAAGATTTCTCAAGTTGCCGAAGAGTCTAAAAAACTTGCCCGTGTTCATATAAAAATCGATACTGGAATGACTCGAATCGGTGTTAATCATAAGGTAGAAGCATTGGAACTTGTTACGTCCATCCATTCTGATTTTGTGGAGTTGGAAGGGATTTTTACTCATTTTGCCGACGCTGATTCGACAGATCCGACTTATACTTACCAACAGTACAAAAAATTTACTGAAGTGATCAATTTATTTGAAGAAAATCAAATTCACATTCCGATCAAGCATTGTTGTAACAGTGCGGCAACCATCGCCTTTCCGGAAATGCATATGGATATGGTTCGTGTCGGTATTAGTCTTTACGGTTTGTACCCGGCAGAACACTTGAAAGAAAAACTTCCTTCATTAAAACAAGTGATGAGCTTAAAAACGAAACCGGTATTTGTAAAAACGGTAGATGCCGGTCAACCGATTAGTTACGGATGTACATTTGCACCGGAACGTAAATCAATCATTGCCACAATTCCGATCGGTTATGCAGACGGTTTTTCCCGGTCACTTTCGAATAAAGGCCATGTGACTGTGAAAGGTGAGAGGGCGCCGATTGTTGGGCGGATTTGCATGGACCAGTCGATGATTGATGTAACGGATATTCGAGATGTTCATACGGATGACGTTGTGACGATATTTGGTGACGTGAACGACGGCTTTATTTCTTTGGATGAAGTGGCCGAGCAGATGGGGACGATACACTATGAAACGACTTGCTTGATTGGAAAACGAATTCCAAGGGTATTTATCAAAAACGGTGTTATCCAAGGGGTTAAAAGTCTACTAAATGCAGAAAATCGATAATTTGGCTAAGTTCGATACAACGATTTGATCATTCAACATTCTTCTTAAAAAAGCATAAATCATACGCGAGGGGCTATCAGGAAAGTCAATTTTTCGACTTTTGGCTGCCCCTTTCATGTTTGAAAAGTTTGATACAATGACTAGATTGCCACTTTTGGACAATCCTTTTTAGATTTTAATAGAAACATATTTCACTTCTAAAAATTCTTCAATCCCGTGGTGGCCACCTTCTCGTCCGATACCGCTTTCTTTAATTCCTCCGAATGGAGCCTGGGCAACAGAGGGAAGTCCGTCATTGATACCGACAATGCCGTATTCCAGTCGATCGGAAACGGTAATGGCTGTTTGTAAATCCCTCGTAAAAATATAGGCGGCAAGTCCATACGGTGTGTTGTTCGCACGCTCAATCACATCCTCAACGTCTTGAAAGGAAATAACCGGGGCGACCGGACCGAATGTTTCCTCTTGCATAATTTTCATATCTTCTGTAACACCACTGATAATCGTCGGTTGCACAAAATAGCCGTCATGCAATTCAATGACTCGACCGCCACCATATTCAATTTTACCGCCTTTCAAAAGGGCATCTTCAATATGACTTTCCACTTTTTTAAAAGCGGCCTCATCAATAAGCGGTCCGATTTGTGTTTCCGGATTTAGACCATCACCAATAACTAATTTCTTTGTCTCTGCACAGAATTTTTCTACAAACTCATCCAAAATTGACTCATGAACATAGATTCTGTTGGCACAGACACAAGTTTGCCCATTATTCCGGAATTTTGAAACCATTACCCCTTCTATTGCTTCATCCAGGTCAGCATCAGGGAAAACAATAAATGGTGCATGCCCGCCTAACTCTAATGACACTTTTTTCACCGTATCTGCGGAGCCACGCATTAACAGCTTGCCGACTTCAGTTGAACCGGTAAAAGTCAATTTTCGAACCCGTGAGTCTTTTAACCAAGCATCACCAATCTCTGCAGCATCCCCGGTGACAAAATTAATGACCCCTTTTGGAATCCCGGCCTTTTCCGCGGCTTCAGCAAGTTTCAAGGCCGTCAACGGTGTTTGTTCCGCAGGTTTGATAACCACCGTACATCCGGCAGCAAGTGCAGGAGCTACTTTTCGCGTAATCATCGCAGCCGGAAAATTCCATGGCGTAATCGCACAGACAACACCGACTGGCTGTTTCAAGACAAGTATCCGCTTATTGACAGCTGAAGCGGGAATCGTTTCACCGTAAATTCGTTTTGCTTCTTCAGCATACCAAGTAACAAAACTTGCCCCATATGTAATCTCGCCCAATGCTTCTTTCATCGGTTTTCCCTGCTCAAGCGTCAATGTTTCGGCTATTTCTGTTTTATTATCCATTATCAGTAGCTTTGCATTAAATTAATTTTTAAAAGTCAAGCCTTTTTATAAAAAATATTTCCTGATTTTGTAAAATCTTTGTCCATGGGCAATAAAAAAATCTCCTTATAATTAGGTTAGGTAGTCCTTGTCCAAAACCTAATTAAAAGGAGAATCAAACTATGGACAAGGATAAGGATAGCATAAAATTCACGATAAAGGAACTACTTGAGGTAATTAATGAGGAAAAGTTCTATGATTTAATCAATGTCAAGGATATTGATAAGTACGTCAAGAAATTTACGGCCTACAAATTCTTTCAATTAATGATTGTTGCCCAAATCGATCAAATGGAAAGTCTGAACCGTATTTCGCAAAAATTGAAGAATAAGGAAGAAATGCAGGAAAGCTTTCTTCTTAAAGAAATCAGCACCTCGCAAATTTCACGAAAACAGCGAATCCTAACTCCTGAGATGTTTGAAAGGATCTTTCATTATCTCGTAAGAGTAATACTTGCTCGTACGAAAAAAAAATCGATTATACGCAATATAGGCAAGCTGTACGTCATTGACTCATCTACGATGAGTATGTGTCTTTCTCAATATCCCTGGGCGTCATTTCGCAAAACGAAGGCTGGTGTTCGACTTCATTTACGAGTAGTGGTCACGAAAAATGAGATCATACCGGATAAAGCGATTATACTGCCTGCCAAACATGCCGATCGTACACAAATGGATGAATTGGTGGAAATCGAACCCGATGCCATCTATCTTTTTGACAGAGGGTATGTCGATTATAAGAAGTTTGACCACTACTGTTTGAAAAACCTTCGGTTTATCACCCGTTTAAAGAAAAACGCTGAAATCGAAGTGTTAAATCAACAAGCACCCGATCCAGAAAAGCTTATTTTTAAAGATGCCGAAGTTTACCTTGGTAACCATGTCAATGGAACAAAGATGCAACACCCCCTTCGTTTAATCGAAACAAAAGACCAGGATGGAAAAACAGTAACGATCGTGACGAATTGTTTCGATCTAACAGCGAAAGAGATTGCCGATTTATATCGGTATCGCTGGAAAATTGAAATCTTCTTCAAATGGATGAAGCAGCATTTAAAGATTAAAACCTTTTACGGTAAAAGTGAAAATGCTGTATATAACCAGATTTGGATTGCACTCATCACCTACTGCCTGCAAGTGCTGATGAAACTGAAATACCATTATGAAGGCAGCCTTCTTAATGTCCAGCGATGTTTGGTTGACTGCCTCTTCAAAGGCTTGAATGTATTCATCATATCATTATTCCGAAAACCAAAACGAACTTCAAAAGGCCGAAGGCCTTTCCACTGGGATAGAGAATTCGATTTCATTGTCCAGCAATTTGAAGTAGGCGAGGTGTCGCACTTAGACGACTTGACGTACGATCCGTTGTTCCTATAGGTCATTTAAATAGTCTGAAAATTCGTGGATAAGGACTACCTTTAGTTCCTTATCAACCATTTTAATTTTGGACGGGCAGTCATGTTCGGAATATTCGGTAAATAATTCGTCAGTCAAATTTTTGTTACTTGACAATTCGTTTAAACTTTTTATGCAATGCTACTGATTTGGTTATAAAAATGCGACCAAGTCGAATGTGTTGCATAATTAAAGGTGCAGAAATACCCCCAAAGTATACATTTTCCACAAATGTCCGGATCTCGTGAAAAAATTTCCGATTTCCGGGCATTTTTTTAATCAGGATAAGCGTTTCCCTTTTCAACTCTTACAATTTTCAAAAAGAACACATTGAATGATTTGGAAATCGCTGAAGCTCCGGAGATTCCTTGAATATTTGTTTGTAACTCGTAAACGGTTGACATCGCTCATAGATGTATTGTTCTGTCGGCTAATGTATTATGGAATAAAAAGAACAAAAATAATCATGAGGATGGTTGGCATGCTAATCCAAAAAATTGATGATGAAGTGCAATTGAGAATGTTTTATGAAGATGATGCAGAAGAATTTTTCAACTTAATTATGGAATCCAAGTCTTATTTAAAAAAATGGCTTGGTTGGGTTGATCATACTAAAACTGTTGAAGATACTACCCAATTTATTAAATCTGGGCATACTGAACTAATAGAAAATGGAGGATATCCAACGTCATTTGCCATTATCTATAAAGGGAAGATCGCCGGTACGATTGGTTTTAATGAAATCGATAAGACAAACAAAAAAGGATTCATCGGCTATTGGTTGGGTGAAAAATTCCAAGGAAAAGGTATCATGTCTCGAGCATTTAAAAGTGTCGTTGATTATGGATTTAAAGAACTTAAGTTAAATAGGATTCAAGTGAATGTTGCCGTCGACAATCACAAGAGTCGCGCCATTCCTGAACGTTTTGGATTTAAGAAAGAAGGGATGATTAGACAAGCGGAATGGTTATACGACCATTATGTCGATCACATTATTTACGGTCTTTTAGCTAGGGAGTGGAAGTCATTTTAGTACTTCTTAATCAACAAACAGGGCTTTCAAGAAAGAGCTGAAACATGCAAGCAGTTCCAGAGGGTATCCTGAATATTTTTTGGTTACTGTAATTAAACATAATTGATACTCATGATCAGAAGTTAACAATTCTTCCAAACAGAGGCAGAAGGTTCAAACCATGATACCTTTTAAACATGAAGAAATGTGATTCATAAAATTGAGAGATTACTTGATCTTATTTGAATGAAAAGATACTATTGGCAATTTTTTCTTTAAGCAGGGCTAGTGCACGGACAGCCTCTTTTTTTAACCAGAAGGGTACTTATATTTCAGACTGTTAAATTCAAATTCTTCCCGGTCAACTATTTTCTAACTTTTGTTCCTTTTTATAAATTAAATTATTTATTCTAAATAAGCGAGTGAAAAGCACTTTGCCTGTAAAGTCAGCTCGAATACTTGTCTGTTAAAATATTTTCAGGAAAGTGTGCGTAATTAAAGGGGTTATAAATATGATCAAAATAATAAAAATCACAGGTATTTCAGATACGTATCCTGAAGAAATCGAAGGAACCTACGAATGGTACGCCGCAAAGGAACCAGGGCATGATTTTTGTGATTTATATGAAGCCGAATATATTTATGAAAAAACGGGATTCTTTAAAGGCTTGAATTATCACTTAATTCATTACCCGGATGGTGAAGTCCATTCCCCATTTCAGCTGCAAGAAAATGTTTATGTGGACAAGCCCGTCTGGAATGATGGAGTGTTAAATTTTCTAGTTGTTGATTTTCGTGCCCAACTCATTAAAATCACAGCATACACACCGATCATGAGAAAATTAGAAACGATTGCTGAGTTAGCTTTATCAGAAGTTGAAGATTGTTATAACCTTATGCTCGAGACGACCCCACTTACTCTCGGCAGAAGTGGTCATGACGGTTTTTACGAAATCGTTTGGCCGGAAAAAAAGAAAATTGCCATTGGCAAGAATGAGACCATATTATTTCGGGATGGCGATCGTCTCTATTTCTCCGAATGGTATGAAGATCCGGACTATCATGAAACTGTAGTCGTTCGAGATATTCATACAGGGAAAATTATAGAAAAAAGTAAAGGTTATTTACGGAGACTGCCTAATAATGTGTATTGGAAAACTTGATTAATAACGGATATACTATATTTAGAAAATTTACCGATTTTCAAAACATCATCTGGAGCGGATGAATAGAAAGGGAAAACAAGGGGGTATTCGTCTCGTGCGAACTGCAGTTAAAGTGGGATTATCAATCGCGCTCTGTTTATATCTGTTCGTTCTCTCAAAACTACTTTTATTCAAGTACTTTACCATTCAACAGATTATGAATCATTTAACATTTAATTTTGAAAGCTATCCCTGGCTAGGTAATCACAATTTTATCCCGTTTAAGACGATTGCATATTATTTGTTCCTGGCCAATGATATCAATTTCATTATTCGCCTTGAAAATTTGCTGGGAAATATAATCGCGTTCATCCCGTTTGGCTTTTTCCTTCCACTGTTGTCCAAAAAGTTTCATAGTTTCAAAATGGTTGCACTCGCAACATTTTGTTTAAGTTTGACGTTTGAACTGATACAACTCATTTTCCGATTTGGAAGTTTTGATGTGGATGATTTGATTTTAAATACCGTTGGCGGAATGATCGGTTACATACCCGTTAAAGTTGTAAGCAGATACGTTAGACGTAGACGTGAAGAGCAAAAGCGTACGCTGGGTTAATTTTGACAGTTTGTGTGAATTTTACTGCTATCGTTAGATGAATGACATAAGTTCCTTTAAAAGGATGAAAAGAAATGCTTATTTAAAATTTGTTTTCAAAAAATCCTTTGTAAAAGAGTGAAAGAAGTTTATCCTGAAGATTTGCTCGAAAAAGTAGTGAAAATGCTAAATGAAAAGTCAAAATCCAAATTATTAGACATCACACAAGACAGCCCATCTATCAACATTTAGTAGGTGGGCTGTTTCCTTTTATTTATATGTTCTTACTTGTGGTGGCGTAAAATTCGCAATGAATTCTTCGATCTCTGTAAAAGAATCGGTAAATAACATGGCCTTTTTATCGGCTTCAGCCATAAATCCGTTTTTTACCATTCCATCATAAAATTCTCTTAATTTATCGTAGTAACCGTCTATGTTAAATAATATACATGGATTTTGATGCTGTCCAATTCGTGCCCATGAAATCGCTTCTGAAATTTCCTCCAATGTCCCCGGACCACCTGGCAAGGCAATATAACAATCTCCTAATTCAATCATTTTATTTTTGCGTTCTGACATCGAATTCACGATTTCCAAACGCGTTAAATTGGGATGACTGAGCTCTCGATCTACTAAAAACGTCGGAATGATGCCGATGACTTTTCCGTTGTGTAGTAACACTTCATCCGCAAGAACGCCCATTAATCCGGCCTTTCCTCCACCGTAAACTAACGTATGCCCATTCCTGGCAATCCACCGGCCAAGGGATTTTGCGGCCACGATAAATCCGTCGTTATGTCCTAAACTTGCACCACAATATACTACAATGTTCATATTCTCCCACCCTTAATGAAATGCTATTATCATTATAGAGGATGAGGGGGTGGGTTGCAATGAATATTTTTGACTATCAAAAGTGGATTACCGATTTTTATAAACAGCGTGGCTGGTACGAATTCAGTCCGTTTATCCGTGTCAATTTTCTAATGGAGGAAGTTGGTGAAGTATCAAAAGCTATTCGTACCATTGAAATTGGCCGTGATCGTCCAGATGAAGTGCCATTAACAAGGGAACAACAAATTGAAAACTTAAAAGAAGAACTTGGTGATGTGTTAGATAATGTATTCATTTTAGCTGATAAGTACAATATTAATCTGACAGAAATTATGGAAAGCCATAAAGAAAAACTGACAAATCGCTATAAGTAATGCGGAAGCATGCATTCATTTGCACGGAGTTTGCTAAAAAGCTGGAAAGGAAAAATCCTCCATGGCAAAATTGCTACCCGGGAGGATTTTCAACATTGATTTATGTGATTATATCTTCATTGTTTGTCGAAAATTAATTTTTAACTGGTCTTAGCCCGCTTATATAGACTATATAAACCAATGTCAGAGGAATTACACTCATATTTTTTAAAAAGTATATGCAAGCATTATACAGAGCATTGGAATCGGTTGATTGTATGCCTATTAATCCAGCGTTCGAACTGAAAATCCAGCTGAGTAGCATGATGAATAAATTCCCTACTCCATATAATAAGACGAGGAAGACAATGATTTGCGCCAAAAAACCGTAGGGCCAATTTTTTTGAAATTGGATAGAGGCTGAATGTCCAAGTTTATCCCAAAAGTTTTTATCTCTAAGGTCATTTATTTTACTCTTGGTCATCATGATAATAATCAATACGAAGAGAAAACATCTTGTGATGAATACAATCCCCTCTAACCAAAATGGTGCAGAGGGATTCAACATTTGAATTGCGCGAATCACCGAAGGGATGAGAGAAACGCATAGTAGGGATATATGACTGTAAAAAAATTTAATACTCGTTAGGAGAGTTTCCATTCCAATTTTGCTATAGCGCAAGACTTCAGAACGCTTCATAAAATCTTGTCCTTTCTATTCAAATGTAGTAATTTCTAAAATACACGAATCGTTTTTCGGTTATATAAAATGTGATAAGGTATATTGTATTAAAAACCAAACTGGAAGGAGATTTCGTATACTGAGACGAACGATCGTTTTGATTCAACAAATGATGAAAAACTCCGAGAAGTCGTTGTAGGTGAGCTTAAGCCCCACAATGTCCAGATCACACTTCTAGATTATGATCCGAAATGGCCCGAGTTATTCGAGCGCGAGGCAAAAAGAATTTACTCCATCCTGGGTGATAAAGTACTCCAATTAGAACATGTTGGCTCAACTTCTGTACCAGGTCTATGTGCAAAGCCAATTATTGATATGCTGCTCGTCGTGAAAGACTCTACCGATGAAAGTGCCTATGTACCTGATTTGGAGAATTCCAGGTACGTTTTGCGTATTCGGGAGACGAATTGGTATGAACACCGGCTTTTTAAAGGTCCGGATACAGATATCAATTTACACGTATTTAGTAGAGGTTGTCCAGAAATTGAACGGATGCTGCGATTTCGCGATTGGTTAAAGAACAATCGTGATGATCGTGATAAATATGCCAGGGTGAAACGTGATCTGGCAAAACAGCAATGGAAATACGTTCAGGACTATGCGGATGCCAAAAGTGCAATTGTACAGGAAATCATGGAGAGAGCGAACACTTTTTATGAAAACAAAGAGTAAACGGTACTGATTTTTGTTTTAATAGTGCTGTGGGATGATTTCAACCAGGTGATCCTAAAATATTGATAAATCTAATAATACAATTTTCTCTTCGACGAATCTATGATTAACATGAGGTGACATGATGCTATTCCTAACATTCTTTTTACTTTTCATTGTTGTGGGTTATCCAATCTGGGATTATTTTTACATGAAAAAGATTAATAGCAATCAATTTGTTAGATGGAGATTATACAGTGAAATCATGTTTGTGCAATGGGGATTGGTCATTATATTATTGATCTTTTGGTCTTCGACTGATCGAAAAATTCATGATTTATTTATCTATACAGAACCCTTTTTAAAATTCGATACTGAAACGCTTGTTTCTGCCGCTATAGGAGTAATAGTTAGTATCCTGATTATCGCTTTAATCTTTCGCTTTTCAAAATCAGCGAAAGAAAAGGTATCCGAGGCACATCAAGATGAAAGTATTCAATTTTTAATACCTAAAACACCCGTGGAACGTTTTTTGTTTTTTTGGGTCTCCGTTACGGCAGGTGTCTGTGAGGAGATCATTTTTCGCGGATTAATGTTGTATTATTTTAGCCATCTTCCCTTTGATCTTTCCATTTTTGCTATTGGTTTAATTTCCAGTCTGTTATTTGGTATTGTCCATTTATATCAAGGCTGGAAAGGTGTTTTACAAACCGCCTACTTGGGAGCGATTTTATTTTTCCTATATGTGGGAACAGGAACGTTATGGGTACCTATTGTCCTTCACTTCTTAATTGATGTGAAGTTTGTTTTTTTACCGAATAAGGAGTCTGTATAAAATTAGAATGCTTGAAGCAAGATTATTTCACGTGTTTCACTAGAGATGGTGATTTTATTAACCAATCTTAACAAACAAATTGAATCACTTTCTGTATAAGTAAGTTTGTCCAGATTTTCTCCTTCGTTATGAATCTTTTTTGTTTTTTTGAAAAAACATACGTTGTAAAATGTTGTTGGAAAATTTCAAAAGTAACTTTAAAATAACCTTAACTAGTATTGTATGGAGGTGTTGTTTAACGTTTAAAAGTTTTTGTTTTGTGACCAGAATTTTTCTTTGTATGAACAGGACGTTTGTTTGCTTCTACTTTCAGCAATTCATCACAGATCCAACAGGACAATAATTGATAGAAAAAATAGCTGAAAAAGTATGGGTATTAAAAGGACGCGGATGGTATATTTGTTTCATGTTGTTGATGTAATAAGAGAATTATTGTCATTTTAAGGAGAGCTTTTATGAGAAAGATCGGGTTTATTATTCACTCCATAGGCTTGGTTGCCTTAGCAATTATGTGTGGTATAGCAATGTTAATTATGCATGTGGATTCACTAAATGGTGAATATAATACGAATTGGATCACGTATGTTGAGTATGAATTATTATTAATAGCTTTTGTAATGATACTGGGGATATTTTTGGGGTTTACAAATAAAAAAAGATAAACTATAAAGAATTTTCAACGCAGTTCCATAACGTTATCATGTCAACAAGTCAAGTGGGGTACCATTTGACTTTTTTAGATTTCATTGATGCTACCTTTCAACTATCAACGAAGCTCTCTGCAAAAGGTAAAAGTTCGCCAAAATTGTATATCGAGATTAAAAAGTCATGAATACAAATCGATACAAAAACAACGACATTTATCAATTTTAGAAAAGGGAAATCTTATCAACAGAGAATTTCCTGTCTAATCTTTAATGAAAAATGACTTCGACTCCCTATATCTTCTAATGAAAAAAAGATGGATAATTCCATCTTGCAAAAGAATAAAACTTCATTCTTCTAATTTATTTATTAATTGATCGGTTGTCAGGATGGTCGCAAATTCTTCGTGTAAAGTTGCTAGCGATACATGATGGATTGTTTCCGGATCATAATACTTGCCGTTTTGATCTTTTAAGCCGAAAGCTGCCGTCGCATCCGAAATAAGGTAAGTTTTAAAGCCGAGATTTCCACTCATTCTCGTTGTCGTCGAAACACAATGAGGTGTCGTTAATCCAGTTATGACAACAGTTCCGATTTCATGATCTCTTAAGTAATTTTCTAAATTGGTCCCAATAAAGCAGCTATTGACTTTCTTAGTGATGAACACTTCTCCTGACAGGGGCCTAACAATATCCTTAATTGCAAAGCCTTTATTCATTGGATGAAATAAAGAATTAGGATTGTCTGATTTATGTTGAATAAATATCACTGGCCACTTCATTTTCCTCCATTTTTTTAAAATCCGGCTAATATTTTCTTCTGCGTTTACATTATTACGCTTTCCCCATTTCTCATTATCAAAGGCCTTTTGCACATCAACAATGATTAAGGCACTGTTCTGAAATTCCACATTTTCACTCCTTTAATAAAACCGATTAAATCACCCCTATTGTACACTAAATTCATAATTTTTAGAATCGAGAAAACCTACGTATCCTATTGGAATAATTTCTTTGTTCAATTTGGTTTATTGTACAGCCGATTTTAATTCATTAGCCATGCACAAAACGATAATCACTTATTCATAAGCAAGAATCTTATTAGAATTATAAAATTCATCCCTTGACACGTTTTTTATCCTCCTTTCTCATTTATTGTTTTCTAACAACCCGGACGTATTGTTCGGGCGTTTTTCTTTAAATTTTTTTATGCAAAAAATTGAATGGTAATAAAAAAGTAATTTTTCCATACCGGATTTCGTGAAAGAATGAACTTTTGAATTCCGGTTTTTTATATAAGTTGTTCTGCTTGCAGGGAGGTAGATATACAATGAAAATTGGACTTTTTATTTGAAGCATTTAGATTTAAAATTTGAAAATAATGATGTTACATTGGTAATAGCTGTAATGATCAATGAGGTGAAGTTATGAAAAATAGTGAAAAGCAAGGTATTGTGATGATGCCGGTCATTGATGCCCATATTCACTTTGACCAATATAAAAAAGAAGAACAAAATCTCATACTGGATGAACTTGAAAAATATCAGGTAAAAGCATTACTATCGGTTTCTACTGACTTAAACTCTGCTCAAAAAAATCTGGCACTTGCCCGGATGGATTCAAGAGTTAAACCTGCTTTTGGTTTCTATCCCGAGCAACCTTTACCTGGTGAAGAGGAACTGCAAAAACTGCTAAACTTTATCGATACACATCATCAAGATATGATCGCCGTTGGGGAAATCGGACTTCCCTATTATTTAAAGTTAGAAGCTGTAACGATGCAAAGAGATGCGTATATCGAGTTACTGGAAGAGCTGATTAAAGTAGCTGTTAAGTATAATAAACCTGTAGCACTGCATGCGATTTACGAAGATGCCCCGATTGTGATTGATTTACTGGAAAAATACTCCGTTCAAAAAGCGCATTTTCATTGGTTTAAAGGCGATAAAACGACATTGCAGCATACGGAAAATAATGGGTACTTTATTTCTTTCACTCCAGATGTCGTTTATGAAGAAGAAATACAGATGATTGTTCAAAACTACCCGCTTTCACAACTCATGGTCGAAACGGATGGACCGTGGCCTTTTGAAGGTCCTTTTCAAGACCAAATGACACACCCAAAAATGATGCATGAGGCCGTCCGTGTATTAGCGAAATTAAAGAAAATCGACCTTAAAGAAGTCTATCAACAATTACATTGGAATACGGAAAGTTTTTATTCGATCGCGAAATCATAAAACTAGGTGAAAGCAATTTTTAAATGATCATTAAAGTTGTTTAAGAATAGATGAAATATAAATGAACGAAAAAAATCCATAAAATTAGCTATATAAGGGATTAATTTACAACAACGGAATAAAGAATCTTTAATTCGAAATAAAATGCTTGACTATTGATATAGATATCGTTAATATAGTTACATAAAGTAACTTGTGTCATCATTAGTCATTCATGAATTGCTATTTTAAAATTAAATAAGTTACATTTTGCGAGTATTTTTTACCCGTATATCTCGAAATAGTAATATTTGAATTGATTGCAATTCGCTTTTAAAAATACTTTAAGGGGTGATGTCCAAACAAATCAAGGATATAATTTCACGGTTCGATCGATTTTGGCATTCATTGCTTATTTAACACAGAAACTTTTTTAAAGGATGCAATACATCCAAATGGCTTGTTTAAAGTATTAAATGTAATAAATTTTACGAGAGAAATGTATACTTGAATACAAGTTGGTTCTATCAATCTATAAATCAATTGATTAAGGAAGGTTTTACAAGTGGGAATTTTAGATAAATTATTTAATGGCAGTAGCATTGCATTAAATTAATTTTTAAAAGGCAAGCCTTTTTATAAAAAATATTTCCTGATTTTGTAAAATCTTTGTCCATGGGCAATAAAAAAACTCCTTATAATTAGGTTAGGTAGTCCTTGTCCTAAGCCTAATTAAAAGGAGAATTTACTCATGGACAAGGATAACATAAAATTCACGATTAAGGAACTACTTGATGTAATTAATGAAGAAAAGTTCTATGATTTAATCAAAATCTCCGATATCGATAAGTACATCAAGAAATTTACGGCCTACAAATTCTTTCAATTAATGATTGTTGCCCAAATCAATCAAATGGAAAGTCTTACCCGTATTTCACAAAAATTAAAGAATACAGAGGAGATGCAGAAAAACTTTCTAATCAATGAAATTAGCACCTCGCAACTTTCACGAAAACAACGAATCCTAACTCCTGAGATGTTTGAAAGGATCTTTCATTATCTCGTAAGAGTAATACTTGCTCGTACGAAAAAACAATCGATTATACGCAATATAGGCAAGCTGTACGTCATTGACTCATCTACGATGAGTATGTGTCTTTCTCAATATCCCTGGGCGTCATTTCGCAAAACGAAGGCTGGTGTTCGACTTCATTTACGAGTAGTGGTCACGAAAAATGAGATCATACCGGATAAAGCGATTCTACTGCCTGCCAAACATGCCGATCGTACACAAATGGACGAATTGGTGGAAATCGAACCCGATGCCATCTATCTTTTTGACAGAGGGTATGTCGATTATAAGAAGTTTGACCACTACTGTTTGAAAAACCTTCGGTTTATCACCCGTTTAAAGAAAAACGCTGAAATCGAAGTGTTAAATCAACAAGCACCCGATCCAGAAAAGCTTATTTTTAAAGATGCCGAAGTTTACCTTGGTAACCATGTCAATGGAACAAAGATGCAACACTCCCTTCGTTTAATCGAAACAAAAGACCAGGATGGAAAAACCGTAACGATCGTGACGAATTGTTTCGATCTAACAGCGAAAGAGATTGCCGATTTATATCGGTATCGCTGGAAAATTGAAATCTTCTTCAAATGGATGAAGCAGCATTTAAAGATTAAAACCTTTTACGGTAAAAGTGAAAATGCTGTATATAACCAGATTTGGATTGCACTCATCACCTATTGCCTGCAATTGCTGATGAAACTGAAATACCATTATGAAGGCAGCCTTCTTAATGTCCAGCGATGTTTGGTTGACTGCCTCTTCAAAGGCTTGAATGCATTCATTAAATCTTTATTCCGAAAACCAAAAAGAACGTCAAAAGGCCGAAGGCCTAACGACTGGGATAGACAATTCAATTTCATTGTCCAGCAATTTGAAGAAGGCGAGGTGTCTCATTTAGACGACTTGACGTACGATCCGTTGTTCCTATAGATCATTTAAATAGTCTGAAAATTCGTGGATAAGGACTACCTTTAGTTCCTTATCAACCATTTTAATTTTGGACGGGTAGTCATATTCAGAATATTCGAGAAATAATTTGTCAGTCAAATTTTTGTTACTTGACAATTCGTTTAAACTTTTTATGCAATGCTACTGATCCATTATACAATCATACCATCTTCTTAATAAATGACTTCTTTCTTCTGCTGTTTTGCCGGACCATTTTTTAAAAGCAACATGTGCAGCATCAACGGCCAGCTTGGCATCTTCCCATCCACCGTTTGGTACGGTTGCAATCTGCCTGCCATTCGCCGGATTCAAGACCGGGAATGTCTCGCCCGAAATCGCCTTGACCCACTCGCCATTAATATACATACGATTTAACAAAACAGTGCGTGTCGACATAATCAAACCTCCTAAATGGGATAAGTAAATTATACTAAATATTAGAAAAATTTAACAGAAAAATGCTCAGAACAATAAAAGAGGGCTTCGGTTTACTTGCCTTGCTCGCATGATTGATATATTATGATTTATAGTTGAAAAATCACTTGTAAATGGATGATGATATATGAAAAGAGCGCGAATTATTTATAATCCAACATCAGGGAGAGAAGTTTTCAAGCGGCATTTACCCGAAGTTTTGGAAAAATTAGAAGTAGCCGGCTATGAAACATCATGTCATGCAACGACCGGAGCCGGAGATGCAACTAGAGCTGCCAAAATAGCAGTTGACAGAAAATATGACATCGTGATTGCGGCAGGTGGGGACGGAACATTAAATGAAGTTGTCAATGGACTTGCCGAACAAGATTATCGTCCAAAAGTCGGCTTAATTCCGGTCGGGACAACAAATGATTTTGCAAGAGCTCTTCATATTCCACGGGATATTTTGGCAGCTACAGATATAATTATTAAAGGTGACACGATACCAATTGATATCGGTCGGATGAATAAAAAATATTTTATTAATATTGCCGGTGGGGGTCGATTAACCGAGTTGACCTATGAAGTTCCGAGCAAGCTGAAAACAGTTCTTGGACAATTAGCATATTATTTAAAGGGTATTGAAATGTTACCTTCAATCAAAGCATCGGAAATTAAATTAGAATATGACGGAAAATTATTTGAAGGGGAAGTCATGCTTTTTTTGATTGCATTAACAAACTCAGTGGGGGGATTTGAAAAACTGGCACCGGATGCTTCTTTAAATGATGGCTTTTTTACTTTATTAGTATTGAAAAAGACAAATTTAGCTGAATTTATTCGTGTCGTAACTTTGGCTTTACGCGGCGAACATATTAATGATCCAAATGTCATTTATACAAAAGCAAGTTACATAAAAGTTACAGCACCGCAAGAAGTATTAATTAATCTGGATGGAGAATTAGGTGGAACGGCACCATGTGAATTTCAAAACTTATATCGTCATCTTGAGATCTTTGCTCCGGTTGAAAAACTCCGTCCGGAAGATAAAATGGGTATTTAATAATGAAGCGTAATATAAAAGTTTACATCTACAGGTTTCTTTTTCCAAGATAAAGTCTGGTTTCCACCGCCGGATTTGCTCTAATGAAGATAGGTGGTTGGAGGCGGGCTACTCGTAAAAGTCCGTTTGGTTCAACTAACTATTCAGTGGGGGATACCGATTCCCTCACTGAGTGAAGGAATCTCTTCTCTTATTCATCCACAAAGTCCCTTCCGTTTTTTTTTCACTATCATTTGTTCACGAAGATTCCTCATTTATATCCCATATTTTCTCTTTACTTTACCCACTGTATTTTGTTAGCAAAAAATTTCTTCCTATACAGCCCATATTTCTGCCTTTATTTTCCCCCTGTAATTTGTCAACAAAGATTTCCGCCCTTTATATCCCATGTTTTTTGCCAAATCTATTCCTTCCCTATTTTAAGAACTACATGACAGTACGCCTCAAGACCTAGTACAAAATATTTCTAAAGCTCATTATCTAAAAAGTTATTTCTCGGTAAGATGGAATCAAGAAGAAAGGAGGCAATGCACATGAAAAAATTTCTGCTCTTTGTTGGAGGGCTGGCCGCTCTTCTCATACTATTAGCAAACCTTGGCCCAATCGTACTATTAGCTCTTAGTGTTTGGCTTCTGTATATTATTTTTAAAAAATTCATCAGGAGCGATTCTACACTAGGAAAAATTGGCTGGGTGATACTTGGGTTAATTGTCTTTGGAATTGCATTTTCAAACATCTATGCAATCATCGGTGTTGCTGCAGCTTTTGCCCTTTACTATATATATAAAAGTTGGAAAAAAGATGATCACTACCCAGTTGTCGGTGTGATGAAGGATGATGACCCGTTTACAAATTTCGAACGTGAATGGGCAGAACTGAATAAGTAGGGAATATTGAAATAAAGGAAATGTACAAAAAAAGGAGCGATTGGAATGGCAAATATTTTTACACGGATTAAAGATTCGATTGAGGCGGATTTACATGATGTACTAGACAAAAAGGAACAAAAAAATCCTTTGAAAGCATTGAATCAATATTTGCGGCAAGCAGAGCAAGAAAAGGAAAGGGTTCATAAGTTAATTGAGCGCCAGTATAAACTAAAAGAAGAATTTACAAAAGAGTATCATATGGCACAGGATTTCGCGGATAAACGGTTGAAGCAGGCAAAAATTGCTGAAAAAGCCGGAGAAGAAGAAATGTATACCTTCGCAATGAAGGATTATGAAGAATATCAAGCACGTGCGGAACGGATGAAAGCATCACGTCAGGAAGCGATTGAACAATTAGAGAAACTGGAACAAAAGTATGAAGAGATGAAACATCGATTAAAGGATATGCATTTGCGCAGGATGGAATTAATGGGAAGAGAAAACATTGCCCGTGCGAACCATCAAATAAATCGGGTAATGGAAAATGTTTCTGAAAAACCATTCTCTAAGTTTGATGAAATGGAGCGGTATATTGAAGTTCTAGAAAACCAAGTGAATCGTTCCTACTACCGCAGTACATTCGATAGTAAAATTGCAGAGTTGGAAAAGGAATTAAATGAAAAAGAAAACACAAATTAGTTAACAAGGACAAAAACGAGAAATAAACATGATATACTGGTATAGGTGTCACATAGTTGACCCTATACCTTTTACTTAAAATGTTCCGCTGGTCAAATTACGATGAAAGGAGGATGACATGGATGTTCAGACGTTTCCGGACCGATGCATTTAACTGGATATTGATCATTGGTGTGCTCCTCCTTATTGCTGAAATTATTTTTTCTTTTGGCAGTACAATTATTCCCACTCTGCTCTTCATTGTTCTTCTGTTTATCGGCTGGAAAAATTTCCATAAATTATGGGGAAAAATTTTATTTTGGTTTTTTTTCCTTTGCACAGTTATTTCTGTCCTAAATATTTGGGCTGTACGTTTCTTTATTGTTGCCGTCCTTGTTCTATTTATGTTTGAATATGTAAAATCTAAAAAACAAACAGAAACGCTTACTCCTTCCTTACCGGGTAAGATAATAAATCAAGAAGATATGGTGAAAATAGAGCCATTATTTGACCATAAACTGTTCGGTAATCAAAAAACGGAAGATACGGCCTATCAATGGCGTGATATCAATATTTATGGTGCTTTTGGCAATCGGATTATTGATTTAAGTAATACCGTTCTGCCCCAGGACACGGCTGTGATCTCGATACGGCATATTATAAGGAATCGATCTAGTTTTACTTGGACCACAAGTACGCTAACTCCAATCATTAAAAACATTGTGTGATCCGAAAGGTGTTCCAATAGATGTAATTGATTCATTGAATTATGGAATGATGCATTGAGATAAAGTATTATTTGCTGCCTTAACGTTAATAGAAAACAAAGCATAGTAAGGTTCGGTTGGTGGGTCATTGATTTCACCAACCTAATTTTTTGAAGTCACACCTTATGAAAAGTTTTCCGCAAAATTTGAATAACCCATATTTAGTATGACATGAAATAGTTTTTTTGAGGATAAGACTCTCAAAAATAGGCTATTTGGGTATTTAGTAGGACATAAATTTTCGAGAAAAATGTTGAATTTTATCGAAATTTGTAATAAAGTTAGTTATTGTAAAAAGCAATATAAAAATATAGTAGATAAAGATTTTTGTGTGGCTAGAAGCGTTCCCAACAATAGATTTCCCTATCATGATGCAAACACTCCAAGAGTCCGCAACAATTTTAAAATTCAAAGTAATGATCAGTATTGAGCATAGCCATGCTAGGGCAACGTATTAACTAAAATATTTTCGTTATTCTATTGAAGAATGAAATGAGTGATCAAACGAAAAAATGTAAAGAAAATCGATGCTGTAAAAGTGAATTTTAGTACATTTTCAAAAGTGAGGGAAAAAAATTAAGAAAACGAATTCCTTTGACAGCGGAGTGTATGTTTTTCATACGTGAAAAGGGAGTAGCGCCATTTCACCGGAACCTGGAACATTTGTTGTAACTTTTGTGAAGAATGTCGCTTTTTACAGGATGAGTACGATAAAAAATCAAATATTTTAGGGCAAACTATTCGAAAGGATAGGACGCAAAGCCTAGGGTCTAAGGTTGGAAATTCAAAGATTTTCTACTATGATCGCCTGGTTGCCAACGGATGAATCAGTTTTATCTTTACAATGGCTATTCTAGGGTGACCGGGAGTAGTCATTTTTTTATACCTATAAGAAAGGATAAATTTTCCAAAAGGATATGAATTCGTTTGTTGCGGGAAATTTTAAGTATTAAGTGTAAGTGTAACAAGGAAAGTTACGCGAAAATACATCAAGCCGAAAAAATTAATTTTTCGGTGAACTATGCGTCACGAGTCACCTTAAGGCTCGGGCGCCCAAGTTTGTTTAAAATATGTGGTAAAGTCGGGGTGCGTAAATGAGTAAGTTAGAAAAGCAGATGTCGTTAAATAAAAATAACTACAATTTTTATCATGTTGTTCAGCCAATTTTTGAACTAAAGCAAAACAAAATTATTGGCTATGAGTTTTTATTGAGATCAGAACAAGTCCATAATCCTGAACGTTTATTTGAAATGGCCAAGTCAACAAAACAGTTAATAAAGCTGGACAAATATTCAATCGAGTCTGTTTTTAGATTTGTTTCTGAGAGAGAATCCGATTTAACGGGATTATTTTTATTCATTAATGTGTTTCCGTCAACCATACTGAGTTCTGGTATGAAAGAATTTTTACAAACAATATTATTAATGACTAATCTTTCTCCACAGCAGATTGTTTTTGAAATAAATGAATCTGAATGTGAAATAAATTTACCGGTATTTAAAAATGCGATCGGTCAATTAAGAAAAAATGGATTTCTGGTGGCACTTGATGATGTAGGAAAAGGATATTCAAATATGAAAACGATTCTTGAAATTAATCCGGATATTGTGAAATTAGATAAGTACTTTTCAGAAGGTTTATCAAGAACACCTAATAAACAGAAAGTATTAAAGTCAATGATTCAGCTGCTTGACTCCAGCCTGATTTTAGAGGGATTGGAAACTGAAGAGGACTTAATGAGTGCCAAAGAAAATGGGGTTACGTACGGACAAGGATATTTTTTAGGAAAACCAGCCTTATTGAATACTTATATAAAAAAGGAAGAAGTAGTTACAAGTGATTAACGAGATTAAATTGCCGAAATTGAAGGAAGAATATCGGTGGAATTTATTAAAGCAGCAGTTTGATCTTGATCCCTCAAATGTAATGTATAAAGAAATTAAGGAATCGTTAAACCGAATATTACACTATGTGTATTCCTATACAGATATTAAGTTTATTGATTTTATTGATGAAAAAGTTTTGTATGGCTATATTAAATACCATATTTCCATTAATTTTAGTATTGTCGATTTTATGCAGGTTCTAAAGGATATAAAAAACTTTATCTTTTTCCTAGAAAATATAAAAAACAGAAAAGCAATACCAAAAGTTGATTTCTCAACAAGTAATGTTCGTTTATGGCTCAGGCTTTAGGGCAAGGCTGAGGCTACCAGAAAATGATTTGAAAGCGTAAAAAAATAGGAGAACCCTTGTATGTTCTCCTATTCATACCTCAATGCGTCGATTGGGCTTAGTTTGGATGCTTTGTTGGCGGGAAGGATGCCAAAAATAATGCCAATGAACGCAGAAAATCCAACCCCGATGATTATGACAATCGGACTAACCGTTGCCGTAATAGGCGACCATTTTGAAACCATCATAGCTCCGATGATGGCAAGTCCAATACCAACAAGACCGCCAATTGAAGTTAATGTCATTGATTCAATAAGAAACTGTAATAATATTCTGCCGCGTGTCGCACCGATCGCTTTTCTCAGTCCAATTTCCCTCGTTCTTTCCGTTACCGAAACAAGCATAATATTCATAACGCCAATTCCGCCTACTAATAAGGAAATTCCGGCGATACTTCCGATGAAAAGTGTCATCAAGTTAATAACTGTATCAACCTCTTTTTCGTAATCTGAAAAGTCATTGATGTTGTACTGCCCGTCTTCAAGTTTTTTCGCTTTCGTTAATGTTTCGGCAGCAAGTCTTCCTGTTTCAGATATTTTTTCCGGGTCACTGGCGACAACGGCTAACTGCTCAATCTCTCTATTCCCGAACATCATCGAAATCACCGTACGGGGCATGAGCATTTCACCATCTTCACTACGATATTGTTCCGGTATCGGGGACTCATAAACGCCCACAACTTTATAAGGATTCCCGTTTACGTCAACAATTTCACCAATAATATCTGCTTTATTTTTGAAAAATTTTTCCCTGGCTTTCGTGTCAACCATAATCACACGATTCAAACCGTCTGTATCTCTTGAATTTATCGGGCGTCCTTCAACTACTTGAATATTTCTGGCAGTGAAAAACTCGGGTCCGACCCCGGTAATTTGCATTTCCCCTTGCTTGTCTTCGTAAACCATCGGCCCCCAGCCTTGATTGGTGGCAATAACGGCTTTAACACCCGGAACCTTGGATAATACTTCTACATCCTCAGAAGTTAACACAGGCTCCTCCCAACTCATCTCAGATTCATCTTGCCCTTCGACAGGAATCGGTTCGTACCAAAGATCAACAGCATTTTCTTCTGTAGCAAATAATTCTTCGGTCATTTTTGTTTTTGCACCCTGACCAATGGCAACAATGATAATCACCGCAGCGACCCCGATAATAACCCCGAGCATGGTTAAAATCGAACGTACCTTATGTTTCCAAATGGAGGATAATGCTAATTTAAAACTTTCAACTATACTCATGGCCTTCTCCTCTGGTCATCCGTTATTCTTCCGTCCTTTATGGTAATAACCCTGTTGGTATATGCGGCAACCTCTTCCTCATGGGTAACAATAATGACCGTTTTTCCTTCTTTGTTGAATTGGACGAATAGTTCCATGATTTGCTTACTTGTCTTTGAATCCAATGCTCCTGTCGGTTCGTCTGCTAATAGAATCGAGGGGTTATTGACAAGTGCCCGTGCAATGGCAACCCGTTGCTTTTGTCCGCCCGATAATTCATTTGGTAAATGTTTCATGCGGTCTCCTAATCCAACTTTTTCAAGCATTAGTTTTGCTTGCTCGATTCTTTTCCGCTTCGGAACACCGGCATAGATAAGTGGAGACTCGACATTTTTTAAAACATTCAACCTTGGAAGTAAAAAGAATTGTTGAAAAACAAATCCAATATGTTCATTTCTCAATTTTGCCAGTTTCTTTTCCTTTTCTTGTCCGATTTTTTCACCGTTCAACTCATAACTGCCGGAAGTAGGGTAATCTAAAAAGCCGATAATGTTCATTAAGGTTGATTTTCCTGAGCCGGATGGCCCCATGATGGCAACAAATTCACCATCTTCAATTTGTAAGCTAATGTCATGTAAGACGGGAACTTCAAGTGAACCCTTCCCGTAAACTTTGGTGATTTCACTCAATTTCATCAAAAGCGGTCACCTCCATGCCATCGTGCATACTTTCATCCGGAGACACAACGACAAGCTCATCTTTTGTTACGCCTTCAGTGATTTGGATTAATTCATCATTCATGGCCCCGGTTTTTACCTCACGTCTTTCTAATTTTCCTCCTGAAAGAACGTAACAGACGGATACCTCACCTTCATCCAAAATTGCAGTATGCGGAACAACAGGAAGTTTTTCTGCTCCAACAATTTTCACTTCAAGGGATACATGGAAACCTTGTCGAAGTTCTGATGTGTCATCGGTTATGGCAACCTTGAACGGATACATCGTTACATTTCCCCCGCCCGTATTGTCCATTGGTTCTCCACTCCCCTCGGCGTTTGGAAATTGCGAAACCGATTCAACAACACCTTTCCATTCACGATCTTTAAACACTTTTGGCCGGACAACTACTTCTTGTCCCGGTTGAATTTTTACTGCATCGAATTCACTCATCGTTCCAATTACTTTATATGGACTATTGGAAATAATATGTACGACAGGTTCAGTGGATCCTGTTTCGGTTTTCGCAATATTTTTATTTACCTTCACAACAATTCCGTCAATTTTACTGACTACGGTTAATTCCTTTTTACGCGTATTGAGCTCATTGATTAAATCTTGTGCGGCTGCGATTTCCGCTTTTGTATTTTCATATTGTAGTTCCAATTGTGTTTTTTCACTGGTCAATTGGTTTATGTCTTCTTGCGGCTCAACTGCATCAGGAGCTGACTCTTGATTGTTCGCAGGTTGTTTCTTTTTTGCCTCTTCAATCCGTTTATTTAATGCTGCAATTTGACTTTGTTCCGTATTGGCTCTCTTTTGAATTAACTCTTTTTCACGAACGGCTTTATTGTATTCAGCATCCAGATTAGTAGAGTTATATACAAATAAAGGGTCACCGGCTTTTACTGCTTGATTTTCTTCAACTTTATATTCGCTTATATCACCTTTATCCGGCTCCAAGAATACTTTTTGTTCACTCTCTGGAACAATTTCCCCGGTCACTAATATTGTTTCAACTAATTCTTGTTCTTTCGCTTTTTGAACCATGATACTCATATTTTCACTTTCACTACTTGCCACGTCTGCTTTTTTTCCTTGTGATAAAAAGATAATTATTCCTGCAACTGCTAATACGCCGACAATCGAGATAATCCATATCAAAATCTTTTTTCTTTTCACATGCCATCCTCCCAAACAAGTATTCATTCAATCTCTTAAATGTTTGTGTGTTGTAAAAATTCACTAATTACGCAGAATTTTCTACACACTACGGAGAAATTATAACAAATATTTTACAAAAATGCTACAAAATTTTTACGAGTTTTTCGGAGAGTAAGATAACCCGTTTCGATCTGTTGCATTTAATTTTACAACAAGTAACCCCTTTCCAAAATATATTAAATCATAAATATCTATGGAAAATAGTGGTATAATGAAATAAAAAGTAATGAACCATTGATTGTGAGGGATTGAAATGAAGCTTGGATTTATTAGCGATACGCATGGTGGTTATGAGGATGCACTTCAAGCTCTGGATTTGTTAAAAGGGGCTGAATTGGTTTGTCATGTGGGAGATGTTCTTTATCACGGTCCGCGAAATGATCTTCCGAAAAACTATGATCCTAAACAGTTAACGGAACTTCTTAAAAGTCGGACCGATATCGTTTATGTTCGCGGAAATTGTGATGCCGATGTGGATGAAATGGTTTTGGAGCAAGACCTTTCACAAAAATCGAGAGTCATCGAATTTGATAATTATCGGTTTTATGTTGTTCATGGATATGAGGAAACGGAAGAAGAGCGGCTGCAACGGGCAAAAGAGTTGGGTTGCCAAGTGGTCGTTTCAGGACATACACATGTAAAGGTGCTGGAAAAACGGGACGGAGTGATTGTCCTAAATCCCGGAAGTACAACGATTCCAAAAGATGAGTCGAGGTCTTTTGCGTTTTATGAAAATGGACAAATTGAATTATGGAGTCTTGATAGTCAAACGCCAATAAAGACTTTGAAATTATAATTATTTGGAGTTTCGCACGTTAGAAAACCAAAGCCCTTCTCGTCGATGGATGAGGAGGGAATTTTATTTTTGGTTGACGAGAGCATTTTTGTCGCAATTTTAAGGCGGGGAAGTCGGATTTTTGTCGGCGAGACCTGTTCTCGTCGTCGTTTTGAGTTGAGGAAGTCGGATTTTTGCCGGCGAGACCTGTTCTCGTCGCCACTTTGAGCCAGGAAACTCGATTTTTTGGCGACGAGATCCTTTCTCGACGTCATTTTAAGCCGAGAAACTTCATTTTTTGGCGACGAGACTCTTTCTCGTCGTCATTTTGAGCCGGGAAACTCCCTTTTTTGGCGACGAGCCCTTTTCTCGTCGCCATTTTGAGCCGAGAAACTCGATTTTTTGGCGACGAGACCTAATCTCGTCGTCATTTTGAGCCGAGAAACTCCCTTTTTTGGCGACGAGACCTAATCTCGTCGTCATTTTGAGCCGAGAAACTCCCTTTTTTGGCGACGAGACCTGTTCTCGTCGCCGTTTTGGGGTGGAAAACTCGATTTTTTGGCGACGAGACTCTTTCTCGTCGTCATTTTGAGCCGAGAAACCCCATTTTTTGGCGACGAGACCTAATCTCGTCGTCATTTTGAGCCGAGAAACTCCCTTTTTTGGCGACGAGACCTGTTCTCGTCGCCGTTTTGGGGTGGAAAACTCGATTTTTTGGCGACGAGACTCTTTCTCGTCGTCATTTTGAGCCGGGAAACTCCCTTTTTTGGCGACGAGCCCCGTTCTCGTCGTCATTTTGAGCCGGGAAACTCCTTTTTTTGGCGACCAAACCTTTTCTCGTCGCCAATTTGAAGCGAGAAACACCCCATTTTACCGACGAATCATTTCTCCCGAAATGAAAATAATAAGTAAGAAAAAATAAAAAATGGGAGATTGATTTATGCAAAAAACAAGTAAAGGACTTTCGGCATGGCAATTAGCTTTAATGTCATTAGGAAGTGTGATCGGGGGGTCTTTTTTCCTTGGTTTATCAGTAGCAATGAATGCAGCCTGCCCCTCGATTATTATTTCATTTATTTTATCGGGAATATTAGTTTATTTTATTCTATATGATTTATCTGAAATGACGGTCGCCAGCCCGGAAAAAGGATCTTTTAGTACTTTTGCGGCAAAAGAACTCGGGCAAGGAATGGGGTTTATCGTGGGCTGGATATATTGGACCGGAATCGTCCTATCAATGTCCAGTGAAGCGACAGCCATATCGATCTTATTACGGGAATGGTTCCCAAATGTATCAATTCCAATTATGGGAAGTTTGATTATCGTTGGCGTTACCCTACTCAATCTCCTTGGTGTCGAAAAACTGGGGAAAATTGAAAGCTTCTTATCAAGTGTAAAAATATTTATGATTATTTTCTTTATTTTGACTGCATTCGTTTTAATATTTGGAGTACTTCCGAGAGCAAATCCTATCGGTCTTGGTGAATTGGCAAATGAGCCTTTTATGGCAGGCGGAATTAGCGGAATAGCAGGCAGTATGTTATTGGTCATTTTTGCTTATGCTGGATTTGAGGTAATCGGTTTAGCTGCTTCTGAGGCAGAGAATCCAAGGGAAACCATTCCAAAAGCGATTCGCTACACGGTATTTAGTCTTGTAGGACTATATGTCATTTATGCTGCTGTAATACTGCCACTAATCCCGACTTCAGCTCTGAATGAAAATGTGAGTCCCATTGTTGCTTCATTGGACAGATGGGGAATTACTTGGGCAGGGTCGGTATTGAATCTTGTTTTAATATCAGCTATCCTTTCAGCGGTGATGGCGGCGATATTTGGTTTAGGTAGAATGATCAGGTCTTTGACTGATGAAGGGTATGCACCGAGATGGTTAAAAGATACAAAAGACGTTCCTTACCGGGGTATTTTATTCTCCGGAATGGCCATGCTTGTCGGACTCAGTTTTGGTCTTTTGTTTCCGCGGGTATACTTAGTTTTAATTTCAACAGGCGGCTTTTCCTTAATTTTTACATATGGGATTATAATGGCTACCCATATCCGTTTTCGACAAAGAAATGGGTGTCCACCGGATGGTATTTGCCAAATGCGGGGTTTTCCGTATACGTCGTGGATTACCTTGATCAGTATGATTCTAGTGCTTGTATGCATGCCTTTAATTCCGGGTCAGGGTGTTGGGTTATTTGCCGGATTAGCTATGGTTGCAATGTTTTCACTCATATATTTAGGACTTAGTTTTCAGTTAAGGGCTCGGGCACGCGGGCAAGCTATTGCAAAAATCCCACCATCTTTCAGTACGGAATTCGCAGCGGGGAGGAGAACAATACGGAAGAGAAAAGAGAAGACTAAAACGGTGTCTATCCCGGTAAGTGGTAGGCTATCACCAATACACCTTAAAGGAAGCCTAAACGGGGAGTTCATCATGATAGGCAAATGCCAAAATTAAAGAAGGAACCCCAGTCCATACCACTGAACTGGGGGGTGAAGTGATAAGCACTTAAGAAATAAACTTTCTAACATCGTCCAAACTAGTATAATTAAAAATATTACTTAGTATTAATTCCAAGCTTATGACATCCAGTTTCGAAATTTTTTCTGTCAGTTCTTTAGGCAATACACCAAATTTTTCTGTCATCTGTTGAAGAGCGATTTTAGATAATGCTTTTGCTTGCCCCAGTTCAATTCCTTTTTCTTCCCATCCCTTTTTCCATACCTTCTTCTCTTAAAATACTGGTCCCCTCTGGAAAAGTTGTTTTAGTTTCCCGTCTTATTTTATTCATATCATCTTTTGTTAAGTATCTTGCAGCACTGAAAACATATCGTATCATCGTTTCTAAAAATTCAATGCTTGTTTGTTTATCTTCCAGCTCTAGTAAGTAGTGGATACATTTACGAATAGAGTGTATGAGTTCGTCGGTGTCTTTTGTGAATATATCACGAAGTAGTGTCAGTAGAATCCGGGTTTGTACTTTGCTTTTAATATCCTATATTATACAATTTCTCTTGTTTTCCGCTATCATTTGTGTCGCCATGAAAAAGCATCAAGTGATGAGTACCGGATAAAAATAACTTAATGAACTCGAAATTGGAAATGTTTTGTCATTACTAAGGAAACAATAAAAAGAAGTTCAAAAACATTCATTATCGGAAAGTTTTTTATCCAATTGGCCAGTAGTCCACCAAGAAGCATGACAACAGTGCCAATGAATAGCCACGGAAATCTTAATTTTTTCATTAGTAAAACGCCAACTGCACCAAGGACCAGGGTAACGACCATGACCATGAGCGGGAATCCGGGTTGAGTCACATTTTCATAGGTTAAAACACCGTCCTCCCATTTGGGCTCAAGTTTCATTCCCATAATCGAAGTCAACAGTTCATATACAATGAATCCGATCGTTAACACATAGGCTAGTAATTTCCAAAGAGTTTGCCGGGTTGAAAGCAGACCGGTCTTGTGAAAAACATTCCAAGCAAAAAGAATAAGCGTAGGCGTGAACAGGGCATGGAACCAATACCGAATTTTGCTCAAAGCTTCCAGTGTATTGCCTTCTCCGATAAAACGGCCAAATGGAATGATGAGGTTATCATAAACCAGCCCGAAAATGACGAGAATAAGGAAATTGGCGTGATTCCTTATCCCGTATTTTTTTACTTGTAAGAGCTCCCATATGAATAGGCAAAGATAAGCAAATCCAAGGAAAAGGAAAAGAAAAGTCTCCATTCGTCCACACTCCCTTTTACCTAGTTTCACCTAAATCGATTGGGTAAAAACATAAGAAATTGATGTTTTAAAACTGTAATCGGTAAGGATTATGGACGAAAATTATTTGTTTAACGGGCAGTACGATTTCCTCTCAATATTTTAACGGAAATCAACTGCGCGTATCTGTTCAATTGGTTCAACTACCACCCGTAGGAACCCCCCCCCGCGGATGGAAGTTTCATTGAACATATGTGTATTATGTAAAAAATCGGCCAACGGATTATTGTGTACGAGGAAAAATCGACCCATACCATTTCGTTTGACTATCGTGTACGATGAAAAAATTGACCAATAGTGCACTTGCACGATTGGTCAATAAGTTTCACGGGCTTCTGGCTTCTAGTCACCTGATAAAAGTTGTTAATTATTCGCTTGAAGTCGCGCAGGTGGCTCTTTCTAAATATAGTTCATAAATAGAAGCGACCCATCTGCATTGTGTGTTTGTGCGAATATTTTTCAAAAGACCTTGAATAATCGCTTCGTTTAAATGTGGATTTACTAAGTCTTCTTTTAACAATAATAAAGAATCACGGACAATCGGATCATCGCTCGTTTCCTGTATTACTTCCTCCAGCTTATTTAGCACTTCTTCCTTTGAAATATCAAAGTGAAAATTAATTTTTCCTAAATATTCAGGAGTGAAAACCAAAACAGCCGAATGGTCGGCAATGATGGTGATCTTTTCAACTATCGAATGACACAATCGATCTAAATCAACCGGAAATTCGTCAATTAAAAATAACTCTGTATAACCTTTTAATAATCCGTTAACTGCATAGAGAAGTTCAAAATGCATATCCGGATTCTTTTTTGGAAACTGTCTTTGAATAATGGAAAGTAAAATATGATTGAGCGTTGACAGGTACATCTGCAGTCTGTTAAACAAATCATTATTATAGGAAAAAACTTGTTCTTTTAAAAAAAGCTTTGCAAACTTTGCATGTCTTTTAAATTCGCTTAATGAAACATAGATATAATTATAAAGCAATTGGTCTGTATGTTTTTCATTACTGACCGATTGTTCAATATCGGAAATGATATTACTCAAAAAATAATCAATTAGACCAATTATTAATTCATCTTTTGATTTAAAATAAAGGTAAAAAGCACCTTTTGATATGCCGCAACGTTCGGTTATTTGTTGAACAGATGTTGACTCGAAACCGTTTTCAGCAAATAATTCAACTGCTTTCTCTATAATTAATTGTTTTTTTGACATAAAAAAGACTCCTTATTTGACAAATGACCGATTAGTCATTATTATAAGTAAATGTATAAAAAATGTCAATTTAAGGTAGGTGGAATTGTGAAAGGATTAGTAAATTTTGTTCTGAAAAATAAATTGGCGGTATGGTTACTAACCATAATCATAATCGCTTCAGGTATTTATTCAGGTACACGAATGAAAATGGAGTCAATTCCTGACATATCTATCCCGTATTTAATTGTTATGGGGGTTTATCCGGGTGCAACTCCAGAACAAGTGATGAATGAAGTATCTATGCCAATTGAAAAAGCGGTAGAAGGAATGGAAGATGTCAAAGCCGTCTATTCAAATTCATCATCCAATGTCTCGCAGATTCAGATCGAGTACGATTATGGTGTAGATATGGATGAAAAGAAACGTCAGCTGGAATCAGCCATCGATAATGTCACATTACCGGAAGAAGTCGAGCAGCCTACGATTATGGCGATCAATATGAATATGATGCCGGTTCTTGCTCTTTCGGTTAGCAGTACAGAAGAAGATATTGTCGAATTAACATCAACAGTTGAGGATATTCTTTTACCTAAGATTGAAAAAATTGATGGTGTAGCTTCCGCTGAAATTACCGGGCAGCATATTAAAGAAGTGGAGTTCAATTTTGATGAAGAAAAAATGGCTGCGCTGGGGCTCTCGGAAGATACTGTAAAGGATATGGTAAAGGCGAGCGACATGGCGCTATCTTTAGGCCTTTATGAGTTTAAAGAGGGAGAAGAAGCTGTTGCCATTGACGGTGATATAAAAACGGTTGACCAACTGAAAGAAATGCTCATCCCTGTCACACCGACTGCTGAAAACCCGGTTCCATTTGTAAAACTTGGTGATATTGCAAAAATTGAGACAGTCGGTAAAGTTCAATCAATTTCCCGGACGAATGGGAAAGACGCGATTGCCATTCAAATTGTAAAAGGTCAAGAAGCCAATACTGTCACTGTAGTTAACGCTGTAAAAGATTTAATTAAGGATGAAGAAGCGAAAATTGACGGTTTAAAAGTGGATGTAACACTTGACCAAGGAGAACCGGTTGAACAATCCGTATACACAATGATTGAAAAAGCCTTATTTGGCGGATTAATTGCCGTCCTTATCATCCTGCTGTTTTTACGCGATGTGAAATCGACTATTATTTCAATCATATCCATTCCGGTTTCCATTTTAATGGCTTTATTGCTGTTACACTGGCTGGATATTACTTTAAATATTATGACATTAGGTGCAATAACGGTTGCGATCGGACGGGTAATTGATGACTCAATTGTCGTTGTGGAAAACATTTACCGACGTCTGCATTTAAAAGATGAAAAACTACGCGGCCGTGCCTTAATTCGAGAAGCAACAATTGAAATGTTTAGGCCAATTTTGTCTTCTACATTAGTTACAGTCGCTGTTTTTGCACCGCTCATATTTGTTGGCGGAATGGTTGGCGAATTGTTCATGCCATTTGCTTTAACAATAACTTTTGCTCTAGGTGCATCATTGCTTGTTGCGATTATCATCGTGCCAACTCTGTCACACACTTTATTCCGTAAAAAACTGTATGGTGAAAAAACAGAGAAAATACATAAAGGACTTGGAACCCTTGCAAAATGGTATAAAGGCGTTTTAGAAAAAGTTTTAAATCATAAAGTGATTACATCGGTGATCGCTATGGTTTTATTAGCCGGGTCACTGGCAATAACACCTCTCATTGGATTCAGTTTCTTGGGCTCTTCTGAAGAGAAGATGATGTTTATAACGTATACGCCTAAAGCGGGTGAGTTAAAAGAAGAAACCGAAGCCAATGTCGCAGAAGTTGAAAAGAAATTATTAAAGCGTGATGATATCAAATCTTTACAGTTGTCCATTAATGACTCTAAAAATGTCGATGCCGCTTCCATGATGATGGGTGGCAGAAATGGGGCATTAATGTACATAATCTTTGATGAAGATATGGAAAATTTCCCTGAAGTAAGAAAAGAAATTGAAGATTATGTAACAAACTTAAATCAGTCAGGTGAATGGACATCACAAAACTTTAGTACAGGTGGTATAAACTCCAATGAGTTAAGCTATACGATTTATAGTGAAGATTTGGATGATTTAATGACAGCCGTCAAACAAGTTGAAGGAGAATTATCTGATATAAAAGACTTGGAGGATGTCACATCAGATATTGAAGATCCATATGTGGAAAATGTCTTTAAAGTATCCCAAGATCATGTGCTTCAGTACGGCTTAACCACAGCCCAGATTGCCATGGCATTATCTAACGCCGGAAATAAGGAAGTATTAACAACGGTTGAAAATGATGGTGATGAAATTGAGGTTGTGATACAAAGAGATGCAAAAGTAACTCCGGATACGGTAGAAGATTTATTAAAAACGCCAATAAATACACCGCTTGGTACGAAGATTCCTTTGTCCGAACTCGTGGATGTAGAAGAAGGAACGACATTAAATACGTTAACCCGTTCAGAAGGTGAATACTACGCAACCGTTTCAGGGACAGTTATCGGTAAGGATATTTCAAAAGTAAATGCTGAAGCTGATAAAAAAATTGAAAATCTTGACTTACCAAAAGGTGTTACAACAGGAGTATCCGGTGTTGCGGCAGATATGGCTGAAACCTTTACACAATTAGGTGTCGCCATGCTTGCAGCTATTGCCATCGTCTACTTCATCTTAGTGGTAACGTTTGGTGAAGGCATGGCACCGTTCGCCATTCTCTTCTCACTGCCTTTTACCGTTATTGGTTCATTCATCGGTCTATATATTACCGGACATACCATTTCGGTACAGGTAATGATGGGATTGTTAATGTTAATCGGAATCGTTGTTACAAACGCCATTGTTCTTGTGGATCGAATTATTCATAAGGAACGGGAAGGTTTAGCAATGCGTGAAGCCATCTTGGAAGCCGGTGCAACCCGCCTGCGCCCAATTTTAATGACGGCGATTGCGACAATTGGTGCTATGTTACCGCTGGCACTTGGAATTGGAGGCGATGGGGGTCTCATGTCAAGAGACTTGGCCATTACCGTAATTGGTGGTCTGTTTAGTTCAACGTTATTGACGTTGGTCATCGTACCAATCGTTTATGAAGTGCTTTCAAAACTATTGAAGAAAAATCGGAAAGAAATCGTAGAAGATTAATTAAAAAGGAGCCTGTCCCCCGGTAATTGAGAATGTAATACGGTGGGGCCAGGCTCCTCTTTTATCGATTGAGAAACGGTGCGAAACTGAAAATGAGTGATGAGAAAAAAGTCAGTGCCATGGATAACGTAATACGTCATACGGCGCAAAATGAGAAAAAATGTTAGGCTCCGCTTTTGATTATTGCCCAAACGATAATGAAATATTTTCCAATTTTTCCTATTTTTTCGTCTCCACCTTCTGTTATAATGATATTAAGCAACAATTAATGAATCTATAACTTGTCACGGCTTTATTTTAAGGTTGGGAAAATTCCCCTTTAACGGCAAATCTTGTACTTTCACCGGATGATTCATTCAAAGAGGAAGACAAGTGGGGGAGGGGTACCTACAGCACACATCTGATTTGGGTAACGAACAATCAGTGAGGATACCGTTTTCTGCTGTTTCCCTTTATTATGTGAGAACTTGGTCCGAACGGTAGCGGAAAACGACACTGATAAAATAGAAGTTTCCCTTTATTATGTTAAACACCTTAAAATAAAGGTGTGACAAGCTTTTTATTTTGCTTAAAGGAGGAAGGACATGGCTTTAGAAATCGAACATGTTTCAAAGCGATTTGGAAAGTATACAGCTGTTGATGATTTGTCGCTTTCGATTCCTGAAAAGACGATTTTTGGTTTTTTAGGTGCGAATGGAGCGGGAAAGACAACAACTTTTCGAATCATACTAGGCTTAATGGATGCCAGTTCCGGAAATGTTTCATGGAATGGAAAGCCGGTTGATTATTCAACAAGTGACAATATTGGCTATCTT
The DNA here is from genome assembly GCF_000751775.1 of Caldibacillus thermoamylovorans. GTDB lineage: Bacteria > Bacillota > Bacilli > Bacillales > Caldibacillaceae > Caldifermentibacillus > Caldifermentibacillus hisashii. Next base: position 87,269 of record NZ_CCRF01000022.1, read on the forward strand.
CCGGAAGAACGTGGTCTTTATCCGAAACAAAAGGTTAAAGAGCAATTGATTTTTTTAGCTAGATTAAAAGGAATGAGTAAGCAAGAGGCAGAAAAGGAGTTGGGGAGATGGTTGGAACGGTTCAAAGTTCCTGACTATGCCGATAAAAAAGTGGAGGAACTGTCGAAGGGGAACCAACAAAAAATTCAATTTATCGCTTCCGTTCTACATAAGCCATCTTTACTTATTTTGGATGAGCCATTTAGCGGGCTCGATCCGATCAATGTCGAGCTATTAAAGCAAGCTGTTTTAGATTTAAAGGAAAGCGGTACAACAATTGTTTTTTCCAGCCACCGAATGGAGCATGTCGAACAATTATGTGAGAATTTATGTATCTTGAATAAAGGAAAAACTGTACTTCAAGGCTCTTTAAAGGAAATTAAACAGTCCTTTGGCAAGAAAAATTTAATCATTCATGCGGACTTTGATGTAAGTTTTTTGAAAGAATACCCGGGTGTTCGTAAATCTGCTGTCACTCCAGAAGGTATTCAACTGCAAATTGAAGGTGAAGAGGTTGCCGGCAGCATTTTACAGGAGATTGTAGGAAGAGGGTTTATTCGGAAATTTGCCTTGGAGGAACCTTCTTTGAATGATATTTTCATTGAGAAAGTAGGTGCTTCCTATGAATAAGTTTTGGATCATTTTCTTTCATACTTTTTTAACTAAATTAAAAACCAAGTCTTTTATCGTGACAACGGTTATTACTCTTCTGATTATTGTTCTGCTGGCGAATATTACTAATATTATTGATTTCTTTAATAAAGGAGAAGAAGGGGAAAAAATTGCGGTTATTGATGAAACCGGGGTACTGTTTGACCCATTTCAAAATCAGTTAAAAGCAATCGATAAAGATATTCAATTGAAAAAATTTACCGGGGATAAAACAAAGGCTGATAAACAGGTTCAAAACGGCGACTTTGATGGTGTACTCGTTCTTTCCAATAATCAAGAGAATTTGCCGGCAGCGGTTTATCGATCATTAACCATTTCTAATACCTCATTGTTATCATCGCTGGAAAATGGACTGCAGCAGATGAAGACCCAAATGGCTGCAACCCAAATGAACTTATCTCAAGAACAGCTTACGAAATTGTACGAGCCTGTCTCCCTGAAAAAAGTTGCATTGGAAAAAGATGCAAAGACCGAAGAAGAGCTAAGCCAGGCGAGAGGATTAGTGTATGTACTTTTATTTGTTATTTATTTTGCCGTTATTATGTATGCGAATATGATTGCGATGGAAGTGGCTACCGAAAAATCATCACGGGTCATGGAAATCTTAATCTCCAGTGTGCCGCCGATCAAGCAGATGTTTGCGAAAATTTTAGGTGTCGGCTTGCTTGGGTTATTGCAACTTGCTCTCATGTTAGGAGTCGCCTATTTTTCATTAAAACAAAATATGGATTCAATGGAGGGCGGTTTTTTTGATGTATATGGGTTCGGTGATGTTCCGGTTGCGACCCTTGTGTATGCTTTTGTTTTCTTCCTGCTGGGTTATTTCTTGTATGCAACATTAGCGGCGTTTTTAGGGTCGTTAGTTAGTCGGATTGAAGATGTGAATCAGTTAATCACACCGATGACGTATTTGCTGATTATCGGTTTTATGATTGCCATGTTCGGTCTAGTTAAGCCGGATGCGACGTTTATTACAGTAACTTCTTATATTCCGTTCTTTACGCCCATGCTGATGTTTATGAGGGTGGGAATGCTGAATTTACCGTTTTGGGAGCCGATCCTTGGAATTGTTATTTTGCTGGTCACCATTATTTTATTCGCTATTTTCGGGGCAAAAGTTTATAAAGGCGGCGTCCTCTTGTACGGGAAATCCAGTTCATTTAAAGATATTAAAAAAGCCATGCAGTTAACGAAAAATGAATGAGAAAAGGGAATAACTGTAAATGGACATGTGGAATGTTCGGAAGCGAGTCGATCGATGAGACAACTGCCATTGGGTTGTCTTATAGAGTTTGTTCAATGGGGCACATTACTTCAAATGATTGAATAATGTTCCATCGCGTTCAGAAGTGAGCCGATTTTTATGAGAAAACCGCCATCGAATTGTCTTTTAGAGCAGTTCAATGGGGTATATCACTTCAAATAATTAAAAAAAGCCCCATCGCGTTCATATAAGAGTCCACCTATGAGGCAAAACTGCCGAAGTTTGAGAGGTCACTGAAAAACTATTTGATTACATTCACTAACACAATATATAGTATGATAAAACCCAAAAATACATCAAAATACGGTGCTTAGCAAGATTATTTCGCACCTTTTTCAGTGGCCTCGAAGTTTGAAACGGTTTTGTCTCATAGTTAAAAAATAAGAGTGAAGCCGGCTTAAAAATGAATGCTGCGTGAAATTGACTTCAAGAAGGTTTACCTAATTTAATAAGAATGACTCCGATTAAGCCGCCAACCAGGTAACCGCCAAGCCCTAAATATATAGGTCCGGGAAAGTATTTGGAACCAAAAAATTACCCCCACCGTCGCAAACATTCCGGATAAAATGAAAGGCAATTTGTGTGAAACAGGAGGCGCACATTTTCGTTGAATTTCATAACTAACTTCATATGCATCCCAATGTGATATGTCAAAAATAGCTGGATAAAATAAAATCCATTGGTAGTTTAATATCGTTTGCGACTTTTCAATATCACCTAAAAATGCGTACAACAGGGCTTCATTTAAATGCCCATAAAAATTAATAGTCGTATTGGGGATTCCGAATAAAAGCCCCTTTAATAATTGACCGTTATATATTTGCCCGAATCCTGTCATTAACCAACCACAAAGAATAGCGATAAAAGGTCAAAAATCTCCGTTTAACATTTTTTAGCATTCACCCTTAAGTTTCATCATTCCCTATAATGAACTGACTTATGTGACACCAACAACTAAGCCTTAATTAGATAGGTTATTTGGTTTTGTTTAGCTATTTCCTTTGCCCCTCTATTTTTGATATAGTTTTACTTGATAACAGGCAGATGGATGAAAAACAGAGGAGTAAAGGTGGATAAAATGAGTCAAACAATACCAGTAAAGAAAAATGATTACATAGATGTAGAATTTGTTGATTTAACCCATGAAGGACAAGGGGTAGCAAAAATTGACGGCTTCCCGGTATTTGTTCCGGGTGGGCTGCCGGGTGAATCTGCGCAAATTAAAATTTTAAATGTGAAAAAGAACTACGGTTATGGGAAATTGATCGAAATTAAGGAAAAAAGTCCGTACCGCGTAGAGATTCCAAAAGAGGACATGCACAAATACGGCGGTTGTCAACTTCATCATATGTCTTATGAAGGTCAGCTTCAATTTAAACAAAACTTGGTGGAACAGACACTAACGAGAATCGGAAAGTTGCAAGATGTGAATATTCATCCGATTATTGGTATGGAGCAACCTTTTCATTATCGGAATAAGGCGCAAGTTCCGGTTGGTGAGAGGAATGGACGGTTGATTACCGGATTTTATAAACCACGCACCCATGAAATTATTGATACGGATGAAAGTGTTATTCACATGGAGGCCATTAATGATGCGATTAAGATTGTAAAAGAAATTTGTAGTGAACTTGGAGTTACGGCATACAACGAAGAAGCGCATACTGGTGTGTTACGGCACATTATGGCGCGCTTCGGACGGAAAACGGACGAGTTAATGATTGTCCTTATCACGAGGACGGAAAAATTGCCCCATCGGGAGGAAATTGTTGGAAAAATTGTGGCTGCATTACCGAATGTTAAATCGATTGTCCATAATGTAAATCCGAAGCGGACGAATGTGATTTTAGGAGAAAAAACGCAGGTGCTCTGGGGGCAAGATGTGATATATGATTATATCGGAAATGTCAAATTTGCTATCTCACCACGATCCTTTTACCAAGTGAACCCGGTACAGACGCAGGTTTTATATGATAAGGCGTTGGCATATACAGGTCTTACCGGTGAAGAAATTGTCATTGACGCATACTGCGGAATAGGAACGATCTCATTATTCTTGGCACAACAGGCAAAAAAGGTGTACGGGGTGGAAGTAGTCTCGGATGCAATTAATGATGCGAAAAAGAATGCTGATTTGAACGGGATAACGAATGTGGAATTTACGGTGGGAGAGGCTGAGACCGTGATTCCAAATTGGGCAAAGGAAGGAATTCATGCGGATGTTATCGTCGTGGACCCGCCAAGAAAAGGTTGCGATGCGGCGTTGCTTAAGACAATTATTGAAATGAAACCGAAGCGGGTTGTTTATGTAAGCTGCAATCCGGCAACATTGGCTCGGGATTTAGGTATATTGGAAGCAGACGACTATCAAACCGTGGAAGTCCAACCGGTAGACATGTTCCCGATGACGATGCACGTTGAGTGCGTTTCGCAGATAGTTTTAAAATGAAAAAATGAGGCAAGATAAGGTTTCTCTCTTGCCTCTATTCAATTTTTGGTGTGGTAAACCGGTAATGAATTATTGGTGTACCGTCCTCTTTTACCTCGATTCGATTAATCAGTCGATGGAGAATATCCTCGGTTAATTCATCGAAATTTAGGAATTGAAGTAATTCCTTTTTGAGCTTTTCAATCGTTTCGATTACATCCTCGCTTTCCATCAATGAAAGAAGTTCATTTTTCTGTTCCATTAATTCAGTTAAATCCTTGTTCGTTGCTTCAATACTCTCTTGATATTCTTCATTGGTAATGATTCCGTCAGCTAACAGGTTGATGAATCTTCTTTTTCGATTTTGTAAAACATCAATCTGTTTGTTAATCTTATTGATTTTCTTTTGAGAATCCGATTTTGTACTTTTCGATTTTCTCTCCATCTTCTTTATATATTGCTCTTTGTCAATTTGATGAATTAAGGATTTTATGTCATTTAGAATTGTTTCTTTTAAAAAATCCTCTTTTATTGTGTGGGCGGTACAAGCTTTTTTTCCATGACGTGCATAAGCCCCACAAATGTATCCGTCTCGATTGCTTCGGAACCACATACCTGTACCACAATCGGCACAAAAGAGGACATTAGTAAAAAGATGTATCTTGGGTGCTGTAATATATTTTCTTCTCTGCTCTAATTGATTTTGGACAGCATCAAACGTTTCCCTAGATATAATTGGCTCATGTGCATTTTTGATAATAAACTGTTTTTCTTTAGGAACGTTTTTTCTTCTTTTACTTGTTACACTTACTGTCGTTGTTCTTCCTTGAACAAGATCCCCAACGTAATGGGGATTTGTCAAGATGCATCTAATTGTAGAATCATGCCACTTATCTCCTGCGTTTGCTTTTCCAGCTATTTGAGCAGGGGTTGGAACTCCCTCGTTATATAGCCGTCTTGCAATACTTTGTCGTCCGTTTCCTTCCAAATATTCTTTAAAAATTCGTCTAACAATATTTGGTGTCTCATCATTACGGATATACAATTTTCCATCTCTTACTTCATACCCATATGGAGGGTTTGATCCTTTAAAAAGTCCATTTTTTGCTCGAGTTTTTAATGTCTCTTTCACACGATTACTCGTGTTTTGAGATTCTTGTTCGTACATCCATGCATAAAGGCCAAACATATGAGTGTTCCCTGTTAATGTATTGATCGCATTATCTAATGTAATAATGTGAATCCCTTGGTTTTCACATAAGTTTTTGATTTTATAGGATAATTCTCCATTTCGGGCAAGGCGTGATAACTCTTTGGCAAGAATGATATCGAACTTCTTATCCTGAGCATCTTCAATAAGTTTTTGAAGTTCTTCTCGTTTTGCCGTCGTCCCGCTCTCAACGTCAATATAAAATTTGTAAATATCCCAACCTTTTTCCGCTATATAATTATAAAACAGTTCTTGCTGATATTTTAAGGAATCTTTTTGTTCTTCTTTATCGGTAGAAACACGAACATATACTGCACATCTCATTTTGAATCATACTCCTTCTCGTCTTTTTGAGATGTAGCAGTGTTTACCTTACTAGCATTATTGACGAGTTCTTCAATTTTATGATCAATAATGGAATTTATAACATCCATGAAGGTGAGCGAAGTATCTGCAAAAATTCGCTCAACGGTGTTTTCTGATCTATTCATGATTTATCGCTCTCCCTTTTATAATTTTTCAATATAAAAAAATCCGCAGAATTACATAACCAATAATGTGAATGGTTACGTAACCTCTGCGGTTCTCGCTTTTTATTGGGTTACACTATTTATTTGACTTTGTACAAATATTCTTCAATGCGATGTTTATAGGTATTTCCCTTTCTATTGTAACGATTTCTTCTATACTCAAATAAGAAATTAGTTAGCTGTGAATGTTCTTCTGTTGAAAGTTTTGATGGATGATTCACTCTTATATAGAGAAATCCCTTTAGATTTCCTTGGTTGTTAATCATTTTTCTTCTCCTTTTCTTTATCCATAGAAATTTTTAACTAATCATTAGCATATGGTCATATAGCCTCTGCGGATTTCACCTTTTATAGTGTGATCGAATATTTTATTAACTGCGTGCTTGTTTTGAATGTTTATAACGAATTTAATTCTCCGACTTCACATCTATGTTTGCTTTCTTATATTTCTATCTATATGACTTTAACTTGTTGTTCGAATATATGCTGCACTTTGGATAGCAAATTCATCTCCTTAGTTATTTGTATTTTCCGTTTTGCATAAAGCATTGTATCTTCGTTTTTTCATATTTGAAGAGAAATAAGGAATTTTTTTAAAAATTTTTAGTTGATTTTTTGATTAACCGATTTGTTCTGAAACATTATACTTATCGATTCAATGTATTTTAATAGGATTTTAAAATTTTTTTAAGATATTTTGGATTAATCAATTGGGTAAATAGTTATAGGTCTCCATGATTATCCTTTTAATAAAATGAGATAAATAGGTATAATGAAGATATATTAGATGCAGCAGGAGGAAGTTATATGATTACAGGGGAAATTAAAAATAAAGTAGATAAAATATGGGAAACGTTTTGGACAGGTGGAATTACAAATCCACTAACTGTTATCGAACAATTTACTTATCTTTTATTTATAAAAAGTTTGGATGAAGCGGAAACGATTAAAGAGAAGGAAGGGGAAATTTTAGGCATTCCTTTTGAAGGAATCTTTCCAGAAGATAAACAACACTTGCGCTGGCACCGTTTTAAACAGCTCGGATCCCCAGAAGAAATGTATCGTGTTGTTTCCGATGAAGTTTTTCCTTTCATTAAAAATTTACATGGTAAAGATAATTCAGCATACTCCAAGTACATGGGAGATGCGATGTTTTTAATCCCTACAGCGAATATGCTAGCAAAAATTGTTGAGGGAATTGACAATCTACCACCAGCAACTGATCGTGATGCTCAAGGGGACTTATATGAGTATTTACTTTCGAAATTATCAACTTCCGGTACAAACGGACAGTTCCGTACGCCGAGACATATTATCCAAATGATAGTTGAACTTATGAAACCAACACCAGAGGATATTATTATTGACCCTGCAATGGGGACTGCTGGATTTTTAGTTGCAGCAAGCGAATACTTACGTAAACATCACAATGACATGTTCCTTGTTCAAGGCTTAAAAGAACATTACCATAATACCATGTTCTACGGAAATGATATGGACCGGACAATGCTACGTATTGGTGCCATGAACATGATGCTACATGGTGTCGATAATCCAAATATTGACTATCGGGATTCGCTTTCTGAAATTAATAAAGATAAAGAAAAATATACATTGGTACTCGCTAATCCGCCATTTAAAGGCTCATTAGATTATGAAGCAGTTTCAAATGATTTATTGAAAATTGCCAAAACTAAGAAAACCGAATTATTATTCTTATCCTTATTTATTCGAATTTTAAAACCGGGTGGTCGGGCTGCGGTCATTGTTCCAGATGGTGTGTTATTTGGAAGTTCAAAAGCACACAAAACGATACGAAAGGAAATCATTGATAACCATAAATTGGAAGCTATAATCTCCATGCCGAGCGGAGTGTTTAAACCGTATGCAGGAGTTTCAACGGCGATTATGATTTTCACAAAAACCGGTGCAGGTGGTACAGATAATGTCTGGTTCTATGATATGAAAGCAGACGGATTTTCATTGGACGACAAACGTACACCGATTGAAGAAAATGATATACCAGATATTATAGAACGGTTTAATAATTTAGAAGCAGAAAAAGAACGGAAACGGACAGAACAATCCTTCTTCGTACCGGTTGAAGAACTACGGGAAAACGACTATGATTTGTCGATTAATAAGTATAAAGAAATTGAATATGAAGAAGTCGAATACGAGAAACCAGAAGTAATACTCAAAAAAATTGAAGTTTATGAAAAAGAAATAATAAATGGTATCAAAGAGCTTAAAGATCTAGTAAAGGATGTAGTTAGATGATTTCTAAATATAAAATTTACCCCTTGAAAAAATTTATCAAGCAAATTAGGGGAGTCTCTTATAAAAAAGACCAGATATCAGAAAAACCAATAAAAGATTTTATACCACTATTAAGAGCTACGAATATTCAAAATGGAGAATTAACATTCGAAGATTTATTGTATGTAGAACCCTCTCTAGTAAAAGATGAACAAAAGTTTAAAAAAGGAGATATTCTTATTGCTGCGTCTAGTGGAAGTAAAGAAGTTGTTGGAAAACCAGGACAAGTAAAAGAAGATGGTAATTATACCTTTGGTGCGTTTTGTAAATTAATTAGACCAAATAATAATATTATTCCAGATTATTTAAGACACTTTTTTAATACTGATTATTATTCTCAAACAATCTCACATACGATTAATGGCGCTAATATTAATAATCTTAGAAATGAACATATAGATAATTTATTAATTCCATTACCATCATTAGAAATACAAAGAAAAATAGCAGTATTATTAAATAAAGCTCAAAACTTAATGGATTGTCGTAAAGCACAAATTGAAGCATTAGACCAATTAACGCAAAGTGTGTTTTTGGAGATGTTTGGGGATCCAGTTAAAAATCCTTTGAAATGGGATATAGTAAGGCTTGAACAAATAGGAGAATGGAAAAGTGGTGGAACTCCATCCAGATCTAACAAGGAATATTTCAAGGGTAGAATTCCATGGTTATCAGCTGGCGAGCTTAATAGCATATTTACTTATTCTAGCAATGAACATATTAATGAGGAGGCATTGGAGAATTCAGCAGCAAAATTAATTGAAAAAGATAGTTTATTACTTGGAATGTATGATACTGCGGCGCTTAAATCAACAATTAATAAAGTAGAATGTGCATGCAATCAAGCTGTTGCTTTTGCAAAATTGGATAGATCAATAGTTAATACGATTTTTGTATATTATTGTATACAAATTGGTAAGAGCTATTACAAACGGCTACAAAGAGGAGTCCGTCAAAAAAACATGAACCTCACAATGATAAAAAATATACAAATTATTTGCCCTAAGATTGAATTACAAAGAGAGTTTGCAAATGTTGTAGAGAATGTACTTGAACAAAAAGAAAAACTTGAAAAAGGACTAATAGAACTGGAAAATAACTTTAATTCACTAATGCAACGTGCCTTCAATGGTGAACTATTTACGGATGAAAAAGTTTCTAACCGTTAATTAAAGGGAGGTGTCAACGTGTCCAACTTTAGCTTTTTAAAAGACAAAAAACAGTATCGAAGTTTTACAAATGCTTGTTTTGAAGCGGAGAAAGGTTTAGTTGTTAGCCCAGCTGTCAGCGCAATTCAGTCTCGCCGTGCGCTGGAGCTTGCTGTTAAATGGGTTTATAGTTATGACAGTGCGCTTAAAGTTCCTTATCAGGATAATCTTTCAAGTCTGATACATGATAGGAATTTTTTGGGTATTATTGATGAACATTTATTAAAGCTTATGGAATATGTGGTCAAATTAGGGAATCATGCTGTCCATACAAATGCACAAATTACTCGTGACAAAGCGGTATTGTCCCTCCATCATCTTTTCCAATTTATTGCATGGATTGATTATTGTTATTCTGATGAATTTACTGCTGGGGAATTTGATGAATCCTTACTTCCGGTTGGAGAAGAGAAACCGGTGCGCCCGAAAGAATTACAAGATTTATATGAACAATTAAGCGCGAAAGATAGAAAACTAGAAGAAATTATTAAAGAAAATCAACATCTTCGTAAAAGGGTAACGGAAAAACGGGAACACAATACAAAAGAAAATCACTTCCAAGTTGATGAATTAAATGAATTTGAAACAAGACTAAAATATATCGATTTAGACTTGGAACTCGCTGGTTGGGAGTTTAATAAAGATATCGTTCGAGAATACCCAGTTGTTGGTATGCCAAACAAAGAAGGCAAAGGATTTGCTGATTACGTTTTATTTGGTGATAATGGGAAACCTCTTGCTGTAGTGGAGGCAAAAAGAACATCAAAAGACCCGAAAATTGGTCGCCAACAAGCAAAACTGTATGCTGACTGTATTGAAAAAATGTCTAGCACTCGTCCAGTAATTTTCTATACAAACGGTTTGGAAACATTTATTTGGCATGATCCATATCCGCCAAGAAAAGTTTCTGGATTTTACAATAAAGAAGAACTAAGTTTGTTAATCGAACGTCGCCAAATGAAGCGTCCATTATCAAATGTACAAATTAATGATGATATTAGTAATCGTTACTATCAAAAAGAAGCCATTTTAGCAGTTTGTGATGCTTTAAGTCGTGGTCAAAGAAAGGCTCTTCTTGTTATGGCAACAGGCAGTGGGAAAACAAGAACGGCTATTTCGATTGTTGATGTTTTGACACGTCATAATTGGGTGAAAAATGTTCTCTTCTTAGCAGACCGAACTGCATTAATTAATCAAGCATACAGAAACTTTAATAACTTACTACCAAGTTTACCTTTATGCAATCTGCTAGATAACAAGGATAACCCAGAGGAAAGCCGAATCGTCTTTTCTACATATCCAACGATGATGAATGCCATCGATGAGGCGAAAAGAAAAAATGGCAAAAAACTATTTACCGTTGGACACTTTGATCTCATCATCATTGATGAATCGCATCGAAGTATCTATAAAAAATACCGCAGCATTTTCGATTATTTTGATGGAATTTTACTCGGCTTAACGGCAACCCCAAAAGATGAGATTGATAAAAATACGTATGAAGTGTTTGAAATGGAAAATGGTGTTCCGACTTATGCTTATGAGCTGGATCAAGCTGTAAAAGATGGGTTTTTAGTTGATTACCGAACAATTGAAACAAAGACAAAGTTTCTAGAAGAAGGTATTCATTACGATGATTTATCGGAAGAAGATAAAGAAAAATATGAAGAAACCTTTGATGAAGAAGATTTTAGGGAAGATATTGACAGCTCTGCCTTAAACGAATGGCTCTTTAATGACAACACCATCGATATGGTTCTGAAAGATTTAATGAACAAAGGCATTCATGTAGAAGGCGGAGACAAGCTAGGCAAAACGATTATTTTTGCGAAAAATCATCGCCATGCCGAAAGAATCGTAGAACGGTTTGACGCATTGTTCCCAGAGTATGGTGGAGATTTTGCTAGAGTCATTGATTATAGCATAAAATATGTTCAAACATTAATAGATGACTTTTCAGATAAAAGTAAAATGCCACAAATTGCTGTATCTGTGGACATGCTTGATACAGGGGTAGATATTCCCGAAGTAGTCAATCTTGTATTCTTTAAAAAGGTTCGTTCGAAAACAAAGTTTTGGCAAATGATTGGTCGTGGAACACGGCTTTGTCCAGATTTATTTGGAATTGGACAAGATAAAACGCATTTCCTAATCTTTGACTATTGCGGAAACTTTGAGTTTTTCCGTGAAAATCCAAAGGGAATGGAAACTCAAGTTGGTAAAAGCCTCACAGAAAAACTATTCAATGCCAAAGTGGATATTATCCGTGAATTACAAGGAACTGAGTATCAAACAGAAGAATATATCAAACATCGCAGTGAATTAGTCCATGAAGTAACAAGGGACGTTCTTGCGCTTGATAATGACAATTTCCGTGTTAGACAACATCTGCAATATGTGGAGAAATATAAAAATAAGGACAATTGGGTGTCATTATCAGTTCTTGATACGAATGAAATTAAAGAACATATCTCACCGATCATTGTCCCAGTTCAAGATGATGAATTTGCTAAACGTTTTGATTTATTAATGTATACGATTGAACTGGCCAAATTACAAGCGAACAATGCCACAAAACCAATTCGCAGCGTCATTCAAACGGCGGAAGCACTTTCTAAACTTGGTACGATTCCACAAGTGATGGAGCAAAAGCATGTCATTGAAAAAGTATTGACGGAAGAGTTTTGGGATAGTGCTGATATATTTGAACTAGACGAAGTGCGTGAAGCATTAAGGGATTTAATCAAG
>NZ_CCRF01000023.1 GCF_000751775.1 Caldibacillus thermoamylovorans
CTATTCAAGGACAATATGGATGATGCAAGAAAAATCATTGGCATTATTGATGAGATCAATCGAAATGCGGAAGATATTGCTGGGGCATAGAAACAGCTAAGAAAGGCACCTTTGATAACCTATAAAAGGTGCCTTTTTCAACTTGTCATTGAGGAGAGGTTGGATATATTGGTTAGAATAGATATAGGTATAGAAGAGCAATTGATTAAATATGGTTATTTCTCCGAACACATACCTTCTTGTTTTAATTCAGATTTATTTTACCAACATTACCATTCTTTAAAAACATCAGCTGAGTCAACTTTTAGTGAACCATTGTCATTAACTATTTCTAAAAATGATAGTTTTAGAAGGACTATTAAAATCCCTAATCCTGAACAACAGCTGAAATTATTTGATTATATAATTAGTAATGCCGAAGAAATAAGAGGTATTTTAGAAAATAATGAGCATACGCTTTCAAATCCTTTTAAGAATAGAGTATTAAAGTATGAAGAACTAGACTTTTTTGATATACCAAATTTTAAAGAAAAGCATAATCTGGGTTCAGATTATATACAAAATTTGGTGAAAAAAGTAAAGGATTCAATGGGATATAAATACGTTTGTAAATTAGACTTAGCAAATTTTTACGACAGTATTTATACACATACTCTTGAATGGGCAATCATTGGAAAAGAAGCAGCTAAAGAAAATTCTTTACATAAAACTTATAAAAATAATTTAGGAGAGAAATTGGATCTTCTTGTAAGAAATACAAATAATAGGGAAACATCTGGGATACCAACAGGTCCATTTTCCTCTAGGATACTATCCGAGTTACTACTAAATAAGGTTGATGAAGAAATTGAGCAATTAATTGATGATGTGGATTTCAAATTTTTACATTATGTTGATGACTATGAATTTTATTTTAGGAATGAAGCTGATTTTAACTATATTAAAAATAAATTAAGAAAGATTTTTGAAAAATATCGTTTAAAAATTAATGAAAGTAAAACTCAGTTTATAGAATACCCGTATCATCATAATACAGATTTGAAATTTGAATTTAAAAATCAAATAAATAAATTCAGAAAGAGTAAAAAAGTTCAAGATGCAATGTTAATATTTTTTAAAGCTGATGAGTTATATGAAATAGGAGAAAAAGGGGCCTATAAATATTTGTATAAGCAATTAAAGAATGAAGATTTTTCATCAGCTTGGAAAGAAATAGAATCATTTTTAATTGGACATTTATTGGTGAAACCTTCTTTAGCCCCATACATAATTAAATTGATCATTAACCATAAAGATTTGGTAAGTAAAGAATTTATAAATGAATTAAAGATTAACCTAGAAACGAGCGTTGAAAATGGATTAGATAATGAAGCTGAGTGGTTATTATGGATATTAACTAAATTAAATGTCAAATTAAACGTTAATGAATTAGTTAATTTATTTGAAAAAACACATGATGATTTACTTCGAATTATGTTAATTGATTATGCTCATAAACACAAAAAAAATAATTCTAAAAAGGTAAAGTTAACTTTAGATAACTTACTTAATACTCTAACAAATTATAATTTGAGGAGTGAACATTGGTTAATTATATATGAGTGGGTCTATCATAAATGGTATGGTTATCAAAGATTAGAAAATAAAATTAATGAAATAAACTTTTTTAAAGCTTTAAAAAAAAGAAGAATACATTTCTATAATCCCTAATAGGGTAAATGAAAAAATTAAATTGTAATTTAATTTTCGGTAATGTAAGCATTTTAAAATATTGATTTTCGGTAAAGTACTCATCGAAGTATCCTTCGATGCTTGCTTTACCGAATGTTATTATCAAGAATCCCTTGATATCAAAGGGTTTAACCAGTTCTTGAATTTTACTCAATAAGCTAACCGGTGAATTACTCGGTAAAGTAAGCAGTGATAAGATAAATTATTCGGTAAAGTAAGCAGATATTTTTTTGTATTGGAGGGATATGAAAGTGAGAGATCCGAAGAGGATTCCAAGGATTTTAACTCTGTTGTTCAAAATATGGGAGCAGCAACCGGATTTGCGATTTAATCAGTTAGTTCAAAATCTACAAGCTTTATATTCCCAGCAAAATAATAACTTTGGTAAAAGAAATTTCTATGAAAAGGATGGAGAGATTACTTACCAGAATTATTATATAGATTTATTTTACTTGGAGGATGACCAGTGGGAACAATTTTTAAGAGATTATTGGTCGGAAATCGAAGAAGAGTTGCAAGAGCGAGAAAAGCAAATTACTCCTGAAGTAGTAGATGAAATTGTGCAACTATTTATTGAAGCAGGGATGAATGAAACAGAAGTAACAGATTCTTTAAAAGAAAGAATTCGGTTATTTTTGAAAAAGGAAAGCAAATGGTTAACCATTGACGCTCTGTTAATCACAATTAAAACACTTCCTTTGGAAGAACGAAAAGAATTAATTGAAAAGATTAAGAGAATATAAATGACATAATCTTTTGCTGGAATTTTTAGTTTAATTAAGGAAAAAACTGTTGTCCAAATTATTTGAACAACAGTTTACGCAATTTCGATGTCTATCTGCTTCATTAGGTCTTCGATTTCCACATATGGTGTGAGCCGGTAATCGATTCTAATATGGTTATCTTTCGAAAAGTTAATTCCTACCTTTTCGATTGCCAAAAGGAAGATAGCACGTTTTTCTTCATTTGAATAACTATGAATATCTTGTTTAAAACGACCGATTAATTCGGATTGCATTTCATCTTTTGACAAAAGGTCAATCTGTTCTCCTGTATTATGGTATTCCTGTAATTCTTTTGAAGTAGAGTGTATTTGCATTTCAAAGATTTCCTTTAACTCCTGATAATGCTCATTATTTTTATCAAGTGTTAATAAATGATATTTTAGTTTTTCAAGTTTTTCGTTCAAGCCATTGATTTTTTGTTCTAGCCCTTTTTTCCATCGATTTAAGATTTTTTCTGTTTGCTTTTCATAATATTTCAATTCCCTGCCCCATCTTAATGAAAAATCAGCAAATATACTTTCATGAATTTTATCAGTTGATATTTTCTTTTTACACGAAGGGCAACAGTAATACATATATTTTTTCTTGGGTTTTGCGGGAGTTGAATTCTTTGTTATTAACTTTTCTTTACAATCGTTGCAGTAAATTAAATCCCGTAATATAAAGGGACTATCCATGTGATTTTTGTTTTGTTTATAATTTCTAAAAAATTGTGTGGTATTCCACAAGTTAGCCCCGATTAAAGGTTCATGATGATTTTTAAATAGAAAAATTTCTTCTTCCGGTTTCTTTTTACTATTCTCAAAACTGGTGCGGGTAAACCATGCTAAGTCACCAATATACCATCGATTGTTTAAAATATATCGTACGGTTGAATCACTCCAGCCTTTTGCATCCATGCTTGGTGGTGGAATTTCCGCTTCATTTAATAAATTTGCGATTTTTCGATCGCTATAACCGTAACTGTATAAATAAAAGATAAGAATGACAATACTTTTATTTTCATCGGTTTCAATCGTATTGTCCTTTGTGGTTAGTGAATAACCATAAGGATTTCTGGAACCGGGACGTTCAGGGGTTGATGAATTTACCACAGACGTGTGGTAATCATATGCTCTCCGTGATTTCTCTACCGATTCTTCATGGGCAAAGGACAATCTAGCTTGAACATAAGGATTGTTTTCGTCCCACTCCCCTTCTATTTTCGAAGAGTACACTTTAAAATTTGGGCGAACTTCTTTAATTGGTCCGAGTACATATAATACAAAGTCCTCAATTAGCCTTGTAACTCGTGATTCTTCGTAGAAAATAACGGCACTTACATTTTCGTTATTTAAAATAAAATTCTTCATATTTTGCATTTGGATCCTTCTTTGTGCAGGAATATGATAAGCGGATTTTGCTTCCTCGATAAATGATACAACAATTTTAAAACCTTCTTTTTTTGCTCTAGCAACAATTTCGGATTCTTGGATATGCAAAGAATGGCCGAATGTTTGTCCATCATCAGACCAGCGAATATACGATGTTGCTAAAGGAATAGAATCTTTAAAAATATTAAAAGGTAAATTTACCTGTTGAAGATTCGGTCTAGGTGTTTCTGTCAATAAGTAAATCCCATTTATTAAGTAAGTGTATTTATGCATAAAGTGCATACGGCTCACCAACTTTCAAAAATTCTCCAAAGGGAACATGATAAATAAATGTATCCGGGCCGATTTCTACTTTTTCAAGGAATAGATGGCATAAATAGTATAAATTGTAGTTTTGAATTTCCAATTCTAAGTTCTGCTTAATGGTTTTGACAAGATCATTTACCGAATTTCGTGCTTCAGCAATTTTAGCTAATTCAATATGGAAATGATTGATATTATTTTTTATATCCTTTGACTCAATAATGAGTGAATCGATGTTCTTCTTTGATGCATATTTTTCTACTATAGTAGAATGAATTGAGCTTAACCTTCGATTTAAGTTAATGATCTCATGACTATAATCCTTTTCGATTCTAGATAAATGGGAAAATACAAAGCTTTTGATTGTGTCAACTGGGATATGTTTTACAATAATTGAAAGTTTAGATTGAATAGTCTCATTCAATTGTTCCACTGTAATTTTGATTTCCTCATGTTTTCTTTTACAGATATAGTAACTGCTTTCTCCCAGTTTTGAAGTTTTAAAAGTCATGTCTTTTTTGCAAAATATACACTGTGGAGTAATGTATCCTCTGTTCTTTGCATTGGTTATGGCTTGAAATACTTCATCTTTCAATCTTTTTAGCACATCTTGAATTTTTTGATGTTCTTCTAAGGAGATAATAGGTTCTACATGGTGGAGAACTTCATAACCGTACGAAGTCCGCATATGTCCTGAATAAAAAGGGTTTTCTAGGTATCTTAATAAATCCTCGTACCTTTTGTTTTTTAATATCTTTTTGTATTTCATTATAATATTGAACAAATCATCTGCTTCATTGGTTTCAGCCACTTCATAGAAAAAAGATTTTAATTCATTAACCACTTCTGGATTCGGGATATACTTAACATCCTTTCTTTTTCCAATCCGTTTATATCCAAATATAGAAGAAGGAAATTGTTTCATAGTATCCTTTCTTCTACCGGAAATATTCTTGCCCTCGACTTGTGCGAAAATCCCATATAGTGCTTCGATCGACAGTTTAGGAGAGAACGGTGGTTGTTTTGTTGATGTAAAAATCACCTTGATTCCGTATTTATAAAACTCTTTAACTATTGCAACGTAT
Organism: Caldibacillus thermoamylovorans; assembly: GCF_000751775.1. Classification (GTDB taxonomy): domain Bacteria; phylum Bacillota; class Bacilli; order Bacillales; family Caldibacillaceae; genus Caldifermentibacillus; species Caldifermentibacillus hisashii. The sequence continues at coordinate 5,278 of NZ_CCRF01000023.1, forward strand.
TCATAAAAATTTCGCGCTAAACGATCACGACTGTATACAATGACTGTTTTTACTTTTTTCTGTTGAATAAGTAATCGTAACTTTTGTAAATCTGGCCGATCCTCAATGGCTAATTTATTCGCTGAAACATTATCATCTTTTAACCAAATCACTTTATCTAAATCAATCCGATTATTATGAATATAAGATTCAGCAAGTAGAATCTGCTTTTGAATGTCCTGCTGAGCTGTACTTACCCTGCTATAAACCGCAATAAAATCTTCATAGTATTTATCGGGTTCATAATATTGATCTGGCTGCATGAGAATCTACTCCTTTTCTACAATTTTATTACTTTCTTCAAGTAGGAATCCCTTCATTTTAGGTTTTAAATCGAGTTGATCAATTAAAACCTTTTCAACTAGCCTTTTCATAAAGTAATAAGATTCCTCTTGTAAATCTTCATTAAATGAAACTTTTACTATATCTTTTCGAGACATAAATACTCCTCCCGTCAAAGCCTTTATTAAAAGGATTGACGGGAGGAAAGTTTTTTAAACTACTCATTGTCTTTATCTAACTCTAAGTCCATTTGCAATTGATATTCGTAATTTGTTTGTTTCGGTGATTCAATGAACACTTTTATCTTAACGGGAACCTCTAACTCTTTCAGTAGATCGAGCAGGTTTGACATTGTAATTTTGAACCTCCTTTCCATAGAACAAGATAAAACGTTCAATGACCGTTTTAGAGATTCCAACCTTTTCACAGCTTTTTAATATCTTGTTAAGAAATTGATTTTCTGTTTCTAGTTTGCTTATAGATCATCCCTCCAATAAAAAACGCGGCACATGATGATAACATCATGTAACCGCGGTTTTCGCTTATTATGGTTACTTTTGAACAAATCGGTTAATCAGAAATCATTATAGCTTCAGAATTAAGGATTTTAAGAGGGAATTAAAAAATTACTTATTTCTATTCCCTATTCTCTATGAAATCCTTAAAAGAGTTGACTCTGACTTTTTACAATAACCATTTATCAGGAGAAAGCAAATCTTTTTGAAATTTATCAGGAATAATAGAATTTATATCTTCAAAAGTAAAATCATTAAGGCTAATCATTCTTTCCAAAATAATTCGAAGTTCATTTTTACGGTAATCTGTCAAAATGGAATTAAATACTGTTTCGACATCAATAGCTCCGTATTGTTTAAAATAATCGGTAATTAATTTAAAATAATCATCATCTATTGTGGGATATAATGCTTTTATCGTTTCTGGTTGATGTCCGCGACTTAGCAGATTATGAATGACTCTCCAATATTCTATAACTTCAACGATTGTTGCTAATTTCCAGTGTAGATGTTCAGGTAAAGGTATTTTATTATGTGAAAGTTTTCTTTCTGACCCTTCCAACTCGTTCACACCCTTTTACTTTTTTGAAATTCTATTTTTGTAGCAACTTATATTAGATATATGCCAAGATATTTAGTATTCTGTCCCTAAAATAATGGATTCAATGTTGATCATCACTTCTTGGATAGAAATGCATACTTTCCTATAATAAGTATTTCTTAACTTGAGCCTTTTTATAATATATCTGTTAATTTGTGAAATAATACAATTTTTTAATATCAGACTTACAAGTAGTAGTAACATTGATATCTTTTATCAAATTACTAAAAAAACTGAAAGATTAGTGGGATATTGGAAAAACTTGTGAATTGCTATAAAATTATTGTAAAAGCACATTTAGATAGCTAGCGTACTATAAAGCAAATAAATTAACCAGAAAATTTATTGAAAGACCAAGTGGGTATAAACACTAGAAGAAACCATAGCAAAGTTTAAAATCAAGTATCAAAATTTCTTGAGTGAGAAGATTATTAGTCAAAATTAAGAACAGTTGAGGGTGAAATGATTAACCCGAACAAAAGAGGTGATTTTATGGATATCAATAATATATTAACTGAAAAAACAGATAAATTAATTGGGTTAATAAAACAAGTTGATACACTAGATGTAATTGGCATGGTTTGTGTTGAGTTTCAGCTCCATTATGATGGTAAAGATGTGTTTGACACAACAAAATTAATATCCCCTTTTAAGCAATATATTTATTTGTTGAACCTGCTACTTAGCAATCCACAAACAGAAACAAATACAAGTGTAGATTTTGAAACAACTTATGAGGAAATAAAAAAGCTATTAAATGAGATTGCTCAAATTTATGGATTAATTTTCTTTCCTGATGATAATGAAGAAGTTTCAGATTCTTGGTACAAACATCGTGAATTAGCTATGCCAGTTTTTATGAATTATTTCAATACACATTCATTACCGTATGAAGAACAACTTATTGATAGAATTCAACAATGGGCCTCTCCTTATGATTCTGTAATCATTGATAAATTTGGATGCACAGTAAATGAATTTATTGATATGTATAAATATTTAGTGAAAATACTTCAGAAACAACTTGATGATTATCAAAATGGAACAGAGAATTTTTTTGAGAAATTATTACCCGCATATAAGTATTTTAATAAACTAATAAAAAATGAAAAAATGAATTCTGATCTTGCTATGCAAAAAACTAGAGAAGTTTTTCCGCTAGATAACTTAGAGAATCCTTTTACAACAATTTTTTTCAAAATAAATCTTAATAAATTTGAAGAAAAATTTACACACGAAAAAGTTATGAGTTTTTTGAATCATTTTTCTGTAGGAAGAGAAGAAAGAGAATTTTATTATTATACTGAAAGTGGACCTTTTGATAATAAACCTATAATTAAACATGAAAATGAATATTATATCCCAATTTCAAAACAAATCTTACATGCTTTTGAAAATCAATTTTTTAATGCTATAGAAGAAAGTAATCGTAGAACGTCCTTTTTTAGAAATAGAGATAGAAAATCAGAAGAAAAGACATTAGAAATTTTTAAACGGTTACTAGGGAAAAATGCAGAGTACTTTTCATCTATATATGAAAGACCCGATTCTCAAAATGAACATGATTTATTAATAAAAACTAATAAAGGTACTATATATATAATTGAAGTTAAAGCTTCAAAATTTAAAGAACCATTCAGAAATCCTGATAAAGCCTATGAACGTATAAAAAGGGATTTCAAAAGTGATGGTGGTATTCAAAAAGCATATGATCAGGCAAAGAGATTATATGATTTAATTATTGGCCAAGAAGTAACAAATTTATACAATCAATCTGGACAATTAATTACAACGATTAATTCAAAAGAAATTAATGACATCTATATTATTTGTGTAACGGCAGAAAACTTTGGGGTGATAGCCTCTAACTTATCATATCTCTTAGAGAAAGAAAAAAGTGATAGATTTCCTTATGCTGTTAATATATTCGACCTAGAATCTATTGTTGAGTACTTAGAGTTTAAAAAATTATCACCGAATATACTGAATGATTACCTTGATTTTAGGAGTAGATTTCAAGAAAAATTTATAGCCTTTGATGAGTTAGATATATTCGGATTATTTATGAGTAAACCAAATATTGATCAATTAATAAAGGCGGATAAGATTATTGTGAATCACGAGTATTCAGATATATTTGATGAAATGTATTTTACTAAATTAGGTATTATAAAAAAACCTCTGAAACAAAAGAGTACATATAAAACAGTAAACAAAAAAAGAAGGAAAAAGATAGCAAGAGCAAGTAGGCGTAGAAATCGTAAAAATAAATAAGGAAATTATTATGAGAATAACTAAAATTCCCCATATCATGAAATGAATTAATGTTAATGAAAAATATAAAAGTTGAAAAGTAGTAATAAAGTATTTTGTTCACAACCTTTCTATTTTGTGTTTAAGAAGGAAATTCTAATTTAGAATAATAATTTATAAGATTATCTTTAGGTGTGAGTTGATAAAAGGTGTATAAATTTAAACTAACAGGAAATATGGAATGTTTTTGTGGATCGGGAAAAGAATTCAAATTTTGTTGTCAAGATTTATTGACTATCTCTTCATTAAAAAATTTGTCTACTGAAATCGAAAAAGGTGACTATAAACAAGCATTTTTATTTTGTAAGGCTGAAATAGTTAGATACATGATTAATGTAAAAAGACATACAGAAGGATTACTAGTTAGAAATCCACTGTATGGAAATAAATTGCTTGATATAGATATAAAAGCACTTTCGGAACTACTTGAAAAGATGATTGTTATTATTAGTAAAGCAAACTTACAAATACCATTTATTGATATGTTAAATAGGTTAGAAGAATTACTCGATAATGGAAAATGGCATACACGCATTTTATATTATAAAGTTATGTGGGAATATTTATACAATAATAATTTAGTTAATGCGAAAAAATATTTAACAAATATATCATTTAGTGAGATTAATGATTTAGACTTTCTTCAATTGTATCTAGATATTATGGGAGATGAATTACCCTTTTCTAATAAAGTAGAAATAATAGACAGATTAATTAAAATGGAGACGAAAATTTCTGGAAAGATAAAGTATTTAGGAGCAAAGTCGATAGAATTTTTACTTATAGGTGATACTGCCGAAGCAAAAAATATAATAAAACAAGCGATAGAAATTGCAAATAACAATTCAGATAAAGTAAAAGAATCCTATGACTTCTATCAATATGGTAATGTGTACATTCTGGGTGGAAAACTGTTGGAAGATACTCATTTAAAACAAAGATCAGGTACATATTTTGAATCAATGTTAAGTGATAATAGTTTGACAGTTTCAGGAAAAGCAATGGTCTATTCGCATTTAGGAGATGTATATTTCTCATTAAATGACTTTGAAAAAGCCTTTGAATTTTATAATCAGAGTTTGAAGTTGGAGGATTTACATCTAACAAGAATACTAATTGCCGATATATATTTTCATAAGTCAGACTTTAATAATTCAATAAAAATATTAAAAGGTATTGAATATGATACATTAACATTTGAAAATAAAATAGACTTTTTAATAATTTATGCAAAGAATTTATTATCTACTGTTCAAAATCGGACCGAAGTAATTTGGATTTTAGAAGAGTTGAAAAAATTAACTTTACAATCTAAATACTTCAGTGACATTGTAAATGAATTAATTATTAGTATTCAAGAATTGCTTGTTGAAAAAAATAATAAAAAACAAAGGAAATCATTAATAAGAAAAATTTTAAGTAAACTAAACGAGTATCTAATATTACAACCTAATTTAATGGGATTTGGTGTTAATATTAATAGTTTAATTAATGATTTGGTAAAAGAAGATAATCCAAATAAAAGAACTAAAAGTAAAGGAATTTAAAAACTGGATATAGAATATTGGAAAAATATAAGTTTGGAAATAAGAGGGTGTAAATGAAATATTATAAAGATTCATTAAAACGTAGACGCGAAAGCATTATAGCACATCCTAGTTTTGAAGAAACAAAATTAAAAATAGAAGATCTAGCAAATTTTATTTGCAATTTTACTGATTTGATATGGTGGAATGGGAATTTTGCTTTTTTATTTCATAAAAATAAGGTCTTTATAATGCAAAGTGAGATATTAGATTCAACATATAGTACATTGCTAAGTATTAGACAACTAGTTGAGATTGGACACTTTAGTGATGTAAATGTATTAATGAGAAAACTTAGGGACGATCTTTTTCTTTTTCTATATTTATTAGAAGTAGTGAATAGATATCGTTTGGGACATGAAACCGTACACGAGAGAAATGCCTTCAAATGGATGGAGAATAAACTAGAAAATCTTACTATATCAGATATTCTAATCTATCTCATAAAGAATGAATCGATAAATAAAGCAATAATTAAACATAATCTACGTAAAGCATGGGACAATATAGGGAAGAATTTAAATAATTTTGTTCATGGAAATGGAATAATGTACGCCCAACTAAATTACGCAAATTATGATTACAAAACTATCGAAAAGATATTTAATGACATCACCTTTAAACTTAGTTATATTGTTTCGGTATTTGTTGTTTTACTTATTTTGATAAAGCCAAGTCTTATTTCTTCTAGTGACTATGTTGACGCATTAGAATTAGGTATTCAACCAGCAAGGGACAGTCAATATAATATTGCACCCTTTATACAAGAATTTATAGATAATTATGTAATAAAACTACATCCTGATATAAAGAACTTTTTGAAAGATAGGGTATATATGAGATTTGATTAAGATAAAAACAGAAGATAGATATTTAAAGAATTTGATAAAAAGGATTTTCTATTCATAATAAATATAGGCAAACACTGCTACATCATATGTCTGCGATTACCACTCGAGCCATGTGGAGTGCGTGGTATTGATGTCAAGGGTAGTGTAAAGAAATAATATAGTTTTTCCAAATTAAACCCTAGTTCGACAATTGCTAGGTAAACGAATGCCCCTCAAAGATTTGTGTATCAAGGTTTTGAGGGGGAAAAAGGGCATAATTATTGTGTTACTAGCTTTTCGGTTTGATTTCTAAAATTTCAGGAGGCAAATCCACGCCTACTTTATTGAAAATCTCTTTCTGTTTGGCGGTTGGTGTCGTCGTACGATATAGATCTCCGTCACTTGAAGCCTTTGGACCTCACGACGCACGAAATCCCAACTCGAGCCGGTTTCATTTTCAATCAACATGACAAGTAAAAGTGCCAGCCAATTAATGATGATATGAGCTCGAATTCGTCTCTCTAGCCGATGGTACATCGGCCGTATTTTTAATGTGGACTTTAATGTTCGAAAAGCGCTTTCGACTTGAAGTAACTGCTTATACCCTAACGCAATATCCTCAAGGGATAACGTATCGTCTGATGTCCGGATTAAGTATTTGCCATCGTATTTCTCTTCATTCCGTATGGCTTGCTTATTCAGTTTCAAGGTACCATCTTTCAATTGGCGGATATATTTCCCGTACACTTTATGCGCCCGCAAAGCACATGATTATATCCAGGTAGAGAAATTACTTAGAGAGATGCTCCAAAAAGGTTCAATAACTGAAGTAGAATTCAACAAGATAGATGCACTCAATCGCTAAACTTTCCCCCCTTTTTTAGCAGAGATAAGGCCCTGAATTCGTTGATATATAAGGATTTCAGAGGCAACGAATTGCTGAAATGACAGATTTTCTAAATGAACAATCCTGCAAGTTGGAGGAATATGATGAGCAATTAGTAAGGCGGGTTATTGCATGGATCACTGTGTTTGGTGATAAGCTGACCATTGGTTTCAAATCAAGTATTTAAATAGTTGTATGAAAATAACCTTGGATGAACACTCTTGAATTAGGAGAACCTTTCTTTTGGCGGGTGTTTTTTCTGCAAAATCAGGTTCTGAATTTAACTATTGACCTTTACGTTACGTCATACTTTATAATGGCAACTGAAGGAGGTGCAAGACATGAGTATGAAAGTAAAAGAAGCAGCTGAATTGGTTGGTGCAAGTATTCGTACACTTCATCATTATGATCAGACTGGATTATTAACGCTAAAAGAAACCACCGCTTCTGGCTATCGGCTTAATTCTGAAGAGGAACTTGAAAAGTTACAGCAAGATTTATTTTTCAGAGAGCTTGGTTTTTCCTTGAAGGAGATTAGAACGATTATCCATAGCCCTTCATTTAATCAACAGGAAGCGTTAATCTTGCAACGGAAAATGTTAAAAGAAGAAAGGTGGCAGCAATGAAAATAGTGATTGAAGATACTATCAAACAATATGAAGAATTATTTAGTATGGAAGAAGAGAGAGAAGACTTCTATCGATTTTCAATGATGAAACCATTTAAACAAATGTGGAATATCATGAACGTTCCTTTAAAGGCAAATCAACCTAATGGATACGACGTAATAATGGCTACCAAAATGCTTGGATACCTTGATATATCAAATACCGAAACTGGAAAAATTGCGTTAGAGAAGTTAAAAGACATTCAAGCTCTTCAAACTGCCTATGACACTTTGAAGCAATGTGTTAAATTTATTCAAGATAATAATCTGAAAATAAATGCTGACGAGTTAAGATTTGGAATGTATATAGCTGACCCCGAAAAGCTCGAATTGCAAAAAGGTTATTGTGGATTCGGTGGGATCCCAGGTTTTATTCAAGTATCCATTTATCCCAATTCCTATAATATTCCGAAAATCCCTGCTGTAATTGCACATGAATTTCATCATAATATCCGTTTTTCATATTTTGATTGGGATCATGGAAACGTAACTGTTGGTGATTACTTAATTATAGAGGGGTTGGCAGAGTCTTTTGCAAAAGAACTGTATGGCGATGAACTTTTAGGACCTTGGGTTACTTCTTTTGACAAAGAGGATTTGGAATATTCAACAGAAATAATAAAGGACGCACTAGATGTTAAAGGATTTGCTGAGGTTAGTAGTTATATGTTTGGTGACATTATTGCAAAAGAACAGGGCTATCAACCGGTTGGCTTATCACCATTTGCTGGTTATGCAGTGGGATACCAAGCGGTACAATCCTTTATGAAAGTCAATAATGTGGGAATAGGAGAAGCTACCTTGCTTGATACAAAGGAAATACTGTACAATTGCGAACTATTTACAAAATAACTGATTTGTGGACGTCGTTAATCCGGAGATAAATTCTTTTGGTTGGCGGTTTTTATTTTGTAATTGATAAAAGTTTGTAATGTATGTATATTCTTTATAACAATGCTGTTGATATTGTTATTAAAAAGGGAGGACAACATGACTGATGGAAGAAGCTATCAGAGAAACTAAAAATTTGATTGAAGGTGAAGTCTTTTTAGTTAAGGATCTGTACAAAGTTTACGTATGGATGGAATAGGATACCAAGAAAGGACCGGATTTTGCTTGGAACTTTATTTCTTAATCGGGTTAGTAAAATATATAGTGTTTTAAAGGTTATTGAAAAGACTTCTTCAAATCAGTAGAGATATAAAAGAAAATTGGCAAGTAGAAAGAAGGGATAAAATTTATGGGTACCAGTATTTTAGTTGTTGATGATGAACAAGCTATAGCAGATCTAATTGAAGTTTATCTAAAAAATGAAGGTTTTACAGTATACAAATTTTATAACGGTCAAGATGCGTTTCGATGTGTTGAGTCGAAACAGTTGGAGCTTGCGATACTTGATGTTATGCTGCCAGATATTGATGGTTTTACTATCTGTCGGAAGATTAGGGAAAAACATAATTTTCCGATTATTATGCTGACAGCTAAAGAAGAAGAAATCGATAAGATTACCGGGCTGACATTAGGTGCCGATGACTATATCACTAAACCATTCCGTCCTTTGGAATTAGTTGCTCGTGTAAAGGCGCAGCTCCGAAGATTTACCAAATATAATTCTCCAGAGCAAAAACAGGAAGAACGCTTGATTACCTTTTCCGGCTTGGTGTTAGACATGGATGCTCGTGAATGTACGCTGAATGAGAAAAAGTTATCGCTTACACCTACGGAGTTTTCAATTCTTTGGGTTCTTTGTTCCAATCGAGGACGAGTGGTAAGCTCTGAAGAATTGTTTCGCGAGGTATGGGGAGACAAGTACTTTAGTAACAGCAATAATACGGTAATGGTTCATATTCGACATTTAAGAGAAAAAATGGGCGATAGCGCGGAACATCCTAAATATATCAAAACGGTATGGGGGGTTGGTTATAAAATTGAAAAGTGACAGAGATAAGAGAAACAATGATTATACAAAATTAAAAAGAAAAGTATTTTTTAGAGTGCTCCTTATTGTTTTTGCCACGATCGCAACTGTTATTTTTTTGCGTGATGTAATTCAAGACAATTTCAATATTGGAGAGAGTATTGTAGAATTTTTAAAGAATAAGTTTTATTTGAGTGAAAGCGATGCTGTAATAATTTATCGGTATATTTTTCTTTATAATAAAGAGCTTATTACACTTATTGTGATCTTCATCTTATTAATTATTTTGCTTAGATTTTCAATTTCGTGGTTTACTAAATATTTTGATGAAATAGGTAGTGGAATGGATAAACTTGTTGAGGAATCCAATGATGAAATTACATTATCACCGGAATTGGATTTTATGGAAAATAAGCTTAATCAAATAAAAAACAACTTGGAAAAACAAAAAAAAGCTGCACTTGATGCCGAACAGCGCAAAAATGATTTGGTCGTTTATTTGGCACATGATATAAAGACACCCCTTACATCCGTTATAGGGTACTTAAGTCTTCTGGATGAAGCTCCTGATATGCCTCCTGAACAGAAATCAAAATATGTCGGTATTACTTTGGAAAAAGCTTATCGATTAGAAGAGCTTATCAATGAGCTTTTCGAGATCACAAGATTCAATCTTCAAACTATTGTTTTGAATAAAGAAAAAATCAATTTACTGTTCATGCTCCAGCAAATGGCTGATGAATTCTATCCAATGCTGGCTCCACAGGGAAAGCAGATATCTGTCAATGTGCCTGACGGACTCACTCTGTGGGGAGATGCAGACAAACTAGCCCGTGTATTCAATAATATTCTGAAAAATGCCATAGCCTATAGCGATGAAAATAGTGTCATTGATATTTCTGCATGGCAGCAGGACGAAAATATTGTTATAACTTTTATGAATCAGGGAAATCCAATTCCACAGACAAAGATTGATACTATTTTTGAAAAATTTTACCGATTAGATGCTGCACGCTCCTCAAAGACCGGTGGAGCAGGGCTAGGTTTGGCAATCGCACAAGAAATTGTCACAGCTCACGATGGAACGATTTCTGTAGAAAGCAACCCGGAAAATACTACATTTACAGTAAAGCTTCCGTCTTAAGAAAATCTTAAGAAGTTCATAAGATTGAATTCCAACATAGCTTCTTGTTCTGTGGTTAAATAATTTTACGCAGAATAAGGAGGTATTTATTATGGTACGAAAAATAAAAAAGAAAAAGTCAGGAATACGCGAATTTGTAATATTTTTATTGATAGTTGTTGTTTTTGCTTTTGTTTTCAAATTCAAAATTACTCCGGGAAACCAACATGAGTTTGAGAAAGAATATGTCGATAAAACAACGCCTATTCCCTCGTCAGAGATAGAACCCGATTCCTCTGTTTCTATATCTCTCGATAAACTAAACAGTACTAATGCGATCCTAATTCGTTTAGAAGATCAAACTATTCTGATGCAAAAAAGTAGCGAAGAAAAGATCTACCCTGCTTCGTTAACTAAAATGATGACAGCTATTGTTGCGATAGAAAATTTGACAAATTTGCAGAAAGAAATACAACTAACCCATAATACCTTTAATGGTCTTTATAGCGCCAATGCTTCTATGGCCGGTTTCCAGCCAGGAGAGAAGGTAAGGGCTATTGACCTTTTATACGGAGTGATGCTTCTAAGTGGTGCAGAAGCTTGTATTGGTCTTGCGGATCAGATTGCTGGTTCGGAGCAAGACTTTGTAACGATGATGAATCAAAAGGCAGCAGAACTAGGGATGTACAACACCCATTTTGAAAATACCACAGGACTTCACAATAAAAGCCATTACACAACAGTCAAAGATTTGGCTATTCTTCTAAATTACGCTTTGAAAAATAAAACTTTCAGGGAGATTTTTACTTCGTCTCGACATTCCACACAACCCACGAATAAGCACCCTGAAGGGATAACATTTTATAGTACCATGTTTGAAAAACTCAACAATCAAAACATTATTGGAGGAGAAATTTTAGGAGGGAAAACTGGATATACCGATGAAGCTGGTCTGTGTCTTGCGAGTCTTGCAAAAGTGGGTAACCAAGAATATATATTGATTACAGCTGGTGCAAAAGGAGATATCCATTCTGAACAGTATAATATTACTGATGCATTAGCTGTATACAATAGTATTGGGAAATAATAAGTTTTTCATAAGATTTTGATTTGTTCCCGCCTACCGATAGTGCAAAAAGTGCCTTTGACTTGTTTTCGACTACCGACAATGTAAAAGACATCAAACCAGCCGGCTCGTTGCATGTGGAGTGTGTATCGTTGCTACAAAGAGAAACTATATAGAAATCCTTAGTTTTAAACATTTTCACAAGCATTTCGTGTTTGTGGGAGAAGGTGAAAAAACGAGAAATAAAGTGCTGAAAAACCACATTACCGTTTCAGTGGTAATTGATCTGGGGTGTGGGAACACAATAGAATACTAGTGAAATAAAATTTGTAAGGTATTAAATTCGGTAACTGTGAGTAATTAAATCATGGTTACCTTTTTTTATTCTAAACTAAATAGTTTAGAGTGGTTAAATATTCCAAATTATAAAATCACATTAATGTTTTGTAGGTACTAAAGTTTGAAGAATGGATATGTTAAATGATTGAAAGGGATACTTAGTATAACTTTTATTGATATAAAAATTCCAATAGATTACGATAGCTATATAATAACTATCTGAGGTGGAGTTTATATGTCCGATTTTGAAAATGGTGGTGCGTTCGCTATAAAAGGATTCAACTTTCAAAAGGCTGCTATTACTTTTATAGCAATTAAAAATTTTAATAAGCCAGATTTTCATATCTTAGTTGAAGCAAGAGATGATTTTGAAGTTAAATTTAATGGTTATGAAGCATATATTCAAGTGAAGAGTCAAAAGTTAAGTTTAAATAAACTATTAAATAGTAAGAACGGAAAATCAATACTAGAAAAAAAATTTAAGTAATGGGAACACAAATTCTCATTATAAAATTTTTGTTAAAGCGTTTGCATAGACTGATGTAAAAAAAATGCTTTTAAATTCTGAAGGTAATATCTGTGATCCGCTATACTCATACAGTGATGAACAAAATCAAACTATTTTAAACACGTTAAAGGGAAGTAGTGATATTGAAGATTTTGAAAAAAAGTTATTAGCAAGTTATATTTATATACTTCCTTTTGAGGATAGATTAATAGATGCAATACCCGCCTTGCTAGGTCAAATGGCGTTAAAAGAAATAGATGTTAGTCACAAAAGAGGACAAATTGCAATTAATGAACTTTTTACCCTTATTGATCAAAAAAGCGAATATGTTGTTGAGAGTGATGAAGATTACGTGAAAAAGAAAATTTTAAAAGAAGATTTACAGGAAATTTTCAGATTAACTTCAACTTTAGATTTTTTTGATTCTATACTTTCATCAACTTCATATTCAGTTTTTTTGAAAAAAAGATTAAAAAAGAGCAATTGAAAATAATTCATGCATATGTAACCGAAAAGGAAATAGCGAAAAGACAATTATATAATATTGATATCTTTAGTACGACGGAAGAAGAATTAATTAATATTGCATTAGAAAAATGCAATTGCGATGTAACATTTAATGATCTGAATGAATTTACTAAGAAGGCGATTATCATTGAAGTATTAGCAGAAATGAGTGAGGAAATATGATTATAGAAAAAATAATTATATTAGATTATGAAAATAGGGTGGCAAATGAATTTGAATTTTCAAAAGGTCCTAATATTATTACCAGTGATGGAACAACTGTAGGGAAATCAAGTCTAACTAAATCATTATACTATGCATTGGGATTTGAGATTAAACAATTTCCGCACGGTTGGGATGTTAAGACAATGAGATTTCGGATAGATATATTAATTAATGGATTGTCTTATTCTATTATTAGAAATAATGCCTTATTTTACGTTTCAGACAAAGAAGGAGTACTAAACCTTAAAGAATTTTCAGAATGGTGTAAACGAGCACACTATTTCAGCTTATCATTTTCAAATTAATTCAGCTTATCATCTGAAATAATGTGCTTATTTTTTCACTTTATTTCAGAATGTGCAAAAATCAGTTCAAAATATTTCAGCGAATTTTATAGAAAAGAAACCCCCTCTAAAAAGTGGCATCTAAACGTATATAATCCTGAATGTTAATTCGAACTTTATATATCTCATTAGGATGAAGGATAAACTTCACATCTTGATCTAAAGGAATAAACCAATCCAAATATTTTTCCAAGAATGCTTTAAATCTATTTTGGATTCGCAGTTCAAAATGATATCCCTGCGCAATTCAATAAGCCTGTTGCCCAATCCAAACTCTCCATTCCAACTCATCATGGTTATAAACGAAAATCCTCCGTTTCATACCCCACTATCCTCTATGGCCAATCGGACGACTTCCTCATCGATTTGTTCTTTCTTTAATTGAAAACCAAATAACAAGCTGTTAATCGTTAATGTATTAATGACTCTGGGCCAACCTTGAGAACGTAATGCAATAGCTTCCAATGCGGATTCAGTAAATATCGGCATTTTCGCACCTGCTATTTTTAGGTGGTGATTAATATATAAAATAATCTCCTCTTTCGGTAAAGGCTGGATTTCATACTTTAGAATGAAACGTTGAGCTAGTGGCCGGTGATGATTCATTGTTAGCCGAGTTTTAAGATGTGTCAATCCTGCCAAAATTAAGACAGCCCTGAAGAGTAAAAATTCTTCGAGATAATTCCACCCAAACTTTGCCAAATATGTGATAATAAGGGTATGTAAAAAACCTAATATATTGGCATTTGGGGGGATTTTTTTATGGTAACGAGGAAGGAAAAGCGTGAAAAGGAAAAAGAGGTAAATTATTTATTCGAGTTGCTAAAAACACAAAATCACTTTTTTAAAAATTTGAACAAATTACTTAAAGAGGTTGACGATCCAAGGCACCAAAGCTATATCACCTATGACACGGAAGTCCTTTTGATGATGGTTATTTTGAAAAATGCATGCAACTTAAAAAGTATGCGTGAAATGACAAATGAATTCAACAAGGAAGAGTGCATCAAAAATGTGGGAAAATGGTTGGGGAATGAAGATTT
>NZ_CCRF01000024.1 GCF_000751775.1 Caldibacillus thermoamylovorans
AAAAAAATAAGCAAATTTGGTTCTTTTTGACCCTTTTTGTAAATAAATTTAACTGGAAAATTTTACCAACTATGGATAAGTCGTAATTGCATAATACTACCGAAAATTGATAAATTTACTCCTCATAGCTGAAAGTCCTTATCGAATTTAGAAGAAGAAAAGGATATTAAAAAACGCTTGTTAGCTTTCAAAAAAGTATTGGAACAAAATGAAGTGATTGATACGTTTGATCGGTATGTATTTGAAAGTGTCGTTGACAAGGTAATTGTCGGTGGAGTAGATGAAGAGGGAAATAAAGATCCTGCCATGATTACGTTTGTATATAAAACGGGTTTAAGTAATAGTCTAGATGGTGAAAAATTTAAACCTGCTAGAAGAAATGCGAAAAAAGAAAACACAAAAACATCTAATGAATTGTGTTCACATACAGTCAACGAGGATAATAAATTGTGTTCACATAGTAGTGACGACACATGTAGAGTGTTGCGCGTTACTAAAAAAAATATAAATTTATGGAAAAGCTCGGTTAATTCTTTAGTTTTAGACGAGCTTTTCCAAACTAAATAAATAAACCTCATATAAATTTATACTGCTGTTTATGCAATGCATGCTTCACACCCCATTTATGCATTGCATGTAATAATGGTTCAAGTTCCTTTCCATATTCCGTAATGGAGTACTCGACTTTTGGGGGAACTTGTGGATACACGAAACGCTCAATAATATCTTCATTTTCCAATTCTCGTAAATTTTTGGTTAACATTTTTTGGGTGATATTGGGGATGCTACGTTTTAAATCACTGAAGCGCATTGTTCCATTTTTTAATAAATGGAGTAAAATAATCGGTTTCCACTTGCCAACAATTATTTCAAGGGCATCTTCAACCCGACATAAATTCGGTTCGATATTCATTCGAATCCCTCCAGTAGTATCCTTTTGTATACTATACCACTTTTTTTTGCGTACTTACATGGATATTGATTGTAACTTATAATGATATTACAAAGGTTTATATCGAATTCATCATTTGCAATTTGATATATAGAAATATTATTTTGAAGTAAATGTGTACGAAAGAAGGTAATAAAGATGGGTATGGAAAAATATCGGATAGATCCGAGCAAAGGCTTGGAGTTTGGTATCTATACACTAGGGGATCATTTAGCAAATCCTTATACGGGGAAACGGATTTCTCCTCAACAGCGGTTGCAAGAAATTATTGAGATCGCCAAACTTGCAGAGCAGGCCGGAGTCGACTTTATAAGTGTTGGAGAAAGCCATCAAGAATATTTTACCACTCAAGCACATTCAGTCGTGTTAGCTGCGATTGCTCAAGCAACGGAAAAAATAAAAATTGGCAGCTCTTCAACAATTATTAGTACGTCAGACCCAGTACGAGTTTACGAAGATTTTGCAACAATTGATTTAATCTCAAATGGCCGTGCTGAAATTATTGCCGGACGGGCGTCAAGAGTCGGGCTCTTTGAACTGCTTGGCTATGATCTACGGGACTATGAGGAATTATTTGAAGAGAAATTCGAATTATTATTGGAAATCAATGAAAATGAAGTGGTTAATTGGAATGGTCAGTTTCGAGCACCATTAAAAAATGCAAAAGTCCTTCCACGACCAAAAGAAGGGTCAATGCCAATTTGGCGTGCGGTGGGCGGAACTCCTGCCAGTGCAATAAAAGCCGGTTATCAGGGTGTTCCAATGGCCCTAGCAATGCTTGGCGGTCCTGCATCTTACTTTAAACAGTCGATTGATGCATATCGTGATGCGCTAACTCGGCGTGGGCTTGATCCGACAGATTTCCCAGTTGCAACAACCGGCTTTTTCTATACAGCAGAAACAACCCAGCAAGCATTAAGCGAATATTACCCTCACATAAATGAAGGAATGAAACGAACGAACGGCCGCGGCTTTGCGAAACAATTATTTGCCCAAGGCGCAGACCAACGCAGCATAATGAATGTCGGCAGCCCTCAGCAAGTCATTGAAAAAATTCTCTATCAACATGAACAGTTCGGACATCAACGATACATGGCACAAATGGATTTTGGGGGTGTGCCTTTTGACCGAATTAAACGAAATATCGATATAATCGGAACAGAAATTCTACCTGCAATAAAAAAATATACAGCAATAGTTGAGGGGGGCAAAGAATGAAGGTTGTCGGATTATCCGGGTCAAAAGTTGGTTCAAAAACAAGAACGGCAATGGATGCCACATTAAAAGAATTGAAGGAAAATTATCCGGAAACTGAAGTAACGTTAATTGATTTAGCGGAATATGATGTTCAATTTAGTGATGGTCGCAATTATTGGGAATATGAAGGTGACACAAAATATGTAACAGAAACGATTATGGATGCAGAAGCCATTATCATAGGGACGCCAATATTCCAAGCATCAATTCCAGCAACATTGAAAAATATTTTTGACTTGCTTCCGGAAAGGGCATTTGAGGGGAAAATCGTCAGTATTATTGTTACAGCCGGAACATCAAAACATTACTTAATAGCCGAGCAACAATTAAAGCCCATTTTATCGTACATGAAAGCACAAATTGTTCAATCATATGTTTTTATAGAAGAAAAAGATTTTTATCGGAAAGAAATTATTAATGATGATGTTATTTTCCGAATTCAACGCTTAGTGGAAGATACGGTTGTGTTGACGGAAACTTTTGCAAAGATTCGCGAGGTGAAGGAAGCTGAGTATGGTTTTTAACGTTCAGTTATGAGGAAGGACAAATCGTTCTTCCTTTTATTTTTAAAAAGTCAAAAATAATACTTTTTTGTTGACAATGGCACAAGTGGTAATTTATAACAAAACTATGTTGTAATGCAAAGTAGTTTTTGGCTATGTTGGATGATAGCTTATATTTTTAAAAAAACTATATTGTTAAGCAACATAGTCGTAAAGAAAAGGAGGAGATGGATTGAACTCAAGTCAGATTTTAAAAGGAGTTTTGGAAGGATGTTTATTGGCCATTATTTCCAAAGGTGAAACTTATGGGTATGAAATGATTGAAAAGCTGGGTAAGTACGGGTTTACGATGGTGAAAGAGGGGAGTATCTATCCATTGCTCCTACGAATGAGAAAAGAAAAATTAGTGGAAGTGAAAACAAAGCCGGTTCCTTCTGGGGGACCACAGCGGAAATATTATTATATTACAGAAAAGGGACTTGAGGAACTTCAGGAATTTAAGGGAATCTGGATGGATATTTCCACAAGTGTAAATCTGTTAATAGAGCAAGAAGCAAAGGGGGAGCTGGAGAAATGAATGTAGGTGTTTTTGCTTTTGTCATCATGGGGGATGTTATAACTTAAGAGACAGCTTATTCTTGGATAGAACTTTTCGACTATCCATTATTTACCGCTTGTTTCTTACTTCTTTTCATGAAAAGTATGGGATATTTAGCAAGCCATCGCCTCTCTAAATACGGTGAATGGTTTGTCCTCTCATTACTGTCAATAGTTCCAATTGGCGGGTTTATTTTATTAATATGGTTAAATAACCGTTTTGGAATAACGGTCGTTCAGTTTGGTACGATCGGAAACATTATCCTGTTTTGCCTTGCAGCATTCATTTTTATTGGTTGTTCCATTTGGAGCAAATCATTAGTGTTAATTATCATTCCAACCTTGCTATATGTCCCTAAATATGTTTTAACCTATACACAACTAAGTAAAGACCTGCAAATGATTCTCTCTTATTTCATTTCAATATTAGGCATTGCCTTCTATTTATTTCTCTTATATGGAAAAGAAAAAGGTATAGATATAACTTATCTTACAGTGCATGGCGAAAAAGAAATAAGTGATACACTTGCAGTCTATGAAGCTGTTTTGTCTAAAATGATTTAGGAATCAACTTCTAACAGGATTAATATTTGGTTTTAGTGAAATTCCTATCTTAACATTGTTTTTTTAGAAAGAAGAATGAGGCAGCACCCCTAAAGCCAAAAGGAAATCGCTTTAATTTTAGTAAAATTTTTAAAATATACAATTTAGCCTGAAGTCCAATTCTTAAGATTTTGAAAAAGTATAATAAAATACTATAATTTAATTATTAAATGGTTAGGGAGGTTTATATATGGAATTTAGAGATTTTACAGCAGCACAAGTTAGAATCGCAAGGCCGACAGACAGACTAGAAGAGGTTATAGATTTTTATGTGAATGGTTTAGGTCTTAAACAAATAGAAAGATTTACAGGGAACAAAGGATTCGAGGGAGTAATTATTGGTTTGCCAGATGTAAATTATCATTTGGAATTTACACGACATGCAGAAGGAAGTCCATGTCCTGCACCAACAAAAGATAATCTGTTAGTTTTCTATATAGAAAATAAAAGTGAAATAAATACTGTATACGAACGGTTACAAAAAATGGGATATTATGAGGTGGAACCCGAAAATAGCTATTGGAAAGAAAAAGGAATCACCGTAGAGGACCCTGATGGTTGGCGAATCGTGTTGATGAATAGAACGTATAATTAATAAGTAGTTTAAAAGAACCTTAGCTTAAGGTATAAGAATTGAATGCTTGGGGGCTGTCCGATAAGTATAAACATCTAAAAATGCATTAAACGAGAATACTGATATATCAAGGTTTTAGGCATAAAATGGAGCATCCAGAAGTCAAAAATATGACTTTCTGAACAGCTCCTTCGTGCGCTACTTATTCGAGGAAGATTATTCAGAGTCCTCGAAAAATGCTAAACGCATTTTTCTTCGTGCGATACCTATTCGAGGAAGCAAATCTGTTCTCATTGCGGGGCCAAAGTTTGTACGTCGCTAGGCGGGCGCTCTGCGCTTTTCTTAATATGTATTAATTTGTAATAAAAACTGATCTGCGTCAAGGATTATACAGTTTTGTTTTTTAGATTTAAAATTTTATTTAGAAAGTACTTAATCAATCATGTAAAAAATGTCACTAAATGACTTTTGTTTACATGATAGGCATTACTTTCCTAAAAAATAACAGAAAGGATGGTCTTGGTGGAAAATTCGATTTTTACGAATGGGGAACCTACACCGGCATTTACTAAAGGGAATTATCCGGTGTTTAATCTAAATAAAGAGAAAATCACGATATCACAAGTGAAATCGGGTAAATTTTTCTTACTCGTAGCAATCATGTTCTTTATACAAGTTATGTTTGGTGCATTATTAGCCCATTATTATACAGAACCTACTTCATTTTTCGGAATCAAATGGATTTATGACCTTCTGCCTTTTGGTGTTGCAAAAGGTTATCATCTCTAACTAGCTATTTTCTGGATTGCAACAGCCTGGCTAGGATTAGGTATATATATTGCACCGAAAGTTGGAGGAGAAGAACCGAAGCATCAAGGATTATTGGTTGATATTTTATTTTGGGCATTAGTTGTCGTTGTTATTGGTTCCATGCTTGGTGAATGGCTTGGGGTTAATGGATATTTAGGAAATCAATGGTTCTTATTCGGACACCAAGGTTGGGAATATTTAGAACTAGGTCGTATTTGGCAAATCGGTTTAGTTGCCGGAATGGCCATTTGGTTATTCATTGTTTATAGAGGAATCTACAACGGGCTAAAAAAAGAACGGGATAAAGGTGGCTTAATTCATCTCTTATTTTATGCGTCAATTGCAGTTCCGGCATTTTACATTTTTGCATTCTTTATTCATCCGGATGGAAACTTTACCATGTCGGACTATTGGCGTTGGTGGGTTGTCCATTTATGGGTAGAAGGTATTTTTGAAGTATTTGCCGTTGTCATTATTGGTTATATGCTTGTAAATATGAATCTCATAACAAAATCTTCTGTTGTACGAATGTTATATTTCCAAATTATTTTATTACTTGGAACAGGTGTATTGGGTATTGGACATCACTATTACTACAATGGTTCTCCGGAAAGCTGGATTGCCATCGGAGCTGTGTTCAGTGCCTTGGAAATCATTCCGCTTACTCTTCTTGTCTTTGAAGCAAACGATCATTATAAATTGTTAAAAGAGGGTGGCGTTCATTTTCCTTATAAAATGACATTTTGGTTTTTAATTGCTACTTCTCTTTGGAATATTGTCGGTGCTGGTGTTACCGGATTTTTAATTAATCTACCGGCAGTCAATTACTTTGAACATGGACAACAATTAACCCCTGCACATGCCCATGCCGCAATGATGGGGGTATATGGGATGTTTGCAATTGCTGTCCTTATCTATTCTTTAAGAAATATTGTTAACCCTGAAAAATGGAATGACAAACTATTGAAGTGGTCATTTTGGACAATGAATATTGGTCTATTTGGAATGGTCTTTGTCAGTTTAACAACAATTGGCTTTATTCAATTAAAAGAGGCTTATGAAAAAGGCTATTGGTCATTACGCACGAGTGAATTTTTACAAAAAGATATTATTCAAGATTTATTATTAATTCGGGCGGTACCGGATACAGTTTTTATTATTGGGGTTGTTCTCCTTGTTATTTTTTGTGTAAAAGTTTTGTTCCATTTAAGAAAGCCAAATCAAAAAGAAGAGGGACAACAATGAAAATACTAAAAATAAGTAAGCCACATTGTATTCCATGCCAAAATGTAGAAAATTTCTTGCAAGATAATCATGTTGTATTTGAGGAAATTGATATTTATAAACAACCGGAATTAATACTACAATACGGATTAACCGGAGTCCCGGTTACATTATTAATAGATGTTAATAATAATGAATTGAAAAGAGTTGTGGGATATAATCCAATAGAATTGAGTGAGTTGATTAGTCAATATAAGGATAATGTATAAATCTATAAAACTATTTGAATACTTAAAGTAGTCAAAAAATGGGGGTTCTCGATCCCTCACTAATGGTTAGTTGAACCAATTGGACCTTTATAGGGCAGCCTACCCCCCACCTGCGAAAAAACTGAGTTAGGGTAAACACTACTGCAACGATATAATTCTCTGCCATTACCACGCAAGCCAAATGAAGTGTGTTCAGGACTTATTAGAAAACAAAATGGTTGTAGGATCCCATTGTGATTGATGTAGGAAGTAGGTTATCTCTGTCTAGCTATTTGCAGGGATAGACTGCCTTTGACTATATGCAAGCTTTATTATGGATAGGCAGTCTAGGAAGTTTTTTTTACCGATACGTAATATGAGTAGATAACCCGATTTTTTGGCTAAAATCATTCACAAATTTTTTCTATCTCTTTCACTTCATCGATACTCAGCTTCACCATTTTTGCCACTTTTTCAACTGAAAAACCTTCCCGTAACAGCTCAGCAGCTAAATTCCTTTTTTCTTCCATTTTTCCTTTTTCAATTCCTTTTTCAATTCCTTTTTCAAATCCTTCTTCCCTCACAGTTTTAAAATATTCAGCAAGTGTAGGTGCTTCTTTAATTTTTTCAGAATACAGCATATGTTTTGCCTCCTTTTCAATGTTAATCGATAAGTCTTTCGTTAATTGTTTTGTCAACTCTCTAGGAAGGCACTGTCCGTATAATCAGATTTAAGATTCGGGTCGGTTAAAATGAATGCTTGCCTCTATCTCTTTCACTTCATCAAGGCTCAGCTTCACCATTTTTGCCACTTTTTCAACTGAAAAACCTTCCCGTAACAGCTCAGCAGCTAAATTCCTTTTTTCTTCCATTTTTCCTTTTTCAATCCCTTTTTCAATCCCTTTTTCAATTCCTTTTTCGATTCCCTTTTCAATTCCCATTTCCAATCCTTTTTCAATTCCTTTTTCAAATCCTTCTTCCCTCACAGTTTTAAAATATTCAGCAAGTGTAGGTGCTTCTTTAATTTTTTCAGAATACAGCATATGTTTTGCCTCCTTTTCAATGTTAATCGATAAGTCTTTCGTTAATTGTTTTGTCAACTCATGAGGAAGATACAGTAAATAGTCAATGAAGTAGAAAAGAGCTTCCGCATAAATAGATTTAAGATTTGGGTTGGTTAAGATAAAGTCTTTTAACAATTTTTTCTTTACTTCATATCGTTTATGATAGTTCTTCTCCGTTTGATGTAGGTAAATGCCTGCCAATACTGCAATGGCGAAAGGGTTCGTAGATTTTTTCAAAGAAGGAATATCCTCTTCATTAAACTTATAAGTATTGAAGCGATACATAAGCTCAGTGCCGTAAAAGGAATATTGGAACGGCTGCGGATTGTTTGATTTAGACAAATCGGTCAAAATGGCAATGGAATAAATATTTTCTTGGAAGCGATCAAACAAACGATAAAAATAAGTAAACATTCGCCTAGAAAAG
>NZ_CCRF01000025.1 GCF_000751775.1 Caldibacillus thermoamylovorans
TATAGGCAAGGATGAACAAACGAATGCAAATGTAAGCAAATCGACGAACCAATCGGATATCAACTTAAGCAAACGGACAAACCAATCAGATACCAACTTAAGCAAGCCCACGAACCAAAATGGTGCTAACTTAGGCAATCCGACAAATCAAACTGGCACCAATTTAACCAATCACACTGACCAAACGGTGACCAAATTGACCAAACACAACGACCAAAATAATTCCAACTTGACCACATCGGGTGAGCAAGTGGGTCAATACATAGATGCAAACTTGACTAATCACACGTATCAAAATAAATTCAACTTGACCACATCGGGTGAGCAAGCTGGTCAGTACGTGGGTGCAAGCTTGGCACTAGCACGAACAAACATAACCAAAGCAATACCAGAGACTACTTCAGAGACTACCCCAGAGAAAAAAAGCGTAGTAATAGTTACGCATGCGCGCGCAGAAGAACAAAACCCATTTACATTTTTCGAACAAAACGGGTTTGGAACCATCAGTGGGTATCTTTTTGAAAAAATACAAGCGTGGTGTGAGGATTTGTCCCAAGAACTTGTTTTAGAAGCGATGAAAATAGCTGTCGAAAGCGGGAATAAAAATTGGAGTTACGTGGAAGGAATTCTTCGCCGGTGGTTTGATAAAGGCTATCAAACCATCAATGAGGTTCGTGCCGCACAAAAGGAATATCGAGAACGTTTGAACAAAAAGAGTGCAAAACAAAAACCCCGAATGGAACGGGATATTCCAAGAAACTTTATCCTCGACATGGATGCCGGGGAAGACGAATAGATAGACAGGTCCCGCAGCCTACCTTAACAACATCGACTAAAAATGGGACAAGGGACCTGCCCCTTTGGAGGTGAGTGGATTATGATGCATGAGAAAGTGTTTCTAGGTTGTTTGATGCAGGAAAATCCTTTAATTAATGACACGGTTATTCGGCCAGATCATCTTGAAGATTTACGTCACAAACAATTGTATTCAAAAATGGTGGAGCTTCATTCCGCTGGCAAGTATTTTAACTTAATCGCCTTATCCATGCTTCCGGACTTAGAAATCTATGGCGGTATCAGTTACTTAAACGAGCTCAATGCCTTTTGTGATCTTGAAAAATTTGATGAGGTAGAAGAATTAATTTTGGACGCATGGAAGGAACAGCAAACGCAAATGATTTTGACCAAGGCAACCTTTGAAAAATGGGAGAGTGCCAGAGTTATAGACGAGTTGGAAAAAATTGAAAACCTAAAACTGAAAAATGGCACGACCATCTCTGAAGGATTAGCAGCGATTTACGAAGCACCTTGGGAGGAAAAAGAAGATACGACAGGAATAACGACCGGTATACAAGCATTGGATGACATAACAGGGGGTTTTCAAGAAGGAGAAGTCACGATTCTAGCTGCCCGACCTTCCATGGGGAAAACCGACGTGATGCTTCATTTTGCAAAAGAAACAGGTTGGGCCGGGTATTTACCGATTCTTTTTTCATTGGAGATGCCTGAAAAACTGATTATTTCCAGATTGGTAGCCTCTACCGGAAATATTAATCGAGTTAAAATGCGGAATCCTTATAAGTTTTTAAAACCGAAGCAAAAAGAAAAATGGACGACCATTATCGCAAATCTTGATGAAACGAACATGATTATATTTGATGAATCTGGACAAACGATTCCTGAAATGAGGGCACAAATCAGAAAATTGATGTATGAATATCCGGATCGGAAACCGGTTGTCTTTATCGACTATTTAACACTGATTCGGCCGATTAACCCGTACTTTGGCAATACGCATCAGCAAGTATCAGAAATCTCACAAGGTTTAAAGAAAATGGCAAAGGATTTTCATATACCGGTCATTTGTTTAGCCCAACTGAACAGGAGCGTGGAAACGAGAAGCAATAAACGACCGCTTATGTCTGATATCAGGGAGTCAGGAAGCATTGAACAGGATGCTGATGTAATCATTTTCCTGTACAGGGAGAAGTATTATGACAGAGAGATTACCGATAACTCGCTCGAACTTATCATTGCCAAAAACCGCAACGGCCCGGTCGGAACCGTAATCGTAAAATACAACGAACACACCGGCAAAATCGAGTCAAGGTGAGGCTAGGGGACGGTTTTCTCGTCTTATAGTGAGGCCGGACAAGGTCAAGGTGACAAGGTCCCACAGCCCAGTTCGGTCATGGGGGCGAATCCTCGACTAACCTGAGCCCATTCTTCGGGGACATGACCAATCTCCCCCTCGCCCCACCCTCGGACCAACAGCGGGCAGAACTTAATCCAACGAATAAAAGTGATGAGGTGATAATGAATGACACTGAAAGAATTTTATATGGATTGTCTTTATTATGAAGAACATATTCTCGTCTACTACATTCAGCACCTACTCTCGGAAAATAAAATTTCACTGGAAGACGATGTTTCAAAGCTCGATTTCAATCAGGCAGACCAAGATAAAGTGGCGGAATTGATTCGAAAAAACCTGCTCGGTTTCCGAAAAATTTACGTCTTTGAACTGAAGGTGGATGGTGGTGGCGTTGTTTATATTTTTGCGGCAAATGAGCAAGATGCAATCAATTTATTTAAAAGAACATTTCGAAAAGCACCGCTCGAACTTGATTATTGCCCGCTTGATACAGAAATAATTGTAGGAAACAAAGTCATGACCTTTCGAGAGCTAAAAAGAACATATAATCACTTTCCTACCTTCATTTCGTTTGGGTAAAGGTGAAGGTTCAGATTCATCGGCCCAATCATATAAGGGAGCTTATCCATAATGAGAGGTTTGCAAATATTAATATCGTAATATTGAACTTATCTATTCAAACACTTGATTTAGGTCTAATTTAAAATCGGGAAAAAGATGAACAGAAACGGTATCCTCTTTTGTATAGACTCCCTGAAATTTGTATTGGTTATCAATTAAAAGATATACTTCTACAGAATTGTTAACCGGGTCAACAAGCCAGTATTCGTTTACATCCGCTTTTTCGTAAAGTTGATATTTCTCCCAACGGTCTAACTTAACAGATGAAGGTGAGAGGATTTCGATTATCATATCCGGAGCACCTTTACACCCCTTGTCATCCAGTTTTTCCTTATTGCAAACAATGGATAAATCGGGTTGAACAACATTATTGATCTCATCGTCTCGTTTGTTATCCGCCAAAAGTCGGACGTCGAAAGGAGCGAAAAATACTTCACATTCCTTTCCTCTCAGGAAAACTGAAAAAGCTGTAGCTAACTCTCTGAGTACCTGTTGATGCCTGCGTGAAGGAGCAGGAGACATATTGAAAATTTCCCCATCAATTAATTCAATCCGTTCACCTTCATTCCACGTTAAATAATCGGCATATGAATATTTCTTTTTTTCGCTCGGAATGGCCATACAATCATCCCTTTCAACTTTTCCTTAACGATATTTTATCATAGCACAAAACATTATACATCATTATGTTAATATTACTTGGAGACAAAAGTTGAATTTATCGTTACGCCGGACGAACCGTTACGCCGATAGCTCAACTTTTGTCGTAAGAGGTTAGATTCCCCTTTGACAATAGTTTATTTTATGAAATCCATTTCAGAGCAAGAAAAAATATTCAAAGAAAATCAAATCAGGCAAAAATTGACATGAAACCCATTTCATAACGTAAAATGAGACTAATAATAATCTTTTTCTTTATTGAAAAATTTTTACAAGGTGACTGGTGAAATGACAAATATTAAAGATGTGGCAAAAATGGCCGGGGTGTCAGTCACAACTGTATCCCGAGTGTTAAATAATCATCCTTATGTTAGTGAAGCAAAAAGAAAAGCTGTAATCCATGCGATTCGAATGACAAATTATCAAAAAAATATAAATGCCGTTCATTTGATTAAAGGGAAAACAAACTTAATTGGTGTTGTTCTCCCATATTTTGATCATCCTTATTTCTCTTTAGTGCTAAAAGGAATAACAAATCAGGCAATCAAAAAAAATTATAAGATCGTCTTATTTCAAACGGACTATCGGGAGGAAAGGGAAATAGAAGCCCTGCAAATGTTAAAGCAAAAACAGATTGATGCGCTAATTATTTGTTCCAGAGCAACCGATTTGTCAATCATTGAAGATCATTTGCAATTTGGTCCAATTGTTTTATGTGAGGATATAAAAAGCAGGAAATTTTCAACAACCTTTGTCAATCATTATACCGTTTTTCATAAAGCATTAGCATTTTTGCACGAAAAAGGTCATCGAAAAATTGGTTATTGCATCGGTCGAACATCAGGGACAAATAGTCATATGAGAGAACTTGCCTATCGAGAGTTTCATGAAAAATATCATTTGCCATATCGCCCGGAATATATCATTGATCAATGTATATATTTTGGGGATGGAGAAAAAGTTATTGAAAAATTAACCACGATGATGGATCCTCCGACAGCATTGTTGGTAACCAGCGATCAGGTTGCTGCGGGAATTGTCATCAGTTGTCAAAAAAGGAAAATATCGATCCCGGATGATTTAGCAATTATCGGCTTTAATAATGAACCGATTGCCGAAATGATGAACATAACCACCATTGAAATTCCGTTAATGGAAATGGGGAAAAACCTCTTTCTCCAAGCAATAGATGAAGAAATATCCAGTAAGGAAATCATCGTCAAACTAATAGAGAGAGGAACTGTATAACTTGTTGAAGACTAAATACTAATGGAGAGAAAAGGGACTGAGGGACAGTTGGGGTGCATTGGAAAAAATGTAAGAAATTACTTACCGGACAAGAGCAGGGTTAAGAGTAGCTGTCCATTCGATCCACATGAGTAACAAGGGAGATTGCTAAAAAAGATGAAACCCTATCAAGCAGTGAATCGTATATTAAATAAAGAGTTTTTTGAGGGTAATTATGATAAGAAAAGCGCAGAGCGCCCGCTTAGCGACGTACAAACTGGCCGGCTAAAAGCGGCAACGTCCTGTTGCAACGCATGTCTGACCACGTCCTGTGGCCCGACCTCCCCGCAATGAGAACAGATTTACTTCCTTGAATAGGCATCGCACGAAGAAAAAGCGAGTAGCTTTTTCTAAGGAAAAGGAAACACGGCGAGGGACGAGCCGATGTTGACTTATCGTAGTGAAGCTGCTACTTGAGCGAACTTCATGAGTAATCTTCCTTGATGTACTTCATGAAGCTTTGCGACGAGCTGAACATCCGCTTCCTCGAATAGGCTATGGCGCAGGAGCACATTAAAGGGGAGCTAGTTTCTCAGTCGCTGGCGCTCGGAGCTAGACAATAAAACTGATCCCGAGTTATTTACCTGTATTTTTATACTTTCTTATACTATAAAAAAGAATTTCATGTTATTTTTGATTGCCATTTGTGTATTGATTTTTTTCGTTGGCTGTAATTCGAAAATTAATAAGTCTGATTCCGAAAATTGGGCTGACAGTTTAGAAAACGTGCAAAAAATTGAAGTTATATCACCGGAAGAAAATCCTATTTTAACAATTTCAGATAAACAAGAGGTAGAAGACTTTGTTAATGCACTGAAAATTGACAAATGGGAAATGAAGGATGTTCCTTCTGATGCAATCAAAGGGAAACAATTTGACTTGTATCAGA
>NZ_CCRF01000026.1 GCF_000751775.1 Caldibacillus thermoamylovorans
AGTACATCGCAAAAAGCTCATCAACAAAAAACAATTAAATTTGGCGAATCAAGTAAGGACAAAAAAGAGTTGAAGCACGTTGCAAGTATTACAACGTATAACAAGCCTTATCTTGATTTTAACTTGGATGACGTAAAGTTCAGTTTCAAGATACCAAAAGAGGTTTTCGAATATTTGTCTGAATATCAATAGACATCAAAGCTGTTAATGGCTGATAAATAGTGCTGTTAGTGTTTGAGTTTGTTGGTGGCTTTTAATAAAATTGGTTAAAGAAATGGTTTTATGAACAAAATTCACAAAGCTAATCAGGAAACACACTTATTAAGAAAGAATGTGTTATGTGAAAAATACATATTGTTTGTAGGGAGTTTTTGTATAGGTTATGTCGTACTTGGAAATATTGTCTGGATTGTTATTGACAATGTTTTATACACCGAGTATGTCCTTGAAAAATGATACTGTATTACCCTCTCAAGTTGAGTTTGACAGTATAAATATTTTTCCGTCGCTAATTATATCTCTACTCGCTTTAGCCATTGCTTTTGGTACAACGAAATTATTTAAAAAGGTGGTGAGCTAATAGGGAACTAGTCTCGTCGCCAATTTGGGGTGGAAAACAGGGTTTTTTGGCGACGAAACCCGATCTCGTCACCGTTTTGAAGTGAAAAATGCTCTATTTTGGCGACGAAACCCGATCTCGTCGCCATTTTGGGGTGAGAAATGCAAAATTTGACGACGAGACCCAATCTCGTCGCCCTTTTGAAGTGGAAAACTTGATTTTTTGGCGACGAGCCCTGTTCTCGTCACCATTTTGAGGCGAGAAACACCATTTTTTGGCGACGAGACCCGATCTCGTCACCATTTTGAGGCAAGAAACACCATTTTTTGATGACGAGCCTGAATCTCGTCGCCATTTTGAGGCGGGGAACTTGATTTTTTGACGACGAAGCCCGATCTCGTCACCGTTTTGAATTGAAAAATGCTCTGTTTTGGCGACGAGCCTGAATCTCGTCACCAATTTGAGGTGGGAAACACTTATTTTTGACGACGAGCCCTGTTCTCGTCACCATTTTGAGGCGAGAAACACCATTTTTTGGCGACGAAACCCGATCTCGTCGCCGTTTTGAGGCGAGAAACACCATTTTTTGACGACGAAACCTGATCTCGTCACCGTTTTGAAGTGAAAAATGCTCTATTTTGGTGACGAGCCCTGATCTCGTCGCCATTTTGAGGCGGGGAACTTGATTTTTTGGCGACGAGACCCGATCTCGTCACCATTTTGAGGCGAGAAACACCATTTTTTGACGACGAAACCTGATCTCGTCACCGTTTTGAAGTGAAAAATGCTCTATTTTGGTGACGAGCCCTGATCTCGTCACCATTTTGAGGCGAGAAACTCCATTTTTTGACGACGAGCCCGAATCTCATCACCATTTTAAGATAAGGAATTTTCATTTCTTATCCGTCACCTTTTTCATAGCCTTGTGAACGTCTTGGTCAACTGACTCTTGATAGATGTTGGCGTAGGTTTTTGAATCTTTGATTAATTCGTCGCAGAAAGCCGCTACGTCATTTCCCGTCATTTCAAGTACGCTTTTCCCCGAGGCAGCACCTTCTTCAAACAGATCGACAATTCCCGAGAGCAGACCCGTCATCTCAGTTAGCTCAACAGGGCCGACCTTAAAGAGATATTTTTGAATCTCCTTATAAACAATCTGATAATCTTGCGGAAGGGCCTTGACACGCGCCACGTGAGCTCGCCACTCGTTTTTTCCTTCAATGATATCTCGTATGCTCATGTTATCCTCCTACTTACCTAATTTTTTTGCGATATTATTGTTGAGTTGTTCGCGCCACTTGTCACGAATGGACTTTGCCCCCTCTTCTCCGGCAAGCGCTGAACAGAAGCCTCTGATATCGTCACCCAAAACCTCTTGAACACGCTGACCGTCCGCCGCCGTTTCCTCAAACAGGCCAAGCACACGGTCGAGAATTGGCATAAGGTTGCGACCGGTGAAATCCGTGTACGCCCAAAGATTGGCATTAATCTCTACCTATGCCGCTTGATAATCAGCCGGTAGCTTCTTGACTCTCTTTTCAAAAATTTTAAATTCCCTCGTCATGTCGCTACCGGTAATTTTCTCCCAAAAATTCATTATTTTTCCTCCTTCAGCTCGTTAATTTTTGATGATACAAACGCCCATTTTTCCCAGAACTTCCGCAGCTCTTCACGTCCTGCGTCGTTGAGCGTGAAAAACTTTCGTGGCGGTCCCATATCGGAAGGCCTTTTGGTGATCTCTACCAACTTGTTTTTTTCAAGCCGGATGAGGATGGTGTATACCGTTCCTTCCACAACATCAGTGAAGCCGAGAGCATTCAGCCGTCTTGTAATTTCGTAGCCATAGGTTTCTCCGCGGCTGATAATTTCAAGGACACAACCTTCAAGCACGCCTTTAAGCATTTCCGTTAAGTTTTCCAGCACAATCACCTCATTACTACTTTGTATGACTGGTATGAAGTATTACCTAGTACCGGTATATAGTATCACTTAATAGGACGGCTGTCAATAGGTTATTGCCATGTTAAATTGAAAAATACGCAAATGCCTTTGAGGTGGTATAATAGGGATAATAAGTCTCGCTTAATAAAATACACAGTCATCGGAGGTAGTAATGAAAAAGTTGGTAAGTACGATTTTAAAAACAGTGATCTTTTTTCTTGGATGGGTAATTTTCATTTCTTTTACGCCCGATATACTAACGAATAATCAGGCATATATGCGATTATGGTGGGAATTTGCGCCATTTGCTATACTGATTTTATTTTCTGTTATTTTTATTTCGTTAATTGAAAAGGGTAAAATTAAAATCCCCGTAGCTTCAAGATTCTTTAAAAATTCTATAATAGGTGTTTTAATAGGTGTCTTATGGTTGGGGAGTGTAGTCGCTGTCCTTTTCCTAACAAAAACAATGAATATACAAGATCAAAACAATATTGATTACATATGGCTTTGGATTGTGGCGTCACTGTTGAATGTTGTAATGCAAGAATTGTTGGTGAGAGGTTATCTATATCAATTATGGAAGCAAAATTATAATGTAATTGTGGCAACCGTTTTAACTACTATTCTATTTGCTGCGATGCATGGTGGAGCATTTGAAGCAGGTATTATCCCCGTGCTTAATGTCGTTTCAATGAGTGTATTTGTAACATTGCTCTTAGAATACACAGGTACAATCGTGGCACCAATCATTGCTCATTTTATTTGGAATACGATTGGGGCGATTATCTTTGGCGGTGTTTCCTTGGCTAGTGATTATCCACATCTATTAAACAGTACGTTTCAAGGGAATTCATTCATATCAGGTGGCAGCTTCAAAATTGAAGGAAGTATAATCGTCTTAGTTGTTAATTTACTTCTAATTACAACCTTGTTTATTTTAATTAAAAGACCGGATTCAAATAACCGCTAGTTGCCGGTGCTCTTTTTATCGTTACTCATTACATAGGTAGGAAAATCATTCGAAAAGTCGAGTTGCCGGTGCCCCACACTTTGGGTGATGTATTTATAAAAAATATAACAAGTGAACTTAGAAGTTATTATTTTCACTATGGGGAGACCGGTTCAGGCGTCCTTTTAAAACTGCGTATCGCGGAGTCGCCAATAGACTCGGTCTCACAAGGTTTTTTTCATTAATGCCTTGGGGCTTTCAATTATCAAAATTTTCAGCAAAATCAAATATGTATTTTACTCATTTGACTTCAGCGCCTCAATCATGTTGATGTGTTTCAACTTTAAATGAGTAACTACCATAACAATCGCCGAAAAGACAGTAGTCATTGCAGCTGAAATAAGATAACTTTCCCATGGAATGATTAGCGGAAACGTAACTAAATCAGATGATGCCATCGTTATAATGAACCATGTCAACATTTTTCCGATTCCAAAGCCAACTAATATCCCAAAGATAGTAAAGATAACATTTTCTCGAACAATATACATGGTTACTTCATTATCAAAGAATCCAAGAACTTTAATAGTGGCTAATTCACGTTCGCGTTCGGATATATTGATATTCGTTAGATTATATAGGACAACAAAAGCTAAAGTTCCGGATAAGACAATGAATATTAATACGACTGGTTGTAGACTTCTTGATAGAGAATCTTGCTTTTCAACTTGTGTACTAATAAAAGAAGTATTCTGGACTTTATCTGTATCACGAAGTTTTTGAGATAATTGAGCTTCTTGATTGTTAGTCAAATTTTTAGTCTTGACTAAATATGAATTTGAAACAAAATGATGGTTACCACCCAAAAAGCCCATTTTCCAAGAACATCACGCTCAAATAACAATATATTGTGTCTTGATAAAGAACAATAATACTATATTTGGTGCAAATATTTTTATTAAACCTTTTTGGGTGCTAATCATTAAGTGAATTATATGGCTGTAAAAGTATATGTGTATGCTATTCAAAACCATATTATGGAGTGAGGAATTTTGTCATAAAATGAGGTATGGTTCAAGAATAAATGAAATCTTTTCCAAGTGACAACGGATAACGATGTAACAATTGTACTGCCAAACGAAGGAAAAAGGTGAAGTTGCTTTGGAATCTCGTTATTTTTGTGACAATAAGAAAAACAGGAGAAGTGATTAAGATGAATGACAGGTCGAAAAGAACGGACACCGTATCGAGAATCATTATGGCACCACCGCACGCAGTCTACCGGGCATTTATGGATCTGAAGAAGCTCGTTGCATGGCTTCCACCAACAGGGATGGAAGGCAGAATAGATACGTTCGACGCAAGGGAAGGCGGCATTTATCGGATGACGCTTACCTACCTGGATTCGGATCATCAGACAGGCAAAACCTCTGACAACACGGACGTTAGGCAGGGTGAATTTCTCGAACTTGTTCCGGGCAAGCGGATTGTGCAACGGATCGTTTTTGAATCTGAGGATCCTGCTTTTGCTGGAGCCATGACTATGACTTGGAATCTGGATGAAGTTCCGGGGGGCACCAAAGTTACGATTGTCTCCGAGAACGTACCAGTAGGTATTAGGCAGGAAGACCATGAGGCCGGGATGAGTTCCACACTCGCCAATCTTGCTGCTTTTCTTGAGTAAATATGGAACACGGGGGCCTTATCTATGATTTAAGACAGTTCGCTCCTTATTTTAACGAAAGGAAAAATGCCTTTATTTTTTTGCTTTAGTAGTTGCAATTTTTAAAAAACTTGTTATAATCAAAACACAAACAAACGTTCTTTAAGTAAGGGCAATAAATATTTAATGGCTGGAAAAGTTCGATATTTTGGATCAATGTTTTTTAAAAGGGCGGAATCTTCAAACGCCTTTAAAGGGAATTTTTTCGATTAGGCAACTCTATATTGAAAAATATTTTTAAGAGCCTTTAGTAAAATTAAAAACTTGTACGAATCAAATGAAGGGGAGAGGTTTTAGTATGAAAAAAGGAAAAAGCCAGTTGTCACCGGAACAACAGGAAAAACTACTAGAAATATTGAAGACCCGATTTGAGAAAAACATGAATCGCCATAACGGACTTGAGTGGGAGAAAGTACAAGCCAAGCTAGAAACGAATACTGAAAAATTATGGTCGCTATATGAGATGGAAAGAACTGGAGGTGAACCTGATGTTGTTGGTTTCGACAAAGAGACTGGAGAATTTATTTTTTATGATTGTTCACCAGAAAGTCCTAAAGGTCGCAGAAGTGTTTGCTATGACCGTGAAGCGTTGGAGTCTCGGAAAAAACATAAACCACAAAACAATGCGATTGATATGGCTCGTGATATGGGAATTGAAATTTTATCGGAAGAACAATACCGGGAACTGCAGAAACTTGGCCATTTCGATACGAAAACATCCAGTTGGGTGAAAACTCCTGAGAATATAAGAAAACTAGGTGGCGCCATCTTTTGTGATCGCCGCTATGGTACAGTCTTTGTGTACCATAATGGAGCAGATTCCTACTATGCTTCCAGGGGCTTCCGGGGTTCACTAAGGGTCTAATTTTTCATGACATGATCAAATCTAAGGTAATTCCCTGACTCCTTGGCTAAATTTCTTAGTAATTTATTTTGTTTATTTTAATCGATCAGATGGGGTACCAATGATGTTTGAAGAGATAAAATAGCAAAAGTACCATTTCCATTTTAAAGTATTTTCATAAGTCATCAATAAAAAGAAATGACGTACCTCAGGCGCATACATCATTTCTTAAACGTTCGGATTTTCCAGCTGAACAGTTGCTTCAAGGACAGTTAGTGAGGGTTCGGTTGCATTGAGACGAACAGTGGCACCGATTGGAATAGTTGTCTTATAATAACCGTGACCTGTAGCAAGATTTGCAATCATCGGCTTTCCTAATGGAACTAATAATGCGTTGATTAAATCATCAAACGTTGTCCCGTAAGAAACGAGGCAATTGGTACATTGACCGATGACAATGCCAAGACAATCATCGAACTTACCCGACATAAGTAACTGAAGTAAATAACGGTAGATGGTATTAGATGGAGCATCAGTTTCTTCTATTACCAATATTTTCCCTCTTGTGTCAATTTCGTACGGGGTACCGAGTGTATTCACTAATGAAGTTAAATTCCCACCTATAATTGGTCCTGTTACATTTCCGGGAACTAAACTCCTTAAAGCGATGTTGGGCGGATTTTCAATGATTCTTGGAGAAGTTATTGTCGATGTGGCTTCAAAAAACTGATCGAAATTGTAAGCAGGCGTATTTGGTCGAAAATCACCGACCATCAAACTATGAAATGTAAGTAAATTGCTAAATTGATAGATAATATTTAATAATACGGTCATATCACTATAACCGGAAATAATTTTTGGATTCCTACTGATCACGCCAAAATCTAAATAAGGGAAAATCGACTGAATCCCGGTCCCTCCACGAGTTGCCAGTATCATGTTTATACTTGGGTTGGTAAACATATCCATAAGATCTGCTGCCCTTTGATCAGCA
The DNA here is from genome assembly GCF_000751775.1 of Caldibacillus thermoamylovorans. Lineage (GTDB taxonomy): Bacteria > Bacillota > Bacilli > Bacillales > Caldibacillaceae > Caldifermentibacillus > Caldifermentibacillus hisashii. The sequence continues at coordinate 7,014 of NZ_CCRF01000026.1, forward strand.
GGTGCTGCAACAATTCCGTCATATGAGAAGACATGTCTGCCCAAAACAACATGAAAACCGAGATTTCTTAGTGTTTGTATACCAATGTTAATCGTTGTTTGGTTAAGGATTGGACTACCCAGTGTAACAAGTCCAATCGTATCTCCCCGTTGTAACATCCGTGGTTTTTTCGCGATAATTCCTCACCCCAAACTTCCGGTTATTTTCTCTCGTCTTAACGGCGAGTCAAGACCCCCACCTCAAGATACCCGAGTTTACAAAGAAGATAGGTGGGGGACGGTCTGCCTGCATGCGTCCGATTGGTTAGTTCTACTTTATCCCGTACAAACAGTCACTAAATCTTCCTCCTGTCCGCTTAAGGAAAGTCAAAGATGTAAGTTAGGAAGATCAAGTGTCAGTAAAGTGGGGATGAAGACCCCTCCACAGCTGGAAGTTTTACCTTATCATTACTTAAATGTATTATCCAAAAGAGCGAAATATGATTATTTTTGATGTGGATGGCCCCAAAGATTCACAAGCAGAACTGACAGACCCGGAGTTCACAACAAATTCCCAGGAAACGAAAAGACAAATAGATTTTTTTGAGATTTAAAATAAGGAACGTAATTATACAAAATTAATTATAAATATCCCTTAATTTTATAACCACACACGTAAACTTCAGAAGTCTTGGAGTGAATCGCAATTACGAATAATTAATCGGATAATTTAGGTCATTTTAATTAATTACTAAAGTTTACATAAAAACATTCCCTTTTTGCCGATATAAATTTATGGATTGTACTAGCTATCCAAGAGCTGAAAGGAGTAAATGAAAAAATGAACCAAGATTATTCTCAAGATAGAGAATATCATCCCCTACTTAAAGCGTTTGTTGAAGTAGCCCCGTACTTCCAAATGTTGGTAAATGAAGATATTACAATTGGAATTTATGATACGGAAAAATTAATCCAAAATTTTCATGCAAAAACATTTTCCCTTAATGTGACACCGGGGGATTCCCTTGTTGAAGGAGATATTATCACGAAGGCAATCCGGGAAAACAAAAACCAAGCGATGGTAGTACCTGCTGAATTATTTGGTGTAAATCTGATTGCTCGTGCGGTTCCTATCCATAATGAAAACAGGCATGTGATTGGTGGCGTGGGAGTTGGTTTAAATGTTGAGAAAGCCAATAAGTTATCTGAAGTTGCTTCCAATCTCTCCGGCGTTTTTAATGAGGTAACAAATACCATTCAAGAAATGGCTGTCTCGATTACTCAACTTGCTGACAACATGAATTTTATTTCTGATAAGGCAAATGAAGTAAATAATAGTGTCAATCTTATTGAAATGGTATCTAATGTTGTTAAAGAAATTGCTGATCAAAGTAATTTGCTCGGATTAAATGCAGCAATCGAATCCGCACGAGCTGGTGAACATGGAAGGGGCTTTTCAGTAGTAGCCGATGAAATTCGTAAAATGGCTACCAATTCAAAAAACCAAGTTAATGAAATACAATCGATTACCAATCAAATAAAGAATGTAATTAATACACTTAATCAAAATGTTCAAAAAGCAAGCACAGAATCAGATTCCCAGTCTGCAGCAATTGAAGAATTGACTGCAACAATGGAGGAAATTAACACAAACTTACAAAATTTAGCCAAACTAGCCAAGGAAAATATTGAACTGAATCAATGATGGAGGAATAAAAATGATCAACTTTCGAAAATTATCTGGTCAATATATAAATGGAGAATGGAGAGATGGGAATAGTAGTCTTGTGATGGAAAATAAAAACCCATATAACGGGGAAATTCTTGCAATGTACAGAGCTGCAAATATAGATGATTTAAATGCTGCATATATATCGGCACAAACTGCACAGAAACAATGGGAAAAAACCAATCCTGTTGTTAAACGAGGAGTTTTTGAAAGAGCTGTTGCTTATTATAGAAGAAAATCATGAGGCAATTGTAGACATTATAATTGATGAAATTGGCGGGACAAGATTAAAAGCAGAGTTTGAAATTGATCTTGTCAAAAATATGATTAAAGAGGCATCTACTTTTCCGATGCGTATGAATGGAACGATTTTACCGTCTCCAATTGATGGAAAAGAAAACCGTGTGTATAGGGTTCCTGTTGTTGTTGTCGGTGTCATCAGCCCATTTAATTTCCCGTTTTTTTTATCAATGAAATCAGTATCTCCTGCATTAGCCACAGGAAACGGGGTTGTCTTAAAGCCACATGAGCATACACCGATTACCGGAGGGACGATGATCGCAAAAATATATGAAGAAGCCGGCCTTCCAAAAGGTTTATTAAATGTAGTGACAACAGAGATTTCGGAAATAGGGGATACTTTTGTTGAGCATCCTGTTCCACGTGCAATTTCCTTTACCGGTTCGTCCCAAGTGGGCAGGCATATTGGTGAAGTCGCAGGAAGAAACTTAAAGGAAGTTCATTTGGAACTTGGCGGTAACAGTGCACTTGTTGTATTGGATGATGCCGATATTGATTTAGCTGTTAGTGCCGCTGTTTTTAGTAGATTTACTCATCAAGGACAAATTTGTATGTCGGCAAACCGCCTGATTATTCATGAAAAGGTTTATGATGAGTTTCTTGTAATGACAATTGTTGAATGATATCTTTTTCGATTTTACTAGGGGTTGTTGTAGGTGCATAGCGCTCTACCACTTGTCCGTTTCTATTGACAAGAAATTTCGTGAAGTTCCATTTAATATCTTTAGAAAGAACGCCACCTTTTTGTTCTTTCAGATAAGTAAATAGTGGATCTGCGTTTTCTCCATTTACATCGATTTTTGCGAACATTGGAAAGGTCACACCATAATTTACCTGACAAAATTGGGTTGTTTCCTCAATATTATCAAATTCTTGGTTGTTAAATTGGCTGCACGGAAACCCTAAAATTTCAAAACCTTGATCTTTATATTTGTTATAAAGTTCTTGGAGGTCTTTGAATTGAGGCGTTAACCCACATTTGCTTGCAGTGTTGACAATCAGTAAAACTTTTCCTTCAAAGTTCTTGAGCGATTGTTCGTCACCATTCGTTTTTTTAACAGTATAATCATAGACCGTTTTCATTTTATGCCCCCTAACAAAATTGAAAGTTAATAACACATCGTAATAAAGAGACCACTAAAAAATTCCAGTAATATCTATAAGATTCCTCGTCAAACTAGGTTTTTCATGTAGTTCGCCGTGTATATTATGTAAGTGAACGTATTCAGTAGTCTCATAAATAAATCGTATGCATTTTAATCGTACACGATATATTAATGAATTTCAATAATTGGGGATGTATATTTTCTATTAAAACGTGAGTATCGCACCTACGAAAACCAATAAATCAGTAAGACCAATTGTCGTCACCATTTTTAGCCAAGCCACCCCTTTTTTGCCGACAAACCAAATCCCGTAGCAAATCATGACCATATATAATCATGCACCAAAATTGGATTATCGGACAACATCCCAAGTTGCACAGAAAAACGAGTGAATAGTCATTCACCTTATGATACAATTAAAAATAATCAAATTCGGGATGTGGGTCTATGTTGTTTAAAAAGAAATTTGAGGAACAGACAGTGAATGGGGTAAGAATGGGGAATGGGACGGTTGCGTTTCGAGGTGTTAAATTAAATGTTCATTGCTTTTTCATTGATGGTGTGTTAATTGATACGGGGGCCCAGTCGTTGCAACGGTTTTTCACGCCATTTTTCCAACAGCTTGATATAGAAAAAGTAGTAATTACCCATTTTCATGAGGATCATACCGGATGTGCGGCTTATTTGCAGGAAAAATTTCAGGTTCCGATTTTCATGAATGATCTCATGATTAACTATTGTACGAAAAAGGCAGATTATCCGATGTACCGTCAAGTTTTTTGGGGAAGGCGAAAACCGTTCCGTGCAGAAGCGATTGGGAAAACTTTTCAATCTGCCAATGCATCTTGGACGGTTATCAACACACCCGGCCATGCCATTGATCATCTTGCTTTTTTAAATGAGGCCACAGGGCAGCTTTTTACCGGAGATCTTTATTGTCAGGAAAAGACAAAGGTGGTTCTTCGGGAGGAAAATATTCTGGAAATTATCGCATCATTAAAAAGAGTCTTAACTTATGATTTTGAGGAAGTGTTTTGCAATCACGCCGGCTTCCTGAAAAACGGGCGGAAAGCTTTGGAGCGAAAATTGGATTATTTGTTGGACCTCGAAGGAAATATTGTCAAACTATATAGGGAAGGGAACACGCCGGAAGAAATAAAGGATCTATTATTTCCGAAAAAATATCCGATCACATTTTTCTCTTCCGGCGAATGGGATTCGATTCATATCGTAAACTCCATTATTAAACATCATGAAAAAGTAAGTATTTAACTTGACCAGCAAAAACGCCGCCACTCAAATGTTTGTAAGTCGCAAATAGAACGCTCTGTATTTTTTAGCAAGAAGGGGAGAGTTGAAAAAATTGAGCTCTCTCTTTTATTTTTTCCATCCTCAAAAAAATTTACTAACACCACACTAAATCCTTCAAAAATACATGATTCTGCCAATATTCCCCTTCGTCACAAGCAAAAAGTATTTGTCAAAATTACTTTGACATTCGGCAGAGTAGCCAATCATCATTCATTCCGCTGCATTCGTTTTCTTAACAAAAAATGCGGAATTAACGAACATCATTCATCCGCACTGCATTCGTTTACTTAACTAAAAAAAGAATTGCCAATCATAATTCATCACTGCATTCTTTTCCTTAACAAAAAAAGCAGAGTAGCCAATCATCATTCATCTGCATTCATTTCCTTAACAAAAAATGCAGAGTTACCAATCATAATTCACCACCGCTACAACCATTTCCTCAACTAAAAATTGACATAACCCGCATTTTACATAATGTTTTCAAGCAAGTTGGAGAAAAGCGATAACACAACCTACCATTTTTTTGCAGGAGTTATTCATCTTTTTGAAGAAATATCAGAGATAAATATACTTAAAAAATTGCGAATCTCCATCTTTCCAATGAGGTGATACCGATTGAAAAAGAAACTGGTTTACTCCATATTTGCTCTAGCTTTTCTAATCAGTGCGTTTCTAATGTTTTTTTACGGTCAAAATACCTTTTATGTAAAAAAAGAGACGAGTACCACCGAGCCAAAATATGATTATCATTTCGTTCTAATCCCGGAAGAAGAGGACAATGAATACTGGCGTCAAGTTGAAAAAGGGGCGAGGGATGCTGCGGAAAAACAGGGGGTATATTTAGAATACATCGGGCCAAAACGTGCCAATCTCAATGATCATGTGAGAGTTTTTGACAAAGAGATTGCCGGAAAAGTGGATGGAATTATGGTACAGGGTTTATCCAATGAAGCGTTTACTCCGCTTATCAATAAAGCGGTTGAAAAAGGAACCTCGATTATTACGATTGATACGGATCTGCCGGAAAGCAGAAGGGATGTCTATGTCGGTACAGATAACTATATGGCCGGTTTTATGGCGGGGAAGGCTTTCATTGAAGATACGAAAGGTGAACAAATGGTAGGCATTGTTATTGGACGTAATGATGCCATTCACCAGCAACTTCGAGTGGAGGGTTTTAAAGAAGCGGTAAAGAATGAATTAAGAATAAAAATCGTTGGCATGAAGGAATCGAATATATCAAAAACCGGCGCGGTACAAGCTACATATGACTTATTGAAAGAGAATCCGAATATCACGGCTTTTTACGGTACAAGTGCATTAGACGGGGTCGGAATTGCGCAAGTCATCCGGACGATGCGGCCATATTCCGATCCGTATGTCATCACATTTGATACCTTGCCTGAAACTATCCAACTTTTAGAAGCTGAGGAAATCGATGCCATCGTTGTTCAACATCCATATGAAATGGGATACACTGCAGTAAATATGCTGGTTGAATTAAAGAAGGGCAACCATCCGGAAAAAATTCAGCATACCCCGACAAGTATCATACGGAAAAATGACCTGAACCAGTTTTTGCAGAAACATATTCAAGAAAATAACAAGTAGAAGGAGTTCTCAGGTTATGAAGTCAATCCGGAGTAAACTGATTACTTATTTTTTCGTCTTTGTTATCTTATTTAATATCGTTGCAACCGCCATTTTTTTAAGCAGTAATCAACTGATGAAAACATATAATTCCAGCTTCGAACGCTTTCTCTTATTCAATTCCATTTGGCAAAAGACAAATGAACTGATTGAAAAAGTGAACCGTTTTGTTGTGGAACGTGATTCACATGATGTTATCGACTTTCAAAAGATTCGTAGAGAGATTGAGAATGAAAAAATTAAATTAACGAAAAAAATGGATGGAATCGACCCGTATCAATTAAAAAAATATGAAAATGTGATTGATACATTGATTGTAGAAGGGGAACTGACAATCGGTTTTGCGATTCGTGATAATATCGATATGTATAATGACCACTTGGAAGAAGCACAAAATACCGCCATCTATTTAAAAGGA
>NZ_CCRF01000027.1 GCF_000751775.1 Caldibacillus thermoamylovorans
AAGAAATAACGCTTGACTTAATTGATTTGGAATTGACGGAATACCAGTCTTTTTATCAGCAGTTGAATGAGCGAAATGATGCGTTTCGTCAATTTATTATTTATTTGTTTTTAACATCTGTTCTTTTGGCAGTCTTTTTCGCTCTTTGGTTTTCAAAAGAACTTAATGAACCAATCCAGGTGCTGACGAATATGGCCAGGGAAGTTTCAGCGGGAAAATTAGACGGAAAGACAATTGAAATCCAATCCAATGATGAAATGAAGATTTTAGGGGAAGCTTTTAATCAAATGCGCGGGAATATTCGTGAATTAATTCAGGAAATGCAAAAAAAGTCAGAGCAGGAACAACTCATGAAAGAACTGGAATTAAAACATTTACAAAATCAAGTGAATCCGCATTTTTTATTTAACACATTGAATACAATCTCAAGGATGGCTTTTTTAGAAAATGCCGATCAAACAACAAGATTGATTGAATCGGTTTCTTCCCTTCTCCGCTATAGTTTAGGAGATTTGGAGAAATCAGTACCATTACGTGAAGAGGTAAAAGTGGTAAAAGACTATTTCTACATCCAGCAAACCCGCTTTTTTGATCGAATTACCTTTCATACCGATATTGATGAGGGCTGTCTTGATACACGTGTACCGCGGCTGATTTTGCAACCGCTAGTAGAAAATGCTTTTATTCACGGGATTGAAGGGAGAGAAGAAGGTGGGGAAATTTGTTTATCAGTTCGTGATGCCGATTCCTGTATTATTGTTGAAGTGGCCGATAATGGTGTCGGGATGAGTGAGTCAATCATTCAAAAGTATCGTCATTTAACAGGAAGCGATAAAAAGAAAGGACATACCGGTCATTCGACGGGACTCGGGTTGGAAAATGTCATGCGTAGACTCCAGTTGTTTTTCGGGATGGATAATTTGGTGCAGATTTTATCGGAACCGGAAAAAGGGACAAAAATTCAGCTTCACCTGCCTAAATCGACATTGAGAGGTGATGAACAATGAATTTATCGATTGCTTTAGTGGATGATGAAATGATTGAAAGAAAAGCGATGCGTAAAATAATCGAGGACCACTTTGGGAAGACCATAATCTGCGGCGAGGCGGCAAACGGAAGACAAGCTATTCAGTTGGCCGATGAAAAAAGACCGAACATCATGTTGATGGATATAAAAATGCCGGGTATTGACGGTCTGGAAGCGATTGAACGGATTAAGGAGAAACATCCGGATATAAAGTTTATCATGATTTCTGCCTATGACTCGTTTGACTATGCAAAGCAGGCGATGAAAAAAGGAGTGAAAGAATATATCTTAAAACCGGCGACGAAAGAAGAAACCATTCAAGCTATTTTAAATGTATATCGGGAAATTGCCGAAGAACAAATGAACCAGGAGAGGAAAAAGTATGCCGCAGAAATTGCCAAAAAACATTTTTTACAACAAATAATGGACCAAAATATCACAAAGGATTTGCAGACGATAAAGCAAGAATATTTTCCGACAATGAAAGCCGGGTTCTTTCTCGTTATCGACTTGGAACGTGAAGAGGAACGGGAGATACTTAGCAGAAAAATTACGGAAACATATAGGTATTCAATTATCCAAGAAAAAAACAGAGCTCCTTTCATTATGCTTATCATGAGTGAAGACACAGTCGATAAAGCCGAGGTGCTTCGTTTTGTCAGGATGTTATTTTTGACATCAAGCGGGAAAAAATGGATGGGCATTGGTGGTATCTATGAACAGCTGCAAGACTTCCCAAGATCATTTAACGAAGCATTATTGGCACTCGGACAATTGAAGGTGCAAAATCGCGGCGGGTATGGTTTTCCGACACATACAGAGGCCGCTGTTCAAGAAATTTTGAAGGAAATACTCGATTGTTTATTACAAAATGATGTGATACGGGCTATTAAACATGTAAAGCAAACGGATGAAGAAAACTTACAACCGTTGTATGTACTAATCAAACAAAATTTACATACAAAAGGAATCGATACTCAAAATTGTTCCATAGACAATAGCAAAAGTTTGAGTGAGTGGGCGTCGTTTTTACATCAATGTTCATTATCTGTACAGCAATTTTACCGGTCTCAAGGTTATGTTGAGCGGGCAAAACAATATATCCGGAATCATTTCAATGAATTGCTAACTTTAGAACAAGTGGCGGAAAAAGTGGAATTAAGTCCCCCGTATTTTGCAAAGATTTTTAAAGAAGAAACGGGAAAAACCTTTGTTGATTATGTTACGGAATTGAGACTCGAAAAGGCTAAAGAACTGCTTTTACAAAATCAGCTAAGCTTTAAGGAAATCAGTTTTGCTGTCGGATATCGGGATCCGAATTACTTCAGTCGGGTGTTTAAAAAATATTTTCATATGTCACCACGTGCATTCCGGAACACCATCTTAAAAAAATGAAGAAATTGTTAAAATCGTACAGAAAAAAGGAGATAGGCACTTCTTTTTTATTATTATAATTGGAATGGAAGCGGTAACAAAAAGATCAGAGGGGGAGAAAGAATGAAAAAGTTTCGTATATTGTTAGCTTTCTTGCTCGTTGTTTCGTTCGCGCTGGAGGCTTGCAACAATTCGGAAAAAAGCACCGGCTCAGGCGATGGGAAAAACAATAAGGAAAGTTCTAAAGCAGCAAAGTTAGAAATTTTTAGCTGGTGGACAGGGGCCGGTGAAGAGGACGGTTTGTTGGCATTATTGGATTTATTTAGTGAAGAGTATCCGGATATAAAGGTTGAAAATGCTGCTGTAGCCGGTGGTGCAGGAACAAATGCAAAAGCTGTATTGGCCAGCCGGATGCAAGGAAATGATCCGCCTTCCACTTTCCAAGTTCACGGTGGGGAAGAATTGAATGCCAGCTGGGTTGCAGCGGGGAAAATGGAACCGTTGAACGATTTATATGAGAGTGAAGGCTGGAATGATAAATTCCCGCAAGATTTAATTGATATGGTCAGTAAGGATGGAAAGATCTACTCTGTACCGGTAAATATCCATAGAAGTAATGTTTTATGGTATAACAAAAAAATATTTGAAGAAAATGGTTTGCAACCGCCTGCCACGTTCGATGAGTTTTTTGCGGTTAGTGAACAATTGAAAGATAAAGGAATTACACCATTGGCACTTGGAGATAAAGAGCCATGGACAGCTACTCATATTTTTGAAAATATTTTACTGGCAAAACTCGGTCCGGATGATTATAAAAAACTTTGGACAGGTGATATCTCCTTTAAAGATGATCGGGTTGTAAAGTCGGCAGAAATTTTCGCTAAAATGATCGGGTATATTAATGATGATCATAGTTCCCGTAACTGGCAAGACGCTTCCCAATTAGTTGCAAACGGTGAAGCGGCCATGAATATTATGGGAGACTGGGCAAAAGGGTATTTTGTTAATGACTTGAAATTGAAAGTAAATGAAGACTTTGGCTATGTGGTAACTCCCGAAACAGACGGATATTTTATGGTCATTACCGATACATTTGGTTTACCTAAAGGTGTAAAAAATCCGGACGATGTCAAGAAATTTTTAGGTGTACTTGGGTCGGTGGAAGGTCAAGATGCATTTAATCCGTTAAAAGGTTCCATCCCTGCACGTATTGATGCGGAAGTATCAAAATATGATGAATACGGTAAAGCTGCGATGGACGATTTCAAAGCAAGCAAACTGACGCCTAGTCTGGCCCACGGTTCGGCTGCACCGGAAGGATTTTTAACAAGAGTGAACCAAGCTGTAAATATTTTTGTTACCCAAAAAGATGTTGATCAATTTATTAATGCACTGGAGACAGCCGCACAAGAGTTGAAATAGATCGGACGGAAGAAAATGGGGGGCAATCATCCCCCATTTTCCATTCAAGGATATTTTGAATGATATTTATGGAGGCAACCTTTGCATAAAAAAATCAAGAAGTCATGCGGTAGGAAGAATAAATAAATTTTAAAAAGAACTTTGTAAAAATAATCGGTAAATTTAGGCAAAACGGGATGTTTTTTGTTTTTAATGCAAATCGAATCGTCCGAAACATAGTTAAGAAGTCATGCAGAGGAGGGGTGGATATGGAACCCGCAAAAACTGTACATGTAAATCAGCAACCGATTATACAAGTAAAGAAGAGAAAAAAGCTAACAACAGATCGCTGGATGTCCATTCTTTTCTTAATACCGTCTGTTATATTAATTGCTATTTTTGTATATGGATTTATTGGTTGGACGGGATATGTATCGGTCAGTAATTGGAATACGATTGTTCCTGATTTTTCTTTTGCCGGAATGAAAAATTACCTTTATTTATTGAATGATTTTCGCTTCCAAGCTGATTTGCGTAATACACTTGCCTTTACCGTATTATTTATTGCTTTGGTTATCATTTTAGGAATGGGATTGGCGATTTTGCTCGATCAGAAACTTGTTCGTGGGGAATCCATCTTTCGCAATATTTTCTTTTTCCCGATGGCTTTATCATTTGTTGTAACCGGGGTCGTTTGGCAATGGATTTTAAACCCGTCGACCGGCATTAATCTTTTTTTGAAAAATTTTGGGATTGAACCGAAATGGTACACAGATACAAATATTTTAGCCGGATTTGAATGGGGGAAAATTGAATTTGGTCTGCCGGTTGCCATTATAGCGGTAGTCATTGCGGCAGTTTGGCAAATGACCGGTTTTGCTCTTGCCATGTATTTGGCCGGGTTAAGAGGGATTCCCGATGATATACGGGAAGCGGCCAGGATGGATGGCTGTACAGAATTTCAGCTTTATCGAAAAATTATTATCCCATTATTGAAGCCGATTACGGTCAGTGTCATTATTATGATGGCCCATATCTCGCTGAAAATTTTTGATTTAATATATGCGATGACCGGTCCGGGGGCAAATTTTGTTACCGATGTTCCGGGGGTTAATATGTTTGAAACAACGTTCCGCGGAAATTATTATGCAAACGGTGCAGCCATTGCGATAATTATGCTGTTAAGTGTTGCCATCTTTATCGTTCCGTATTTATGGAGTAATCGAAAGGGGGAATCGTAATGGGTATTTCAAAAATTCGCCGTCCCCTTTTATATATTGTTTTAATTTTATTCAGTTTCTTCTTTTTAATCCCGGTTTATGTCATGCTAGTGACAAGTGTCAAACCGCTTGATGAAGTAAACTTAGCAGACATGTGGTCACTGCCGTCAGCACTTGATTTTTCCAGTTACAGCGAGGCATTTGGAAAATTGGCTCCAAACTTGTTGAATTCCTTTTATTTAGTTATACCTGCAACCATAATATCTGCTCTATTAGGGGCAATGAATGGCTATGTAATATCGAAATGGAAGTTTAAAGGCTCGGAGATAGTATTTACGGGGATTTTGTTTGGTATGTTTATTCCTTATCAAAGTATTTTAATCCCGCTTATTCAATTTTTACGGGAAATGGGTTTGTATAATACAATAACCGGTCTTGTTTTCGTGCATGTTGTCTACGGAATTCCGATTACGACATTGATGTTCCGCAATTTTTTTGCGAATATTCCCGATGAAATGATTGAATCGGCAAAAATGGACGGAGCCGGATTTTTAGGGATTTTTCGCTATATGATTTTGCCGCTGTCGATTTCCGGATTTGTGGTAGTCGGGATTTGGCAGTTTACGAATATTTGGAATGAATTTTTATTTGCGGCAACAATTACCCAGTCCGATCAGCAGCCAATCATGGTCGCCCTGCAGAACCTGTCCGGCAGCCAAATCGTTCAATGGAATGTACAGATGGCCGGTGCTCTCATTGCCGCGTTACCGACATTGCTCGTGTATATCTTCCTTGGCAAATATTTTGTCCGCGGACTGTTGGCCGGTTCAGTGAAAGGATGATGGAACTAACCAATTTCGCCCAACTTAATCAACATAATCCCAAGAGTGAAAAAATTCTTGGGATGATATGTTTTTGAAAGCAAACGTGTTGGCAAATATGAGCAGACGCCTCTTTATGCAACAAGCCACCTTTTCCCGGGAAATTCGCTCGGGTAAAGGGTTCTTTGTTATAATTGAACAGTATAAATTACTCGGAGGTATTAGTATGAAACTGGAATTTATTCATCATGTAGCGATTATTTGTTCCGACTATGAAAAGTCAAAACATTTTTATACCAAAATACTTGGTCTTCCAATCATTCAAGAAACTTATCGGAAAGAACGGGACTCATATAAACTTGATTTAGCTGTCGGGGCGAATAGTCAAATAGAGTTGTTTTCTTTTCCAAATCCGCCAAAGCGACCAAGTTATCCGGAAGCAGCCGGTCTTAGACATTTGGCATTTGCCGTTGTGTCGGTGGAAGAATGGAAAACAGAGTTGGAAAACAAAGGCATAGACGTTGAACCGATCCGAATTGACGAGCTTACCGGTAAACGATTTACATTTTTTGCAGATCCGGATGGCCTACCGATTGAAATTTATGAAATATAATTGTTTAGACGTCTCTCAAGGATATTAAAGTAAAGTTTTTCAAGGCAAGTTATTCTTTAAAACATTGATCGAATTACATACTGGAAGCTCATTCTCTTTCCTTTTGTAAAGTACATTAACTGGGCATTTTGCATAGGATACTTTGAAAATATTTGAAGGGAATGAGAACATGTATTACTATGTTTCCTATTGTTGTCCACCTCCTTATTATGTCAATGTACCGATAAATTCTTATCGTGCGTTGCCTTTTTATGGAACCGATTCGAATGGTAACCCTCAATATCAGGCACAAAGAGTGAACAATCAGACGTCCATCAGAGATTACGGGCCGGAACCGTTTGTGGTGGATATCGAGGAAGTTACGAAGCGAAACAACACCTTCCGAACAGCCCTCTGGACCGGTAATCATTTACAGGTGACATTGATGAGTTTGAAGGTAGGGGAAGATATAGGTTTGGAAATTCACCCGGAAGTCGATCAATTTTTACGTGTAGAACAAGGTCAAGGTGTTGTTCGCATGGGAAGAAATCGTAATAACTTGAATTATGTGAGAAGAATACACGATGATTCGGCGATAATGGTCCCGGCCGGTACTTGGCATAATGTGATTAATACCGGGAATGTCCCGCTGAAATTGTATTCAATTTATGCACCACCACAACATCCACGCGGAACCGTTCACGCGACGAAAGCTGAAGCAATGGCAGCTGAGTAAGATTTACCAAAGAAACTACAAGTGAAAAGATGGATGATAGATAAAAAATTGAAGCAATCTCGTGGATAAAATGGGTTTAGAAATATGCCAAATCGTCCACGAGACCTTATCCTCACTTACTTTCGATTCGTTCAACCTCGACCCATTTTCTTACGCTATTAATCAACCAAATCTTTGTGCATGTGTTTAAGTCTGCAAGTTTTAAGGTTTTTTCGCTAATTTTCCCTTGCTTTAGCAGAAATCCCCGATATGTCCCGGCGAGAAGACCGCTTTTTACAATCGGTGTATGACCAATCAGTTCCAAAATTGAATGATATATTTTTATTATTCCATCCTGCTTTTTAAACAATTGATACCTATAAAGATAGTATACTTTAAACTTTTTCATATACAAATTGAAAACAACTGTTTCTTAACATCCGCTTATGATAAAATAATAAAAATATTTTATATAAATAAGGTGGGTTTTCGGTGGAAATTAGACTAGCGCAACTAGATGATAAGAAAGCCATTCTTTCAATTATAAAAAATGTAGTAATAGATATGAGTTCACAAGGAATCAATCAATGGGATCAAACTTATCCAAATGAAGAAGTTGTGACGGAAGATATTTTGGACAGGGAGGTTTATGTGGCTTCCGAGGATACGGTCATAAAAGGCGTCATTACATTAAATGAGTATCAAGATGAAGAATATGAAACCATTCCCTGGAAGTATAACGGAGATAAAATCTTGGTTATCCACCGGCTATGCGTGGATCCGAAATTTCAAGGAGCGGGTATTGCTACCAAGCTATTAAACTTTGCCGAGCAGTTTGGAAAAGAAAATAACTACTCGGCGATTCGCTTAGATTCCTTTACAGAAAACAAAGGCGCGTGTAGATTATATGAAAAGCACGGTTATGAAAAGCGCGGATTCGTCACGTTTCGTAAAGGGGACTTCATTTGTTTTGAAAAAAATTATAAAACCCACAAGGAGATTTTATGAGAAAAATTATCTTATCGAATGGACAAACCGTTGAAGTTGAATGTTTAAGTTGTGCGCTAACAAGTGGAGTAATGGAACCGGACGCGCAAGTTATTACCGAAACGGAATATTTTCATGCACACCAAGATGTTGCCTATCCAATTAAAGGTTTGGTAATCCTTGCATCCAAGCGGCATTTTACCAGTTTTGACGAAATGACCGAAGAAGAAAAAATGGATTATATAACGGTATTGACCAAAATTCGTAAAGCTCAGAGAAATGTTTTGGGAATTGAATATGTTTATTATTTTTATAATGAAGACACTACGCACCATTTTCATACTTGGATGGTACCAAGATATGAATGGATGTACCAGTTCGGACGTTCAATCGAATCGGTTCGCCCCGTATTACTCCATGCAAGAAATGAAATGAATACGAAAGAACACAATGAAGAAATAAGAGAAGCGATTCAGAAGTTAAGGAAAGAGCTGACGAAAATGTAAGTTTTGATGGAATGTAAATACGAAAGGTTTGATTCATCAATGAAAGTAAAAATGGCAGAGGTTTCCAATGCGCCGATTATCCATGAAGGTGTTATGGAATACAAAGATGTAGTACCGACATCGAGTGTATTAGAAGGAAACCATCTTACACATACATCTTTCAAAAACAAGTAAAACCAGAAGAAACCAGTAAATAATTTTTCCCAAAGAAGAGAAAAAGCGATGAACCATCATTGGGGATAGGAGAAAACCCCCAATGGAAAATCACTTTATTAGGCAACTTCCGATTTCGATCTCTTTACTAATTCCGGTTGAGGGATCTTCCATAACTGCGCCCATTTGGTAATGGCTGAAACCATAATGACAATACCGAGAACGAGCATAATTACGGATAGCACACCGTTGATCACATTATAGCCTGCATTTGCCGAATTTAAGTAGACGTTTTTAATCATCCAAAATCCTGCGACATTTACGGTAACATACAGATAAATGAGTGGAATTAGACAAGTCAACATATACCAGCGTTTATCGGCAATTTTCAGAATAACGGTTGCTCCAATAATTAATCCGATTGATGCCATTAATTGATTGGATACACCGAACAGGGCCCAAACAGAACTGATGTCACCCGAGAATAGCAAATATCCCCATGCAAAACAGGCAATGGCACTTGCCGTAATGTTTGCCCAGATCGAATCCATTCGTTTAAGCGGTTTGATAAAATTTCCAAAGAAGTCTTGAATTAAATAACGTGCTGTTCTTGTTCCCGCATCAATGGCCGTTAAAATAAAGACTGCTTCAAAAAGAATAACAAATTGATAGAAGTAGGCTGCTAAATTTTCAAATATTGGTACTGCTTTAAAAATGTAGGTCATCCCAACAGCAAGTGTAACAGCCCCGCCTGTTCTTCCTTCAAGATCCATATTTACTTCGTCTTCAAGGTGTGCCAAATGGACCGGTTCCATTCCTAATTCTGCATATTTTTCCGGTGATGAATTGATGGCGAAATAGTCAGCCGGCTCTAAGGAAACAGCTGCTACTAAAGCCATAACTGCAACAATACATTCTACAAGCATAGCGCCAAATGCAACCGGCTTTGCATCTTTCCAACGATTCAGCATTTTCGGTGTAGTACCGGAACCAACGAAAACGTGGAATCCTGAAATCGCTCCGCAAGCAATCGTAATGGAAACAAATGGCCATACAGGACCGGCAACAACAGGTCCCCCTCCTAAGAAATTCGTAAAAGCCGGGAATTCAATAGCTGGATTAATGGCAATGACCCCAATAATAAGTGCGGCAAATACCCCGACTTTCATGAACGTGCTTAAATAATCCCGCGGTTGTAATAACAGCCAAACCGGTAAAGCAGCTGCAAAGAAAGCATAAATAGGTAAAATAATAGCAAGTGTTTTCGTATCAAATGTCAAAAGATCGCCTAACCATGTACCATTTAAGTAATGCCCAAATACGACCGCTACCATAATTAACGTAAAACCAACAATTGTAGCAAGTTTTAAATTACCTGTTTTTCTATGGTATAAGCCAACGCCCATGGCAATTGGGATTGTGATACCGACTGCAAAAGTTCCCCAAGGATTTCTTTCCAGTGCATGTAAGACAACGAGTGAAAGCCCTGCCATTGTAATTGTTATAATAAATAACATAGCTAAACCTGTACAAAAACCGGCGACAGGACCTAATTCTTCTTTGGCAACTTCGGAAAATGACTTACCATCTCTTCGCATTGAACAGAATAAAACAACAAGGTCATGGACAGCTCCGCCAATGACGGCACCAATTAGCAGCCATAATAAGGACGGCAAATAACCAAATTGAGCCGCCAAAACCGGGCCAACTAACGGACCTGCTGCTGCAATTGCGGCAAAATGGTGACCAAACGTAACCCATTTATTTGTTGGCACATAATCCCTGCCATCATTAAATTTTTGTGAAGGTGTTGGGACTTTTTCGTCTTCCAGTTCATCAATTTTTAATACTTTTGATGCCATGAAAGTCCCGTATAATCGATAGGCTATTAATAATATACAAACAGAACCGATAACAATTGAAACCGCATTCATCGTAAAACCTCCCCACTCAATTTCTTTTACGTTACTAATTATACAAATTGAAAGCGAATTCTCCGTGTTTTCAATTTAATGTGCAAGAAATGGGGGATGAGAAACAGATTTTGAATGCTGAATGACAAAATCTTATATTGATTTGTAAACAATTCGACAAACATTGATTTAAAAGCCAATATGATTTTTCAAGTCTTTTACATATGTCCGGCTTACAGGAACTTTTGATTGGTCCTTCATTACCAGATTGTAAGTCGAATTAAACCACGGCTGAATTTCGGCAATATATTCCATATTAACAATAAAGCTTCGATGAACACGAAGAAATTTTTTGCTATGTAACTTTTTCTCCAAACTTACCAATGTTTCGTCAACCTTGTATTCATGATTGATCGTTTTAATTTTCACTTTTCCATCGGATGTTTCTAAATAAATGATCTCATCTTGAGAAAGAAGGACAATCCGGTCATCGACAATAATTGGAAATCTTCCATTATAGTCCGTTGTTAATTCATTTGCAGGCGGCATTTCTTCTTTTACGATCTTTTGAAGGTTCATGAATTTATCCAACGTTTTTTCAATCCGTTTCTCATCAAATGGTTTAAGGATATAGTCGAATGTATTTGCTTCAAATGCTTGTAGAGCGTATTCATCATAGGCCGTTGCAAAAATAATGGCCGGAGTTGGGTCAACATTTTCCAGCTGTTTTGCCAGATCCAGCCCGCTTTCTTCATCCAATTCAATATCAAGAAAGACCAGGTCGGGTTTTAGAATGATGATATCAGCGATTGCTTCCTCCATATTGTCGCTATCGCCCAACACTTTCACTTTTTTCGTTCGATGAAGTAAATATTTTAATTCATCTCGTGCTAACGGTTCATCGTCCACGATATAGGCAGTCAACATCTTTATCATTATCCTTCCTATCAGTGAGATTATAAGAGACTCAGTGCGACTCGATCCATGCTTGGCTATTCAGTGAGAATAGTTGCTAAAAGAGTCTTAGTGTAACTCGACATTTGCATGGCTGTTCAGTGAGAATATAGTTGCTAAAACGAGTTTTAGTGTGACTCGACATTTGCATGGCTGTTCAGTGAGAATAGTTGCTAAAAGAGTCTTAGTGTATCTGACATTTGCATGACTGTACATGAGATTAGTTGCTAAAACGAGTTTTAGTGTGACTCGATCCTTTCTTGGCTGCTGATTGGTATTGATATCGTTGTGCTCGTTCCTTGGTTTTCTTTACTGTCAAGGGTTAAGTAAGCCCTGTCACCATAAATCCCTTTTAAACGTTGACAGATATTAAATATGGCAGTTCCGCTCCCTTTTTTTGACTCGACAATTTGTGTACCTAAAACAACTAATTTCTCTTCAGGTATTCCCTTCCCGTTATCTTCAATGACAATCATTAATTTTTGTTGTTCCGTAAAGATGCGAATGTTGATTTCTCCTTTCTGTTTACTGCCCGGAAATCCGTAGTTGATCGAATTTTCAACAATAGGCTGTAAAAGGAACGGAGGTATTGGTATTTTTTCAAGATTCGGTTCGATTTGAAAATGGATTCGGTATTTGTCCGGAAAACGCGCTTGCACCAATGATAGATAAGCTTTCACGTTTTCAATTTCTGTTTTGAGCGGGACAAATAGTTGTCCGGCTCCTTGAAGATTTCCACGGAAAAAAGAACTTAATTCTAACAATAACTCCCTTGCTTTTTCAGGATCCGTTCGGCAAAGGGCAGAAATTGTATTCAAACTATTAAAAAGAAAATGTGGATAATTTTGGGCCTGCAATGCTTTAATTTTTGCATCTTTCAATAATTTTGTTTGTCTTTCCGCTTCGACAAGTTCCAATTGTGTGGAAAATAAGCTGGCTAAACCTGTAGCTAATTGGCGTTGAATTTGATCTAATTTTTCCGGATCCTCGTAATACATTTTTAATGTTCCGGCGACCCTGTTTTTTACTTGTAAAGGAATAACAATGGCGGCCTCCAGCGGACAATCTTGATGATGACAGGCAATATCTTCCTTTGATGTAGCGACAAAAATTTTTCCGCTTTCAAGAACCTTTCTCGTTAAAGCTGTTTCCGGCTTCGACATCGGTGTATGATGATCTGAAGCCATACCTACATGAGAAAGAACAATTTGGTTATCTGTAATGGCAACTGCATCCGCATCGGTCATATTTAAAATTAGTTTGCAAATTTGTTCACATGATTCCACATTTAATCCTTGTCGAAAATAAGGGAGTGTTTGATCGGCAATCGAGAAAACCTTATCTGTTTGATTGGCCAGTGTTCGCTCTTCTTCGCGTTTCATTAAATGGATAATATGCATAAACAACATCATACCGAGTCCATTGACCGAAATCATTGGAATACCAATGAGTTGAACGAGTTCCAGCGCTTTTTCAAATGGTTTGGCGGTAGCTAAAATAACCAGCATTTGAACCAATTCTAAAGTCATCCCGATTGCGACAGCAAAACCTTCTGTGATTTTTTTCCTTTTTGCGCCTAAATAGCCGGAAACCACTCCTGCTAATATGGTAGAGACAGAACAGGAAAAGGCTGTAAACCCGTCAAGTAAATAACGATGAAGTCCAGCAATAAATCCGGCACCCACTCCTACTGCGGGTCCGCCAAGCAAGCCGCCAATAACGACACCTAAAACCCGCGTATTGGCAATGGCGCTTTCCTGGTCGATACCTGAATACCATCCCGCATGCTCAATGGATGTATGGTTAATTTCAATCCCGGTATAATTGCTGAATACTCCAAAGGCGCCAAAAAGAATGATGAGCATTATTTTATCTTGACGAGTATGCTCTCTTTGTACAATTTGCCGGAAAGATTTTATTTGTGAAAGGAGAAATAGGGCAATAAGAATAATTCCAACCTTTTCAAGCATTAACGGAACTAAATAAAACATCTCATACATCCTTTTTATGTAAATTTTTCTAGCGTTTACGACATTTACTCTTCACCTACATTATACGTGATTTTTCGACATTTACTAAATGTAGAATTGAAATATGAATATCAGAAACTTTTTGAAAGTAATAATGAAACAGGTGCTGTATAATGTTGTATAAAGTTATTTTGCAAAATTAAGGTAGGACTTTATGGATTACTTATTTTCCATTTCGGATAAAAGGGAGTTTTAAAAGGTGGAAGGGAGTCTTTAAAAAGGGGGGGAATAATTTTATGAAAAAGTTAATCTTGCTTTTTATACTGGGTATCTTAATCTATTTTATTTTTTCAACGATATATCATATGATCGAATAGGTGCAAAACAAAAAAGTCCTTTTGAATCATTTTTTTCAATGGGTACAACGAGTTCTGTTCTCGTCACCTTTTTTGGTCAAAAACCTAACATTTTTGGCGACGAAACTTGTTCTCGTCACCGTTTTGAGGCGAAAAATGCACTATTTTGGCGACGAAACCCGTTCTCGTCACCGTTTTGAGGCAAAAAATGCACTATTTTGGCGACGAGACTCATTCTCGTCACCGTTTTTGGTCGAAAACCTCTCAATTTTGGCGACGAGGCTTGTTCTCGTCACCGTTTTTGGTCGAAAATCTCATATTTTTGGCGACGAAACCTAATCTCGTCGTCATTTTTGGTCGAAAACCTCTCAATTTTGGCGACGAGGCTTGTTCTCGTCACCGTTTTTGGTCGAAAATCTCATATTTTTGGCGACGAAACCTAATCTCGTCGTCATTTTTGGTCGAAAACCTCTCAATTTTGGCGACGAAACTTGTTCTCGTCACCGTTTTGAGGCGAAAAATGCACTATTTTGACGACGAAACCCGTTCTCGTCACCGTTTTGAGGCGAAAAATGCACTATTTTGGCGACGAGGCTTGTTCTCGTCACCGTTTTTGGTCGAAAATCTCATATTTTTGGCGACGAAACCTAATCTCGTCGTCATTTTTGGTCGAAAACCTCTCAATTTTGGCGACGAAACCTAATCTCGTCGTCATTTTGAGGTGAAAAACCTCATTTTTTGGCGACGAGCCTGAAACTCATTATAAGTGCTGATTTTGGTTTCGTCACCATAGTCACCCATGTAATTTCCAAGCTCACCACAGAGGACGAAAATGGTTTCTTCACGGGAGAAATCGAATGGATATAAAAGAGCAAAACAGTGATATAGGGAGAAGCGATTCAAAAGTTAGAAAAGAATTAATTACGAAAGGTTTGATTCGTCTATGGAAGTAAAAATTGCAGGGTATTCCGACATTATCTTGTAGAGTTCGGCTGTCAGTTCCAAGAAATATTCAACTATATCAATCATTAGGATACGAAATTTATGATGAAGAAGTAATCCATAAGCCAAATGAAATTCAAGTTAAAGTTGTTTTGATGAAGAAAATGCTGTCCACCTCAGCTGGTATTTCAATGATTAATTAGTATATGTTTCCAATGTTCCGGCAGTTTTTAATCGTAAATATGCTCAAAGATTATAAGCTGAACTTGACCGCCTCTGTTTAATAGCGTGTTCAACAATTACGTGCTTTTTTTGCTGAAGAGAACCTTTCTATTCCGCAGTTCTTTGCGAGAATCTGTAATTACTTCCGAATACTTGGGCTGTAAAAAGTAGTATAATCAAACTGCAGCTATTGTTCTCTAAAAATTAAAAAAGTAAAGGAGTTGCACGGTTGTGAAGCGAATATTAAATTGCCTTGCCTCAGATTTCACAAAAATGAACGGTAAAGATTTAAAAGCGTCTATTGAAGCGGCGGAAGGAAGAACGATGATTGCGGAAATCGTTTGTACGGCCACACCGTTATATCCCGGTTTAACCAATGCGGAATATGCAGCCGCTTTTGGAGCTGACATGATTTTATTGAATATGTTTGATGTCAATGCTCCGCGGATTATGGGGCTCGAGAATGTACCGGCTGAAAATTTGATAAGAAAATTGAAGGAACTGCTTGGGAGACCGGTTGGAATCAATCTAGAACCCGTTGATGTTCATGCGTTACCCGCAGAAACTTTACAAAAATTATTACCAACCGGACGAATTTCAACGGCTGATTCTTTAAAAAGGGCAAAAGAGTTAGGCGTCGATTTCATTTGCCTAACAGGAAATCCGCAAACAGGTGTAACGAATAATGAAATCATGCAAGCCATTACAACTGCAAAAACAATTTGTGATGACGATTGTATGATTATTGCCGAAAAAACAACTTTATGAAGGTATGGGAGGGAGCATTAATAGATGCGCCACCGTATGCTCCGACAGAAGTGTTTTATTTGGCTCGGATTAATATGAATATAGTATTTTTAAACAGTATGGTTGGAGTAAAGTATACATTACTTTTTGGCTTGTTGATTGCATTTTAACGTGTTTTTGGCGAAGTTGTCTTTGGTGTCATTTTGCTTTTTGGTTGAACCGGATCATTCAAAAGTGGTTTGAGAAACTAACCGATTTTTTTAATATTAACATAGTAAAATGGGGTTGAATATCAATGATTTTAGTTAGTTCATGTTTAGCAGGACTAGAAGTTCGTTATGACGGGAAACATTGCCTTCGTGACATAATCAAGAGGTTAGTAGATGAGAACCGCGCTATCACAGCTTGTCCGGAACTATTAGGAGGTCTTCCAATACCAAGGATCCCTGCCGAAATCATTCAAGGAGATGGCTTCGATGTATTGGATGGCCGGGCAAAAGTGGTAGATCGGTTAGGAAAAGATGTAACCGATATGTATATAAAAGGCGCATATGAGACATTAAAACTGGTACAAAAGATGAAGATCACAACTGTTGTGTTGAAAGAAAATAGTCCTTCATGCGGAAGTTCAATGATTTATAACGGTGAATTTAGCGGCAAAAAGGTACCCGGCAATGGAGTGACTTCTGCTTTATTAAAAAGAAACGGAATCAAAGTTATTTCAGATGTAGAGCTTACAGAGTTGGAAGAGTTGGAAGAAATGCTTTAATATCAAAAAAGGCACCTTTAAAGAACTAAAAGAAGAGAATAGTAAATTGCTCAACATTAGATTTTACGATTTTAGGCAGACACCCCCTTATGTATTGGAGGGATAAGTAGCTTTATTTTATGTAAAAAATTCCAAACTTTGTTAATTTGGAATTTCTCCCGGAAATTTATTCGTTCTGCACAAAAAAAAGAAAAATCCTTTCCAATGAGGTTAGAAAAATCCCCTTGGAAAGGTTTATTCCGGTTTACTCACCATGGAGAATCTGACAAAAATTTATCTTGAAGTATAACCTGCATCCAAATGAATCGTTGTTCCTGTTACATAGGATGATGCGTCGGAAGCGAGCCAAAGATTTGCTTCGGCGATTTCCCGAGCTTGACCGAATCGACCAAGTAAGCTCAATAGCGGGGCATATTCTCCTTCCGTAAAACCAAACTGTTCAATAATCTTCATCAAATTCAGCAACCGGTTTGTCATAGGATAATATGAAAGTTCAATTAACAAAACAAATAAAAAAGACTTATTGAACATTGGAAAGCCCGCAAATGGTGATTTCAAGCAGTCTCTTTCCATGTGAAGGATTGATGGGTTTGTGGTAAGAAATGTCAAATATTTGAAACCGGCGGCATCCTTTCCTATAATAAAGAAATAAGTGTATATAATTACACAATCCTTAGACATTCCTATAAAGCAAAATTTATACCTATGTCTAAAATCTTATATCGGAAGGTGACAGGAAATGAGTAATACAATAGTCGCAGAAGTACGAAAGGATTTTAGAAGTTCAGCATTGCACAAAATAAGGAGTCGAGGAATGATTCCGGCAGTGGTTTATGGCAAACATGAAGAAACGAAACCGATTGCTGTGAAAAAAAGAGAATTGCTGAAAATAATTAATGAACATGGCAGAAATGCATTAATCTCCCTCGATGTCGATGGAAAAGTAGAAACTGTGATTCTTGGAGAATATCAAGCAGACCCAATTAATCAACATCTTATTCATGTAGATTTTCTCCATGTAAGTATGTCAAGTGAAATCCATGCAAAAGTTCCTGTCTTATTAAAAGGAACTGCTAAAGGTGTTGAAGTTGGCGGTGTTGTCCAACAATCAATTCATGAACTGAACATTAAAGCGACCCCACAAAATATTCCGGAAACAATTGAAGTCGATGTTACTAATCTGGAAATTGGTCATACAATTAAGGTTGGTGATATTCGTAACCATTATCGCAATATCATAATCAATCATGAGGACGAAGATGTCATTGCAACCATTGTTTCTTCACAAATTCAAGTTGATGATCTTGAAGAGGAAACTTCCGGCGACACCGTTCAAGCGACAGTAGAAGTTTAATAAAATGATAGAAATCTTTCGCAGCCAAATGTGCCGCGGAGACGTTTGTTACAGAAAAATGATGCCTAATAGAGGCATCATTTTTTGCGGAGTAAGCTAAATAAATTATAATAAATAGGAAAAATCATATCAGAGGATTTTATGCTAAGATAATAATTATCTACTAATAAAAAGGGAGTGTCTTAATGTTTACTAGACAGAAACCAAAGCAAGAAGACATCAACTTATTAAAACAAAAAATCGATGACTTAAACCGAAAATTAGATGAGAAAGAAGATGCCTTTCAAATCTTTTTAAATAATATCCATAAAGAACTATTGTCAACGATGGAAGCAAATGAAAAAGTTAATGACGAACATCATGTCATTATGAATATGGTGGAAAAAATCAACAACGAATATCAACGAGTTGAGGAAAGTACGGTCAGAAACCATGAAACTTCGGTCCAAATGATTAAAAAAGGCAATTCCTTGATTACATCCACCGATTCGATGGTTAACGTCTCTGGGCGAGGCAAAAACTCAATTGACCAAGTAAAAGCGATCATTGATGATTTAGGAAACCAAGCAAACGTAACATTGCAAAGCATGCATCAATTAAGCGAAAGTTCACGTCAAATTGAAGAAATCGTAGGCGTTATTAGTAGTATTTCGGAAAATATCAATCTTCTTGCCTTAAATGCCTCCATTGAAGCATCAAGAGCGGGGGAACAGGGGAAAGGTTTTGCCGTTGTTGCTTCAGAAATCAGGAAGCTGGCTGAAAACACAAAAGAGAGTACAAAAAACATCAATGATTTAACGAAAAAAATTCAATTAGAAATTTTGCAAGCCAACACCAATAGCGCACGTAGCAACGACCTGATCAATCAAGGCGTAAAAGCGAATCTGCAAACGAATGAAGAAATCAGTAAACTTTTATCGATTATCAATAATGTCAAAGAAGAGGTACAGCAAATAATAAAAATTATCGAAATCCAGCAAGAAACAAGTGAAGATGTGATCAATAAATTTAAAACAGCTGCTGATTTATTCAAAGAGACTAATAAAATCATTGTCGATCATATTAAAGAAGGCGAATCAATTAGCAGCAAATTATTAGAAGCATTAAATGAAGTTGAAAAATATAAATTAGCCTGAATTATTCACAGAAATTCAGAAACTTATTATAACTTATGGATTACCAAGCCTTTTCGGCTTTATTGTAATTCATTAAAAAAATGAAAAAAGAATCCATTTCT
>NZ_CCRF01000028.1 GCF_000751775.1 Caldibacillus thermoamylovorans
CAAAAACTACAATTGGAATGACCAATAGAATACTTCTCATAACTGAAAAAAATAAATTTTTCAGTCAAGGGGGAAGTATGCCCAAAATACCAGAGTTGTTCTATTGAAAATTCAGTTATTTTATGAATTGGCTACGGTTCTTAATTAAATACCGTTATTTTCAACTAATTTAACAAATTTTATCAAATGGGATTTGTAGCTATGAATATTTCAGGATTAGATTAGATTACCCTGAATTATTAACAGAAAATTATCGAAAGAGTTTTTTGTCGACTTGGATTTGACTCATCCGGATACAATGGGGATCAAGAATCTTCGGCGTATAATACTTATTATGACACTATAGGTTTTCATCCATTGGTCGCCTTTGATGGTGAGACTGGTACGAACTCTTTGTTTTCCAGAAGGTCAAAAAAACATGCAGATTGATGCGATACGTTCTCGGTAAATTAAAGTGGTAAGAAAAGTCGTGAAATCAGCCAGTTCACTTGACTTCAAAATATCATCGAGTTTTGAGTATCAAAAATTCTTGTAGGATGTACTGAATCAAATTCAATAACTGCAATTGGAATAACCAAAAGAATGCTTCTCATAACTGAAAAAATAAGTTTTTCAGTCAAGGGTGAAAATGCCCAAAATACAGGAGGTAGCAATTGAAGATTCAGTTATTTTGATAAGTTGGCTACAATTCTCCTCTAAATACCGTTATATTCAACTAAGTTAACAGATTTTCTGGGGCTTCAGGATTATTAAAAATATCCTTGTCTGGTAAAAAATATTGAGGTTTGAATGTAAATTTTTTGAAAGGTTTTGGTGGTTAACCAACTATTACTTTGGAAAAAACGTCAATTTATGTTGGGAATCCCCTGTTAACCAAAAAATACTTATACTACAGAATTTTTACTAAGATAATGATTTATTTTAAAAAAATAGTCGTATTCCAAAATGTAATATGAAAACTTATTAAGATTTTCAACCCTTTTTCTCGTTCTTGTTTTCCCTTATACTAGATATAAGGGGGGTAAGTCGATGGCAAGAGAACGGAAATTTACAAGAGATGAAATCTTTCAAGCTGTCAAAATATTACTTCTTGAACACGGGTACGAAGCGTTTACTTTTAGTTTGTTGGCAGAGTACTTGGACGTGGCCAGAGGGACAATATATAAATATTATGACAATAAAGATGAACTGATTACCGAGTTCATGATCAATGAAATGAACGCTTTTATGAACGATTTAAAGAAAATAGATACGTATCCGAATTTTGATGCACAATTCGATTACTTGTTTAGCATTATGTTTGAAAATACCTCCATCCACCAGCTTATTGAAATTGGCAAACAGATGATGGATAAAAATAATGAAAAAGTGGTAGACAACCAAAGGACATTAGAGCGTCTTCACCTGAAAATGTATCATTATCTCGATGACTTGATAACGGCAGGAAAGAAGGAGCAAAAAATTAAACAACAACTTCCTAATCCATTAATCTTGGGATATATTTTTCAAGCGGTTGCGATTCCTAATCATTTTGGAGTTCCTCATCAACAATGGGTAAAAGGGTTAAAAGAAATCATTAAATATGGCATGAGTGCGGAATCAAAATAATTGACACTACTGTCACCTTGATCGATAATAGAACTGTTAAAAACTGGTCGTACGTTTAAAATGACAGTTGTGTCACTTTGGTTTTTATCGTTGTTAACATAAAAAGGAGGAGAATAGATGAGGAAATTTTTACAAGCGGTAACAGATCGTGTATCAACAAAAAAAGGAATGTGGATGACCCTTGCCGCATGGTTCATTATTACGGTGCTTCTTGCAATCTTTACTCCGAGTGTAAGGGATTATGAGGTTTCCAGTATTGATTCATTACCGGATGATGCAAAGTCAGTCATTGCCCAGAAAAAAATCGATAATTATTTCAAAGACAATGAAGGAATTCCGGCAATCCTAGTCTTTCAATCAAAAAATGGTCCAATTCAGCTAAATCAACTTGCTCAAATTCTTGAACAAATAACAGCCGGAAAAATCAATGGTGTAGAGCAAGTTGTCCCGTTAGCACAACTTCCGCCGCAAGCAACGGCCGAATTTTTTTCTGAAGATCAAACAACGGCAATCATTCCATTAACGTACAATGCTTCAATGGAAAGTAAAGAAATAAAAGAGGCGAATGAACAATTGCAAAAAATCGTGCAACAATCATCTGATTATACCCTTTATATTACCGGACCTGCCGGGATTGCTGCCGATACGTTGTCACTTTTTTCGAGAGCCGATTTCGTGTTGATTATGTCTACAGTCGGACTTATATTAGTTTTACTAATTGTTATATATCGTTCACCATTGTTAGCTTTCATCCCGTTATTTGCTGCGGTATTTGTATATGAAGTGGTGACACAAATATTAGGATTAATGGGAAAAGCGGGTCTCATGATGAGCAAACAGACCATTTCGATTATGTCAATTTTACTTTTTGCAGCCGTTATTGATTATTCATTATTTGTTTTTTCCCGTTATCGAGAAGAGTTGAAACAGCATGAAGACAAGTTTGTTGCAATGAAAGAAGCAATGAGAGAAACGGGTATGCCGGTATTTTTCTCAGGCGGTACGGTACTCGTAGCAATGCTTGTATTATTTTTTGCCCAATTTGGCGATTATCGCAACTTTGCGCCGACGTTTGCTACAACGATGGCCGTTATTATGATTGCCTCCATCACCCTTGTTCCGGCACTATTCATGTTGTTCGGGCGGAAATCATTTTGGCCGAAAATCCCGCACGTCGGTGATGAATCAGTTGCCAGCCACTCATTTTGGAGTAAAGTTGGTCGCTTTGTTGTGAAAAAACCATGGGTAGCCATTGGCGCCATTAGTATCGTCCTCTTGCTATCTGCCGGCCATTTATTTAAATTGGAATATGAATTCGATACGATGAAATCTTTCCCGGAAGACATGCTGTCGCGTCAAGGTTATGAAATTTTGGAAGAAAAATTTGCAAAAGGTGATTTGGCGCCGACGACGGTTCTATTGGAAGGGTCAGAATCTTTTCATCAAGCCCAAATTGCCAAAGTACAGGAAGAACTTAGCAACCAATCGCTGGTCGATAATGTACGAATCAATGGGGTAACGGAAGATGGAAAGGCTGTTAATTATAGTCTGACCTTTGCCGAGAGCCCTTATGCGGTTGAAACAATTGATGCAATGGAAAAAATCATTGGCAACTCGGATGAAATCATGCAAAAGAGTAACGTGGACGGAGAACTGTTTTTTGCGGGAGAAACGGCCAGTCTCGTTGATGAGCGTGGGATTAATAACCGCGATGTTATCGTTATTGTTCTCCTTGAGACAGTATTGATTTTTATAATGCTCATTGTGCTAACAAAATCAGTGAAGATGCCGATTTATATGATGGGAACCATTTTAGTTTCGTTCTTGGCCGCACTTGGTTTAGGTACGTTTCTAACAAATCTCTTTTTCGATATCAGTACGATAAGCGATCGGGTTCCGCTGTATGCTTTCGTATTTCTTGTCGCACTCGGCATTGATTACAATATCATATTGATTTCCCGATTCCAAGAAGAAAGGCAGAAACATCCGGTTAAAAAAGCCGTTGAAATCGCCGTTGCCAATACAGGAGGGGTTATATCGTCCGCCGGTTTGATTCTTGCTGCTACATTTGCTGTCTTAATGACCCAGCCGATTGAGCTCCTGTTTGTGTTTGGTTTTACTGTTACCGTGGGGATTTTATTAGATACTTTTTTAATCAGAGGCGTATTGTTGCCGGCTCTCGTCACTGTTATTGAAAAAGATAAACATGAAGATAAGAAATTAGCGACCACGCCTCATTGACATGATGACCAAACTGATGAGAGGAAATATTGAAAATGTTCAGCCCGCCATATGAATAAGCGGCGGGGAACATTTTTTATCGCAAAGAATTTGGAAGTTCACAACTCATCAGCAATCCCGAGTAGCGCAATCCCGATCAACACAATGACGACAAATATATAATGTTGTGTACTTAATTTTTCCTTTAAAAATATTCGTGACAAGATGACTGATACAACACTGTAAGAAGCAATTAACGGTGCAGCAATGATCGCTCTATCTGTCATGGCATACACATAAAAGAACTGGCCGGCCGTTTCAAAAATAGCTGCCGAGGCCCGAGTTGGCTGTTTGAACACATTGAACCGGTCTTGCTTAATGAACCGAATATAGATATAGGACACCACAGCAATGATTAGCCAAGTAAACTCATAAGCCAACAATGCCGCATCTTCACTGATTAAATTCAACTCATCTAAATAGATTCCATCCGCAAATGTACCGAGCGCATCAAACAACGCATATAAAATCGGGAATGTGATGGCTAAAACACTTAATTGATATTTCGGATCAATCTCTGCTTTTTCCGCCCTAAGTACTTCCGTTTGTGCCCTTTTTTCCAAGATGGCCAACCCGATGACACCCAATGTAATAACAATAATTCCAAAAACGTTTATCCATCCAACCGGTTGCGGGAAAAAGATATATAATAGAATCGCCGTGATGGCACCGGACGAATTTTGTACCGGAGAAGAGATTGACAATTCAATGTAACGTAAACCAAAATACCCGATTAACATGGAAAGAATATACAAGGCGGAAACCGGTAAATATTTCAGCAAATCCATTGGGGCTAACGTGATCCCTTTAATAAGCATGTAAAGTGTACCGTGAATCCCCATGACCAAACCGACCATAACACCAATTTTTAGATGACTAAGGGAATCCTTGCTATCAGATCCTTTTTTATAAAAAAGATCGGCAATCCCCCATGATAAAGTTGTTAAAAGTGCAAAAAGAAACCACATAATGACAAACTCCTTTACTAAAATACAACTGAATACATACGAAACGATTAAAAAACGGTATAATTATATACAAAATTACGTACGAAATCTAGAAAAAAGTTCTTTTTGGAAATGAATGGAAGGTATTGTCATAAAAGAATATTAAATGTATGGTTATTATAGAAAAATATAAACTTCTAATTACATATATGCACTAGGGCAGTTGTCCAGAATTTGCGATTTGCAAATCCCCGCAATCCCTAGTGAAGCGATCGACACTGCCTGGCCGGAATCAGAAGCCGAATCTGCATTATTTCTATATTATGAAAGGACTTTTTTTATGGATCGGATTAGTTATTTTGTTGATGATATGGCCCCTTATTTAATGATTGCACTCCCAATTATTTTAGTTGTAAGATTCATTCACTATTTTTCAAAAAGGAAAAACGGATTTCAAACAACTTTATTTCATGAACTTCTAATCATCCTTTATTTTTTATTCCTAGTAGGACTGGCCTCCCAAACGATTTTCCCGGATTTTGTGAATGGTCCGGACGGCTTAAAAATAGTAGAAAGTGAGGTACAGCGGTTCAATCTCGTTCCGCTTAATAAAATAAAGGAAATAAAAAATGCGATTATGTATGATAATGTAGACTATGTTATCATTGAAGTGTTCGGGAATATTGCCATATTTGTAATTATCGGTTTTTTAACCCCCTTACTCTGGAAAAAGTATGAAAAAATGAAAAATACAGTGGGTATTTCCTTCTTGATTTCACTTTTTATCGAAACGACGCAAATCTTTCTTCCCCGTGCGACCGATGTGGATGATCTCATTATGAATACATTGGGCGGTTTGATTGGATATATTTTGTATTTGCTTGTAAAAAAAAGGTTTCCTCAGTTTTCTAATCGATGTAAAGCCGATAACAGAAAAAATCAGGTGGTCGGTATGGCGGAAGAGCCATAAATACACCTTTTTGTTGACAGTCATATTTTGATATAGTAGTCTAGTAATATAATTTAATCGAAAACCTCACTACTTTTTTGGTGAGGTAGAGGCGCGGTATTTAACAGTCTTTAGTGGAACTCGAGATAGTGATGAAACTAAAGAGAAGGAAATATCGCCGAAGCTTGCAATATGATCTCGCTATTGCTTGCTGGGCTTACAGTGAATAACTGTAAGACTGTCTCAGGTAGAATGGTCCCGGTTTGCCTGAGTTGTGCTATCTCCAAAAAAAAGGGAATGTAGTGGGGGGACTAGGTGCAATCTGAAATCATGCGACCTGAGTTCATCTCAGGTCGCTTTTTGCATTGTTGTTATTTTCTTCATTGACAATATATTAGAAGGAGAGTAAATCATGAGAAGAAAATTGTTGTTATTGTTAACTTTATCTTTATTGGCTATGCTCACACTCGCAGGCTGTGGATCAAATACTTCTTCAAGTAAAAGTAATGGTTCAAATGGAAATAATGACGATACCTTTAAAGTTGGCATGGAAGCGGGTTACCCTCCATTTAACTGGACGCAAAAGGATGATGCCAATGGGGCTGTGGCTATTGAAGGAAGCAAGGAATATGCCGGTGGTTCTGATGTCGAAATTGCGAAAAGAATTGCGGAAGGTTTAGGGAAGAAATTAGTTATTGTAAAAACAGAATGGGACGGTTTGATCCCGGCATTACAATCCGGTAAAATTGATGCCGTTATTGCGGGGATGTCGCCAACCGCTGAACGGAAAGAATCTATTGATTTCTCGGATAACTATTATAAATCTGACTTGGTTATGGTTGTAAAAAAAGGAAGTCCATATGAAAATGCGAAATCCATTCAAGATTTTAGCGGTGCAAAAATAACTGCTCAATTAAATACATTCCATTATTCAGTTATCGATCAAATTAAAGGTGTCAAAAAACAACCGGCAATGGACAACTTCCCGGCCATGCGGGTTGCCCTTGAGTCCGGTGTAATTGACGGTTATGTATCCGAACGTCCGGAAGCGGTCAGTGCTTCTTCAGCAAATGAAAACTTTGTTATGGTTGAATTTACGGAAGGATTTCAAACATCTGAAGAAGATACAGCCATTGCGGTCGGACTTCCTAAAGACAGTGATTTAACAGAAAAAATTAATAAAATTTTAGCCGGCATTTCAGAGGAAGAACAAACCGAAATCATGGATACGGCCATTAAAAACCAACCGGCAGCAGAATAGAACTCGAATTTCAATTAGATAAAAATAAAGTGAAACTTCCATCAGTGGGGTTCTTCACCCCACTGATGGTTAGTTGAACCAATCGGGCACAAGCAGGCAGTCCGTCCCCACCTATCTTTTTTGTAAACTCGGGAAATCTTGAGATGGGCGTCTCGCCTCGCTGTTAAAGTGGGATCAAACAAAAGAGAAAGGAAGCCACAGAAGTTTCTGTGGCTTTATACCTTTGAAGCGTTAAAAATTCTAAATTTTAGGAGGATCGATATGAGCTTCGATTGGATAATAAAGATTTTTACAGAAAATTGGCCAATGTTTATTAGAGGGGCCGGAATTACGCTCTTAATTGCATTGATCGGTACAATTATCGGTGCAATGATCGGATTAATTATCGGTGTGATCCGCACGATTCCGATTCCGGAAAAAGGAATGAAACGGGCTTTATTGAAGTTCATAAATGCGATTTTATCCATTTATATTGAAATTTTCCGTGGTACGCCAATGATTGTGCAGGCAATGGTTATTTATTACGGTATGGCCATAGCGTTTGGAATCGATATGGACCGATTACTTGCGGCATTTTTTATCGTTTCCATTAATACGGGGGCATATATGTCGGAAATTGTCCGTGGCGGGATTTTATCGATTGATAAAGGACAATTTGAGGCCGCCCACGCCATTGGTATGAATCACCTGCAAACGATGACCAATGTCGTTTTGCCCCAGGTGTTACGGAATATTTTACCTGCCACCGGGAATGAATTTGTAATCAATATTAAAGATACCTCGGTTTTGAATGTCATCTCTGTTTCGGAACTGTTTTTTGCAACCAAATCGATTGCCGGAAACAACTTCAAATACTTTGAATCCTTCTTTATTGCTTCTGTTATTTATTTAATTATGACCTTTACGGTGACCCGGATTTTGCGCTATTTAGAACGAAAATTGGAAGGTCCGGAAAATTACAACTTAGCTGGAAACCAAATGCAAGTTGATACACCGAAAATTCCGTCTAATCATTAATGAAAAGGGGGGTAACGAATGGAAACGATGATTACTGTTCAACATTTAAGTAAATCATTTGGAACTCATGAAGTTTTGAAAGATATTAATTTTTCCGTAAAAAAGGGGGAAGTTGTCAGTATTATTGGTTCTTCCGGTTCAGGAAAATCCACATTGCTTCGTTGTATTAATCTTTTGGAAAAACCAACCGGCGGAGAAATTATTTATAAAGGTGAAAATATTTTGGATGATAAACATAATGTCAATCAGTATCGGACAAAATTAGGGATGGTTTTCCAACAGTTTAACTTGTTTAATAACCATGATGTGTTGAATAACTGTATGGTCGGTCAGGTGAAAGTGTTGAAACGTTCCAAGGAAGAAGCACAGAAGTTAGCCATGAAATATTTGAAAGTCGTTGGCATGGATCAATACATTCACGCAAAACCAAAACATCTGTCTGGAGGGCAAAAGCAGCGGGTTGCAATTGCTCGGGCGCTCTGTATGGAACCGGATGTCATGCTCTTTGATGAACCGACGTCGGCTTTGGATCCGGAAATGGTCGGTGAAGTATTGAAGGTTATGAAAGAATTGGCGGAGAGCGGATTAACAATGCTGGTGGTCACGCACGAAATGGAATTTGCCCGCGAAGTATCCGATCGTGTTGTTTTTATGGATAAGGGCGTCATTGCCGAGGAGGGAATACCGGAGCAAATTTTCAATCATCCGACACAAGAGCGGACACGGGAATTTTTAAAAAGGACATTAAAGCAAAATATTTAGATTTTACAATTTGAGGGATGGTTCATAAATGGATTTGAACACATCCCTTTTTTGCTTCTGCTAATATGCGGAATTTCGGGCGGGAACTCGGGTCTGGGACGAGAGACCTGTCCAACTAACTATATCCGCTCGTACACATCCTTCAATGAATCTATACCTTTGTCTTTTACTTTTTCAATATAAACCGTCCAGAGTTTGGCGGCTAAAAGGGCATCACCGAGTGCATGATGGCGATTGATGACCGGAATCCCATTATGGTCACAGAGATCCTCCAATTTTACTAAATTCAGATCCGGTTCTGCTATCCGATATAAAAAAGAAGTGTCAATTATCCGTAGTTGCAGTGGTTTTCGGTATAATTTCCAAAAAATATTTTGCAGGAAGGATTTCTCATGTACTGCATGATGGGCGACAAGCGGGAGGTCTTTGCTGAAATGTAAAAATTGACCGATGACTTCGGGGAGGCTTGGTGCATCCAACAATTGGTCATTATTAATTCCGGTTAAAGTTTCAATTTCCGGAGATATTTCTATTTCTGTATGAACAAGGGAATAAAAGGTTTCCTCTTCCCGAATTTCTCCGTGAATAATTTTTACAGCACCAATGGATATCATTTCATCTCCCTGATACGGATAAAACCCCGTTGTTTCTATATCAAAAACGACTAAATCTAATCGATCGAACGGGATATGCAAAACGTCTTTCTGTTTGATTTCCCTCTGCAATTGTCTCATGTAGGCCATTTGTTCTTTATTTTGTACAATGGGTCTTTCCGGCGATGTACCTGTGGAGAATTTATGTTGGATGCCCCGAAAGAATTCGATAAACGGTTCAAATGCCATTTTGAACACCTTTCTTTACCTGATTAATCGTCTGTTTATGCAGTTTTTGCCCCTCTTTTATAATCTGCTTTAATAACGCTTTTTGATGGTTTGATAAGTTTCGAGTGTTTAAATAATGGGAGTCTTCATATGTGTCTTCTTTTATTGACAAAAGGCGAAGTTGCAGTAAAGCTTCAAAATGTTCCTTTTTTCCGTGCAATAATCGTGCCAATACCATGTTCTCCATAAGTCTGTCCATTCGATCACAGGTCGAAGTTTCATATAGTCCTTCCTTGATGGCTAAAAGACGAATGCTGTTAACATAGGGAAGGAATGCAGTGTATTTAATATTTATTGATCCATGATGTTCCCCTTTTTCTTCAATTAAAATATTCCCCATCGGTCCGACACCTTTTTTCGTATGCTTGACATTTTCAGCAAATCGAACAATTAATGCTCGATCGTCTTTTTGATATTGAAAAATCAAATCTTTTAACTGGTGGATCATTTGGTTGGTACCAACGATATTTCGGGCATCATAAAAGATTTGTAAATACCGGATCGTCTCCCAACTTTTTTCCTCCATCCATGAGTATAATTGTTTTTTCCAACTATCAAACGATTTACACCAGAGGGGATTGGAACTCATGATATTGCCGGTACAGTACGGATAACCGACTGCGTTCAATCCGTCCGAAAGTTCTTTTCCGAGTGTAAAAAAATAATCATGGTTTTCTTTATTTTCAATTTCATAAATAAGACCGTGGTCCTGGTCGCTTGTTACCCCCTGTTCCAAGCGACCGCCACTGCCTGTAATAAACCAAGAAAATTTGCACGGTGGCTGACCTTTATCTATTTTTTGTACCGCCGCTTCAAAAGCTTTTTTCATAACCGTATCATGAAAATCATTTAAGCTGCGTGTATCCGTCATAGATTCTCGGATATGTTGATCTTTCCACTCCTGGATCTTTCTATAAGAATGGTCAGTCATATGTGATCATCCTTTTCACATTCATAATCAAAAGAGGAGGGGAAGAAGTCTTCTCCTCTTATTCCCATTATATCAGGAACTTATTTTCGAAGTTGAATTAGCTGACATTTGTTCCGGATAGCCATAGCTTCCATGTTCGCTTATATCGAGACCCATGATTTCCTCTTCTTCTGATACGCGGATACCGACTAATTTTTTCATAACGAATAGGATGACAAAAGAAATGATAAATGCATATAAACCCGAAGTAACAACGCCTAATGCTTGAACGCCCAACTGATGGAGTCCGCCACCGTAAAACAATCCGGCCTGACCAACCGTTGCCAGTTCTTCTGTAGCGAAAAATCCGGTTGATAAGGTTCCCCACACACCGGCAGTTCCATGAACCGATAGTGCGAAAATCGGGTCATCAATTTTTCTCTTTTCAAAAAATCTAGCACTATAGAAAACTAGTACGCCGGCAATGAACCCGATGACAACTGCTGCCCATGGTTCAACAAAGGCACAGGATGCGGTAATGGCAACTAAACCGGCCAATGCACCGTTTAAAAGCGTTGGGACATCAGGTTTTCCAAGTACCAGCCATGAAATGAATGTAGCTGCAACAGCACCGGCACCTGCCGCCAAATTCGTATTTAAGGCAACAAATCCGAAAAATGCCCCGTCGACAGAAACCGTACTACCTGCGTTAAATCCAAACCAGCCAACCCAAAGGATAAGGACAGCTAAAGCGGTATAAACTTGGTTATGCCCGGCAATATTATTGGCAGAGCCGTCTTTATTATATTTGCCAATCCGTGGTTTTAAAAGAATCGTAGCTGCAAGGGCCGCCATAGCACCGGTCAAGTGAACGACGGTAGAACCAGCGAAGTCTTGTTTCCCGTGCTCTGCTAACCAACCGCCGCCCCAAATCCAGTGGGCGATAACCGGATAGACAAGTATGCCAAAAAGAATCGTAAAAACAACATAAGCGGAAAATTTAGCTCGTTCAGCAAAACCGCCAAGAGCAATGGTGATGGAAATACCGGCGAATGCTAATTGGAATAAGAAAAATACCGTGTCAGCCAAGCCCCCGTCCTCGGCTAACGCACCATTATAAAAGAAATCACTCATGCCAACAAAAAAGTTTGCGTTATCGCCAAAAATAAATGCATAGCCGATAGCCCAGAAAACAATGGATGCTAAACCAAAAGTGAAAATGGTTTTACCGGCAATATGTCCCGCGTTCTTCATTCGAGTTGACCCGGCTTCCAGTAATATGAATCCAGCAATCATAAAAATAACTAAAATTGCACTAACCATGGTCCACAAACTGTTCATTAAATACATTTCATCCATTTACATTTCTCCTCCTTGTATAATTTTTATTACATTATTATGTTAGAAAACATAACATAATGTTTATAATACACATTTTAATATTAGCACTTTGAATTGTCAATATGTTTTTGAAATATTATGTGAGAAAATATAACGTGATTTTTAATAAAAAGGGTTGTTGTTAGGGGAAAATAAAGAAAACTCGGCAAATACCGAGTTTTCTTTAAGAGTGGGGTGTTCTTCTATAAACACCCCTATTTGATTTGTTGAATTACATCATTGTTTTTCTTTTTCTTCTGTATTGGAAATAGACAGCAGCTACACCAATCATAACGAGTACAAAACCAATGATAAAATAATTATTGTATGGTGTCGCTGTATTTGGCAATTCTCCGCCATTCTTTCCACTGTTTTGGTTGGAACCATCATAAATACTTTGGTTTTTATCGCCAGCATCTTTTGGACTAGGTCCCTTAGGATCTTCTTTTCCACTAGGATTTGGTTCTGGAACAGGATCTTGCCCGCCAGGAGTTGGTAATGGAACAGGATCTTTCTTATTCGGATCTTTTGCGAATACTGCGAATGTACTAAAATGATTTATCCCAACGGAAACTTTGCCGTCTTTATGCACCGCATTTGGTATAAGCTCCCATTTTTTCATTTCTTCGTTGTAGTAATATACGTTTAGCTTGTCTGTGCTTTTAACTTTGTCATTATCGACAGTAAACACGAGGATAATTGGCTCACCAAAATCACTCACTACCTTATCACCGGCATAAATGGTAAAGTCGTAAACGCCACTAACCGCTTGATCTGCACTGGCTACATCGTCTACTTTTCGTACGTCAATAGAAATATCCTCACCATCCGCTAAATTATTCGATGGGATTTGGATTTCGACAGCGTAATTCCGGATAATCAAAGATACTTGTTTTTCTTTTAGTGTTTTAATTTGATCTGCTGTTAGGAAGACGCGTACTTTATCTGCTTTACCAAGTTCAATAATGAAGGTTCCGCCATTTTTCACTCTATCAATATCATCATCCGAAATTGTTGCTACACCATTTGCAATAGATGGTGTTGTAATAACGATCTCTTCTTTTTCCACAACTTTAATATTATCAATCGTAATAGTTTGTACTGCTTCTGCACCACCACTGTTTTGTGCATAAACAGTGTACGTTCCATTTTCAGTTACATCGAATTGTTTCGCTTCAAGGTCGATTGGATTTCCGGCATTATGAAAAGCGTCCACATTTTGTTTGCCTTCTAACCATTTTAATTCGACAAGCGCCGAAGTACTGTCTGCATCAACTTTAATAGATACCGGTCCCTCTGTTTCTTCCGTTGTAGAAGGTGTTAACGCAATACTTACCGCAGGAATGACAATATTGTTAATTTCAATGGTTTGAACTACTTCCACACCTTTACTATTTTTTACATAAACGGTATAGACACCGTTTGTAGTTACAGAAAAGCTGCTTTCTTCAAGATTAATTTCGTTTCCGGCATTGGCAAAGTCTTCCGTTGCCTTCTTGCCTTCCAACCACTTCATGGAAACAAGATCTGCTTCACTGTTCGTTTCAATTTTTACCGTAACCGGCCCTTCCGTCGGTTCAACTGTTGAAGGTGTTAATGTAACGGTGAATTCATCAGCTGGTTTTGTGATATTTTCAATTTTTATCGTTTGAACAACTTCCGCGTTTTCACTATTTTTTGCATAAACCGTGTAGATACCATTTTCGGTTACATCAAAGGTTTTCTTGTCTAGGTCGATAGCATATCCGGCATTAGCAAAATCTTCCGCTGTCTTTTCCCCTTGTAACCATTTAAGTGCCACAAGATCTGCTTTACTGTCTGTGTTAACAGAAATAGTAACCGGCCCTTCTGTTGGTTCAGTTGTTGACGGTGTTAATGTAATTGCAAAATTCTCAGCTGGTTTTTTAATGTTTTCCACTGTAATGGTTTGAACAGCTTCTACATTCTCACTATTTTTCACATAGACAGTGTAGGTGCCGTTTTCTGTTACATTGAATTCACTCTTTTCAAGGTCAATGTCATTTCCGGCATTGGCAAAGTCTTCTACTGTCTTTTCTCCTTGTAACCATTTCATAGAAACTAGCGGAGATGTACTATCTGTGTCGACTTTTACTGTAACCGGCCCTTCTGTTGGTTCAGTCGTTGACGGTGTTAATGTAATGTGAACATCTTTTTGCTCGCCCTCAACGTTTAGTTTTACTTCCTTGTCACTAGCGTTTGCAACAATATCTTCTACATGTAGTGTTACTGTATTTTCGCCTGCTGGAAGTTTAGTTAAGGAAATCGCAAATGACCCATCTTGTTTTAGCGTAACAGGACCACTTCCCACATCATTTCCATCTTTATCCGTAACACGATAAGTGACGGTTAATTTCTCATTGACATCATATGGGATACCAAAAGCTTCCTCTACAGCGGACTTGAAATCAATAAATTTATCGTTAATGGAACCTGTAAGCTCGTATTCCGATCCTTTGATTTCTTCCGTCTTATTAAATTCGATTTCCGGTGTTGATGTTTTCACAAATAATGGACCGTCATCTGCAAGGAAAGTAATCGTTTCGTTTGCAAGATCCCATGAATTATAATCAACCGTGTATACGCCTTCCGGTATTTCGGTTTTTTCTCCCGTTTCCCAATCAAAGTATGTTCCATCAATTTTGAGTTTCCAATCCCCGGCTGGTAATGGCTGGAATGCAAAATAGCCTAAATAGCCATCGCCAAACGGTCCGCCACTCGGATTTTGAGCATCCCATAATTCAAGGGACATCAATTCTTCGTCACCTAACAAACCGAATTGGAGAGCGGTTTCTTCATATTTACCATCCCCATTTGGTGAGATTGCATTATCCAGAAGTTGGTAATATGATAACCCGGCTGGACCTGCTGTTGAGAAAGCGGCAGCGAATGGTAAGATTAACTTAGTCGTACCATTTGTCAAATGAATGTATCCATGCATTTCATTATCTGGAGATTCCTCCCCGGCAGGAACAGTCAATGTTACATTTAGTGTTTCCGTTCCATTTAAAGTAAACGATGATTTATCTACGGTTACACGAGCATCTGCCATTTCGCCTGTAGCTGCTTTGGTCACTTCTACACTGACATCAAAATTACTAGGTTTACCTACTAAGTCTTTAACTGCAATTTGTTTTGTGATTTTTTTCTCACTTTCAGGATCTGGTGCAACTTTACCAAATGTCACCGTTCCTTTTTCATATTCAATTGTTTTTTCTTCAAAGGATGTTGTATCGAGTGCATAGGCAAGAGCTTCTGCATTCATGGCTTCAAGCGGTTGAGCACGTCCCGGACCTTGAGCAAATACATCATATAATTTAGTATCTAATTGTTTTGCTGTATTCGATATTGCTACTTTTACATCAAATGGTGTCCAATCAGGATTTTTTGATAAAAGTAATGCTGCTATACCTGCAACCTGTGGTGTAGCCATGCTTGTCCCGGTAAAACGATCATAGGCTTCAGAGTAATCAGCATCAGGGTAATCTTTTCCATAGGCCGGAACAGATGACATAATATTTGTTCCAGGTGCCGAGACATCTGGTTTAATGTCAAACGTTGGTGTAGATGGCCCGCGTGAACTGGAATCATTGATTTTATCCCCTTCAGTTGTGCCTTTTTCATATCCGCTAATGGTTACTTTTCCTGTTTTATTGGCTGTTGCCTCAATTGCTTTTCTAAATGCGTTCCCATCTTTTGTTGAAATGTCAAAGGTAGGAATAAAGGCAAATGAATTACCAAGTAAAATACCTGATGGTGCTTCACCAACATTATTATGAACCAGGAGACCCGCTGCACCATGATTTTTAGCTGCCGCAATTTTATCGACAAAAGGAATTTCTCCACGTGATACGAGGGCAATTTTTCCTTTTACATCAAGACCTTCGTAGTCTGATTCCGTCCCAAAGCCGGGAACAGCTACGACGTCGTATTCACCTGTTAATGTTTCGGATGGATCTTTTCCAAATGTCCAGCCCATTAAACTTGCCTTGTATTCATCGCGAAAATCTCCCGCCTCAACAGTGAGTGTTGCTTGGTATGTTTCTTCTGGCAATGTCGAGTTTCCTACAGAAATTGCCAGTGCAGCAGATGCTGGGTTGCCAATCGTACTACGACCAGGACCGCTGTTTCCGGTTGCAACGACTGCAGTGACACCTGCTAAAGTCGCATTG
Source organism: Caldibacillus thermoamylovorans (assembly GCF_000751775.1). Taxonomy (GTDB): domain Bacteria; phylum Bacillota; class Bacilli; order Bacillales; family Caldibacillaceae; genus Caldifermentibacillus; species Caldifermentibacillus hisashii. The sequence goes on from NZ_CCRF01000028.1 coordinate 16,186, forward strand.
TTAATAGCAATTGCATCTGGAGCGGTTTGGCTATTACTACCGCCACCTAAAGATAGATTGATTATATCCATATTTTCTTCAACTGCTTTGTCAATACCGGCAATTATTCCTGATGTTGAACCGCTGCCATATGCACCAAGTACACGATAAGCATACAAATCAACTTTTGGTGCAACTCCTTTAATGTTATATTTATTATTTCCTTGTGCAGCAATGATGCCTGCTACATGTGTTCCGTGGGAAGTATAAAAAGCATCTCCGTCTTCATCGAACTCCGGCATGTTATCTGGTCTATCTTCCGGTGTTGTTTCATAAGGATCATCTTCTGCACGATCACGAGCATAATTACTGCCATGAATGATAAAATTATGGCCACCTTTATAAACATCTTTCAATTCCGGATGGTTGTAATCAATTCCTGTATCAAGAACAGCAACTTTTACGCCTTGACCTTCATATCCCATCTTCCAAATTTCCGGGATCTTAAGGTGTGGATTACTGTCCATCATTGCTGCTTTTACCGTATCATCTTTTTTTACTTCCAATGCATGAACTTCTTCATCCGGGTGTATGCTTACAACCCCATTTAACTTTAACAGCTTCTGTATTTCGCTTTTATTTACGGTAAGTGACATCCCATTAAAAGCTTGATGGTATGTAAAGCCTTTTTTATAATTAATCTTTTCTGCTTTCAATTGTTTCTCAAATCTTGCTTGTTGATTTAGTACTTTGTTTTTAACAGTACTTGCCTGTTTTTGAGAGAAAGATTTACCCTTTACTGTTTGCTTTCCTTTTGCAAGTGCGACTGGTTCTTCGGAAAGCTGAACAATAACTTTAACTTCACCATCACTTTTTGCCATTTTTAAGGATGAATCTAAATATGGATCTTTCTTTAAAAGCTCTTTTTGTTGATTGATGATATTTTTTAATTGTGAGATTCTTTCATCACTGTTTACTTGTTTACTAGATTGGATGTTCGTGTTTGTTTGAGCATGGGAAAATGCCGGTTGAAACAGTGTGAAAATAAGTATAAAGATTAGTAAACTGCTAAGTAATTTTTTAAAACCTTTCCTGTTCAATACTCCTTCCCCCTTTTTCCTTAGTGAATGAAAGTTTTTCAACGACTTTATCCCTTATTTGACAACACCCCTTTTATTCCTGTCTTTTTACTTCTGTTAAATCAGGAAAGTAGTTTAATAGTATCATTTTTTTTAAAAATATCAATAGATAATTCAGAATAGGGCAAATGTTACATAAATGTCTTAATATTAGACATATTTTGCTATGAAATACAGGAGGAGAAAAAAGTCAATTATCCAAAAGACCTAAATCTACCCTAAAATCAGACAAATTCAGATCATTTTTAACAGGTGCCTGAGACCTCCAAAATTATTTTAAAAACGAAAATAATTGTTCTTTATTTTGCCTTCCAAAAAAACTTGCACGATAGGATTAATAGAAACCAAGTTTTACATAAAGATGGTTCTGCCAAATAGGTCGGCGTAAACCAAAGTTTCCAATGCTGAAGTTGTTTTGGCTCTTAAGGTAATTGTTAGCAACTTTTCAAAAAAGAGATTCTGGCGGGGAGTTCCTTTGTGGTAACCTAAAATTACAGAGGTTGTTTTTAATTTTTCTATTGTACGAACTATGGGTAGATCGAATGCGTAGGACGTTTCATAAGGAGGGGACTCATATGAGGAAACTGAATGATGGTCCAAAAATTCAAGAGGAAAAAGAAACAGTGCAGAAAATGATCGAAATCTACTGTAGAAAAAAACATCACCAAAATGAATTATGTGATGACTGTCAAGATTTGTTACATTATGCACATAAACGATTATCTTATTGCCGGTTTGGAGAGGAAAAATCAGCTTGTTCCAATTGCAAAGTCCATTGTTACAAACCGGTTTATCGCCAAAAGATAAAGGCCGTCATGCGCTATTCCGGCCCGTGGATGCTTCTGTATCACCCGGTATATTCGGTTAAGCATTTACTTAAAAAATGAAAGCTTGAAATCGATAATGACATCTGTAGTCAGAAGTTCTCATGCTTTTGAAGAAATAAAATTGAATTGATACATGTACTACATCAGTGTCTTCTTAAAAAGTCAGATGGTTACAGTCTAAAAAACATCCATGGTTGTTCGAACAGCCATGGATGTACACACTTCATTTATCCTTTTTTAATCGTCACTTGCAATTCGAGTTCGACATTTCCTTGAATAGCTCTACTGATCATGCATGATTTTTCTGCTTTTTCCGCTAATCGTTGAGCTAATTTTTCATCCTCGAAAGTTGCATCTTCTTTTAAGATAATTGTTGGCCGATGAATGATTTTTTTATATGTAAATACACCATTCGTCACATCCACAATTCCTTCTGATTCCATCAATAAATCTTTTTTATCCAAATGACTTCTTTGCATCATGGCAGCAAGGGTAATGATATAGCAAGTTGCCGCAGCACCCAAAAGCATTTCATCCGGATTTGTTCCGACACCCGGTCCATCCATCTCCGGCGGGATGGAGATTTTGGTCACCAAATTCCCGACAGCAATATCACCAACGTCATTCCTTAACCCCGGCCAATGTGCCTGCAAATGAAAATGATGTTCTGCCAATTTTATACACTCCTTCAAAAAGGAAGCAAAACCCTAATGAAATGAGGGACCTGCTCCTAAATTCCGATAAACTATTATAACACAAATTCGTATACGCATAAGAAATGCATAAGACTTCCAAGCAAAATGAACAGATGAAAGATTTCATGAAAGCCCATATGTTTAAAGGTTAAAAATTTTGGCTTGGCTCCGTATATAATTCCGCCGATTGTGTAAATGACCCCGCCTAAGATTAAGAAAAGAACGCCACCAATATGAATTGATTTTGCTAGTGGAGAAATTGCAAAAATGGCAATCCAACCCATCCCGATATAAATCGCTGTTGATAACCACCTGGGACAGTTAAACCATACCATTTTAAACACAACCCCGGCGACTCCGAGTCCGGTTATAATCCCAAACATTGTCCAACCAAGCGTTCCCTTTAAGCTAATTAAACAAAGTGGTGTATAAGTTCCGGCAATTAATACAAAAATCATGGAATGGTCAATTTTTCGCAAAAAGGAAATCACTTTATTGTTAGAAATGACCCAATGATACGTTGTTGAAGCTGTATATAATAAAATTAAGCTAATGCCAAAAACGATGACAGCTGTCAAACTTGTAGCCGACCCGGAAGTTGTCACTACCTTAACAATCATAAGAACAAGTGCGGCAATTGATAAAAAAATCCCGACCAAATGCGTTAAACTATTGATTGGTTCACGAATATATTTTTCCAAAAACAACATCTCCCTGTAATGATAAGTAGTTATTAAAACTACTTATAATTATACACACACAACATGACGCAGTCAATATTTACTTGATGCAATTTTATCGATCATTCATGAAAAAAATAATATTCATAAATTCAAAACTATAGTATAATTAAAATAATATTTATAATCATAGGAGTTGAAACATATGATCAATTTAATTGCCCCGGAATATTATAATTTTACCGAGGAAGTAGAGAAGTTTTCCAAAGATCCGCATAAAGTAGCGATTAAATGGGTGGGGACGGACGGATCAGAAAAAAATATTACATATGTCTCCTTAGTCGAAGAAATGAACCGATATGCGAATGCTTTAGTTAATCTCGGATTGAAAAAAGGCGACCGTGTTCTTATAATCACACAAAAAGTACCTGAATCTTATTATATCTATTTGGCATGTCTAAAAGCCGGCCTCGTGATGATCCCTTGTTCTGAGATGCTTCGGGCCAAAGACTTAACTTACCGAATAAACCATTCAGAAGCAAGTGCCGTAATTGTTTATAATCATTTGACAAATGAAGTCGATTCAATTACCGAACCAATTCCGACTTTGAAATATAAATTAATTATCGGTGAACATGAGACAGAGGGATGGACATCTTTAACGAGGTTTGCAGAAAATGAAAGCGCATACTTCGTCGGTGAAAAAACAAAAAGAGATGAAATGGCCCTGTTACCATATACATCCGGAACGACAGGAAATCCGAAAGCAGTCGTCCATAATCATGGCTGGTTTTTTGCTCATTTACAAATTGCTCCGTCCCTATGGCTTGATATTAAAGAAGGGGATCTTGTTTGGGCAACCGCAGCCCCCGGTTGGCAAAAATGGATTTGGAGCCCGTTTGTTTCAACGATCGGCATGGGGGCAACCGCATTTGTCTATAATGGACGTTTTGATGCAGCAAATTACTTACAACTTTTGCAGAAATATCAGGTAAATGTACTATGCTGCACACCGACAGAATACCGGTTTATGGCAAAATTAAATAATCTCTCAGACTATTCGTTGCCGGCATTAAGAAGTGCAGTTTCTGCTGGAGAGCCGCTGAATGTCCAAGTTATTGAAACATTTCAAAAGGAGTTTGGTATTACGGTTCGGGATGGTTACGGCCAGACTGAAAACACTTTATTAATCGGAACGCTACCGGGAACCAAACTGAAAAAAGGATTCATGGGTAAGGCGATACCGGGTTATCAAGTGGAAATTATTAATCACGAAGGAAAACCGTGCGCCATCGGGGAAGTAGGTGATATTGCCGTCCATAAAAGCACTCCGACCTTATTTAAGGAATACTATAAAGATTTTGAACGGACACAGAAGGCTTATCGCGGGGATTGGTATTTAACAGGAGACCAAGCGAAAAAAGACGAAGATGGCTATTTTTGGTATGAAGGTCGCAGTGATGATATCATTATCAGTTCGGGTTATACAATTGGACCATTTGAAGTAGAAGACGCATTGACGAAACATCCGCTCGTTCGTGAATGTGCTGTTGTGGCCAGTCCTGATCCTGATCGAGGCAATGTCGTTAAAGCTTTTGTCGTTTTGGTTGATCCGCATATGGAGAAAGGGGAAGACCTTATTGCCGAACTTCAAGAGCATGTAAAAAATTTAACCGCCCCGTATAAATATCCGAGGAAAATCGAGTTTGTCGAGGAACTTCCTAAAACTGCCTCGGGGAAAATCCGCCGCGTAGAACTAAGGCAAAAAGAAATGCAACAACCGCAAAAATAAAGGAAATCTTCAATCCGTGGGGGCCACTCTCCCACGGATTTGTTGGTTGCCCGTCGAAAGTGGTTATCGATTCCGCGAAAGGCGCCTCTCCTGACGGGGTTGTTAGTTACCCGTCAACAGTGCAGTAATGGTTAACAATTTTACAAAAGGCCACTCTCCCACGGATTTGTTAGTTGAATCAATCGGGTTCGGGTGCGGCAGCATTTTCCCCGTCTTTGCTACTATAATTTGCTTTAAAATCCCTTAACCTCGATATGTAGTTTTTTGGACTATATAGGAGAATGGGCTGGACTGATCATGTAGTTAACATTTACTTTTTCTATAAAAAAAGATAAAATTTATGTAGAATGAAATATATATGGAGGGCTATTATTGGAAAATGTAGAGCAATTTCTTGAACAATTGCAACTTGATAAAAATATTACACTTGATGATATTCCAAATATTGATTTATATATGGACCAAGTCATTCAGTTATTTGAAAGTAAATATAGCGGTACAAAAAGAAATGAAGATGATAAAATATTAACAAAGACGATGATTAATAATTACGCAAAAGGAAAATTGTTTTTCCCGATAAACAATAAAAAGTATTCCCGGGATCATTTGCTTCTTATTAGCATCATTTATCAATTAAAAGGCACTATTTCTATTAATGATATAAAACATGTACTGGAAAAATTGAATGAAAAGATTGTTAAAGAGAATTTTCGATTAGATCTACTATATACAAGCTTTCTAGCACTTGTAGAACAAAATGTGAATCAATTCAGACGGGACTTCCGGGAATTGGTCTCCGGTACAACGGAGGAGATTCAGCACTTCGAGGATGAAGACTCCGATTACTTAGAAAAGGTATTGTTGATTTCTTCTCTATCTTATATGAGCAATTTATATCGGCGGACTGTGGAAAGATTGGTAGACGAAATTCATCGTGAGGAGTGAAAAAATGGAAACGATTTTAATTGTTGGTGGGGGCATCACCGGTCTCTCTGTCGTGTATACGTTAGAAAAAGAAGCTGCAAAACAAAAGCGGGATTTAAAGTTATTGTTAGTCGATTCAGCAGCCCAACTGGGAGGAAAAATCCGGACAGTAAAAGAAAACGGTTTTATTATGGAAACAGGGGCAGATTCAATCGTTGCGAGAAAGATGAAAGATTCCGGCCTCATTGAAGAACTGGAGCTTGAAGAGGAGGCTGTCTATAATGCGGTCGGTACATCTTTTCTTTTTAGAGAAGGTGAATTAAAACAAATACCGCGAGATTCGGTCTTCGGTATTCCGACAAGTATTCAATCACTGGCGGAAAGTCCATTATTATCGGATCATGGAAAAGTGGAGGCATTAAAGGATTTTTACATTAATGATAGAAAATTTACAGAGCATGATTCAATTGGAGAGTTTTTAGAATATTATCTTGGCAAGGAACTGGTCGAAAAGCAAATTGCCCCTGTTTTATCAGGTGTTTATTCCGGAACATTACATAATTTAACAATTGCTTCAACATTGCCATATGTATTGGAGTATAAAGAAAAATATGGAAGCATTATGAAAGGTTTTGCAACAAATAAAAATCAGTTTTTAGGTAAAGATGACAAAAAATTCCTCTCGTTTAACAACGGATTATCAACGATTATTGATGCGATGGCAAACCGGTTGGAAAAAACAGAGATTTGGTTGGAACATGAAGTGGAGCAAATTAATAAGACGGATGGTAAGGGATATAAGGTCTATTTTACTAACGGCAAAGTAGTTGAGGCTGATTCCATTGTTTTGAGTATTCCCCATAATCATGCCAGCCGCCTATTTTCTGATAAAGAATTACATGAAGAGTTTTCAAAGATAAAGACAAGCTCTTTGATTAGTGTGTATGTAGGATATTCGGTTTCGGACGGGGTGTTACCTGAAAATGGGACAGGCTATATAGCGCCAGATAATGATCTGTTTTGTAATGCTTGTACATGGACAAGTCGGAAATGGGAACATACTTCAAAGGGTGGAAATTTACTCATCCGTTTATTTTACAAAAGTAGTCATCCAACGTTTTCTGAAATTAAAGATTTGAATGACAAAGATTTATTAAAAATTGCTAAGGCGGATATTGAAAAAAGTTTACATATAAATGCGGAACCGGTTGTGAGTACAGTAACAAAGTGGACAGACCAAATGCCGACATACCAAATTACCCATCCTGATACTGTATCTTCATTGGAGGAGCAGTTCGCGCAAAAATACCCGGACATCTTTCTCGCAGGCTGCTCTTATTACGGTGTTGGCATTCCAGACTGTATTGAGAACGGTAAAGAGATTGCAAAGAAAATAAGCGAAAATGTTTTGTTGAAGTAAAGGTAACTAGGTCGTCTATGGGACAAAACAACGAGGAAAACAAGCAAAATAGTCTCATAGAACAGCGTCATCAGCCGTCTATGAGACAAAGTGGTACAAAAATCAAGGAAAACTGTCCCATAGAAAAGCTCTATGGGACAAAACAACGAGGAAAACAAGCAAAATAGTCTCATAGAACAGCATCACCAGCCGTCTATGGGACAAAGTGGTACAAAAATCAAGCCCAACTGTCCCATAGAAAGGCTCTATGGGACAAAACAACGGGGAAAACAAGCAAAATAGTCTCATAGAACAGCATCACCAGCCGTCTATGGGACAAAATGGTACAAAAATCAAGGAAAACTGTCCCATAGAAAAGCTCTATGGGACAAAACTACGAGGAAAATAAGCAAAATAGTCTCATAGAACAGCATCATCAGCCTATGAAATAAAATAATCAAAAAATCCCAGAGAACTGTCCTTTTATCATATACAAAACTTTATACTAAATAAATAATGAAAATACAAACTAACCAAAGTTTTAAAAAGCCGGACTACATAACAGCCCGGTTTTTCCTTTTACAAAATTCCTCGTTTGTAAATCGCATTCATGATCGGCATACCTATGACCATCACAGCAAACTCGCCAACCGCAGTTAATAGCCATGTTTCCCAGAAAGGTACACCAATTGCTAATTTCAACTCATATGCAACAATAAAAATCATTATTGAAAAGACAAATGAATTTGCGAGCATTCGCCCCCAAATATTTTTAATATAACGACTTAATAATATTGTGATAGAAAGGGAAATAACTGTGTGAGCTACTCCAAAAATTAAATCATATGGCAACAATGTGGAGAAAAATAAATTGGATAAAAAGACACCAATCACGACCCCGAAGAAGTACTTTTTGTTAAATACAACGAGGTGATTAAAAATTTCCGGAATCCGAAACTGGATGTTCGAGAAGGCAATTGGTTGAATCACGGCAGTAATCGCAATGTATAACGCCGCAACAATTCCGTTAATAGTAATTGTTCTTAATTTCATTTTAACAAATTCCTTTCCTTAGTTTTTTTACGTGGGATGGTTTCGAACCACGGACAACGAAACTTATCATATCAATATTTATCTGCATTTGTAAATAGAATGTGTAAAAAAAAGTAAAAAGCTGTGATATTAAATTATGGGAAAATGGAAATTGATGAACAAGAGGAACAATTATAAAATCGCAAATAATGATTGACCTCAGGAAGTGAACAAACCTTTTTTATATGTCATATAAAGTAATTCAGGGGGAAAACATAATGACCCCTAGCCAAATGGTCAGGGGGATTTTTAAATCTATGTAAATAATATTATATGATGTTAATAGATACTACAGCTTTTAAAGCACGTAGCATATCAAACGTGTTTATGTATGGAATATTAAAAGCTTTACAGACATTAGGGATAAGTACTCTTTTTTTTGCATCTTTGTTATATTCTTCGTGTGTAACTATTGTATGATTATATGCTAAAGCATAAGCGATTAACCAGCTATCTGCAACACTTGCAAATTCAGCCTTAGCATATTCCCTAAATTGCACTTGCTTTTGTACCCATTCTATAATTATCCTATATGCAGAGAAAACATTTTGATCATCTGTTGACATAAACCACTGATCAAAATTGGTTATTGCCCAGTTTCTAAGAGGATCATCATTATTACCTTTTTTTAGTTCATTTCCAATTCTATCAATACTAATAATTTTTCCACTTTCAGCAAATTTCTCTAATAGTTCCCAAAAAGAAGGGGCAATATCAAAGGAGTAGTATCTTCGGTATGCTTCAATAAATACATTCGCATCTAACAAAAACTTTACCTTATTTTTCATTCGTAAAATGCCCCCTCCTGCCTATTTACGAACTCTTCAAAAGTGCTGTTAGTAAGCCCTGTTAAACGATATGCATCTCGATATAGGAGCTTTCCAGATTTGACATTGCTTATCACAGCTTGAGAAAAACGGCGTCCCACTCGTAAAGTTTGTGTGGCGTAGAAGTTGCCGCCATCACTACTTTTGTTATTCCATTCATCTTTTTTATTTCTATAATATTCAAAATACTCTTGTTGAGGAATTAATCTTAAATCAGCAGCTCTTCTAACAACTACTAATTCGCTTACCTTAAATTTCCTTGCAATAGTTTGATATCTGTTTGTATCTTTGTGATGTAATTTCCAATGATTCAGAAATTCTTGTTCTGGTACCAAAAATTCTGCGGCTGTTTGATTACATGCTTGTTCTATTTTATCTACGGATGGTTGCAATTGTTCTAAATCAAATATTGCACTTACACCGTACCAAATATGTGCTAACTCATGGGCTAGTGTAAACATCTGTGCTGCCTTTCCATCAGCCCCATTGATAAATATCAAAGGTGCATATTCATCAATAAGAACAAACCCTCTGAATTCATTTACATTTAATTTTCGATGGGTATTGTTCCCGACAATTCCACTTACCATTATTAGAATTCCAATATCCTCGATTCTAGCGATTAAGTTTCGTAATGCATCCTCCCAAGTACCTCTCTCGGCCGCCCAACCATCTTTTAATCCTAATTTCTCTTTAATATTTGCAGCAACTTGTTTGGGATCATCAGATAATTTTGCTGTACCGATAAAACTTAATGGTTCGCTTCCTAAATCTATTAAATAGTCACGCATCCATTCTTGTCTACGTTCCATGGTGCGTATAGTTTCTAATAAATCAGCACTAGGCTGATCAGTACTACGGGTAGATATGGTCCGATAATGCGGAATTGTTAATTTCTCTTGAGGTGGTTCGGATAGAAAAAAATAACCGATAGGAGTCGCTGTTGCTTTGGCAAAAGTTTCCAGTTGTTTGAACGTTGGTTGGCTTTTATTGTTTATCCAATCATTTAGTCTTGGAAAACGACTTTCCAATACTTGTATGCCACCAACACGATCAGCAGCCCATTTAAGTATCTTAGGATTTATTTCAACTTTAGCCACGTTTACCCCTCCCTTCATTAATTATAATATGAAATAAATACTGTATTTTCAATAATAAAATGGCTTGTAGGGAAAACATGTGCATAGGTAAAGAAAGGCATTTGAAATGACAATAGAAAAAGAATCCAAACCGATTTTTCAACAATTCAGCGTAAATTCAACAGTCCAGAACAAATTTCAACAATCGAACCTGAATTTCAACAATGTCTCAGCAATAAAAACGCCAGACTTCAAAAGGAGCCTGGCAAAGCACACTGTAATAAGTTAAATCCGTTTCATTTGTTCACTTCACGTTCTGTCCCAATCCTGATATTGTAGGTATAAAGTAACAACAAGTTAAAATCCGTCTTCATTTGCTGTAAACGGGATGTTGAGGCGATTTTCAACGTTACGTAACCGTTGATTTAACCGTTGTAATCTGCGTGTTTGTTGTTGGTTGACATCATTTAATCTTGTCACTTCACCATTTAATCTTCTTATTTCTTGATTGATTCTTCTAATTTCCTGATTCAGTCTGCCAATTTCATTATTTTGTCTCGTCAGTTCTTCGGATTGTCGTTCGTTTTGCCGTTCAAGTTGGGTAACGCGACGTTCCAACGCAGGGGGTTGTCTGTAAAAGTATTCTTCATCAACTTCCATCATGTTATTATATCCGTCCCCTTCAATCGGAGTAACCGGATAAGTCGGATAATAATAATACGGGTACACGGGCAAGCACTCTCCTCTTTTTATAGTCAATACCCTATATTTTTATGAAAATAACCAAGAAATGACCGGGCGTATTTCCCATTTTCCTAAATACAACCAATGACAATGTAGCGATAAAATATTGTTTTCAAATTGAAAGGGGTCGGTTTTAGGTGATAAGTCAATCTGGTCCAAAAACAAATAAAAATAATAATTTTGGAGATTGTTGGGAACTGCAAAAAATTAGAAGATTATGCTTGCAAAGGAGAACAGGTAATTTTCGGAGTCTGTTCCCATCTATATCAAAACGAAAAACGATCCCTGCAAAGACACCGGATAATTTCAAACAAATCTAAACTGCAGTATTTTAAAAACCCGTTGCATGAGCAAAATTCATTGTATAAACTGAATGAGGAGCGATTTTGACATCGAAAAAAAAGACTTTCATTGTTTAAACTGGATATGACAATTTTGACAAGACAAAAAAACCGCAATTCAAACAAACAAAGTTCATTTTTTAAACTGAATATGAAGCGATTTTGACAAAGTAAAAACCAAGTTTCAAGCTTATATGATTCGAAAAAAGTGGGGAACGAGAATGGAGAAAAATAGACAAAATTTCATAGATGTAAGTGAAATATGTTTACTGGCAGGAGAAATCATGTTGGCAAGCGGGGCGGAAACATATCGGGTAGAGGATACAATGGTCCGAATTGCACATGCTTACGGTGTAGAGAATGCTGAAAGTTACGTGACTCCCACCGCAATTATCTTTGCCGTCAACGGAGAGTTGTATCCGGCCGGAACGAAAATGAAACGAATTGAACGGCGAACAACTGATTTGAATAAAATTGCTACCGTCAACAGCCTTTCCCGGGAAATTAGTGAAGGAAAATGGACAATGGAATCAGCATACGAGCGACTAAAACAAATAAAAAAGGAAAATATATCTTTTTCCGTCCCGATCCAACTATTAGCTGCCGGTATCGCCAGTGGCTGTTTTGTTATTATGTTTTTAGGAAAATGGATCGATGTCTTACCGGGGATCGTTGCCGGTAGTATCGGCTATTTCTGTTTTCTTACCATTCATCAAATCGTGAAAGTTCGTTTCTTTTCTGAGTTTGTTTCATCATTAATTATTGGATTTACTGCGAATATTTTTGTTTATACAGGAATCGGCGACCAAGCAGATAAAATTATTATCGGTTCGGTTATGCCGCTTGTTCCCGGACTGCTGATTACGAATGCCATTCGAGATTTGATGGTTGGACACTTGATTTCCGGATTAGCGAAGGGAGCAGAGGCATTGTTGACAGCTTTTGCCATCGGAGCAGGTATAGCGGTTGCTTATGCGATTTTTTAAAAAGATAAGAAAGTATAAAAATACAAGTAAATAACTTGGGATTAGTTTTATTGTCTAGCTCCGAGCGCCAGCGACTAGCAAACTTCACTCCCCTCCACTACGATAAGTCAACATCGGCTCGTCACTCGCCGTGTTTTCCTTTTCCTCGAAAATGCATTCGCATTTTCTTCGTGCGATGCCTATTCGGGGAAGCAAATCTGTTCTCATTGCGGGGCGCTCCAGTTTGTACGTCGCTAAGCGGGCGCTCTGCGCTTTTCTTAACGAATCCCATTGAACAGAAGATGATTAGAAAAACCGGTTAAGGATGTGGAAACATTGATTGCCCAATTAATTACTAGTTTTCTTGCAACAAGTGGCTTTGGAATCCTCTTTAATGTACCAAAAAACGCGATTATAAAATGCGGACTTGTCGGTATGATTGGCTGGTTTATTTATTTTTCTATGGTTGAAAAAAGGATTGATGCAGTTCCGGCAAGTTTTGTCTCAGCGTTTTTTATTTCGGCCCTTAGTCATGTTTTTGCAAAAAAGTATAAAACCCCTGTGGTTATTTTTATCGTTGGAGGTATTATCCCACTGGTACCGGGTGGCCTTGCTTATGATGCCATGAGGAATTTTGTCAGCAATGAGTATAGTATAGCCATTGAACTCGCTGCCAAAGCATCGTTAATTGCCGGGGCAATTGCCATGGGGATTGTTTTTTCAGAAGTGTTTAATAATACCATTAAACAAGGTGTTTCAGTAAGGAAATCAAAAAAGATGAATGAATGAAGTTAGCGAGCAGCATGGAAACATGATAAGTCACAAAAAAATTTTACATAATCCCGTTTCGTTCATAGAAAACTAAATGGGAGGTGGTTTGATGAATAAACCGATAATAACAGCACTTGCAACGATTGGAATTGCACAGTTTTTAAAAATGCCAATCAGAAAAATAACAGGAGGAAAGTGGGATTGGCGTTTGTTCTTTGAAACAGGCGGGATGCCAAGTTCCCATTCGGCAGGTGTTTCTTCACTTGCTACATATATAGCTAAGAAAAGAGGGGTAAAAACGATTGATTTTGCCCTTGCTTCCATATTTGGCCTGCTTGTCATGTATGATGCCCAAGGTGTTCGCAGGCAGGCTGGGGAGTTATCGATTAAAGTAAATGATTTGGAAGAAGAAGTGGAGCGGTTACGTGGCCAAAAGGATTATCATTACCATGATCGCAAATCAAGAAAACTTCGTGAAAGATTAGGACATCAGCCGGTTGAAGTTTTAGTCGGTTCGCTATTTGGCATCATCAGTGGAATCATTTCTCACAAGTTTTTTGAATAGTTTATTTCAGGGTCAGGTGAAAAACGCTTGACCTTGGTATTGTTATGAAATTGGAGAAAATTAACATGACCATGACAGGTAAAAACGCTTGACCTTGCGTATATTTATAAAAAATTATAATGACGGTAAAAACGTGTGACCTTGGTATTGTTATGAAATTGGAAAAATTAACATGACAGGTAAAAAACACTTGCCCTTGCATATTGTTACGAAATTGAAAGGAAATTAATATATAATAGAGAACAAAGTTTGTTAGAATAGTTATTTATTGAATGGAATATGTTAATATGAATGAAATAATAAAAACCAGGTGGTCAAAATGTTGGAAAAACAATTCATTACGAAGACGTATTACCGGTCGCTTATTCATGAAAATGATTCCCGTCACCCAATTGAAATTTTAGGGGAATTATTTGCTGAGGAAGAACAGAAGGAGTTTCCCGATGCATCCGAAATTCGTTTTGCCCAAGGTGAAGTCTATTTTCATAATAAAGATTATGAAGCAGCCATCTTTAAATGGGAAAACGTGCATAACGAATTAGAACCATGGGCGAAGAAAAATATTGCCGATGCCTATTTGGAACTTGCCATCTATCCGGAAGCAGAAAGTATCTATCAATCGATTAATACAGAGTCCCTCACTTTACGTACAGAAGTTTTATTGCAACTATTTTCTCTTTACATCCAACAAGAAAAATACCAAAATGCCAATCAAATGATTAAGAAAATGGTAAAATTAAATCCGGACTATCCCAATGTAACCAAATTAGCACGTTCATTTTTTGAGAAACAAGAAGATTGGCAAAGTGCTATGGAATTAGCAATACAAGAAGGGGTTCGGACTGAAAATCTTAGTTGGTTTGAACTTCTAAAATCATATATTAAAAACGGGCATGCGAAACAACAATTGCCAAACTTTTTCTTTGATGCTTTAACCGTTGCCAGAAAAAATGCCCCGGACTTATTTGAACAACTGGTCATAGCGTTATGGAATAATTATGAAACCGAACAAGAATTTTTCCAATGGTTGAAAGCTTTTAATACGTACTTAAAAAACTTGGGGTGGGAAGAGGAAGATTACAGCTATAATTTTCTTTCCAAAAAGTATAAAGAAACATATGACGAATTGATGGGCGGCAGTTACTCATTAAAACAACTTACCGATATGATCCCTGATTTATTAAATGCATGGATAAAAATTGTCGGAAAAGAGGAAGAAGTTCTCCCTTCATCGGCCATTTTTGCTTGGAATGAAATTGTCCCTGATCGATTTCAGGCTGATGCATTAAAAATAGCAGAAAAAATCTTGTTTAATGCCGAGGTCAATGTTGATGTTCTTGAAAAAAGCAAGGATCTAAATATCGTCATTGATAACTGGACGGATAAACACAATCTCGATCATAATATTCGAATCCAAGCGTTATCCCGACAATCGCTGGATTTTCATCATCAACTTACCGGTGTCATCAGTTTCAATCATGATACAAAGACCGGATTTCTTAATCACTTTTTGCAAGAGGAAATGGTTGTGCGGAACAACCGGGAAGGTGCCGTTTCCATTTATAAATACAGTGATGAAATGAAAATTATTCAATACCGGGATTATCAAGAACAGGAATTATCACTTGATCAATATATGGCATCAATGGAACGAGGGAAGCCGGCGAAAATTTGTTATGAAGTAAATGTACCTAATCAATTGCTGGAACGTAATCAATTGGTAATTGTGGAATTGCCGGAATTGAATCGCGCATCCGGATTAACAGATGCATTCATTGAAACGATGCAAATTTTGGATAGCTTACTGGTTGTGGTAGATGTAAACCAAGGCTTGCCAGAATCGAGGCAAAAATGGATTGAAATGATTCAACAGCAGTTTCCTCAGTTAAAAACATATTTTATTCAGGTTGGCACCGATGCTAACGAAGAAACAAAAAGTTACCTAGGTGCGGAAGTTTTCGTTTACGATTATACAATTGAACACCGGGAAAAATTGGCCGATTTCCTAACAACCGATTGGCAACAAAATAAACTGGTGCATCAACGAATGAAAAAATACTTATTTTTGATACAAAAAAAGATAAGAAACTTGTTCGATCAACGGATGAAAATGAAAAGTCAATTGGAAGAAACGATTCAAAGTAAACAAGACTTGGCCCGAAAAGTAAACGGTGCAATCAACCAGTTGGAAGACCTGATAATAGAAAAAATTAATATGATTAGAAAATCGTTTATTTTAGCAAATGAGGAGACAAGAAAGGAATTAGTAAACGATATACCTGTAATTTTAAAAGCTACGGCTAAAACAATTACAAAAAAACGTGATTTCCAGCGCATTCATATCGAATTGAATGACGAAATGAATAAGAAAATCGAAACGTATTTGAATGAAGAATGTATGCCGAAGTTTTTATCAAGAATTCGTGATTGGCTTGTGTTGTGTGAAACCGAGTTGAAAGATGGAAAAACATTCCTCGATGAGATTGCTGAAGGGTTTAATTCTTTGATTGGATTTGATCGTTTACAACTCCCTTGTGATTTTATGATATTGGAAGATTGGGAGAGAGATATTGACCGTTTGACAAGCGGGGTCAATTATGAACCGGTAAACATTTTGCTTCGTTATACGCCAAGGCAAGTATTATTAAAAAGTGCCGGTAAAGTGTTTGGTAAAATTATTCAAAATAAAGAGATGTTTGTTAATGGTTTTAAACAGCTGATTGAAACTGGAAATTACGGACCGATAGTAGAAACTATTGCTGACCGCTTTTTTACACCGTTTCATTTAATTGAGCAAGGCATTGAGCGGGATTTGCGACTGTTTTTCAAAAATGCTTTTGAAGAGTTAAAGGGCTTGGCAGAAGAAACTGATAAAGAAATAAATGAAAAAACGATGGAACTGGTGGAAATGAAGGAAAATCCGGAAGCATTCCGTGATCCGCTGAAAATCTTTGAAATTACCAGGCTTCAATATAAATATATTTTAGAAATTGATGAAATGGCCTATTCTCAAGTCAATTCATGAAAAAAATCACCCAACCGCATTTTCGGTGGGTGATTTTTTGTCTTAAATGAACAAAAAACTTGCCCATGTTCGAAATAAAAAACAACTGTTCTATTTTCCTTTTTCGATCATAAAAATGGTTATAAACGTATTGGTGATTTTTGCTCTGATTATGATTACAATTTATTTCAAACGGGGGAAGTGGGTATGGTGAATTTTGAAAAAACACAAGATTTCATAACGGAAGAGATGGTGGAAAAATTTTTTCAATTAAATAAACAGGCAAAGGAAATCGACAAAGAGCTATCCCGATTGAAAAAAGCATTTAATCAATATTTTGATTTAACGGTTGGGGAAAATCAAAAAGGAGTCCTCACTTTTGAATCATTTGAGCTCCAACGACAAATACGGGTTGCGGAAAAATTCCGTGAAGAAGAAACGGTGAAGAAATTGGAGGAAATGAATTTAACCGATTGTATTAAGGTTGTCAAACAAGTGGACGAGGAAAAAGTAAAGGCGGCAGTAACGCTTGGTATCCTACCGGCAGAAATCTTGACCGATTATAAAGACAGAAAGCATATTCCAGTCATTGCTGTGAAGGAAAGATAATCAGGTTGGCGATGCCGGACAGACTCGTTTCCATCCGGTTTATGCCAATTACAGGAAAATAGTATAACCAATTTGCTCTTATATGTTAAAATAATAGTAAAAATCGCTAGGAGAGGAGCAAAATGGAAGACAGTGGGAAAATTACTTTTTTAAACTTTGATAACAGTTTAACGGAACAAACATTTCTGCAAAAATTTCCTCATCATTGGGTCGACTGCTCAAATATTCCACACACGAACGGCTTTTGTGAACAAGATGCATTAGACGAAATTCGCAACCGACTTATCAAGCAAAATGTCCATTCATTCGTTTTAATTGGAAATGGAAATTATCATTATGTCACTTATTTACTGATGGAAAGGATAAAAAAACCGTTTTCTCTTGTCTTGTTTGACCACCATGATGATATGATGGATCAGGGAGAAGGATTGATTTCTTGCGGGTCCTGGGTTGCCTATGCATTAAAAAATAATCCTTTCCTTCAAAAAGTTTGTATCATCGGTGTAAATGATCATAATATTTCTCCTATACCGCTTGAGCATTTTGGGGATCATGTCAAGATCAAATGGATCACCAAGAAAATACTCCAACAAGTTCCTTTATATGAAATTGCACAAGATGTCCGTACTTTTCTTGATAATGAAACAAATCTTTATATTAGTATTGATAAAGATGTTTTATATAAAAAAGAAGCCTTCACGAATTGGGATCAAGGAAATATGTCTTTGGTCCAATTGCTTTATCTGTTGGAAGATTTTGCTCAACATTATGAAATTGTTGGGATGGATATTTGCGGGGAATATTTGCTTGATTACCGAAATGAATATCATTCGATTTCATGGGAATATGTGAAAATGAATGAACTTGTCAATCGGGTGATCATTGAATTTATCTTGGAGCTGGAATTGAAAACACTTTAATTGAGGACAAGCTAAAAATAAGCATTTAAAAAACGATCCATCTAAAAATTGCAGTCATTTTCGTTTGAGGACAAGCTAAAAATAAGCATTTTAAAAAACCGATACAACATAAAATAATTGCAAACATTTTCCTTGGGGGACAAGCTCTAAAGTGGTAAAGGATTGAAACTTCCTTCTATTGATGACACAGGGCATGCCACCGGTCCAAAAATTTTAAGATCAAGAGGTTATTTCTGATTTTTTATCCCCATTCCTGTGCATAAAGTGGTAATATTTAACACATAATGAGTTTGCAGAATACGGGAGGTTATTTTTTTGAAGATCAAATTATTTACCGATACAGATTTAGATGGTTTAGGATGTGCGATTGTTGCCAAACTTGCCTTTGGTGACGATGTTGAGGTCACCCACTGTTCTTATCGTAATTTAAATCAACGGGTCGAACACTTTTTGCAAAATGAAGATAATAAAAATATAAAATTATATATAACCGATTTGGCCGTTAATGAACAGGTCGAAAAAAAATTAAATGAACGCTATCATCATGGCGGTCACGTACAAATGATCGACCATCATGTAACGGCTCTCCATTTTAATCAATATCCATGGGGCTTTGTCCAACCGGAATATGATAATGGAAAAAAAACGTGCGCCACATCACTGCTCTTTGAACATTTTGTAGAAAATCAACAATTGGAACAAACACCGGCATTGGTTGAATTCGTTGATTTAGTCCGCCAATATGATACATGGGAATGGGATGAAAATGATAATATTTTGGCAAAACATTTGAATGATTTATTTTTCATGTTCGGTCGGGAACAGTTTGAAGAAGATTTGTTAAAAAGGCTAAAAGAAAATCCGGATCTTTTTCAATTAACGGATATGGAAAATATGCTCATGGATGTGGAAGAGAAAAAGATTGAACGGTATATTTATGCAAAGAATAAGCAGATCGTTCAACGTTTTGTCGGCAAATACTGTATCGGAATTGTTCATGCAGAGCAATACTTGTCCGAGCTTGGTAATGCACTAAACAAAAAGAACCCGCATCTGGATATGATTGTATTGGTAAATGTAGGGACGAAAAAAGTAGGTTTCCGTACTATCCATGATGAGGTTAATGTTGCACAGTTTGCCAAAGAACTGGGCGGTGGCGGCCATCCAAAGGCATCGGGATGTGATTTGAATGAAGAAACGTTCAAACTCTTTGTCACAGATGTTTTCCATCTCGAACCAATTAAGCCGGACCCTGAGAAAAATGAAGTGAATGTAAAGGATGCGCTTCACGGTACATATTATGAAAATCGAAATGGTGAAATTAGTTTTATTAAGAAAAACAATATGGGAAAATATATATTAGTTCATCAAGGCAGGCTACAAGAGGTGCAGTTTAAAACATTTGAAGAAGCGGAAAAATATGTAAAACGAACCTATCAATCATGGCTTCAATTTGATCGTGATATGAATAAATACCATAAAAACTGACGAAATAAGGCGACTGGACAGGATCATTTCCTTTTCAATCGCCTTGTTTGCAGAATATGAAAGTATAAAAATATTGGCGAAGAATGAATTGATTAGCAACTTCCGCATTTTTCGCCACGAGATTAGCTCTTGAGGCCAAATCAAGCGGACAAAAAATAAATTTTCGAAATGCTAATTTCTATTTATTGAACTTTCAATAAACTCTTCCAATGGCAAGGGACGGCTAAAATAATATCCTTGAGCAAGAATATTCGAAAATCTATTAATAAACGCAAGATGTTCCTTTGTCTCGACTCCTTCGACAACAATATCCAAATGTAAAAGTTGCCCCATTATAATAATTGCGTTCGTTAATTTAGCTATTTTTTCATCGCTTAATACATGAAAAACATAAGATTTATCAATTTTTAATGTATCTACGGAAATATGCTTTAAATACCCAATCGAAGAAAACCCTTTTCCAAAATCGTCAATCGCAATGCGAAATTGTTTATTTTTCAATTCTCCAATCGTCTTAATTAAGTCGCTATCTTCTTGTAAAGTCACCGTTTCAGTAATTTCAAATTGAATTTGTTTCGCATTTAGTCCATATGTTTGGAGAATTTGATCAACTGTCGGTATAAAATCAGGATGTTTTAATTGTTTTAAAGAGAGATTAATGCTGACAAACAAGTTTTCAAACCCTCTTTTGTTTAATTCGGCCAGATCCTGACATGCTATCTGTACAATATACGTGCCAATCGGAATAATCAATCCGTTACTTTCTGCGACGTCGATGAATTCCTGGGGCGAAATTGCACCTTCCTTAGGGTGGTACCAACGGGCAAGAGCCTCTAAGCCAGTAATTACCTTTGTTTTTGGATTTACGATTGGTTGATAGTGAACGGTAATCTCATTATTAAATAAGGCATTGTTGAGATGATGTTCGATCCAGTTTTTGCGAACCCGACGATATTCCAAGTCATCATTATAAAAAACATATTGATTTTTACCTAATCTTTTTGCTTCAGTAAGAGAGATATCGGCCATTTGAATTAATTTTTCACTATCAACTCCATCATAGGGGAATAAACAAATACCGATGCTGATGGAGAGAAAAACTTCATTATGTTCAATTGGAATAGAAGTGTGCAAATGATTGATTAAATTTTCTGCTTGTTCTTTTATTTCATCCTTATTCCCACCCATCAAAATGGCAAATTCATCACTGCTCATATGGGCAATAAATGCATGATGATAAAGACTCCTTAACTTTCTAGCTACCTCAATGAGCACGATATCACCAATTTTGTGCCCGTAGGAATCATTAATATTTTTAAAATCATCAATATCAAGTAAAATGAGCGCAAATTCACTATTAAAGTCGCTCTTGATAATTTTCTCATCTAATTTCTCCAGAAAATATAGCCGATTCGGTAAATCCGTTAAAATATGATGATAAGCTTGATGCTTGATGCGGTTCAAGTATTCCTGTTGCTTTGAAATATCTTGAAACACGACAACCGAGCCAAGAACGGTATTGTTTTCAATTAAAGGAGTAGCAACATAAGAAACCGGAAAAGTCCGTCCGCTTTTATGAATAAAAATATCCTCATCGATCCGTATCGTTTCCTTGCTCTCCACACCTTTACAGATCGGGCATTCCGAAACATGAAGGATGTCCCCGGATTTACTGCCGTGTATAAGACTGTGGATTTCTTTTCCTAAAAGTTCATGGGACTGATAACCTAATAACCGTTCTCCTTCCCTGTTGATAAACGTCAGTTGACGATGTTGATTGATAACGAAAACGCCTTCACCAAGCGAGGCCGTAATCGTTTTTAATCGTTTTTCATTCATCTCGAGTTTTCTTCGTATATAAATAAGTTTTTCAAATGGATCTTTAACCGTTGATAAATACAGAACCCTCATGAAAAATAGAAATCCTAGAACTTTGTAAACATGTCCCAGCAAATTAAGAGAGTCATAGACGCTTTTATATAGTGTAAAAATAAGTTCACTGAGTAGTAAAAAAGTAACAGCAACAATGAAATGTAATGTAACGGTTTTCCTAAATTTTTTATAAATGATCGCTAATTTAATCATCGAAATAAATAATAGAAAACTAATCACATATTCAAGAAAATTTTTTAATGTTGTCGTTCCTTGACCTTCAATGACGAGTACCGGAAGTTTGTTCTGCAAATAAGAAAAGGTTATCAATATGACAATAATAGTAAGTAAGGTATTCAAGAAATAAACTCTTTTCTTGGCAAAAGATACGGTTTTCACTTTTGCATGTAAAATATAAACCATAAAAATTGCTTGAGTAAATCTTGCTAAAATCCAAAACCAAGTAGCATTATTTGCTGAACTGTCAATAACCATCGATCCCGGCATGCCGTTATATGTGAGTAAATGAAATAGATCAAAAACAGCGATGAGCGTAAATCCTGAAAAATATAGTAAACGATCCTGATATTGTTTATAAGAAAAAACAATCCAAGACTGAATAGCGATACTGGCAGAGATGATAATACTGGCCAATTCAAGCACGATATGCATAAATAAGAAATCCGTGTAATTAAATAAAATTGGGTTCTCTTTCAATAAAATCAAGATAATTAAATAAAATATAATACCACCTGACAAAATGAGAAGGTTCTTTTTTTCATTTCTAATCAACTTCATCTCATAATGACCGCCTTTGAAATGGATTTTTTCTAAAGTGACAGCAAAAGTGATGTAATATTCCTAATATATAAGATACAGGAAAAATCGAAATCTGTCGAAAAAAAACTATGTAAATTTATGCTTGTAGAAAGAAAGCTCCTTGTATAGTTTATAAGGATGCGCTTACACTTTAATGTATAAAAAATGTTCACAAACATTTGCCGGATTCTATTATAAAATAGTACTTAGTGAACAAATTAACAAGTTTTGTTTGTGAATAAACGTCACGAGTCACTTGACGGTTATAAAAATAAAAAGGATTGAGTATAAAATGGCGACAATATCTTTATTTGGAATCATAATTCGTTTTTTATTGGGTGGAGGTGCTGTGGTAGCTTGTACGGTTATTTCGAGGAAAGCCGGTACGAAAATCGGCGGTATATTTGCTGCTTTTCCCGCTGTATTTCTCGCTGCTCTATTAACCTTGCGACTTGATATGAAAGGAATGGATTTAATTCATCAATCAATTATTCTTTCCCAAGGTGCGCTTGTCGGAATGTTTATAAATATTATCTGTGCGATGGCAGTTGTCTATTTTAGCGATCGTCTTGGCTGGAAAAAAGGTTTGACTCATTCGCTAATCGGGTGGTTTATTGTCTCACTTGGATATGCTGTCTTTCTCGGCTAATTGAAAAAGGGGTTATCGAATAAAACCTTTCTTTTAAAAACTTTTTATCGGTATGTTAAGCAGCCGGCTGTGTAAAAGACATCAAGATTAAGGGTTTAGAACTAGAATGAAAGAGTTACTTTGGAGGGACCGGAATTGGATACAAAAGATTTACTGTACCGCTTTTTATTTGGCGGTTTAGCTGTTGTTTTAAGTTACGTAGCATCTGTTTTATTGCCCTGGAAAATTATCGGTGGTATATTCGCCGCATTTCCAGCCGTTATGATTGTTGCGGTCATGATGGTAGGGATAAAAAAAGGGTCTAAGGAGGCTGCAAAAACGGCAAATGGGTCGGTATACGGGATGATTGGCTGTTTTATTTGTGTCATTGCGGTCCTATTGATGCTAAAATGGACTGACCTTTGGCTTGTCAGTTTATTAATCGGGCTTGTGGTTTGGTTTTTTAGTTCAATTTTCCTTGTTCATTTGCGGGAAAATGGAGTTAGAAAATAGTCTGAAGTTGATCATCAGGTGAAAAGGACAAACAAAGGCAACCCTTTCATAATAGAAAATAAGGGTTTGCCTCTACTTAAAAGGGATCGACATAGATACTTTTAACCGAAGCAACCCGCTACCATTCGTTATCATTTGTTATCGTCTTCGTTTTCACGATAATGGTATTTCTAGTTTTTTTCGCTTCATACAATGCTTCATCGACCCTCCGATAAATATCATTGAACTGGTCATTTATTTCCCAAACTGTTACCCCGATACTAACGGTGATGTTTATGCATTGTTCATTAATAAGAATTGAATAATCCTCCATTTTCTGATGAATTCGTTTCGCAAGTTGTACCCCTGCTTGTAAATAAGAATTTGGTAAAATAATAATAAATTCTTCTCCGCCAAATCTGCCGAGTATATCGGTGGTTCGAACGGAACTAAGGAATATCTGGGCTGCCTTTTGAATAACAATATCACCTACATCATGTCCATATCGGTCATTTACGGATTTGAAATGATCGATATCAATGAGTAAAATGGAGAATGGTTTATGTTCATTATTTGCTTCTTTAATCAGTGAGTGTAGGAGGCTGTCAATATATCTCCTGTTGTACAACCCTGTCAAAAAGTCAGTTCGAGCTTCTATTGAACGAATCTCATTAATTTTTTCCAATTCTTTAATGGTCTTTTCCAATTTTTTGTTTTTTTCTTCCAATTCCTGTTTTGCATTCGTCAACAAAACATTTAATTGACGGTTTTCTTTAAGCAAGATAAATAAACGAATAAACAGGAGGAAAAAGCTAAAAATTAATCCGATAAATAACTCATCAATTCCCCTATTATAAATTCCGTATATAATAATTAACAGAACGATACTAACTAAAGGAAGGAAATGGGATTGCGTCAAATCCTTTTTTCTGCTATTCATTCTCTCTGGTAACTGATCATTATCTGCATATAAAGTTGCCATACTTATATAAAACATCCCCATCGTATATAAGGGATTAAGATAAATTAATAAATCTTCTAAATTATAAATCAAAAAGAACAGATAAATACAAGTGCTGATCAACATCGTTACGGTGCTTAAAGCAAATATGTTTAATGATTTTTTTGAAACGATCGCTTGTTTTACGAAAAAGCGTGCATGAAAGATACCAAATAATATAAGCAGTTCCAAAAGCGGATAAGATAGTAAAATGGTAATCTCGGGAATCGTTGCGTTAAGGTGAGTGAAAAATGGTCCCACCAATAAATACCAACTAAATGAGGAAATGACCATAACGATAATTAGAATATCAACGATCGTAATCGCCATCCTCGTTTTTCGTAAATCATGGGAGACAAGAAATATAAACGCAGCCAAATAAAAGAGCGGTTTCAGGGAAAATATGATATTGGCTAAATTAGGTGATAATGGAATTTGTTCCATCTTTAAAAAATAAATATCCCAAATCAATTCCCCTAGAAAATAGAAAACTGTCCCGAGAAATAACAATCCCCATAAAACTTTTTCAGCACTTCTCTTTTTCCTAACTGTAAAAAATAGAATGACGGTTGATACGAGTGGTCCGGTTATTGAAAGGATTCCGGCAATAAAATATTTTCCTGGATGATCAGGAGCAAAGATGATGACAATATAGTAAAGCAAAATATGGACGGGTATATAATATAGTAAAAATTTTTTAAGGGAATTCTTATTTATATGAGTCATTATTCATTTCTCCCTAAAAATTATGGTAAATAAAACAAACACAAACGGAATACAGTTATAGTTATTTATACCTAAATTTATTGTATCAAATATCGAAATTATGTCCACAATTAATGGGAAATACTGAAAAAGAAGACATTGGTACCACAAAATTGAAAATAAAGCAGCGAAGTATAGGTATAAAGAACTACTATGTTCGTCTGTTGTTTGATAAAGAAAATTTGGCGACTCGTGAGGAAAAATGTGAATTTTTTTTTATACGTTAAGAAAGTATAAATTTCCAGCAAAGAAGCGAATTCGACGTAGTTGGAAATTTTAAGAATTAAGTATAAGTGCAACTACGGCTCTGCTCTCGCCTAAAGGCTCGGCAGTCGCCGAGTTTTCTTTAACTGCAAAGCCTTCCCTGCGCCACAAAATTTCCATCTACATTTTTATGTAAAAAAAGAGCCGGGGAAGGGTAAAGGAAATCGCCATTAACCCGCCACCAGCTCATCATCTCGAATATATTCTATGAAACAGCTTATATATTTTTTGCAACAACTTCTTTTCGGGTCCATGGTTTTGACAGCCAACGCTTATAAGCAAATATGCCGCGAACCCATTCATCCAGACCTTGTGCGATCCAAACACCCAGCAATCCAAGACCGAACACAATCCCTAAGAAATAGCTGAAGAGAACAGCTACACCCCACATAGAGATTACGCCGATAATGACAGGGAAGCGAACATCGCCGGCAGATTTTAACGACCCCATTAACACGATATTCATCGCACGCCCCGGTTCAATAAAAACAATTGCCCATAATACCGGTAACCCGATGGCAATAATTTCCGGATCGTTTGTAAATAGTTCGAGTAACGGTTTACCAATAAGTGCGATTACTAAAGAGGTCGCAAGTGAGACAAACATGGAAATTTTCAATGTTTTTATTCCCCGTTGCAGAGCTCGATCATATTGTTTTCCACCAATGTAACGGGCAACTAATAATTGAGTCCCTTGGGCAATGGCCGTCGTGAATAAGAAACAGACCATTGATATGTTCAAAATATAAACTCTTGCTGCTAAAGCACTGGAACCAAGCAAGGCAACAAAACTGGTAATAACAATTTGCGAAAACTGATAAGATAAATTTTCTCCGGCAGAAGGGAGACCGATTGCCAATAATTGTTGAATATCCGTTTTGTCAAAGTTAACTAAGTCTTTTATATAAAGTTTTAAAGTTAGTCTTCTATAAACTAAGAAAATAAATGCACAGATAACAAAGATACGCGCAATAACGATCGACCAGGACACCCCGACGACACCGGTAACAGGGAGACCGAAAATACCTGTGACGGAAAGGATGTTACCGGTAATACTGATAAAATTCATGATAACCGTCACAATCATCGCATCTTTCGTGTAACCATGGCTTCTTAATACAGCACTTAATGCTAATGAAACGGCTTCTAAAAAAAGTGAAATTCCCGTAATTTTTACAAATGTTGAAGCATAAGGAAAGACATCGTCCTCAAGTTCATAAATGGAAAGGAAAACATCACCAAATAATAAGATACTAATAGTAATGATAATTCCAACCCAAAAGTTAAAACCAAAGGCCGAACGGGATAATTGCCGAGCACGATCAAGCCGGTTGGCACCGAGATTTTGGCCGATTAAAATGGTTGCCCCAATCGATGTGATGTTAAACACTAAAATGGCGATATTTAAAATTTGGTTAGCCACACCAACACCGGCGACCGCCTGATCGGAATAATGACTCAAAATAAGCGTCGCAATAATTCCAATACTCATATGTAGAGTAATCTCAATAAATAACGGCCATGTAATACTGAACAATGTTTGTTCTTGATATTTGTTTGTTGTTTCTGTCACGCTGCTCCCCCTTTGCTGTTTCTCATATGAAGATTGTATACCTTTATTCTCGAAATGGGAATAAGAAAAACGTGACATTTTTGTTGAGATAAAAGGAAGTGGAAAATTACCATCGTAATGGATTATTTTGTCAATTATAAATAACCATGATATGCTATAATCAAGAATCATGTATTGTCATAAATTGGAAAAAAAGTGTTATTTTGAAAGGATAGTGGAGGGGTGAACCTGCTTGGAAATAATTCCACATTTGGATTTAGTGGAGATAATGAAACAAATAACTGATGCTTTTTTTGTCCTTAATCGGAATGGGAAGTTTAAGTTTATCAATAAGAGGGGGGCTGAAATTTTAAATAGAAATCATCCGAATGATTTGATTGGAAAACTGATTTGGGATGAGTTTCCTGAAGTATTAAAAAGTAATTTCCATCTTCATTATTATCGTACAGTCATGGAAAAACAGATTCCGGTAGAATTTGATGAATTCTTTCCAGAGCCGCTTAATCGTTGGTATCATGTACGTGTTTATCCAATAACAGATGGAATCACTGTTTTTATTCATGACACAACGGATAAAAAACTAAGGCAAAAACGAAATGCTGCTTATTACGAACAATTGTTTATGAAAAATCATGACGGCATTCTTTTATTGGATGTTGACGGCAAGATTACCAATGTTAATGATGGGATTGAGCGAATCTCCGGGTATAGATCTTCTTATTTTATTGATAAACAATATTTTGACCTTGAGGTGGTAAAAAGGGAGGACCTCGGTCTCCTGCGTACTGCATTTCAGAAAGTGAGAAAAGGGGATATACAACATGGTATCATCGACATTTTTCACCGCAATGGGTCTATTATCCATTGTGATATAACCAGCTTTCCTGTTGAAGTCATGAATGAGATCGTCGGTGTTTTTGCGATTGTTAGAGATGTGACGCAAATAAAAGAATTAGAATGTAGTCTCCGGAGAAGTGAACAGAGATACCGTTCGTTAAAATACCATAACCCTGAAGGCATTTGTTCTTTTGATTTAAACGGGAAGTTGATCGGGGTGAACCCTGCATTGGAACGAATGAGCGGCTATTCAAAAGAGGATTTTTTGCAATTGCATTTGGAGCAGTTATTTCACCCGAAAGACATACCAACATTGAACAAATGTATCCAAGGTATTTTAGATGGCAGGGGCACGGTTGATTCGTTTGAAATAACAATGATCAATAAAGCAGGACATTATGTTCATACGGTTGTCACTGTCGTACCAATTTATATTGATGAAAAGTTGGAAGGCTTTTACTTAATTTTTAAAGATGTGACAAAAGCAAAAATGACGGAAGAATTACTTATTCAATCGGAAAAATTATTTGCCGTCGGACAGCTGGCGGCTTCCATTGTTCATGAAATCCGCAATCCGCTAACATCCTTAATGGGATTTTTACAGCTAATTGAACATAGTGATGGAGAAAAAAATGAATATTTAAAAATTATGTCCGACGAATTGATGAGAATCCATTCGATTACCAATGAATTACTCGTATTGGCAAAGCCGCAAGCAAAAAAGACAAATAGGGAAAATATTCCTTCACTTTTGAACGATGTAATGAAATTGATGGATTCTCAAGCAATAAAGGTGGGAATTGAGCTGGTTTTATACAGTGAAGAAAACGTACCGGATATTATGTGTGATGGGCAACAGTTAAAACAAGTGTTTATCAATTTAATTAAAAATGGGATTGAAGCAATGGATGAAAAACCGGGAAAAATTACGATTCGGGTCGTGAGAAAAGATCATCACATTATCCTTTCTTTTACTGATGAAGGAATTGGTATGACGCCGGAACAAATTAAGAAGCTGGGCGAACCGTTTTTTACAACGAAACAAAAAGGCACAGGTCTCGGTATGTTAACGACTTTCAAAATTATCGAGAATCATGAAGGAAACATTGAAATTGAAAGTGAAGTTGGAAAAGGGACAACCATCCATGTGATTTTACCAATTCAAAGCGAATAAAAATTCCTGGAAAGATCTTTCCAGGTCGGTTTTCAAAGAGATTGTTGCTTATTGATTATAATAAAAGCAATTGGCGAGCACCCAATTGCTTCTAGTCTGACTTCTATTAAAAAGTTTTACGGAGCTGCTTCTGTATCCAATAGCAACAAAAATTGTGGAAATGTCCCTTTCAAAAAAGGATCTGGTTTAAGTGCTTTTTCGTTAAACTAAGCTTTTTTTAAACAAGAGTTTTTATTTCTCGTCCTTTTTTAATCGCCCGCTTTTTTTAGCCGCTTCCCGGAGAAGATATTCAATATGACTATTGACACTGCGAAATTCATCCTGAGCCCAACGTTCAATAATGGCAAAAAGTTCAGAATCGATTCGGAGCGGAAAGTTTTTCTTTTTCGGCATTATGTATTCACCGTCAATATAAGCTTCCTACATTAATAACCGGTTGCGTTCCACGATCTGAAATGATAGCTACCATAATGTTATTGACCATATGGACTTTCCGCTCTTCATCGAGATCCAAGACCCCGTTTGCTTCAAGTTGTTCCACCGCCATTTGAGCCATGGAAACAGCACCCTCAACAATCTTTTGCCGTGCAGAGAGAATAGCCCCCGCTTGTTGACGTTGAAGCATGGCACTGGCGATTTCGGTGGAATAGGCAAGATGTGTTAACCGGGCTTCTATCACTTCAACGCCTGATACTGCTAACCGTTCTTGAATATTTCGTGCCAATTCCTCAGAAACGATATCGGAATTTCCTCGCAGTGTTACCTCTTCATCAGCAAATGTATCGTACGGATATTTTCCAGCGACATGACGGATAGCTGTCTCACTTTGAATTTCAACAAACTCTTCATAATAGTCTACTTCAAAGACTGCTTTTGCTGTATCAACTACCCGAAAGACAACCACTGCCGCAATTTCAATCGGATTTCCTTCCACATCATTCACTTTCAATTTTTTACTGTTAAAATTACGGACACGTAAAGACACGGTTTTTCTTAATGTTAGTGGAACAGTTAAAAATAGCCCGCTGTTGCGAATGGTACCCATGTATTTTCCAAAAAAAGTAATCACTTTTCCTTGATTAGGCTGAACAATTGTAATTCCGGTAAAGAGAATAGCTGCAATGAAAGCAAATAAAATAACGAGAAAAATGTTTTCAATAGAGACAAAATATACAGCTGCCCCGGCAAATAAAACAATTAACAAAACGCCGATGAACCCATTGATTGCAAACGCATTTTCTTCTCTCATAACACCACGTCCTTTTAATATTATTTTTATATTATTATGATATCATACTAATATAAAAATGGCAATTTTTAAACAAAGTTATTTTTGGATTGAATGGACAGATGCGGGGGGAACGAAAAAATGGTTATTTATGAACATGTTTGGCGAGAAATTACAAATACTATAAAAGTCCAAAGATTATTCTTGGTAGGAGGGAAAGCATGGGTAAAAGGAAAACAGAGGATTTACTGACAGATACACAGAAACAACCAACGATCACCGTTAGTACAGAGATGAATTCAGCACACCCGTTTCAGGCACAGCATTATTATCCCGGCGATTCGGTTAATGAACATAAAAACTTGGAGGAGGCCAACCTGTTAATAAACCAGGGGGAAATCGGCCAGCAAAAGGAAAATAATTAATTGAACCATATGGTTTTCGACTTAAATGTCCCTTTATAGGTGTTCTATGGGACATTTTGGCTT
>NZ_CCRF01000029.1 GCF_000751775.1 Caldibacillus thermoamylovorans
CACGAGATTCCGATAATCCAATGGGACATTTTGGCTTACTTTTTACTAAATTTGTCAGGACCTCTGTTGTTGAATAGGAGGGTAGCGCTGTTGAATATTCGCTTTTTACTGTTGAATAACACCTGTTTCACTGTTGAATTTTGGGATTCTACTATTGAATTAGCAGGGGGTACTATTGATTACAAGGCCCCCTACTATTGAATGTATGATTGATCTGGCCTGGACAAAATACGCCCCACCCACATAGGAAAAGGGCCCCCATCCTTGATAAGGCCCTTCACCATATTAAATAATTCATCTTACACCATTACCGAAAATTGAAGCCATGACAACGGAAGACGTTCACTAAATTAAATAATTCGTCTGATCCCTTTATAAATCTCATTGATGATCACCGGTATTAAGCTGATACCGATCAAGAATCCCCAATCTTTCAAACCAACGACATAAATGCCAAATACGTCATGGAAAAATGGTACATACACCAATGATGCTTGAATCAAAAGCCCAATTATGATTGCTCCAAGCAAAAGTGGATTGGTAAACAAGCCCGTTTGGAATATCGATTTTCTCCGGCTTCTTAAATTCAATGAATGGAACAGCTGCGATGCACTCAATGTGATAAATGCCATGGTTTGCGCATGAGTCAGCGCATCTTCGGAAATATTCCCGAAGTCAACCGCAAAAATTGAAGCAGCTCCCGTATAATAACGTAGGCCTTCGATAAAAGCAAATAAAGTGATAAACCCGATTAACATACCGTTTAATACTGTATAAGCACCATTTCCATGGGCAAAAAAGCTTTCTTTCGGATTCCGCGGTTTTTCCTTCATAATATCCGGGTCATCCGGATCCATACCAAGTGCAATGGCAGGTAATGTATCCGTAATTAAATTTACCCATAAAATTTGTACAGCCGTTAACGGTGCAGGCCATCCTAATAAGATCCCGATAAATAAGGCGGTAATTTCACCTAAGTTACAGGAGAGTAAAAACAAAATGGCTTTCCTGATATTTTGGAAGATGTTCCGCCCTTGTTCTACAGCGGAAACAATGGTCGAGAAATTATCGTCAGTTAAAATAATATCGCTTGCTCCCTTAGCTACATCGGTACCGGTAATCCCCATGGCAACCCCGACATCGGCTTGTTTCAAGGACGGAGCATCATTAACGCCGTCACCGGTCATCGAAACAATTAAGCCATTTTCCTTTAATGCTTGGACAATTCGTACTTTATGCTCCGGAGATACACGGGCAAACACACGAACTTTTTCAACTTTTTCTTGCAATTCGGTGTCGCTTATTTCATTTAGTTCCTGTCCGGTCATTGTTTGTGATAAATCGTCGGCAATACCGAGCTCTTTTGCAATGGCGAGTGCGGTGTTTTGATGGTCCCCGGTAATCATAATCGTCCGAATACCTGCATCCTTACATTGAGCAACGGATTGTTTTACTTCTTCCCTCGGTGGGTCAATCATCCCAACCAAGCCAAGAAAGATGAGCTGCTCTTCTGATGCTTCCGTGTCAGCCAACGATGTTCTTTCAGCAACAGCCAATACTCTCAATGCTTCATCAGACATTTTTTTTGAAGCATCCAAAATTTCTTCTTTATCGTGAGCAGAAATCGGTTGGACTTGTCCGTTTTTAAAAATACTTGTAGTTCTTGGCAAGATACTTTCAAGCGCCCCTTTTGTAACGGAAAAATAAGATGAAGAGTCTCGATGGACGGTCGTCATCATCTTTCTGTCCGAATCAAAGGGCAGTTCGTTCACACGTTGAAACTGTTGCTCCAGTTTCGCTTTATCCAAGCCCAAATCATTTCCTGCGACTATTAAGGCGATTTCGGTCGGGTCACCACTATCAAGGGTAGCATCATTACAGAGCATCATCCCCCTTAATAGACGGTAACTCGCATCGTCTTTCTGTTGGATCGTACCGAGGTCGGTGTACTTGCCATCGACATAGACTTTAGTTACGGTCATTTTGTTTTGCGTTAACGTCCCGGTCTTATCGGAACATATGACACTGACGGAACCTAATGTTTCAACTGCAGGGAGTTTGCGTACGATCGCATGGCGTTTACTCATTTTTTGGACTCCGAGAGCTAAAACGATCGTAACAATGGCAACCATCCCCTCAGGAATAGCAGCAACAGCCAGACTTACGGCGATAAGGAACATGTCCAAAACATCTCTGCCTTGAAAATAGCCGACGAAAAACATAATAACACAAATCATAACGGCGCCAATGCCAAGAATTTTGCCCAATTCATTTAATTTCTTCTGTAATGGGGTTATTTCTTTTTCTTGACCGCCGAGCATTTTGGCGATTTTTCCAATTTCCGTCTCCATCCCGGTGGAGGTGACGATTCCAGTCCCGCGGCCATAAGTGGAGAGAGTCGACATAAAAGCGATGTTTTGTTGGTCACCAAGGGGAACTTCCGAGTAAGAGCTCCAACCGGCATTTTTGTCTACCGGGACAGACTCACCGGTTAATGCGGATTCTTCAATTTGTAAGTTAGCTGTCTCAATAAGCCGAAGATCAGCGGGAATGTAACGGCCGGCATCAATAATAACAACATCTCCGGGAACAAGGTTCTCCGAGGAAATTTCTTTAATTTGCCCATCCCGTCTTACAATCGCTTTTGGCGTAGACATCTTTTTTAATTCTTCCAAAGCTTTTTCTGCCTTTGATTCTTCCACGATTCCAATTATTGCGTTTAAAGCGATGACGATGAAGATGATGATAGCATCTGTAATTTCGCCAACAAAAGCAGAAATAATTGCAGCAACGATCAAAATCCAGATGAGGATACTGTTAATTTGCTCCCAAAGCATTTTCCAGATGGAAGTTTTTTCGCCTTCTTGGAATTTGTTTGGACCATATTGCTTTAATCGATTTTCAGCTTCCTGGCTTGATAAACCCGTTTCAATATTGGTGTTCAATTCTTCAGTGATCTCTTGAACAGTCTTACTATACCATTGTGACAATTCACACCACTTCCTTTTAGGCATTTTGGGAAATATATCTATTTCTATTATGTCATATTTTTTGTGAAAATTAATCCAAAACAAAATTTGTTTATGAAATTTTCATTTTTAATCGTAAAAATGGTCGTATATAGGTTTATAATAGAATTGTTAATGATAATGATTTTCATTAACAGGACTTTTTTCAAAATAAAATCGTATAAAAATACTGGTTAACACTGTAGACGAGTTTTATCACTGCGGGGCGCTCGAGCTACAGGATGCGGTCATCCATGCGTTGCAACAAGACATTGCGCTCAGTATGTACGTCGCAAATAGGTCGTCCTCCGCTTTTCTTATAGAGAAGGGAATGATTCTCAATGGTTCTAGCTGATTTAAAACAAGGTGAAAAGGCAACAATTAAAGATCTTTCTTCATTAAATCAACTTGTAAAAACAAGATTAATGAATTTAGGTATATATTTAGGCTCAGAAGTAAATGTAAAGACGAAAATGCCTCTTGGGGGCCCATGTGTGGTTGAATGTAACGGTCAACGCATCGGCATTCGCTTGCATGAGGCTAATTCCATTCGGGTGGAGAAAAAATGATGCAAATCGCCTTGTTTGGAAACCCAAATATTGGAAAAACATCACTCTTTAATCAGTTGACAGGTTCCTACGAATATGTTGGCAATTGGAGTGGTGTCACGGTCGAGGAAAAAATTGGTTTGTTAAAAAATAAACAAGCAAAATTGGTCGACTTACCGGGAACGTACTCCCTTAATCCGCTGTCAAGGGATGAACGGGTCGTCACGGAGTTTTTATTGCGGAATCACTTTACTTCTATCATAAATATCGTCGATGCCTCCCAGCTCCAAAGAAC
>NZ_CCRF01000030.1 GCF_000751775.1 Caldibacillus thermoamylovorans
TGTCCAAAGAAATCTACACTTGACAATTGAATTGCTGGAATTTGGCAAACCGCTGATGATTGGCCTGAATATGATTGATGTTGCGAAGTCCCGTGGGATAGAGATTAACATTCAAAACTTATCAAACAAACTGGGCGTTGCTATTCAGCCAATCATTGCCCGGACAGGAAAAGGTTGCAATCAATTGCTGGAAAAAATTACTTACGAGGAAAAATTACCTCAAGAACCTTTTCGATTAGACTACGGGGTAATAATTGAAACGGGAATTAGCAAACTTGTTGATTTACTTTATGAATGCCCGATTGATTTGCCTTCAAAACGATGGTTGGCCATTCAATTTTATTCGGGTAATGATACAGTAAAAACGTATTTGGAAAGATTGTTAAATCATGCTCTATTGTTGGAATTGTTGGCGGAAACAGAAAAAGAACTACTTGAAACAACGGGACAAACATTGCAGGATGCTATTTTTGAGAAACGAGAACAATTTATTCGGACTGTTTTAAATGATTCTGTTGTTATAACCAATGAGGTTCGCCAGAGTTTGACAGATAAAATTGATCGATTTGCAACAAATAAATATTTAGGAATGCCCATCTTTCTAACGTTATTATATTTCATGTTCATGATTACTTTTAATTGGATCGGTTCACCGTTATCTGATGCGTTGGATTCCTTTTTATCGGGATCTTTTACAAATTGGCTGGAAAATATTTTGAATAAATTTGGGACATCGGCTTTTCTATTCAACTTGATTTTAGATGGAATTGTCCCGGGTGTCGGCGGTGTGCTTGTTTTTGTTCCGCAAATTTTTATTCTTTTCTTCTTTATTTCTGTATTGGAAGATTCAGGTTATATGGCACGGATATCCTTAGTTATGGATCGAATTATGCAGAGTATCGGATTAAACGGAAAAGCATTCATCCCAATGGTTATTGGGTTTGGCTGCAATTTACCGGGAATTATGTCGGCACGGACCATCGAGCAACCAAAAGAGCGTTTGATTACAATTTTACTCACCCCATTAATGTCATGTTCCGCTCGCTTGCCGGTCTATGCATTATTTGCCGGGGTATTTTTCGGGGAAAATCAAGCCCTTGTCGTATTGTCTTTGTATACAATGGGTGTTGTCCTTGCACTTGTTTTAGCAAAATTATTTTCAAAAACGATATTAAAAAGTGAAGCATCGGTGTTTGTCATCGAACTTCCTCCATACCGGGTCCCGCATCTTGGAACATTGGCAAAAAGTACATGGGATAAAGGGAAAGGGTTTATAAAAAAAGCAGGTACGTTTATTTTTGGAGGAACCGTCGTCATCTGGTTATTATCAGTTGTTGGGCGTAGTGGATTCAACGTTACGATGGATGACAGTTTGTTGGCGGAATTAGGTGGGTTTTTGGCACCGGTATTTGCCCCCCTTGGATTTGGTTCTTGGCAAGCGGCAGTCGCATTACTTACCGGTTTTTTAGCAAAAGAATCGGTCGTATCTACTTTAAATATTGTTTATCACACGTCATCAACCGCTTTTTTGCAAGGTGTCGTGGCAGATTCATATACACCGTTATCTGCTTATAGTTTTCTCGTTTTTATCTTACTTTACATCCCTTGTCTGGCAACGGTCGCAACGATTAAAAAAGAAACCGGATCAATGAAATGGACGATTTTCTCGATGGTTTATCCATTTATCATTGCTTATGTGATATCTTTCATAATCTTTCAAGGCGGCAATTTATTGGGACTTTAAATATGGAAGAAAGAAGCTGATTTGTATGTTTAATATTTTGCTTGGTTCGCTTATATTCGGTTATGCTGTTTGGACGATTGTAAAATTTATTAAACGCAGCAGTAAAGGAAAATGTGCCGCTTGTGATTTGCAAGATGCTTGTGCAAAATGTGTGATAAAAGAGGAGAAAATAAAAAGATAATTGTATCTTTACTTGTTCACTGCCCTGGAAAAACCGGGGTATTTTTTTCTGCCCTTATAAATAATATAATAAAAAAACTATTGCTGAATAATGAAAAGTGTGTTATAAATATACATACGAACTTATAAATATACGTATATTGTATATAGAAAATGGAAAGTTAAAAAAATTATGGGGGATAAGCATAATGAAAAAACAATTCAAGATAATGGTAATGTTCCTATCATTTGTTTTGCTGCTTGCCGCTTGTGGTAAGAGTAATGATATGAGTTCCAACTCTTCTAAAAATGACAAGGTGTTAAAAATGGCGACTTCTGCGGATTTTAAACCTTTCGAATCACGTGATAAAGAAGGAAATATTGTTGGTTTTGACATCGATTTAGCGAATTTAATCGCTGACGAATTGGGATATAAATTAGAAATTCAAGATATGAATTTTGATGGACTAATTGGTGCTCTTCAGTCAAAACGTGTGGACATGGTCATGGCAGGAATGAGTACAACAGAAAAACGGAAAAAGAATGTTGATTTTTCCAAAGAATACCATCGTTCCGGTGAAATGTTTCTTTCGCTTCCGGATAAAAAGATAGAGAGCTTGGAAAGTTTGGAAGGGAAAACGGTAGGTGTGCAACTTGGTACGATTCAAGAAGAAGGTGCCAATGAATTAAGTAAAAAATATGGATTTACGGTTAAACCTGTTGATAATGCAGGCGTGCTCATTCAAGAATTATTATCAAACCGTGTGGATGCCGTTTATATGGATAGTGTTGTGGCTGTTGGTTACCGAGATGAACAAGGATTATTTGGGTTTGATGACCCGACAACTAGCTCTCCGGGTATGGCAATTGCCTTCCCTAAAGGCAGTGACCTTGTTGATGATGTAAACAAAGCCCTTGATAAACTTGAAAAAGAAGGAAAAATTAAAGAACTGAAAGAGAAATGGAAATTAGACCAAGTCGCTATCGAATAAAAGAATAGTTTTTTATGAAATTATGATAAAATGAATAACTGGGTAGCAATAATCGGTGGTTTGCGTGTAATTGCGATGACCACCGATTCTCTGTTTGTTTGAGCCGAAAAAATTTTACCAATCAACAAGCTCATTTTCTGTTGATATAATGATGATATACGTAATTGTGTAATCATGGAGCGACAATAACAAAGGACATTTATTGTATGAATGCCGATGATGTCCGATGGTGGAGTGACAATCAAAAACAGCATTTAGTTGCGAATGCCGATGATTGTGATGGTGAAATTTTTTGGGCTTACGTGACAATCAAATGCGCCGTTTATTGTATGAATGCCATTAATTTTGGATGTTGGAATTTTTTGGGAGTTAGGTAACAATTAAATACAACATTTTGTGCGTGAATGCCTGAGAATTTTTTTTGACACTAAACCAAGGATCGGGCAGAGGAAGTGAGGTTTAAGTCAATGAATTTAGATTTTAGTCAATTAGGTCCGTATATTCCATTTCTTTTACAAGGAATTTGGATCACATTAAAATTTGTATTTGTTTCGATATTAATTGGATTAATTTTAGGTACATTGTTAGCTTTGTGTAAAATTACGCGTCATTCGATTTTAACATGGTTTGCCAATGCATATACATCGATTTTCCGAGGGACCCCATTAATTTTGCAATTGATGATAATTTTTTATGCGATCCCTCAGTTAACAGGTTATGATATTCCAACCTTTTTGGCAGCTATTTTAGCATTTGGATTGAACTCCGCTGCCTATGTTTCGGAAATTATTCGTGCAGGGATTATGGCAGTAGATAAGGGACAAGTGGAAGCGGCCGAAGCCCTTGGTATACCGTATCGACCGATGATGTTGAATATTATTTTGCCGCAAGCGGTGAAAAATATTTTACCGGCTTTGATGAATGAGTTTATTACATTAACAAAGGAATCGGCCGTTGTCTCAACGATTGGATATTTAGACTTAATGCGCCGAGCCCAAATTATTGGCGCCCAGCTTTATCGAAACTTTGAACCGCTGCTGGTTGCCGGACTCATCTACTGGGTCATGGTTGTCATTTTAACAAAACTTGGCAGCATCTTGGAACGGAGGTTGAGAGCAAGTGATTAAAGTGGAACAAATTACGAAAGTATTCGGGAAAAACCCGGTTTTGAAAAATATTAGCACAACCATACATCAGGGGGAAGTCGTCGCTATTATCGGGCCATCAGGTTCGGGAAAATCCACTTTTTTACGTTGCCTTAACTTATTGGAAAAACCAACGGAAGGAAAAATTTATATTAAAGATCGAGAAATCACCGATCCGAAAGTGAATATTTTGGAGGTTCGAAAACATATCGGCATGGTTTTCCAACAATTTAATCTCTTCCCGCATATGACGGTTTTAGAAAATGTTACGTATGCGCCACAAAAGGTAAAAAAGTTAGCGAAAGGGGAAGTAGAAAAAAATGCCAAGGATCTTTTGGCAAAAGTTGGTTTAAGTGACAAGGTGGATAGCTATCCAAGCCAGTTGTCAGGCGGTCAAAAACAGCGGGTAGCCATTGCCCGGGCACTCGCAATGGAGCCGGAAATTATGCTGTTTGATGAACCGACATCCGCACTCGATCCGGAAATGGTAAAGGAAGTACTGGATGTAATTAAGGATTTAGCGGAAACGGGGATGACGATGGTGATTGTCACCCATGAAATGAA
Source organism: Caldibacillus thermoamylovorans (assembly GCF_000751775.1). GTDB lineage: Bacteria > Bacillota > Bacilli > Bacillales > Caldibacillaceae > Caldifermentibacillus > Caldifermentibacillus hisashii. Next base: position 4,605 of record NZ_CCRF01000030.1, read on the forward strand.
TTTCGCGAAAGAAGTGGCAGATCGGGTTATTTTTATTGATGATGGTGTCATTTTAGAAGATGCTGAACCCCATCAATTTTTCAATGCGCCAAAGAGTGAGCGGGCAAAGGATTTCCTATCGAAACTACTTTAATTTTATGGTCTTGAGGGGAGCTCTCAAGACCAATATTTATGGGGAATTTTGGGAAAATGGTTCAACGGATTGACTAATATGGGACAAAATAGACGGAAACTTCATAAATATGCGTAACTAGCTGTCTATGAGACAAAACTATCAAAAATTGAAGGGAAACTGTCTCATAGACGGGCTCTATGGGACAAAACAAGTGGAAAACAAAGCCAAACTGTCCCATAGGATTGTCAGAATCGCATTGTATGGGACAAAACTATCAAAAATAGAAGCGAAACTGTCTCATAGACGGGCTCTATGGGACAAAACAAGTGGAAAAGTAAGCGAAACTGTCCCATAGGATTGTTAGGACCGCACTATATGGGACAAAACTATTAAAAATAGAAGCGAAACTGTCTCATAGACGGGCTCTATGGGACAAAACAAGTGGAAAAGTAAGCGAAACTGTCCCATAGGATTGTCGGAATCGCATTGTATGGGACAAAACTATCAAAAATTAAAGCGAAACTGTCTCATAGAAAGGGTCTCAATCCCAAATTATGATTTGAAGAATGAAAAATTGACTGCAAGAACGGCTGTCGGTGAAAAATCAAGCGTTGAAAAAACGAAATCTAGCATCGAGACGGGTTCTAAAAACCAAATTAAGTGCAAAGTAATGAAAAATTGGTATCGAGACCGGCTGACAAAGCAAATTTTGCATAGAAGAATGGCAAGCTGTCCCCGAGAAATGCTCCATGAGTCTGTCCGACAGAATGCCACAACTGGTAATAGCTACGATATAGCATGTATAAAAATTAGCGATAGAATTATTCAAGTCCATGCATGATCACACGCTAAAAGAGGTTCATCGCACAGACCCCTAACACATTTACTTCTTTGATAACTTCAAGAATTCCTCGGAAAATTTCATAATTCTCCTATCAATAAGATCGTCATCAATTTCGCTTTCAACATTAAAACTACTGTCGGGAACAAATACATTTCGGGAAGGTACAACGCCTCCAAGAAATTGAATAATGGGTCTTAAATGATATTCAGCGACGAGAAAATATTTATCAGAACCGGCAGTAGAAATAAACCCGACAATTTTATCCCGAAAAGCTCTTTCAGGTAAAAAATCCAACAAATTTTTTAAACTGCCGGAAATGGAAGCTTGATAGACTGGCGTTCCAATAACAATACAGTCCGCTTCTAGTAGTTTATTTACAACAAGTTGTGTGTCATCATTATAATAGGAAAGTGGGTAACCCCGCATGAATTCCACATCATAGTCCTTTAAATCAATCAATTCTATTTCAATATCTTGATTTTGCAATTTTGCGGCATGGAGTACTTTAAAAACCATGTGTGAAGTTTTATGCCCTGCTAATGCACCTGATAAGCCAACGAATTTCAAACGATGTTCCCTCCTTTTATGGTTTCATTTTAAGTATATAGCTCGAATTCGGGATTTTCAAACCAGCATCACAATCACGATTTCTAATAAAAAATTATCACCTCTTAATGAGATCCTGATAAAATACCTTCATCGTCCACGAATTCAGGATTTTCAAACCAAACTAACGATTACTGTTTCAAATAAAAACAAGGACCTCGAAATGAGATCCTTAAAAGTAAACATTATAATACCTTCGTCGTCCACGTTTCTCCGTTCCACACATCCGTGACAATATCTTGGTAAAATTCCGGTTCATGGCTTATGAGAAGGATGCTGCCTCTGTACTCTTTCAAGGCACGTTTCAACTCCTCTTTGGCGTCAACGTCAAGATGGTTCGTCGGTTCGTCGAGGACAAGGACATTCGATTCTCTATTAATTAATTTGCATAAACGGACTTTCGCTTTTTCACCACCGCTTAACACATCAACCTTACTTTCAATATGTTTCGTCGTCAAACCGCATTTGGCAAGGGCTGCACGCACTTCATATTGAGTCATATGGGGGAATTCGTTCCAGATTTCATCCAGGCAAGTATTGGCATTAGCAGTTTTGATTTCTTGCTCAAAATAACCGATATGAAGATAATCGCCTAACTCTACATGACCTGACACCGGGGCAATTTCGCCAAGAATACTCCTTAACAAGGTCGTTTTCCCAATCCCGTTCGCCCCGACAATGGCAATTTTTTGGCCGCGTTCCATTTTCAAATTCAAAGCTTTCGAAAGCGGATCGCCATTGTAACCGATAACCAATTCCTTTGTTTCAAAAATAACCCGGCCGGCTGTACGAGCTTCTTTAAACTTGAAGGAAGGTTTTGGCTTTTCTGCGGCAAGTTCAATTACTTCCATTTTATCCAGCTTTTTCTGCCTCGACATCGCCATATTTCTTGTTGCAACACGGGCTTTATTCCGAGCAACAAAATCTTTCAACTCGGCAATTTCCTGTTGTTGTCTTTTGAACGCCGCTTCCAATTGTTGCTTTTTCATTTCATAAATGCGCAAAAAATCATCATAGTTGCCGACATAACGGGTGAGTTCCCGATTTTCCATATGATAAATTAAATTGATTACACTGTTTAAAAAGGGAATATCATGGGAGATTAAGATAAAAGCATTTTCATATTCCTGTAAATACCGTTTCAACCACTCAATATGCTGCACATCCAAAAAGTTGGTCGGCTCATCCAGTAATAAAATATCCGGTTTTTCCAACAGCAATTTAGCCAACAATACTTTTGTCCGTTGTCCGCCGCTTAAATCATGAACATCACGGTCAAGACCAATATCCGTCAACCCAAGGCCACGGGCAATTTCCTCTACTTTTGCATCGATTAAATAAAAATCGTTATGGGTTAGTAAATCTTGCATTGTTCCGGTTTCTTCCAACAAAGCTTCAAGCTCTTCCGGTGAGGCTTCCCCCATTTTGGCAAACAGCGCATTCATTTCTGCTTCCATATCAAATAAATATTGGAATGCACTTTTTAACACATCGCGAATCGTCATCCCTTTTTCGAGGACAGCATGTTGGTCAAGATAGCCGACCCGAACCCGTTTTGCCCATTCAATTTTCCCTTCATCCGGCTGCAATTTCCCGGTGATTATATTCATAAATGTTGATTTACCTTCTCCATTGGCACCGACAAGGCCAATATGTTCCCCTTTTAACAGCCGGAATGAAACATCTTCAAAAATGGCCCTGTCGCCAAAGCCATGACTTAATTTTTCTACATTTAAAATACTCATAAGGCACTCCTTTAAATTGATACTCATACCGTTCTTTGATAAACATCTTTTCATTATAACTTGAAACCAAGAACGGACGAGGAAAATCAGCTAAGCATACCGTTCTTTAATAGACATCCTTTTCATTATAACGGTAAAATTTTATTTATGGTAGCAGGAAAATTTAACAAAACGCAAGAGGCTCGAATATATATCAAGGGAAGGGAGGTGTGGGCGATGGTTTATTATCGGAATGTGCTGCCAATGAGAAATGCCAATGTGCTTACTGTTTTTGGTGAGGGAAAAGTGCATGTCGAACCGAATTTGGCATTCATCACAATTGGTATAGTGAGAGAAAATAAAAATTTACAAACAGCACAGGCTGAAAATAGTGTTGCCTCAAACAATGTCATCCAGGCGCTCCTCGCACTTGGCATCAATCCGAATCATATCCGGACGGTGGAATACCGGATTGACAATGTTTATGATTTTGTCGATGGAAAGCAGATTTTTCGTGCCTATGAAGTTCGGCATTTATTGGAAGTTCGGGTCGAAAACATTGGTCAAATCGGGCTTGTTGTCGATACAGCGGTGGCACAAGGGGCAAATATCATTTTTAATATTCGCTTTGATACATCGAATCGGTCGGCAAAATATCATGAGGCTTTGACGTTGGCATTATCAGATGCGCACGCGAAGGCGAGAACAATTACAAATGGGTTGGGTGTTGTTTTTCAACTGATTCCAATTGAAATTACGGAGACAAGGCAAGGTGTGGTCCCTGTCCCTTATCAAACTTTTACCCTGGAAAAAGTTGCCGGGGCCAGCACACCGATTGAGCCGGGGACGTTGCAAATTGAGGCTAGTCTAATCGCAAAGTTTTTATATTGATTTTTGCTTAGAATCCAAAAAGGTTTTATGGAAAGATTTGCGCCAAATATCGTATGAAGACAAAAAGTACTGCTATTTGAGCAATTTTTATAATGAAAAACCAAAACATATGACATTTATCATACTCATCTCTTGACGTTTATGACTAATAAAGACAAAGTTTTCCGTCTAAAATAGAAAATTAAAGAATCATTATTTTAGGAGGAAAATATGAGCAAGGATAAAGAAAAACAGGTACAATTGAAAAAGAGTGTTGCCCCTTTTGCAAAGTCTGAAACGAGAAAGAGTATGTTACAAATCATTAATTCAATCGTTCCCTTTCTTCTGCTTTGGATTCTTGCCTATCAAAGTTTGGCGATTTCCATTTGGCTGTCTTTATGTTTTTCTGTCATTGCGGCAGGCTTTGTTGTCCGGATTTTTATCATTTTCCACGATTGTACACATATGTCATTTTTTAAAAACGGTAAAGCAAACCGAGTTGTTGGGACGATTACCGGAATTATTACACACTTTCCCTTTGAAAAATGGAAACGAAATCACGCCATCCACCATGCAACAAGCAGCAATTTAGATAAACGGGGCACAGGTGATGTTTGGGTCATGACGGTGCAAGAATATACTGAAGCATCATTTTGGAAAAAGTTGGGATACAGACTTTACCGAAATCCGTTTATATTATTTGGGCTAGGCCCGCTATATCTTTTCTTCATATCGAACCGGTTTAATCGGAAAGGCGCAAAACGGAAGGAACGGTGGAATACGTATTTAATTAATGTTTCCATTGTTGCCATTTACGCGCTGTTAATTTGGGCGATCGGCTGGCAATCATTTTTAATTGTTCAAGTGCCTATTATGTATATCGCCGGTGTACTCGGTATTTGGCTATTTTATGTCCAACATACCTTTGAGGATTCTTATTTCGAAAATGAAGAAGAATGGGATTACGTAAAAGCCGCAGTCGAAGGGAGTTCATATTACAAGCTTCCGAAAGTTTTGGAATGGATAACAGGAAGTATCGGCTACCACCATGTTCACCATTTAGCTCCAAGAATACCGAACTATCACTTAGAAGAGGCACATGAATCAACACCGCCATTGCAAAAAGCAACAACCATTACTTTGGCAACAAGTCTAAAATCGATTCGCTTTCGTTTATATGATCAAGAGACCATGTCCTTCTTAAGTTTTAAAGAATATAAAGAACGAATAAAAACAACAGGAGCCCGTTTACATTTGGGTATCGGAAGACCGAACATTCAAGAAAAGTAAAGAAAACTTGGTGAGTGACGAGCCTTTATGCGAAGGCAGAGCCGATTTACACGTATCCTTAATTCTTAAAATTTCCCGCTACGTCGAATTTACATCCTAGCCGGAACGTATAAAAAAATGTCCCTTTAAAATGCCCTTCCATTTAATTCGAGAAGGGTTTTTTGATATACTTACTAAAAAGTCTGTATACAAGGGGAAAGACCGATGCAAAAATGGTATCAAATATTTTCAAAAAATACCGGAATTAGTATTTATGCGTGGATCATCTTTTGTCTTCTGCCATTTTATTTTGTTATCGTTTCATCCACGCCCGCTGAAATTGTGATTGGGATTATCATGATTATGTTATTTTTTGCCGTATACAGACTCGCTTTTATAAAAAAGGGCTGGACGGTTTATGTTTCTGTAGCGGTCGAAATTATATTAAGTACTTTGTTGACTTTATATTTTGGTTATGTGTATTTTTCACTGTTTCTGGCATTTTTCATTGGAAATATTCAAGGGAAAGCCGGGTTTATTACCTTGTACATTATCAATCTTGTAACAACAATCGGTTCGGTCGTTGCCGGCTTTTTTATTCAAAAGCAAATTTTTTTCTCACAGTTGCCATTTATTGTAATCAGTGTAACAGGAGTCATATTGCTACCGTTCATTATGTATAATCGGAACAAACGCGAACAACTGGAACAAGAGCTGGCGGATGCGAATCTACGGATCTCTCAGTTGATGGTAATTGAGGAACGTGAACGGATAGCCCGTGATCTCCATGACACTCTTGGTCAAAAGCTGTCACTGATCGGTTTAAAGAGTGATTTAGCCGGGAAGCTGCTGGATAAAGATCCCAATCGAGTAAAAAGGGAAATTTATGATATTCATCAAACGGCAAGGACAGCCCTAAAGGAAGTTCGTGACATGGTTTCCATGATGAAACGGATAAGGTTGAAAGAAGAAGTGTTACAGACCCAACAGATGATTGAGTCGGCAGAGATGGAGTTTAAATTAATTGGGAATCCGGAACTTCCATCTACACCTTTATTTGTTGAACATGTGCTGAGTATGTGTTTAAAGGAAGCTGTGACAAATGTGGTAAAACATAGTAATGCAACCGTCTGTGAGGTACAAATTATCCATTCGCCAAGTGAAGTATCGATTCACATCCGGGATAACGGGGTGGGCATTCCGGATCAACTCGATTCCATAAAAGGTCATGGTCTTCGAGGGATGAGGGAGAGACTAGAGTTTGTCAACGGAAATTTAGCAATTGATCGTTCAAATGGAACTAATTTGAAGATTTGGGTTCCGCTTTTTCATAAGGGGGAGGTATTATGATACGGATTGTCATAGCAGAGGATCAACGGTTGTTATTGGGGGCGCTCGGTTCTCTGCTCGATTTGGAAGAAGATATGCAGGTTGTTGGGATGGCCAGAAATGGGGAAGAAGTATTAAAGCTGGTAAAGGAACACAAGCCGGATGTTTGTATTATGGATATTGAAATGCCGGTTATGAACGGTTTGGAGGCAGCAGAGCAATTAAAAACGGATCCTTGCAAAGTAATTATTTTAACAACATTTGCTCGGGCAGGTTATTTTGAAAGGGCAAGAGCAGCGGGTGTCAGCGGCTATTTATTAAAGGACAGTCCCAGCGAGGAATTGGCGAATATGATTCGGGTGATTATGGATGGACGAAAGGTTTATGATCCGGAGCTGGTTGAACTTGCCTATAGTGAAGTAAATCCGCTAACAGCCCGGGAAGAACAGGTCATCAAGTTGATTGCAGAAGGGAAAAATACGCAGGAAATTGCCAAAACACTATTTCTCACAACAGGAACCGTCCGAAATTATGTATCGGTCATTCTTGATAAATTACATGTGAGTAACCGCATTGAAGCCATTACCAAATTTAAGGAAAAGGGCTGGTTTAAATAGAAGAAAGGCCGACTCATCGCGAGTTTTGTAAGAATAGGCAAAATGCCGAGGAGAAAGGGGCGCTCGCAAACGAAAATCAACCCTTACATTTCTCTTGGAAATTTTTGGTAGGGAGGATCAGTGAAGAGTCTCTCTCAACCCTTACTTCCTTCTTGAGACTTTTTATTGGGTAAGGAAGGTTATAGAGAAGGGGATCTCGTAAATGTAATCCCCCTTACAGCTCTCCTGGGGATTTTTGGTAAAGAAGATCAGAGAAGAGGCTCTCGCAAATGTGATCAACCATTACAGATCTCATGGATTTTTTGCTAAGGGAGATTAGAGAAGAGGAAACAACCCTTACTCGCAGCTGGCTTGAAAGTAAAATTAAGACTCAATTGTTCACCGCCATTTTCCCTAATGGTCCTTCTTCATTAATTACCTCCATCAAATCATATACAGAAATTGGGAACATCGGAAAACCAAAAGCATATGGGGTAATCTCATAAAGTTGAAAATAAATTACCAGTGCTTTATCAGCTATATAAAAATCTTGATTAGGACGAATCTGTTTAAAATCGTCCAGTAAAAAGATGTCCCGCTTAGCAATTTGTTCTTTAATTAACCGGGATAACCACCCAACATAATTACTTCCCGGTTTAAATAAGTCGGCTAACTGATACTGCTGGCCGGTTTTTGAATCAAAGGTTAAAGACTTGATATAAGTCATCCCGTGGGCAGCGTGATCATGATAACCGTAATTAGCAAGGCTTAGGCTTAACACATCGCGCTGGTTATTTTTGATTTCATAGGTTCCGAGCATGCTTATTAATGTTGTCGGTATGTCGCCAAATAATGTGTTTATTAATTGTTGTGTTGCGTTTACTATCGCACGGTTCATTAAATGCTCCGCTTGTTTATTCTCGGGATGATACACAACCGGATAATAAACAACGATGTCCGGCCCGCCCTGAACTTTTTCTGTTTTAATTGACACAGGAAATGAAACCGTCATACTCCTCATCCCTTTACATGAATTTCTGTATTGTATTCTTTTAAAAGGAAAAAGGTGTATTTACCTAATTTCAAAAGTACTTTAATATGGTCATGATTGTTCAGGAATATGCTGTGGAAAGTTTTTGTAAAAACTAAGAAAGCAGGCGGGGGATACCTGCTTTTTTAATGAGTCATCTATATATAAAAAGGGGAAGGATTACGCATGTGCTAAAGCTGCGTTTAAAATTCTTTTTGCATTTTCTACTCGTTCTTGGGAAGGTGGTTCAACATCTTTTAATTTATATTCCAATCCTAGGCTTTCCCATTTATAAACACCTAGTTTGTGATATGGCAAGACTTCAATTTTTTCAACATTATTCAGTGTTTTAATAAAATCGGCAAGGCGCAACAGGTCTTCGTCAAAGTCGCTCAATGTTGGTACCAAAACATGACGGATCCAGACAGGTATATTTTTTTCAGATAAATATTGGGCAAAGTCGAGAATATGTTCATTTGTCATACCTGTGATAAACTTATGTTTCTCACTATCGATATGCTTTAAATCAAGCAAAATTAAATCCGTATATTGCAAAAGTTCATCAAGTTTTTCCATAAAATTCGGGCGACGGTTAAATGGTCCGCCTGAACTGTCAATCGTTGTGTGAATGCCGTGTTTCTTGCATTCCTTGAAAAGTTCAATTAAAAAATCCATTTGTAAAAGTGGTTCACCGCCGCTGACTGTAATACCACCGCCGCTTGCTTCAAAGAATGGTAAATAGGATAATACATCGTCCATAATTTCTTGAACGGTCATTTCTTTGCCATTCCCGATTTTCCAAGTATCCGCATTGTGACAATATTGGCATCTCAGTAGGCAACCTTGGGTAAAAACAACATATCGTAACCCGGGTCCGTCTACTGCACCAAATGATTCAACAGAATGAATCCGACCTGTTACCATTTTGCATCCTCCTTGCTTTTTAAAGGGGAGGAGAAGCTGATTAGATGGCTTCTCCGTCTCTTAATTTGTCTAGCTCCGGCTCCTAGAAACTGCTAAACTTCCCGCCCCTTCACGTCGATAAGTCATCATCGGCTTATTCAAGCCGTGATTCCTTTATCTCGTTACGGGGGCAGTCCAGTTTATCAGTTTCTAAACAGTCGCCTTCGCTTTTCTTTGTCTAGCTCCGGCTCCTAGCGACTAGCAAACTTCCCCTAACCTCCGTACGATAAGTCAACATCGGCTCGTTCCTCGCCGTGTTTCCTTTTCCTCGAAAAATGCTATACGCATTTTTCTTCGTGCGATGCGTTGTCCTAGGAGTTAATCAAAGTTCTCCTTCGGTTTGGGTCCAGTTTGTACGTCGCTGGGCAGTCGCCTTCGCTTTTCTGTCTACATCGATTCGTGGAACGTACGATTTATGACATCGATTTGTTGTTCACGAGTTAATTTTATAAAGTTAACGGCATATCCGGATACACGAATGGTTAATTGTGGATATTTTTCCGGATGATCCATAGCGTCTAGTAAGGTTTCACGGTTCAAGACGTTAACGTTTATGTGGTGACCACGTTTTGTCATATAACCGTCCAGCATACCGACTAAGTTACTTACTTGAGATTCATCTTCACGACCAAGTGCTTTTGGTGTGATGGTGAATGTATTTGAAATACCATCAAGAGCATCTTCATAAGGTAATTTTGCAACAGATGTTAAGGAAGCAAGGGCACCTTTTGTATCACGACCATGCATTGGGTTTGCTCCCGGTGCAAATGGTTTACCGGCTTCACGACCATCAGGAGTGTTCCCGGTTTTCTTACCGTATACAACGTTTGAAGTAATCGTTAAGACAGATTGTGTTGGAACAGCATTCCGGTAAGTGTGATGTTTACGAATCTTTCTCATCACTTCTTTAACAATCCATACAGCAATTTGGTCAACGCGATCATCGTTGTTCCCATATTTAGGGAAGTCGCCTTCGATTTCATAATCAACTGCAAGCCCGTTTTCGTCGCGGATTGTTTTTACTTTTGCATATTTAATTGCACTTAACGAGTCAGCACAGACAGAGAGTCCGGCAATCCCGCAAGCCATTGTCCGTAAAATTTCACGGTCATGTAAGGCCATTTCTAAACGTTCATAACTGTATTTGTCATGCATGTAGTGAATAACGTTTAATGTATTTACATAAAGCTCACATAACCAGTCAAGCATGGTATCGAATTTATCCATTACTTCATCATAATCCAGATATTCAGAAGTGATTGGCGCAAATTTCGGTCCAACTTGAGTTTTTATACGTTCATCGACACCACCGTTGATTGCATAAAGAAGAGCTTTTGCAACGTTAACCCGGGCACCGAAGAATTGCATTTGTTTACCGATTCTCATTGCAGATACACAGCAGGCAATACCGTAGTCGTCACCGTAGATTTCACGCATCATATCATCGTTTTCATATTGAATGGCACTCGATTTAATCGACATTTTTGCTGCATATTTCTTGAAGTTTTCCGGTAATTTTGTTGACCAAAGAATCGTTAAGTTCGGTTCCGGAGCCGGTCCTAAGTTATCCAAAGTGTGCAGGTAACGGAATGAAGTTTTTGTTACCATTGGACGACCGTCAAGGGCAATACCGCCGATGGATTCAGTTACCCAAGTCGGGTCACCGGAATATAATTCATTGTATTCAGGTGTACGAGCAAATTTTACAAGACGCAATTTCATGATAAAATGGTCAATTAATTCTTGAGCTTCTTTTTCGGTTAATGTACCATTTTTTATGTCTCTTTCAATGTAAATATCTAAGAAAGTGGAAGTACGACCAAGGCTCATTGCTGCACCGTTTTGTTCTTTAATGGCCGCAAGATAAGCAAAATATAACCATTGAATCGCTTCTTTTGCATTGGTAGCCGGTTTACTGATATCATAACCGTAAGCTAATGCCATTTGTTTTAATTCTTTTAAAGCACGAATTTGTTCTGAGTATTCTTCCCGTTCACGAATAACATCGTCAGTCATTGTACGGTCGCCGATATAATTTAATTCGTTTTGTTTTTGTTCAATTAGGAAATCGACACCGTATAAGGCAACGCGACGATAGTCACCGATAATCCGACCACGGCCATATGCATCCGGAAGACCGGTAATAACTCCGGCATGACGAGCAGCTCTCATTTCCGGCGTGTATGCATCGAATACACCTTGGTTATGAGTTTTCCGCCAGTCAGTGAAAATATGTTCAATTTCTTTGTCAAGTTCAAAACCGTATGCTTCCAATGCTTGTTTTGCCATGCGGATACCGCCAAACGGCATTAATGAACGTTTGAAAGGTTTGTCAGTTTGGAAACCGACGATTTGTTCAAGGTCTTTATTTAAATACCCTGGACCATGAGATGTAATAGTTGATACAATTTTCGTATCAGCGTCTAATACACCGCCAGCTTCCCGTTCTTTTTTCGATAATTCCATAACTTGATCCCAAAGTTGTTTTGTTGATTCAGTCGGACCTTTCAAGAAACTTTCATCACCGGTGTAAGGAGTAAAGTTTTTAATAATGAAATCACGCACGTCAACTTCTTCTTGCCATTTACCAGGTTTAAAGCCTTCCCAATATTGAGTCATTTCTCATGCCTCCTAAAATTATATTAATATAATTTGTTCACTATTTCACATGTTTGTTTAAAAAAATATATAACAGGTAAAATGTTGTTACTGATACAGTTTTGAAATATTTTTGTAGTGAACAATCTTTCTATGAATATAATAGCACTTTCATAACTAATTTCAAAGCAATTTTTTTTTACAAAAATGTGATAAAAGTTAGTTTTACACTGATTTTCACATAAAATTCACATTTACTAAGAAAATCTTGAAAAATAATAGAATGCATGTTTGTATTATATATTTAAAATAAGATAGTGCTGAACTGTATTACTAAAATTCATTTAATAATTTCTGAACTTGTCTCATAGAAATATAATATCCTATATGTTTTCGGTAATCGAAACAAAGTGATGGGGGTTTTCTTTATCCCCTCTGATGGTTAGTTACCAATCGGACCTTAACGGGTAGTTCATTCCCCCATATATTTTCTCGTAAACTCCTAATCTTGAGGCGGGGGTCTTACTGCCTGTTAAAGCGGCTAATATCATGCAGAAAAAATCAATTGAGACACAAAGGAGTTATTTATGAGTAATTTTTTTAAAGGAACCATTTTATTGGCAGCAACAGCTTTTATAAGTGAGTGTATTGAATTTTTAATTAATTTAACGATAACAAAAGAATTAGGTGAATATGGTGTGGGTCAATACATGACAATTATTCCATTAATTGGACTTGTCATGATCATTGCAAGCATGGAGTTGCCAATTTCCATTTCAAAATTTATCGCTGAAAAAGAAGAACTATATCATTTGACCATGTTAAAATATGCTATGAAACTGACAATAATTTTCATTTCAATTTTATTAACGGTTTCGATACTAATTTTTATGATTTTCCCGATTTTTAGTGAGATCCACCCGTTGATTCGCTGGGTTATTTTGCTATTAGTCCCGATTGTATCGATTTCTTCCATTGCCCGGGGTTATTTTGTCGGTATTCAAAAAATGGGACAAGTTGCTGTTTCGAATTTGCTGAAAAGAAGTACACAACTTTTTATCCTTGTATTTATATATCAAATGTTTGATTTTCAGCTTGAAGTTGCTATTTTGATTGCGTTATTTTCATTAATTGGCGGCGAGCTGCTTGTTTTTATTTATTTGATCAGTGCTTATGTTTTGCAGCTAAGGTATTTAAAAAACCGACCAGCCGTAAATATCCCTAAGAGTCAACTGGCGAAAAGTTTAATGGAAGTTTCCGTGCCAACAACTGCCATGAGAATATTCCATTCTTTGACCCATGCCATCCAACCGTTCTTGATTAAGTATACTTTAGTTGCTGCCGGTTTATCAATGGGAGAAGCGACGGAAAATTTTGGGTTAATTTCAGGTGTTGCGATGACGATCGGCTTTTTTCCGGCCTTTATTGCCCATTCATTAATGACCGTTTTGATCCCGAATGTTTCACAAGCATTTGCCAGTCACAACCATGAACAATTACTGCAATTGTTGAAGCGTGTTATTTTATTGACTTCTTTATATGGGATTCCTGTCACTATAGGCTTCTACAATTTTGCCGATGAGTTAACGGGAATATTTGTGAATTCAGCAACAGCATCCTATTTTTTTCAGCTAATGTTGCCTTATTTTTTTCTTCATTATTATACCATTCCATTTCAAGCGTTTTTGATTGGAATGAACTTGGTTAAAGATGCATTTTTACATAATATATGGACGACGATTATTTCTTTTTTGATGATTTATTTTCTTGGTTCAAATGAGCATTTTGTCATGGATGGGATCATCGTCGGAATGAATATGGGAGCGGTTCTTTTAATGTTGTTGCATTATTTTACGATTTGTAAAAAAATTGGTATATCACCTTTGTCACTAAGAAAAGGGGAGATGTTCATTCCACATTGAGGGATAGGTAGCATCTTCCCTTTATTTATCGTATAGAAACACTGGTTAAATTTTATTGTCTCGCTCCACAAGGATATGAAAGCTGTATTTAGCGCCTTTGGGGTTAAGAATACAAATTAGCTGATAAATTTTCATATTGTAGGCCCCAAAAATTGTTAACTTGGTTACTGCATGGAGATACATATACTTGTGAAAGCAGTATTTTGTGCTTTTCTTATGTGTAACAAATATTTTTCATTATTTGCGCCAAAAATTGTTAACTTGGTAGTTGCATACAGATAAAGATATGTGAGACATTAAGAGTAAATTCGATTCGTATGATGAAAAACTTTATTGTTGATGGATAAAAAAAATAGAGATAGAATAATTTTAGTGTCATTTTCATGATTTTTATTGTTGTTCTTGAAAGAATTTTTGACAATGGTTTATTTTAAAATATGGTAGAGAGAAGGATTGATGTTGGAACTTGCTTGGTCATTAGCGACTGTAGTTGTTGTATTAAAAATCATTGCGATCGATATTATTCTTTCCGGAGATAATGCTGTTGTCATCGCTATGGCCACAAGAAGATTACCAAAGAAAAAGAGAAATGTGGCAATTTTATGGGGGACAGCCGGGGCAGTCGTTTTGCGGGTGTTATTCGCCAGTGTTATTGCCGTCCTGTTGGGGATACCCTATGTACATTTCTTCGGCGGTCTTTTATTACTGTGGATTTCTTACAAAGTATTAGTGAATCACGATGATAGCAAAGATGTAAAAGCAAAAGACTCAACATTGCAAGCGATTTGGACAATCATCATGGCCGATGCGGTTATGAGTTTGGATAATGTCGTAGCAATCGCCGGTGCTTCAGGTGGTCATATTTTACTGATTTTCTTAGGGGTTCTTGTTAGTATCCCAATTATGGTTTTTGGCTCAAAATTAATTGTTCGTTTGATGGAAAGGTTCTCCATTGTACCATATATTGGTTCGGCGATATTAGCCTGGACAGCTAGTAATATGATTACAGGTGATGAACGGATTGCAGATTTGTTAAATATTGAGCAAGGTGTGCTTACTCGTATTTTTGCGATTGTGGTCACAGCTGTTGTGTTATTATTAGGTTACTTAAGCAATAAAAAATGGGGACAACCTAGTTCCAGTCATTAAATATAGTTAATACGAAAAGGGTTCTCCGGTCGGGGAGCCTTTTTTGTACGACTGTGAGAAAGGGTCTCGTCGCTAAAAAATGAAGTTTCCGGCCCAAAAATGACGACGAGAAAGGGTCTCGTCGCCAAAAAATGAAGTTTCCGGCCCAAAAACGACGACGAGAAAGGGTCTCGTCGCTGAAAAAAGGAGTTTCCCGCGCAAAAACGACGACGAGAAAGGGTTTCGTCGCCAAAAAAAGGAGTTTCGCGCCTCAAAACGACGACGAGAAAGGGTCTCGTCGCTAAAAAATGAAGTATCCTGCCCAAAAGTGACGACGAGAACAGGTTTCGTCGCCAAAAAAGGGAGTTTCCTGCCCAAAAGTGACGACGAGAAAGGGTCTCGTCGCTAAAAAATGAAGTTTCCTGCCCAAAAATGACGACGAGAAAGGGTCTCGTCGCCAAAAAAGGGAGTTTCGCGCCTCAAAACGACGACGAGAAAGGGTCTCGTCGCCAAAAAAAGAAGTTTCCGGCCCAAAAACGACGACGAGAAAGGGTCTCGTCGCCAAAAAAAAGGAGTTTCGCGCCTCAAAACGACGACGAGAAAGAGTCTCGTCGCCAAAAAAAGGAGTTTCGCGCCTCAAAACGACGACAAGAAAGAGTCTCGTCGCCAAAAAAGGGAGTTTTCCGGTCAAAAATGACGACGAGAAGAGGTCTCGTCGCCAAAAAAAGGGGTTTCTCGGCTCAAAATGACGACGAGAAAAGGTCTCGTCGCCAAAAAAAGGAGTTTCCCGCGCAAAAACGACGACGAGAAAAGGTCTCGTCGCTAAAAACGAGCGATTTTCGCCTCAAAATGGTGACGAGAAAGAGTCTCGTCGCCAAAAAAGGGAGTTTCCTGCCAAAAATGACGACGAGAAAAGGTCTCGTCGCTAAAAAAAGTTCCTCACACAAAATTGTCGGCGAGAGTAAGTCTCATCGGTAAAAAATAGGTTCATCCCGCCCAAAAATTCTTGTCGAGAAAGATCCCGCCAACACCCTGACACCACAGTTAATGATTATCAATCTAGATTATCTTGGTCTGTTAAAATCAACGTACCCTCTTTGGTAATCGCAATGGTATGTTCATATTGAGCCGAGTTTTTTCCATCGATTGTCCGGGCTGTCCAACCATTTGCATCCATTTTTGATAAATATTTCCCGACATTGACCATTGGCTCGATGGTGAATACCATCCCTTCTTTAATTCTCGGCCCTTTTCCCGGTAAACCAAAATGGGGAACATCCGGTTTTTCATGCATCGATGGTCCAATACCGTGTCCAATAAATTCACGGACAACGGAAAACCCTTCTTTTTCCACATATGTTTGAATTGCATGACCAATATCACCGATTCGGTTACCCGGTACTGCTTTTTCGATGCCTAAATATAATGCCTTTTTTGCAACTTCCAACAACTTTTTGTTCAATTCGGAAATTTCACCGACACCATATGACCAAGCGGAATCGGCCAAAGCACCGTTTAAATTAACAACCATATCAATTGTCACAATATCGCCGTTTTTTAATGGGGTTTTTCTTGGAAATCCATGACAAATTTCATCATTGATACTTGCACATGTGGCATACTTATACCCGTGATAACCTTTTTGCTCCGGTGTTGCGCCTTGTTTTTTTAAATACTCATCTACAAACACTTCAATATCCCAGGAAGTTACGCCCGGTTCAATCATTTTTGCAATTTCTTTATGGCAAGAAGCAAGAATTTTACCTGCCTCCCTCATATTTTCAATTTCACGTTTTGATTTTAAAACAATCATTTCTACACCGCCTTCAAATACTAAAAAATTTGCCTTCAATATTCTATTGTACTCTTTCTCCATTGATTGTTCTAGTATACCAAAAAATTATCTAATTTCATTTTAAAAGCCGGTCTTCAAGTTTCCTTTGATAATTTTTAAAAACAGATGAATTGGTACGGATTCTTTTCTTTGCCAGCAACGAATTGTATTGTAATAATTTTTTTGATAATGCTTGCTCAAATTGTTTCCTTTCTTCATCATTCAAACAATTTTTCAATAAATCTTGGGTGGTCATAATTTCCTTCTTCAATTCGGCTTCTTCCGGACTAAAACCAGCATTCTCTAATATATGGTATGCCATCCTCAAATCCTTGGGAATTCCTGAATCATCTTTCAAATTTAACGGTTTACCCATCCCTTTTAAATTACGAAACTCCCCATCCTGATATGCTTTTTGAATTTTTTCTTCTGCAATTCGCCAAAATAAATCCATCCGACTCCCACCCTTATCGTTTTTTAATAAACAGCCTATTTTTTAGTTCGCCATTTATAGTGAACAAACCTTGGCCACAATGCGGATGCGCTTGCTTTAATCCCCTTTAGTTTACCATTTATAATGAAGAAACCCCAGTTTCCGAACCTTTAGATTAGCTTATCGCCTATTAATGAAGAAAACCCTCCGTACAAATGAGGGTTGTTTTACTTATTATTCATTTTTTTCGCAAGGATCCCAGCTCTTCAGCAATAGCTTGTCTTTCGTTTGGTGAAAAACGGTCTCGCTTAATGACAAGTTGATAAATATCGAAAAGTTCTTCGTATTTTTCCTCGTCAAATTGGCTGGCTTTCATTATACCAGTATTGATAAAATTTAATTTTTCCGATATTTTATCAACCATATACACCATATTTTCCTTACTTTTGACTGATAAATCCATTCTTATCCCCCTTTGTCAAAAATTTATCTCATACTTAGTAGGTAAGTCAAAGACTCCCACCAAAATGGGTGCGTCAATTTGCACAATGTTGGTCCCACAAGGACATGAAGCATTTAGCTTATGTTCCTATACTTCAATGAGGATACCGATTTGATCCCTTACAGATTTTTGATTTCATTCGCTCATTTATATGTAAAATGATAAAAAATAATGATATTGTTAATCATAGCATAGCTGATGTTCAGTTGAAATGATTTTTTGTTATAATGCAAAGTGTAAGGTCTTGTCAGTCTGTCCACAAAAACATGTTAGCTACTCATAAACATAAGTTAAAAATTCGTCGGACAGACTCCGTAGATGATTTAAATGAGGTGATTAATTTGATACGGGTATTATTTGTTTGTCTTGGAAACATTTGTCGTTCACCGATGGCCGAAGCGGTGTTCCGTGATTACGTAAATAAAGAGGGGCTTGGTGACAAATTTTTCATTGATTCGGCGGGTCTTGGCGGTTGGCATATTGGGGAAGGTCCGCATCACGGTACAAGAAAAATTTTAAAGAAATATAATATTTCCGGGGAAGGACTAATTGCCAGGAAAATTGAAGCAGATGATTTGGACAAGTTTGATTATATTATTGCCATGGATAATGACAATCTTTCAGGGATCCAACGTTTGCGAAAAGAACATCCAAAGGCTTATGTGGCAAAATTAATGGATTTTGTTCCGGATGCGGATGAAAATAATGTGCCGGATCCTTACTACACAGGAAATTTTGAACAAGTATATCATTTGGTAACAATGGGATGTCGGGCATTATTGGAAAAAATAAAGGCTGAGCATGGTTTGTAGTATAATTAATAGAAAATTACTCTTTTATCGTTTCCAAAATTATATTGGCTGAAAGAGGGGGACATGATGAATAATAAATTTGTGAAGGGCATAATATACGGTGCGTTAATCGGTGGTGTGATCACTTTATTCGATAAAGAGGTTCGGCAACAGGCTTTGAGTGAAGGAAAACAAAAGGCGAGACAAATAAAGGGAGTCATTTTAAACCCGCGGGAAACGATTGATGAAATCCAAGGAAAATTTGATCAAGTTCGAAATTCTATTCAGCAATTTAATCGTGATATCCAATTTCTTACCGAAAAAGCTTCGGAAATAAAAGAACTTAGTCTGCAAACAGTAAAAACATTTACGGATGAACAGGAAAGTAAAGAGTATGAAAAGGCAAATTCGAATAATGAAAACCAATGATAGAAAACAGCATTACCGGGTTTTGCCGATGGTTTTTCATAAAAAAAACCTCAAATGAAGGATGTAAGTTTTCTTAAATTGCTGGATGTTCCAAAATGAACAGGTGATACGATGATTAATATAAAAAAGAGTATAAATTGGGTGTTGGATTTATATAGAAGAATTATAAGGCACGACTCTCTCGGGTATTCGGCGCAACTGGCTTATTTTTTTCTATTATCGCTATTTCCATTATTAATTACGATGTTTTCCTTACTACCCTATTTACCGCTTAAAACCGAGGATATTATGTATTTTATTAGTGACTTTGCTCCAGGCGAAACAATAACTTTTATAGACTCCACATTGGATACATTATTGGAAAAGCATAATGGCGGGATTTTATCATTTGGTATTATTGCAACACTTTGGGCTGCTTCGAATGGAATGAATGCCATTATTCGGGCGATGAATCTGGCGTATGAAATTGATGATGACCGGCCATTTTTCATTGTCCGCGGATTGTCTGTTCTGCTAACGATCGTTATGATTGCAGTATTTATTATTGCTCTTCTATTACCGGTTTTTGGGAAACATATCGGGATCTATATATCTTCAAAATTTGGCTATACGGATCAGTTTATCGACACATGGAACACGATTCGTTTTAGTCTTAGTTCTGTAATTCTTTTTATTGTTTTCAGTGCAGTTTATTTTCTGACACCCAACCGGAAAATGAAATGTGCAACAGTGGTTCCCGGAGCTGTTTTTTCAACGATAGGGTGGATACTGGCTTCATTGGGGTTCTCCTTTTATGTGAACAATTTTGGAAATTATACGTTTATGTATGGCAGTCTCGGGGTTATTATCGTGTTGATGATCTGGTTTTATATAACCGGTGCAGTGTTGATTATCGGCGGAGAAATAAATGGATTAAATGAGGAGTATAAACGAAAAAATTGCAAGTGAAAAAATGGATAAATGACAAGCAGTTTTTAAAAAATTAGGAACTGCGTCTGATTTGTTTACGAGGGTACGACATTGGTTATACAAGTGCTGCCACAAAGGCATGGCGCATTAGCATATGTTCAGTGGGGATAGGTGCCCCACTGATGAGCCTCATCTTAACGGGCAGTAACTTTCCTACCTCGGATTTTCGAGTTTATAAAGAAGGTAGGGGCTGCAAAATTCCGAGGTTCAGCAAACCATCAGTGCCCTGCTTTAAGCGGTCACTAAATCTTCCTCCCGTGGGTTAAGGTAAAGGAGGAAGATAAGTGTCCGATTGGCTCGACTAACCAGGAGTGGCGATGAAAAAAACCTACTATTTTAAAAGTCTTAATCCATTCAGAATGACTAATATTGTACTTCCTTCATGCCCAATAACTCCTAGTGGCAAATCAATTGATTGGAAAAAATTGGACATGACTAATAAAATAATGACACTGATTGAAAAGACGAGATTTTGTTTAATAATGCGGTTCATTCGTTTAGATAAATGGATCGCTTGAGAAATTTTTGTTAAATCATTTTTCATTAAGACTACATCGGCGGTTTCCAGTGCAGCATCCGTTCCTTCTCCCATTGCCATTCCGATATCAGCGGTGGCTAAAGCAGGCGCATCATTGATCCCATCACCGACCATTGCGGTTAATCCGTATTTTTCTTTAATTGCACGTATTTCGTTGGCTTTATTTTCCGGAAGACATTCATAAATATAATGAATGATACCTACCTCACTTGCAATAGCCTTTGCGGTATTGGCGTTATCACCGGTTAACATGATTGGTTCAATTCCCAAAGCTTGCAAATTGGTGATCGCCTGTTTTGATTCTTCCCGCACAATATCTTTCAATGCAAAAGCAGCGACGACTTGTTGATCTTTTTCAATATAGACGATTGTATTCCCTTGTTCTTCCAGGAAAGATCTTTGCTTTTCATCAATGACTTCTTCAATATTTCCGTCCATAAAGGACCGTTTCCCAATTTTCCAAGTTTCCCCGTTCAAGAATGCTTTTACTCCCCATCCGCTAACGTCTTCTATCGAATCAAGCTCAAATGGTACATTTTGATTTTTTGTTGTGACAAAGCGGACGATAGCTTGGGCTAACGGGTGATTTGAGTGTTTTTCAATGGCGGCAACAATTTGCAAAATCTTTTGCTTTTCATCTTCCAAATCCGGTTTTACAAGATATTGGCTCACTTCCGGTTTTCCTTGCGTTAATGTCCCTGTTTTATCAAAAGCAATAGCTCGTAAATTTCCTAAACTTTCCAAATGTGAACCACCTTTAAACAAAATCCCTTTTCTGGCACCGTTTGAAATGGCCGATAATGTTGCCGGCATGATCGAGGCAACGACAGCACATGGAGAGGCAACCACCAACAATACCATTGCCCGGTAAAATGTTTCATTCCAACTCCATCCGAAAATATAATGTGGCAAAAATAACATCAATGAAACAACCGCCAATACCAGTTTTACATATGTGCCTTCAAAACGATCAATAAATTGTTGAGAAGGGGATTTTTGACTTTCGGCATTTTGAACTAAAGTAATAATTTTTTGAAATAATGTTTCGCTGCTCGGTTTTGTAATTTCGACGGTAATCGAACCGTTAATGTTCACGGTTCCGGCAAAAACATCATCATTTAGTCCTTTACCGACCGGAATCGATTCACCAGTAATTGCAGCTTGGTCAACGCTTGTTCTTCCTTTAATAACACGCCCGTCTGCCGGAATTCGTTCGCCCGGTTTTACGAAAATATGGTCACCAACTTGTAATTGTTCGACTGCAACTTTTACTTCTTTTCCATCTTTAATCAGCCATGCTTCTTCCGGTTGTAAACTCATCAATGCGGAGATTTCTTTTCTACTTTTACTCATTGTATACGTTTCAAGAGCACCACTTAATGCGAAAATGAAAATGAGGATGGCTCCTTCTTCCCAATACCCGATAATGGCAGAACCTAATGCCGCAAGCACCATAAGCAGTTCGACATTCAGTGTTTTGTTGTGAATCGTATCTGTAATGCCTTCTTTCGCTTTAAAATAGCCTCCAATCACATACGCTAAGATATAAAAGAAGACAGAAACCGCTTGTTGATCAAGTTTTGCCAAAATCCAACCTGATACAATGAGAATACCGCTAAAAAGGGCAAATCCTAATTCGATATAGGGTTCAATTCGGAGCAGTTTCTCTTTAAAAAGTTGATTTTCTTTCAAAGGTTTTTTTCGAAGGCTAATATTTAGCTCCATTCAGATCACGCTCCTATCTAATTGAGAATAAATCTCAAATGCATATTGGGATTTTATTAATTTCGTTTACCTAATTGAGAATGAAAATCAATTTATATCTGTTAAAATAAAGTTGTTCTAGTAGTTGAGAATCATTGTCATTGCTCTATTTTACCCATATCTTTGTATAATCATTATATCATATTATAGTAAATTGAAAAGGGAAAAGGCCCATTTTGTTTAAAGTAATTATAAATAAGTAATAAAAATAATTATAAATAAAGCAAAAAAAACAGGCTATCCTTCTTAAATCAAGAATAGCCTGTTTTTTTTCGTACATTAAAAATTCCAGCGTTGGTCAGCAAGAGGAAGTTGTTTTTCCTCTTTAAATCCGGCAAGACCAAAAAAGATGAGGAAGAGGATACAGCTAATTAAAAAGAAAAAGCTAATATTAGGTAAATGCTCAATGGCAAGACCGCCGAGAAAAGGCCCGGAAATGCTACCTAAGCTAAAACAAATCGAAATTAATAAGTTTCCTGCCGGTAATAGGTGTTTCGGGATCGTATCTGTTAAAAATGCAATACTTAATGAATAGGTGGAACCCAGAAGCATTCCGGCAATAAAAAACGCGGCTAACAGAAAATAGGCGGAATGTTCAAAGATACTGGCACTTAAGAAAATGACACTGCCGATTAACATAGCAAATAATAATACATTTCTTCGACCAAATCGATCACTTGCCAATCCCAGCGGCAATTGAAAGATAATAGCTCCGATTGAAAAAGCGGAAATAATAACAGCAATTAAATGAACATCAAAACCTAGCCGCAATCCATATACAGGGAAGTTACCGTTAAGTGATGCTTCTAATACACCGTAACATAAAGCCGGGAGAAGCGGTGCCCAAGCAAATTTAAGTACTTTACCAAAGCGGCCAATTGTTGATCGGATGCTTACCGGTTCCATGTCATTATTAATTTGATCGGGATATTCATTTTGTAATAAAAAGACGGTCAGCCATGCAAGTAAACTAAAGAAGGCTGTTACATAAAACGGCAAGTTTTCGTTGATGTCGACTAACCTGGTTAAAAGCGGCCCGACGGCAAAACCAATCCCAAAAGATAACCCATAAAGAGATATATTTCTACCTCGTTTTTCTGGAGGTGAAAATGAAGTGATCCATGTTTGGGTTGAAAAATGAAGAATATGATCACCGATACCAATTAACAACCGCAAAATAAACCAGATCATTATGGTGTTCAAAAACGGAAATAAAAATAAAGAAATAATAACAATCAACCCACCGGTAATAATTAAGGGCTTATAGCCGAATTTTCTGAGCGGTGCTTCCATAAACGGAGAAGCAAGTAATACCCCTAAATATAAGCCTGTTGCATGTAGTCCGTTGACCGTAGATGAAACCCCGCGATTTTCTAAAATAATCGCAATCAATGGTAACAACATCCCTTGTGACAAACCGGAAATGATGACAAGCGCAACTAAAATGGGGAAGCGTAACTTTGTGTTTTTCATGATCCGATTTCTCCCTTACTGTAATTTCCATAATATGAATGGTATCGGTAAATTGCAAAGTTGGCAAGGGAAACTTATTCGTATTAGAATGTTATTTTTTTAAAACTATTCGTTTGAAAGGGGAGATCGAGTGGAAATACGTGGAACTTCAATCGTAGGGGACACTGATCATAAACGGCTTACAAGTTACGAAAATACTAAAAATTACGCTCTTGTGGGGAATTACAATCCTCATTGTTAATGGGCTTACAAGTTACATGTGTGGCAAGTTTATACGATACGACTGACATGTGTAGGTCTGAACAAACCGAAAGCATGCAGCCATCCAATTTTGCAGCCATCTTTCCACACCGTTGCAAATCGGACATTTCATTTCCACCAATGTATGTAGCCATCTTTCCACACCACTAAAAAATAAAACCGAGTGGCAATTCATAACCCACCCGGTTCATTTATTTTACGATTAGTTTTTTAAAAATAGTTTGAACGATTCACCCCCAAAAGTTCATTCACGATTCCAAGCGAGGTTCATGCATTCCATCCAAAATCTTCGTCTGTCCCCTCCTCTCAGGTGCAGTGATAGAATGGAATATTCGCTTCCCTCCTTTTCCTTTTGTTAATACATAAATATTAGGAACGTTTTATTAATATTCTGATTTTAAAACAATTTTTTTAGAAAAATTTTTGGATAAGAATAACAAGCATAGCGAAAAATATAGTCAAAATGAACATGGAAGGAGTTTCAAAGATGAATAAACCCTTATTGAAGTTATTTTTTCTAGTCTTGGCATTATTATTGACTGTGATTCTAAATCATCCGATAAGCTTTGCGGAAAAAACAGAAGTTCCACCAAAAAGTAAACCGGAGCAAAAATTCGAAATTCCAAGTTCTGTATTAAATGTGGCAAAGGAAAATACGTATCCAAATGCATCCCAAGATTTGCCACAACTTCAACCAAGTGAATTAACGAAAGAATTGCTTGAAACATCGAAAGTAAAAATAGAAAATCCGGATTTAATATTAATGCTAAATGAGTCTTCCATCAATAAACCGATCATTGCCATGGGACATAAAGCAACGATATATTTGGGACAATGGCCGCTTAACTATGTATCAAAAGAAACATCACCGAATTGGGAATATCAACAAATCAATACGAATTATTATGATAATCGTGGCGGCGATGCTCCTTACAAATTCCATTATGTACAAGAAGTTCAAAAAATTGTGCGCGGTGGTTTGACGGCAAAAATTCCCCATGCTAATGATGTGAAAAAGATGATGTTGTTAAAAGCAGCTGAAAAAACAAAATTCCCGTTGTCCTTTGATACGGTTGTCGGAGCAGGAACGAAGAAAGATCAATACTACAATATTCCAAGCCGAAAAGTCGGTTATTTAGATGCATATGCACCTGCCGTGAATGAAAAAGGAACCGTTACGTATGGAGAAGTTTATCTTGTTTTAAAAGGCGGAAAAAAATCGATTGTCGTGAAAAATATTACTTCTCAAGGCATTGGGGCATGGATCCCGATTCAGGATTACGTTTCCTTTAAATTTTCCGCAGTCGAAATGCCAAGATAAGCCGCCATATTTATCCCAACTTAACGGGCAGTAAGACTCCCACCTCAAGTTTCTCGAGTTTACAAAAAAGAAGGGTGGGGGACGGATTTCCCACCATCAGTGGGGGATGAAGAAAACCCCATTGATGGAAGTTTCACTTGTGGGATTAAAAGAAAGTAGGAAGAAACTGGTTTGTTTCATTGTCAAAATTAGGGCAGTTCTCTAAAATGAAAGAAGGTGTATAATAAGGACAGATATCATTGGAAGGGAGTTATTTTTTTGCCAACGACTCAAGATAAACAGTTTGACATTTTGCAACAACGATTCAACTCATTTATTGAAACATTGGAAACGATGGAGCCGGAACATGTCGACTTGGAAGAAATCGACCGGCTTATCCAAATGATTGGCGATTTGGAAGAAAAATGTAAGCAAATAAAAGAACAAGGATAGTTTTTAAATTAAGCCCCCATTTGAACAGGGGGTTTTTTATTACAAAAAAGGATAAAATTCCAGTAGTGATGCAATTGGATTTTTATCGTTTCGTTCAAGTACGTTGGTTTGGCCAATTCTATTAGACATTTTGGCTTATTTTTTGTAAAAATTGTCCAATAGAGCGGTTTTAATGGACATTTTTGTTCGGTATTTTGAAGGTTTTGTCCAATAAAGCGTGATTGGTCCCTCCAATTAGACACTTTGCCTTATTTTTCTGTAAAAATTGTCCAAAAGAGCTGTTCTATTAGACAGTTTTGATTCAACTATTAAAGAAATTGTCCAATAAAGAGAGGATTAGTCCCTTCTATTAGACATTTTGGCATACCTTTCCACAAAAATTGTCCAAAAGAGCCGTTCTATTAGACAGTTTTGATTCAACTATTAAAGAAATTGTCCAATAAAGAGAGGATTGGTCCCTCCTATTAGACATTTTGGCATACCTTTCCACAAAAATTGTCCAATAGAGCCTTTCTATTAGACAGTTTTGATTCAACTTTTAAAGAAATTGTCCAATAAAGAGAGGATTGGTCCCTTCTATTAGACATTTTGGCATACCTTTCCACAAAAATTGTCCAATAGAGCGGTTTTAATGGACATTTTTGTTCGGTATTTTGAAGGTTTTGTCCAATAAAGCGTGATAATCCAATAGACGGTTCAGCACCATTTTTTAACAGTATCGTTTAATAAGTGAGCTACCGACTTCCCTACAAAACGCAGTTCCACTTTTTTAGCATGATTTCCTTTCCTTATGACAAACTAAGAAAAAAGGAAAGGATGGATAACTTTGAAAAGGTGCTTAATGTTATATATGACCGTCATATGCCTGTTTTTTGCACACGGAATGTCAGCAACTGCCGTCTCCAATTCAGCGATTCATTGGGGATTTAAAAAAGCAGAAAATGAAGTGCCACCGGAAGCAGGGGCAAACTATGATGAATTACTGAAAAAATATAATGCATTTTATAAAGCCGATCCAACTGAAAAGGTTGTATATTTAACATTCGATAACGGTTATGAGAATGGTTATACCGAAAAAATTTTAGATGTTTTAAAAAAGGAACAAGTTCCCGCTACTTTTTTTGTAACGGGTCATTATCTTAATTCCGCAG
The DNA here is from genome assembly GCF_000751775.1 of Caldibacillus thermoamylovorans. Taxonomy (GTDB): domain Bacteria; phylum Bacillota; class Bacilli; order Bacillales; family Caldibacillaceae; genus Caldifermentibacillus; species Caldifermentibacillus hisashii. The sequence continues at coordinate 31,497 of NZ_CCRF01000030.1, forward strand.
CGGATTTGGTAAAGCGTATGGTAAAAGAAGGCCATATTGTCGGCAATCATTCGTGGAGCCATCCGGATTTTACCCAAATTAATGATGCGAAAATCAAGGAAGAGCTGGATAAGGTCAAGCAAAAAACAAAAGAATTGACGGGTCAAGAGGAAATGATATTCATGCGACCGCCGCGGGGAATCTTTAGTGAGCGCACATTGAAAGTTGCGAAAGATGCGGGTTATATCCATGTCTTTTGGTCGCTTGCTTTTGTTGATTGGAAAACCGACCAACAAAAGGGATGGGAATATTCGTACAACGAAATTATGAAACAAATTCACCCGGGGGCCGTCATCCTTCTACATACCGTTTCAAAAGATAATGCGGATGCATTGGAAAAGGCCATTGTCGACCTAAAAAAACGAGGCTATACATTCAAAAGCCTAAACGACTACGTATTGAGTCAGCAGTTTGGAAAGAATAAGATTTTTTATTGAGGAGAAGGTTTTAATACAAATATTGAATACGACCAAAAAGGAGATATAAAAAACTTTATGTGACAATGGTTTTTATTATTGTAGTTTAAACAGTCGTTTTTTTAAAAGATGTCTTTTTGATACTGACCGAATGCTTTTGTAATTTAATACTTCAGTCATCGGCTGTCAGACGTTTCCAAAAAAAGAAGCGATTTTCTGAAAGCCGACCTTCCAATACTTTCTTCATGCATCGAAACTTGAAATGGGGCTTAAATGATTCGTTATGGAAACACACATCTTGCGCCCCAACACCAAATATCGAGACAACCTTATAGATTAATCATTGGACAGACTATCAAGCATTTTCTGAAGTTCTTCATCTCCTTGAATGCTATCCAATGGTTATCACCCAAAAAGGTTTTAAGGAAAGATTTGCGCCAAATATAGTACTAACAATTTTTATCAAGACACAGTATATTGTCATTTGAGCGTAAATGTTTTTGAAAAATAGGCTTTTTGAGTGCTAATCATCCAATAAGTTCCATTAAATTTTTTGCCTTCACTGATGATTTTTTTAGAAATAGTAAGGATCCAACCCACATTTTACAAACGCATATGTTAAAATATGGATAGATCACTGGTTTTCAATAATCAAAATGCAGGGAGTGAAGAACGTGAAAAAAATCATCAACCATCCGGAACGTGTGGTAACAGAAATGTTAGAAGGTTTAGTTGCTGCTTATCCAAACCAATTAAAACTCATTGACGGGCGGGCGGTCGTGACAAGAAAGAATGTACCGGTAGCGAATAAAGTCGGGATTATTAGCGGCGGAGGAAGCGGTCATGAACCTGCCCATGCCGGTTATGTGGGTCAAGGAATGCTCGATGCAGCCGTTGCCGGAGAAGTATTTACCTCGCCAACCCCTGATCAAATTTTGGAAGCGATTAAAGCCGTTGACAGTGGGAAAGGTGTATTTATGGTTGTCAAAAATTATACAGGTGACGTTATGAATTTTGATATGGCTGCGGAATTGGCTGAAATGGAAGGAATTCAAGTGGACAAAGTCGTAGTCAATGATGATGTGGCAGTGGAAGATAGTACATTTACGACCGGTCGCCGCGGAATTGCCGGGACCATTTTGGTTCATAAAATTGCCGGTGCAAAGGCAGAAATGGGAGCTACATTAGCTGATGTGAAAGCGGTTGCTGAGAAAGTGGTGAAAAATGTTCGTTCGATGGGAATGGCGATTAGTCCATGTACACCACCGGCCGTAGGAAAACCGAGCTTTACATTAGGAGAAAATGAAATGGAAATCGGTCTTGGAATCCACGGTGAGCCGGGTACCGAACGGAAACCCCTTGCGACAGCCGATGAAATTGCCACAGAATTGACCGATCATATTTTTAAAGATATGCCGCTATCAAGTGGTGATGAAGTTGCTGTCATGATTAACGGGTTAGGTGCAACTCCTGAGATGGAACTCTTCATTGTCAATCGAAAAGTGAATCAAATTTTAAAAGAAAAAGGGATCGGGGTTTATGAAACGTTCGTTGGAAATTTCATGACATCCCTTGAAATGGCCGGTTGTTCCGTCACCCTTTTAAAATTGGATGACGAATTGAAAGACTTACTGGCTGCTCATGCCAATACACCTGCATTTAAAAAATAACCGGTTGACTGGTGCCGAGGAAATGGAACAATAATCCGGGCATTTTAAAAAATACAGTTTGACTGTGCCGAAAAAATGAACAGTCATTTGAACATTAAAAAATAACGGGTTGAACAGTGTCGGGAATAAGATCAGTAATCCGGGCATAAAAAAACGAGTGGATAGTGCCGGAAAATGGAGCAGTATTCCCGGCACTTTAGCAATAACTGGAGGGTTCAATTATGGAATTAACAGTTAAAAAAGCAAAACTTTGGATGGAAGCACTAAACGAAAAGATCCAAAAACATAAAGAATATTTATCCGAGCTGGACCAGGCCATTGGTGACGGAGACCATGGGGTAAATATGGCTAGAGGTTTCCAAGAAGTAATGAATAAACTATCCGATGCTGATTATGCCACCCCCTCGGATTTGCTGAAAGATGTTGCCATGGTGTTAATGTCAAAAGTCGGTGGTGCATCCGGTCCGTTGTATGGCACTGCTTTTTTAAAAATGGCGATGGCAACGAAAAATAAGGAAAAATTGACTGAAGAGGACTTGACGCTTGCGGTAGAAGAAGCAATTAAAGGTCTGGAGCAAAGAGGCAAGGCACAGCTTAAAGATAAAACCATGTTGGATGTATGGATTCCTGTTCATCATTATATGAAGCAAAACAGTCCGATTGATTGGGGAAATTTGGAGGCAACGGCAAAAGGTGCAATGGAAGCAACAAAAGAATTGCTGGCGTTGAAAGGGAGAGCCGCTTACTTAAAAGAGCGATCGGTAGGTCATATCGATCCGGGGTCAGTATCGTCCTACTACTTATTTCAAACATTAGCGGAAACGATGAAAGAAGGGGACGAATAGATGACCGATGTAAGCTCGTTCTAATTTCACATAGTAAAAAAAAGGAACAAATTAAAGACCGATGTGAGCTCGTTCTAAATTTCACATAGTTTAAAAATAGAGAAGGAGCAAATTTATGACCAATGTAGGAATCGTTCTAATTTCTCATAGTCCAAAAATTGCAGAAGGAGCAAAAGAGCTAATTGAGCAAGTCGTAAAAAATGTCCCTGTTGCAGCTGCAGGCGGGACAGATACAAATGAAATCGGTACAAATGTGGAAAAAATACTATCAGCCATTGATCAAGTATATAGTGAAGCAGGCGTCATCCTTTTTTATGACTTAGGAAGTGCAATGATGAATGCCGAAGTCGCCATCGAATTGGCGGGAAAAGGAAATATCAGAATTGCCGAAAATGTACCCATTGTAGAAGGTGCCTATGTGGGAGCGGTAGAATCCGGAATGGGGCATGGCATCGAGCAAATTTTGGAAAGCTTAGGAAAATCTTTTAAAAAATAACATGAAAAAAATCATCGAAAACACCTTCGAAATTTACTAAATCAACTTTCGGGGGTGCTTTCTTTTTAGGAGTGTGTTCATTCTAAAGAATTTCAATACCTTGTTACGATAGTTGGATTAAATACGCTGCCATCTAATGAGCAATCACAATCAACGTCTAGGAAAACTTGAAAAAGAAATTACTCAAATCAAACGGGCAGTAATAGAAACACGTGACAGGGTCATTGAACTAAAAGAAAAGCCAAGAAATATAAGATACATATTTAGACCAGGAAACAGAAAATAGGGAATAAAACGTAAGAAATGAGACTCGTAGCTTGAATTTTTGCCTTCTTTCTAAAACATAATTGAGTTTGGCCAAAAGTTGACTTTCCCTTTCCCCTAAACTACCATATGTTAAAGAATACTATTTCAAACGTAATAAAGGATGAACTTGATGAAAAAATCAACAAACACTAGTGTCAACATACATAAGGGACAAGTGTTTCCAGTAACGATAAAAAGGCTTGGAATCAACGGGGAAGGTGTCGGCTATTTTAAAAAGCAAGTGGTGTTTGTGCCAAATGCATTGCCCGGTGAAGAAGTGGTTGTCGAGGCGACCAACATCCATAAT
>NZ_CCRF01000031.1 GCF_000751775.1 Caldibacillus thermoamylovorans
TCGCCTCACCGTGTCAACCCCCCATGCCCAATTTACGAAGATTGCGGAGGTTGTCAGCTTCAGCACTTGGCGTATAGCCAACAACTTGTCGAAAAACGGGATATCCTTATTCAAGCACTGGAACGCCATACGAAATTGGACATTGAAAAACTTGATATACGGCCGACAATCGGGATGGATGACCCATGGCTTTATCGAAACAAATCCCAATTCCAGCTTGGTGAAATTAAAGGAAATTACATAGCAGGCCTCTATAGTATAAACTCTCATCGCCTCATTGACATTCCCAACTGCATCGTTCAACATCCGGCAACGAATAAAGCGGTGCGTGTAGTTAAAGAAATATTGAGCGATTTACATATTCCGGTGTACGATGAGCGGAAACGGACGGGCTTGGTGCGGACAATTGTTGCCCGAGTAGCGGTAGGAACTGGCGATGTTCAAGTTGTTTTAATAACCGCAAAGAAAGATTTGCCAAAAAAAGAATTAATTGTAGCTGAAATTCAAAAGCGTCTTCCTGAGGTGAAATCGATTATCCAAAATATCAATGGAAAAAAAACGTCACTAATCTTTGGTGATGAGTCACTGCAACTTGGTGGAGAGGAAACGATTCAGGAAGTTTTGGGTGATATCAGCTTTGAATTATCTTCCCGTGCCTTTTTCCAATTAAATCCAATTCAAACGGTGAAGCTTTATGATGAAGTGAAAACAGCTGCGGGACTAACGGGAAAGGAAAAAGTGGTCGATGCCTATTGCGGTGTTGGAACAATTGGGCTTTGGTTGGCGGATAAGGCCGGAGAAGTTCGCGGCATGGACGTGGTCAAAGAGGGAATTCGTGATGCGAGGAAAAACGCAGAACGACTCGGTCTGAAAAATGCTCATTATGAAGTCGGTAAAGCCGAAACCGTTATGCCGAAATGGGTGAAAGCAGGATGGAGGCCGGATGTTGTTGTCGTTGATCCACCCCGAGCCGGCTGCGACGAAACACTCCTCGATACCATCTTAAAAACCGGTGCCAAAACGGTCGTGTACGTCTCCTGCAACCCATCGACATTGGCGAAAGACTTGAATAAGTTGATGAAAAAGTACAAGATAGAGTACATGCAGCCGGTCGACATGTTCCCGCAGACTAGCCACGTTGAGTGCGTTTCGCAGATAGTTTTAAAATAAAAAAATGAGGCAAGATAAGGTTTCTCTCTTGCCTCTATGCAATTTTTGGGGTGGCAAACCGATAATGAATAATTGGTGTACCGTCCTCTTTTACCTCGATTCGATTAATCAGTCGATGGAGAATATCCTCGGTTAATTCATCGAAATTTAGGAATTGAAGTAATTCCTTTTTAAGCTTTTCAATCGTTTGGATTACATCCTCGCTTTCCATCAATGAAAGAAGTTCATTTTTCTGTTCCATTAATTCAGTTAAATCCTTGTTCGTTGCTTCAATACTCTCTTGATATTCTTCATTGGTAATGATTCCGTCAGCTAACAGGTTGATGAATCTCCTTTTTCGATTTTTTAAAACATCCATCTGTTTGTTAATCTTATTGATTTTCTTTTGAGAATCCGATTTTGTACTTTTCGATTTTCTCTCCATCTTCTTTATATATTGCTCTTTGTCAATTTGATGAATTAAGGATTTTATGTCATTTAGAATTGTTTCTTTTAAAAAATCCTCTTTTATTGTGTGGGCGGTACAAGCTTTTTTTCCATGACGCGCATAAGCCCCACAAATGTATCCGTCTCGATTGCTTCGGAACCACATACCTGTACCACAATCGGCACAAAAGAGGACATTAGTAAAAAGATGTATCTTGGGTGCTGTAATATATTTTCTTCTCTGCTCTAATTGATTTTGGACAGCATCAAACGTTTCCCTAGATATAATTGGCTCATGTGCATTTTTGATAATAAACTGTTTTTCTTTAGGAACGTTTTTTCTTCTTTTACTTGTTACACTTACTGTCGTTGTTCTTCCTTGAACAAGATCCCCAACGTAATGGGGATTTGTCAAGATGCATCTAATGGTAGAATCATGCCACTTATCTCCTGCGTTTGCTTTTCCAGCTATTTGAGCAGGAGTAGGAATTCCCTCGTTATATAGCCGTCTTGCAATACTTTGTCGTCCGTTTCCTTCCAAATATTCTTTGAAAATTCGTCTAACAATATTTGGTGTTTCATCATTTCGGATATGCAATTTTCCATCTCTTACTTCATAACCATATGGAGGATTCGAACCTTTAAAAAGTCCATTTATTGCTCGAGTTTTTAATGTCTCTTTCACACGATTACTCGTGTTTTGAGATTCTTGTTCGTACATCCATGCATAAAGGCCAAACATATGAGTGTTCCCTGTTAATGTATTGATCGCATTATCTAATGTAATAATGTGAATCCCTTGGTTTTCGCATAAGTTTTTGATTTTATAGGATAATTCTCCATTTCGGGCAAGGCGTGATAACTCTTTGGCAAGAATGATATCGAACTCCTTATTCTGAGCATCTTCAATCAGTTTTTGAAGTTCTTCTCTTTTTGCCGTCGTCCCGCTTTCAACGTCAATATAAAATTTGTAAATATCCCAACCTTTTTCCGCTATATAATTATAAAACAGTTCTTGCTGATATTTTAAGGAATCTTTTTGTTCTTCTTTATCGGTAGAAACACGAACATATACTGCACATCTCATTTTGAATCATACTCCTTCTCGTCTTTTTGAGATGTAGCAGTGTTTACCTTACTAGCATTATTGACGAGTTCTTCAATTTTATGATCAATAATGGAATTTATAACATCCAAGAAAGTGAGCGAAGTATCTGCAAAAATTCGCTCAACGGTGTTTTCTGATCTATTCATGATTTATCGCTCTCCCTTTTATAATTTTTCAATATAAAAAAATCCGCAGAATTACATAACCAATAATGAGAATGGTTACGTAACCTCTGCGGATCTCGCTTTTTATTGGGTTACACTATTTATTTGACTTTGTACAAATATTCTTCAATGCGATGTTTATAGGTATTTCCCTTTCCATTGTAACTATTTCTTCTATACTCAAATAAGAAATTAGTTAGCAGTGAATGTTCTTCTGTTGAAAGTTTTGATGGATGATTCACTCTTATATAGAGAAATCCCTTTAGATTTCCTTGGTTGTTAATCATTTTTCTTCTCCTTTTTTATTTGTATTTTTCGTTTTGCATAAAGCATTGTATCTTCGTTTTTTCATATTTGAAGAGGAATAAGGAATTTTATAAAAAATATAACCGAAATAAAAAAATCTTAGATTAACCGATTTGTTCTGAAACATTATACTTATCGATTCAATGTATTTTAATAGGATTTTAAAATTTTTTAAGATATTTTGGATTAACCAATTGGGCAAATAGTTATAGGTCTCCATGATTATCCTTTTAATAAAATGAGATAAATAGGTATAATGAAGATATATTAGATGCAGCAGGAGGAAGTTAGATGATTACAGGGGAAATTAAAAATAAAGTAGATAAAATATGGGAAACGTTTTGGACAGGTGGGATTACAAATCCATTAACGGTTATTGAACAATTTACTTATCTTTTATTTATAAAAAGTTTGGATGAAGCGGAAACGATTAAAGAGAAGGAAGCGGAAATTTTAGGCATTCCTTTTGAAGGAATCTTTCCAGAAGATAAACAGCACTTGCGCTGGCATCGTTTCAAACAGCTTGGTTCACCGGAAGAAATGTATCGGGTTGTATCGGATGGGGTGTTTCCTTTTATTAAAAATTTACATGGGAAAGATAATTCAGCCTACTCCAAGTATATGGGCGATGCGATGTTTTTAATCCCGACGCCGAATATGTTGGCGAAAATTGTCGACGGGATTGATAATCTTCCATTAAATGATCGGGATGTACAAGGGGATTTATACGAGTATCTTCTTTCCAAAATTGCAACAGCTGGTACCAATGGACAATTCCGTACACCAAGACACATTATTCAAATGATGGTTGAAATTATGAAACCAACGCCAGAGGATATTATTATTGACCCTGCTATGGGGACGGCTGGATTTTTAGTTGCAGCAAGCGAATACTTACGTAAACATCACAATGATATGTTTCTTGTTCAAGGCTTAAAAGAACATTACCATAACACCATGTTCTACGGAAATGATATGGACCGGACAATGCTACGTATTGGTGCCATGAACATGATGCTACATGGTGTAGAAAATCCGAATATTGACTATCGGGATTCACTTTCTGAAATTAATAAAGATAAAGAAAAATATACGTTGGTACTCGCTAATCCGCCATTTAAAGGCTCATTAGATTATGAAGCAGTTTCAAACGATTTATTAAAAATAGCGAAAACAAAGAAAACGGAATTATTATTTCTCTCCTTATTTATTCGTATTTTAAAACCAGGTGGACGAGCTGCGGTCATTGTTCCAGACGGTGTGTTATTTGGAAGTTCAAAAGCACACAAAACGATACGAAAGGAAATCATTGATAACCATAAATTGGAAGCTATAATCTCCATGCCGAGCGGAGTGTTTAAACCGTATGCAGGAGTTTCAACGGCGATTATGATTTTCACAAAAACCGGTGCAGGTGGTACAGATAATGTCTGGTTCTATGATATGAAAGCAGATGGATTTTCATTGGACGACAAACGTACACCGATTGAAGAAAATGATATACCGGATATTATTTCGCGATTCAATAATTTGAATGCAGAAAAAGATCGAAAACGAACGGAGCAATCATTCCTTGTACCTGTTGAAGAACTACGGAAAAATGACTATGACTTGTCGATTAATAAGTATAAAGAAATTGAGTATGAAGAAGTGGTGTTTGAGGAGCCGAAGGTAATACTTGAAAAAATCGAAATTTATGAAAAGGAAATCCTAAATGGTATTACAGAGTTAAAAGATTTAGTAAAGGATGTAGTAGGATGATTTCTAAATATAAATGTTACCCCTTGAAAAATTTTATCAAGCAAATTAGAGGTGTCTCTTACAAAAAAGATCAAATATCTGAGAAACCAATTGAAGGTTATATACCGTTATTAAGAGCTACAAATATCCAGAACGGAGAATTAACATATGAAAATGTATTGTATGTAGCTCCTTCTCTAGTAAAAGATGAACAAAAATTAAGGAAATATGATATTCTTATTGCCGCATCTAGTGGAAGTAAAGAAGTTGTCGGAAAGCCGGGTCAAGTAAAAGAAGAAAGTAATTATACCTTCGGTGCGTTTTGTAAATTAATTAGACCAAATACAAATATTAATCCCGATTATTTAAGACATTTTTTTAATACTAAATATTATTCACAAACAATCTCACAATCAATAAATGGAGCTAACATTAATAATCTAAGAAATGAACATATAGATAATTTAATGATTCCAGTACCATCTATAGATATACAAAGAAAAATAGCAATATTATTAAATAAGGCCCAAAATCTAATTAAATATCGCAAAGCCCAAATCGAAGCATTAGATCAATTAACACAAAGTGTTTTTTTGGAGATGTTTGGTGATCCTTCTACGAATCCAAAAAGATGGAAAAAAGTAAATTTAGAAGAGATTGCAATAAAGGAAAAAGGAGCTATTAAATCTGGTCCTTTTGGAAGTCAGTTGTTAATAAGTGAATATGTAAAAAATGGTATACCAGTACTAGGTATAGACAATGTCGAAAAAAATAAATTTGTCTGGGCAAAACCAAAAGCAATATCAGAACAGAAGTATAAAGAATTAAAAGCTTTTAGAGTGTATAGTGGTGACGTTTTAATTTCACGTACGGGTACAGTAGGAAGAACATGCGTAGTCCCAGATGATTTCAAAGAAGGAATAATAGGGCCAAATTTATTAAAGGTTACACTTGATAAAAATTTAATGTTACCAGAGGTCCTATCAATCATGTTCAATTATCTCCCGCATGTTATAAATCAAATAAAGTGGATGTCTCCCGGAGCTACAGTACCAGTTTTTAACACAAAAAATTTAAAAAAAGTTAAAGTGTTAGTACCAGATAAAAAAGTTCAAGTTGAGTTTGTTAAAAAGATTAAAGAAGTTGAAGAACTAAAGTCAAAATTTATATTGGGACTCACTGATTTAGAAAAAAATTATAACTCCCTAATGCAACGTGCCTTCAAAGGCGAATTATTTACCGAAGAAAAAGTTTCTAACCTTTAATCAAAGGAGGTGTTCATGTGTCTAACTTCAGCTTTTTAAAAGGGAAAAAACAGTATCGTAGTTTTGCTGATGCTTGTTTTGAAGCAGAAAAAGGTTTAGTAGTCAGTCCAGCTGTCAGCGCCATTCAGTCTCGTCGAGCGCTGGAGCTGGCTGTGAAGTGGGTTTATAGTTATGACAGTGCTTTGAAAGTTCCTTATCAGGATAATCTTTCCAGTTTGATTCACGACCGAGAATTTTTAGGAATTATTGATGAAGATTTATTGCCGATGATGAAGTATGTAGTAAAACTCGGCAATCAAGCGGTTCATACGAATGCACCCATTACCCGTGATGAAGCGGTTTTATCCCTTCATCACCTATTCCAATTTATTGCGTGGATTGATTACTGTTATTCTGATGAATTTACCGCTGGGGAATTTGATGAATCCCTACTTCCGGTTGGAGAAGAAAAGAAGGTCCGTCCGAAAGAATTACAAGATTTATACGAACAATTAAGTGCGAAGGACCGGAAACTTGAAGAAATCATTAAAGAAAATCAACATCTACGTAAAAAGGTTACAAAAAAGCGTGAGCAAAATACGAAAGAAAATAATTTCCAAGTTGATCAATTAAATGAATTTAAAACAAGACTAAAATATATTGATTTAGACTTGAAACTTGCCGGTTGGGAATTTAATAAAGATATTATTCGAGAATATCCAGTTGTTGGTATGCCAAATAAGGAAGGTAAAGGGTTTGCTGATTATGTTTTATTTGGAGACAATGGGAAGCCTCTTGCTGTAGTAGAAGCAAAAAGAACAGCAAAAGATCCGAAAATTGGTCGCCAACAAGCCAAACTTTATGCTGATTGTATCGAAAAAATGTCAGGTGTTCACCCGGTGATTTTCTATACGAACGGCTTTGAAACATATATTTGGCATGATCCGTATCCACCACGAAAAGTTTCTGGTTTCTACAACAAAGAAGAATTAAGTTTGTTAATCGAACGCCGGCAAATGAAACGTCCGTTAACAAATATTCAAATTAATGATGATATTAGTAACCGATATTATCAAAAGGAAGCCATTTTATCAGTTTGTGACGCATTAAGCCGTAATCAGAGAAAAGCGCTTCTAGTTATGGCAACAGGTAGCGGGAAAACGAGAACGGCAATTTCGATTGTCGATGTATTGACTCGTCATAATTGGGTGAAAAATGTTCTCTTTTTAGCAGACCGAACTGCATTAATTAATCAAGCATACAGAAACTTTAATAACTTACTGCCAAGTATACCTTTATGCAATCTTTTAGATAACAAGGATAACCCAGAGGAAAGCCGAATCGTCTTTTCTACATATCCAACGATGATGAATGCCATCGATGAGGCGAAAAGAAAAAATGGCAAAAAACTATTTACCGTTGGACACTTTGATCTCATCATCATTGATGAGTCGCATCGAAGTATCTATAAAAAATACCGCAGCATTTTCGATTATTTTGATGGAATTTTATTGGGATTAACAGCTACACCAAAAGATGAGATTGATAAAAATACGTATGCAGTGTTTGACTTGGAAAATGGCGTTCCAACATATGCCTATGAACTCGATCAAGCTGTAAAAGATGGGTTTTTAGTTGATTACCGAACAATTGAAACTAAGACAAAGTTTCTTGAAGAAGGTATTCATTACGATGATTTATCGGAAGAAGATAAAGAAAAATATGAAGAAACCTTTGATGAAGAAGATTTCACTGAAGATATTGACAGCTCTGCCTTAAATGAGTGGCTCTTTAATGACAACACCATCGATATGGTTCTGAAAGATTTAATGAACAAAGGTATTCATGTAGAAGGTGGCGACAAGCTAGGCAAAACCATTATTTTTGCGAAAAATCATCGCCATGCCGAAAGAATCGTAGAACGGTTTGACGCATTGTTCCCAGAGTATGGTGGAGATTTTGCTAGAGTCATTGATTATAGCATAAAATATGTTCAAACATTAATAGATGACTTTTCAGATAAAAGTAAAATGCCACAAATTGCTGTATCTGTAGATATGCTTGATACAGGTGTGGACATTCCTGAAGTAGTTAATCTAGTATTCTTTAAAAAGGTTCGCTCGAAAACAAAGTTCTGGCAAATGATTGGTCGTGGAACACGGCTTTGTCCAGATTTATTTGGAATTGGACATGATAAAACGCATTTCCTCATCTTTGACTATTGCGGAAACTTTGAGTTTTTCCGTGAAAATCCAAAGGGAATGGAAACACAAGTTGGTAAAAGCCTCACAGAAAAACTATTCAATGCCAAAGTGGATATTATCCGTGAATTACAAGGAACTGAGTATCAAACAGAAGAATATGTCAACCATCGAAATGAATTAGTCCATGAAGTAACAAAGGACGTTCTTGCGCTTGATAATGAAAATTTCCGTGTTAGACAACATCTGCAATATGTGGAGAAATATAAAAATAAGGACAATTGGGTGTCATTATCTGTTCTTGATACGAATGAAATTAAAGAACATATCTCACCGATCATTGTCCCAGTTCAAGATGATGAATTTGCTAAACGTTTTGATTTATTAATGTATACGATTGAATTGGCAAAATTACAAGCCAACAATGCAACAAAACCAATTCGCAGCGTCATTCAAACGGCGGAAGCACTTTCTAAACTTGGTACGATTCCGCAAGTGATGGAACAAAAGCACATCATTGATAAAGTGTTAACAGAAGAATTTTGGGAAAGTGCTGATATTTTCGAGTTAGATGAAGTGCGTGAAGCATTAAGAGATTTAATTAAA
>NZ_CCRF01000032.1 GCF_000751775.1 Caldibacillus thermoamylovorans
AGTACATCGCAAAAAGCTCTATTAGAAGGGGGCTTGACATGGAGCCTCGGCGGGTATGGTTCTCCTGCCGAGAAGCCAGATGTCACAACATCGGCACCGCCAAACAAGGCTACCATACCCGCTACTCCATATAAAGCCCCAAAACCTATAAACCCATTGATAAGTGCGATGAACCAAATACATAATTAAAAGTACAAGATTACTGTCCATTTACGAAGTTTTATAAATGTGAATTTATAAGGAGAAAAATGTCAAAGAAAGATTAAGAATCGAGAGGTGTGAAAATGAGTAGATTAATAGATAACAGCATAACAATATATGAGGCTTTACAGAACATCAAAGAAGGAAAATATGTTATGCCTGCGTTTCAAAGACAATATGTATGGGGCATGGAGCAAATTGAAAAACTATGGGATTCCATTTTGTTGGATTATCCTATTGCTACATTTTTATTTTGGCACGTTGATGATTCCAATGTGACGTGGGATACTTATTTTTGTAGTTTTTTATCAGAGGTTACATTTGATAGCAGAAAACAGGCTGACAGTGTTAATTATGAGTTGACAAGTATAGACGTTAAGAAAACTGATACGGCAATATTGGATGGACAACAAAGGCTAACATCACTGTTTATATCATTGTTTGGGGAAGCATACATACGTCCGAATTATGCCAGAAGGAGAACCGGAGATAAAATTGTAACGAAACTTCTAATAGAACTGAACAAGAATAAGATATCTGTTGATGAGGATGAGTATAACAGTAAGAAATTCGATATTAAGTTTAGTGAAAAGATTGGTAGATTGAGTCCGACCCAATTTGAGTTAAAAAACATTCTTGATGAGAAATTCCAAAATGAAACGACAAGGGAAAAAGCAATTGAAGAAGCCATCGGTAATGTTCCAGCGGATAGCAAAGATTACGCACGGAACATACTGCTAAAGCTGTATAATAAGATTTTTGTCGAAAAGCTGGTTAGATATACAGAAATAAACGACATGAAACAAGATGATGCTCTAGAGATGTTTGTAAGGTTTAATAGTGGTGGTAAGGCCCTGCGTAAATCCGAAATAACAATGTCAATTCTTGAGGCATACTGGCCAAGCGCAAAAACTGAATTTGGGAAAATTCTCGTTGATTCGTATGCAGGATTTGGTACGGACTTTATTATCCGATCGGCTTTGATGCTGTATGGCGATGTTGTAAAATCTAATATTAACAAAAAGATTGCAGAGGATTTGAAAAACGATTGGAACTTATTCAAAAAAGCACTATCAAATTTAGAAAGTCTGCTTAAAGAAATGAAAATTGATGTAAGCCGTTTTTCAAGTAGCTGGAACGTACTGTTGCCGATTATCTATTATGTTTACTATAATCCTGAATACAATAAAAACATCAAGGCTGTTCGCGCTTATTTACTTAGGGCGATATTCTTTACTTATTTCCAATCAGGTACTACAAGTAAGTTGCAACAGATGAAGAGTAATATTAATAGCTTTGGCTATGAAATTACAATAGAAATGCTCAACCAGATGAACGACCTGAGAGTTACAGATGGTAAAATTGAAGATGTACTCAACTCAGAAAAAGGAAGCAGAGTAGCAGGAGAGGTACTTTACTACCTGAATCTTGAATGGACAAATAAAAACTTTAAGTATGAACAAGATCATCTTCACCCAGAAAACAGATTCAACGGAAGCAAACCGGTATCTGTTACTATAGAAGAATGGAAAAGATGGCGTGGTATGCGCAATCGTCTTCCTAACCTGCATCTACTTGAAGGTAGAAGTAACGGTAGCAAAAATGATATGCGACTCATTGATTATTACAATGATATGAATGATGAGCAAAAAGAAAAATTTTCTAAACAGGCTATGATACCGCAAGATGTTTCACTTGAAATTGAAGACTTCGAAAAGTTTTATGAGGCAAGAAAAGCAATACTTGCAGAAAAGATACGTGAGTTGCTAGGGTGATGCCTTTGTTCTATATGAGTTAAATAATGATTTTTTACTATGGGAGGATGTCACAAATCACAAGTTATTGTAGATCAGTTGGATGCATTATCGAATTGTTCAAAGATAACATGGACGATGAAAGAAAAATCATTGGCACCATTGATGAGATAAATGGAAATGTAGAAGAAATTGCTAAGGCTTAAATAACGATGTGAAGATTAAATTTTTGTATTAGCGGATATAATAATATTGTCGATGAATTGCAACAAGGACATTAAAAAGAAAAATCCAGCACCTGTGGTGTTGGATTTTTCTTGTGCGCCCGGCATGGGTGTAATCTATAGGGTGAAAGTCCCGAGCTGCGAAGGCAGAAGTAGCAGTTAGCTTAACGCAAGGGTGTCCGTGGTGACGCGGAATCTGAAGGAAGCGAGCGGCAAACTTCCGGTCTGAGGAACACGAACTTCATATGAGGCTAGGTATCACTGGGTGAGTTTGCAAGACAAAACAAAGCCCTTTCTGCCGAAGGTGATACAGAGTAAATGAAGCAGATGGATGGAAGGAAAGATTACACTCTTACCCGGGGAGGTCTGGCTGGCACGCCAAGTAACCTTGGTAACCTATCTAGTGATAGATAGCTGAACAGTCAGAAGTCAGCAGAGGTCATAGTATTAGTTGGTCTAGAACAACTAAGAAGGACCGAACATTTAAGAGAGAATAGCCCTTGGCATTCAGTGAGTCATGATGAACACAGAAAACGTAGTACCTCACTTGAGGGAGGAAGCGGTGAATCCCGTGGGAGATCTCTTGGAGGGTGGAGTGACCACTGGCATAAAGAGAACAGCTATTCACGGAAGTTATAAAGACTTGCGTCAATTATCTTAATTGAACCGCCGTATACGGAACCGTACGTACGGTGGTGTGAGAGGACGGGAGTTAATCGCTCCCTCCTACTCGATTTTTCTGGTTGGTACAGAAAAAAGGTTTATAGATCGAAGCTATCTTTCGGTAATGTGAGTAGTATTATTATAATTAATTCGATAAAGTAAGTATCGAGGTATCCTTCGATGCTTACTTTACCGAATTTTAATGTTAAGAATCCCTTGATATCAAAGGGTTTTAGCAGTTCTTAGATTTTACACAATAAGGTATTTTGCCAAATACTCGGTAAAGTAAGCAGTAATATGATATTTTTTTCGATAAAGTGAGCAGTAGAAATTTTAATGGAGGTATGGGAGATGAGAGATCCAAAACGGATTCCAAGGATTTTAACTCTGTTGTTCAAAATATGGGAGCAACAACCGGATTTACGATTTAATCAGTTGGTTCAAAATCTACAAGCCCTATATTCCCAGCAAAATAATAATTTTGGTAAAAGAAATTTCTATGAAAAGGATGGAGAGATTACTTACCAGAATTATTATATAGACTTATTTTACTTGGAGGATGACCAGTGGGAACAATTTTTAAGAAATTATTGGTCGGGAATCGAAGAAAAGTTGCAAGAGCGAGAAAAGCAAATTACTCCTGAAGTAATAGATGAAATTGTGCTGCTATTTATTGAGGCTGGGATGAATGAAACAGAAGTAACAGATTTTTTAAAAGAAAGCATTCGGTTATTCTTGAAAAAGGAAAGTAAATGGTTAACCATTGATGCCCTGATAATCGCAATTAAAACACTTTCCTTAACTGAACGAAAAGAACTTGTTGAAAAGATTAAAAGAATATGAATGACTAGAATTTTTATGTAAAGTTTTAATGCTTCTAGCAATTAATATAGGTATATTTTGGTAGTATGTTTATAAACCATTATGTATTATTAATGACAGTTGTATTGTATAAGGACTAACATTAAAAAAATACGAAGAAAGACAGGTAGAGCTGTAAATGAAAAAAGTAGTAAAGATAATTTTTTGTATTAGTTTCATATTTTATTTATTAGCACTGGTAATGCTGTTGTTTATAGGAGTTATGTTTGTGGGAGTTAGAGGCCATATATGGACAGACTTATCGTTGATAGAATATATAAGGACTTCTTCAAATTTCGTTCCATTTAAAACCATTAGTACATATATTATGGCAATGTTTGACGGAAGTTTGAATTTAGGTATACCTATAAAAAATCTCATTGGTAACTTAATTATGTTTTTACCAATGGAAATTTACCTACCTTACTATATTAAAAAGATAAACAAGGTAGGTAGATTTACGTTCTCGATGATTATATTGTTATTTGTTATTGAAGTAACACAATTAGTTACAAGAAGAGGAAGTTTTGATATTGATGATTTTATACTTAATATGGTAGGTGCTTTGATAGGTTTTGGTATTTGGAAAACAAAAATAGTTCAGAGGTTGTTTAAATAGCTGTGGCTTTAACTCTTCAACTAAAGGGGACCTTTAATGAAATAAGCAAAAATTTTAATTAACCTAATATATGAAAGTTATGCAAAGATTGTGTATATATTGGCTTGCTTTCTATATGAAAAATATTTTTTCATAAACTACATTTTTAATTGCCAAAAACAGTTTTAAGTCATTTTAAGAAAAAACTGTTGTCCAAATTATTTGAACAACAGTTTACGCACTCTCGATGCCTATCTGCTTCATTAAGTCTTCGATTTCCACATATGGTGTGAGTCGGTAATCGATTCTAATGTGGTTATCTTTAGAAAAGTTAACTCCTATCTTTTCTATTGCTAAAAGGAATATAGCACGTTTTTCCTCATTCGAATAACGATGAATATCTTGTTTAAAACGACCGATTAATTCGGATTGCATTTCATCTTTTGACAATATATCAATCTGTTCTCTTGTATTATGATATTCCTGTAATTCTTTTGAAGTAGAGTGTATTTGCATTTCAAAGATTTCTTTTAACTCCAGATAGTACTCATTATTTTTATCTAGTGTGGATAAAAGATATTTTAGTTTTTCAAGGTTTTCGTTCAAGTCATTGATTTTTTGTTCAAGCCCTTTTTTCCATCGATTTAAGATTCTTTCTGTTTGCTTTTCATAATATTTCAATTCCCTGCCCCATCTTAATGAAAAATCAGCAAATATACTTTCATGAATTTTTTCAGATGATATTTTCTTTTTACATGAAGGGCAACAGTAATACATATATTTTTTCTTGGACTTAGCTGGAGTTGAATTTCTCGTTACCAGTTTTTCTTTACATTCATGGCAATAAATTAAATCACGCAATATAAACGGACTATCCATATGATCTTTGTTCTGTTTATAATTTCTAAAGAATTGGGTGACATTCCACAAATTAGCCCCGATTAAAGGTTCATGATGATTTTTAAATAGAAAAATGTCTTCCTCTGGTTTCTTTTTACTATTATCAAAACTGGTACGGGTAAACCAAGCTAGGTCACCGATATACCATCGATTGTTTAAAATATATCGTATTGTTGAATCATTCCAGCCTTTTGCATCAATACTTGGCGGTGGAATTTCCGCTTCATTTAATAAATTTGCGATTTTTCGATCACTATAACCGTAACTGTATAAATAAAAGATAAGAATGACAATGGTTTTATTTTCATTGGTTTCAATCGTATTGTCCTTTGTTGTTAGAGAATAACCATAGGGATTTCTAGATCCGGGACGTTCGGGTTTCGATGAATTTACTACAGACGTATGGTAATCAGATGCTCTCCGAGACTTCTCTACCGATTCTTCATGAGCAAAGGACAATCTTGCTTGAACATAAGGATTGTTTTCGTTCCATTCACCTTCTATCTTCGTTGAGTATACTTTAAAATTTGGTCGGGCTTCTTTAATTGGTCCGAGTACATATAATACAAAGTCTTCAATTAGCCTTGTAATTCGTGATTCTTCATAGAAAATGACGGCTTTCACATTTTCATTGTTTAAAATGAATTGCTTCATATTTTGCATTTGAACCCTTTTTTGTGCAGGAATATGATAGGCGGATTTTGCTTCTTCAATAAAAGATGCAACAACTTGAAATCCTTCTCTTTTTGCTCTTGCAACGATTTCTGATTCTTGGATATACAAAGAATGGCCGAATGTTTGTCCATCATCAGACCAGCGAATATAGGATGTTGCTAATGGGATAGAATCTTTAAAAATATTAAAAGGTAAATTTACCTCTTGAAGATTATATCTAGGGGTTTCTGTCAGCAAGTAAACCCCATTTATTAAATAAGTGTATTTATGCATGAAGTGCATATGGCTCACCAACCTTCATAAATTCTCCAAAGGGAACATGATAAATAAATGTATCGGGGCCGATTTCTACTTTTTCAAGGAATAGATGGCATAAATAGTATAAATTGTAGTTTTGAATTTCCGTTTCTAAGTTCTGCTTAATGGTTTTAACAAGATCATTTACCGAATTTCGTGCTTCAGAAATTTTAGCTAATTCGATATGGAGATGATTGATTTTACTTTTTATATTCTTTGACTCTATAATGAGTGAATCGATGTTCTTTTTTGCCGCATATTTTTCTACTATAGTAGAATGAATTGAGCTTAACTTTCGATTTAAGTTAATGATCTCAAGACTGTAATCCTTTTCGATTCTAGATAAATGGGAAAATACAAAGCTTTTGATTGTGTCAACTGGGATATGTTTTACAATGATTGAAAGTTTAGATTGAATGGTCTCATTCAATTGTTCCACCGTAATTCTGATTTTCTCATGTCCTCTTTTACAGATATAGTAACTGCTTTCTCCCAGTTTTGAAGTTTTAAAAGTCATGTCTTTTTTGCAAAATATACATTGTGGAGTAATGTATCCTCTGTCCTTTGCATTGGTTATGGCTTGAAATACTTCATCTTTCAATTTTTTTAGCACATCTTGAATTTTTTGATGTTCTTCTAAGGAGATAATTGGTTCTACATGGTGGAGAATTTCAAAACCGTACGAAGTCTTCATGTGTGCCGAATAAAAAGGATTTTCTAGATATTTTAATAAATCCTCGTACCTTTTGTTTTTTAATATCTTTTTGTATTTCATTATAATATTGAACAAATCATCTGCTTCATTGGTTTTAGCCACTTCATAGAAAAAAGATTTTAATTCATTAACCACTTCTGGATTCGGGATATACTTAACATCCTTTCTTTTTCCAATCCGTTTATATCCAAATATAGAAGAAGGAAATTGTTTCATAGTATCCTTTCTTCTACCGGAAATATTCTGGCCCTCGACTTGTGCAAAAATCCCATATAACGATTCAATTGAAAGTTTAGGAGAAAACGGTGGTTGTTTTGTTGATGTGAAAATCACCTTGATTCCGTATTTATAAAACTCTTTAACTATTGCTACGTATTCATAAAAATTTCGCGCTAAACGATCACGACTGTAAACGATGACAGTCTTTACTTTTTTCTGCTGTATTAGCAATCGTAACTTTTGTAAATTTGACCGATCCTTAATGGCTAATTTATTGGCTGAAACATTATCATCTTTTAACCAAATCACTTTATCTAAATCAATCCGATTATTATGAATATAAGATTCAGCAAGTAGAATCTGCTTTTGAATGTCCTGCTGAGCTGTACTTACCCTGCTATAAACCGCAATAAAATCTTCATAGTATTTATCGGGTTCATAATATTGATCTGGCTGCATGAGAATCTACTCCTTTTCTACAATTTTATTACTTTCTGCAAGTAGGAACCCCTTCATTTTAGGATTGAGATCGAGCTGATCGATTAAAACTTTTTCAACTAGCCTTTTCATGAAGTAATAAGATTCCTCTTGTAAATCTTCATTAAATGAAACTTTTACTATATCTTTTCGAGACATAAATACTCCTCCCGTCAAAGCCTTTATTAAAAGGATTGACGGGAGGAAAGTTTTTTAAACTACTCATTGTCTTTATCTAACTCTAAGTCCATTTGCAATTGATATTCGTAATTTGTTTGTTTCGGTGATTCAATGAACACTTTTATCTTAACGGGAACCTCTAACTCTTTCAGTAGATCGAGCAGGTTTGACATTGTAATTGTGAACCTCCTTTCCATAGAACAAGATAAAACGTTCAATGACCGTTTTAGAGATTCCAACCTTTTCACAGCTTTTTAATATCTTGTTAAGAAATTGATTTTCTGTTTCTAGTTTGCTTATAGATCATCCCTCCAATAAAAAACGCGGCACATGATGATAACATCATGTAACCGCGGTTTTCGCTTATTATGGTTACTTCTATTTGCTTTTGAACAAATCGGTTAATCAGAGATCATTATAGCTTCAGAATTAAGGATTTTAAGAGGGAATTAAAAAATTACTTATTTCTATTCCCTATGAAATCCTTAAAAGAGTTGACTCTGACTTTTTACAATAACCATTTATCAGGAGAAAGCAAATCTTTTTGAAATTTATCAGGAATAATAGAATTTATATCTTCAAAAGTAAAATCATTAATGCTAATCATTCTTTCCAAAATAATTCGAAGTTCATTTTTACGGTAATCTGCCAAAATGGAATTAAATACTGTTTCGACATCAATAACTCCGTATTGTTTAAAATAATCGGTAATTAATTTAAAATAATCATCATCTATTGTGGGATATAATGCTTTTATCGTATCTGGTTGATGTCCGCGACTTAGCAGATTATGAATGACTCTCCAACTTTCTATAACTTCTACGATTGTTGCTAATTTCCAGTGTAGATGTTCGGGTAAAGGTATTTTATTTTGTAAAAGTTTTCTTTCTGATTCTTTCAATCCGTTAGTCTCCTTTCCTAATCTGAAGAATAAATGTTGTATTAATCCCTTTTTTGGTAATTGATCCCATACCTTTCTTAAATAGGGATTTCTCTTCTTTATCCTTATTTAGAATATCGTCCATTAATATAAGGATTCATAAAAATTTTCTATTCAAGTCAGTTAATACTAGTAACTCTCATATTTGAAAAAGAAACACGCACCTTTGTTTATTTTGGTAACTAGTTAATAAAAAACAAAATGTATTGATATTTCATGATTTCAAGTCAAATTAAAAAAGAAGAAATGTAGTAGTGAGGCATTTCTTCCATGTCAGAACTACAAATTGCCTAACATTTAATAGTTTTAACAAGTTTGTTATTGTTATACTAATAATAAGTATTTAGTAAAATGGTTCTAGTTCAAAGAGAATAAATATCTAACAATTTGGGAACGGTTTGATAAAATAATAATAATTAAGTAATAGTATTTATTACGAATTATTAAAGTAGGAGGGGCATAATGAGGACGAAGCAAATTAAAAAGGGCAATAATCTCCTTTTCTGTAATATAAATGAAATGGAAGAAGTTAAAAATCCTAAAGATGTTGGTGTTACTTGGACTAATAGTTTCAAAGAAGTTCTTGCAGATGATAATAATCAATTAGGGCTTAGAACACCTCAGTTTGGAGCAATTTGTGCAATTCGTTCGCATTGGACGGTAAGTAGAGAAGCTGCTACTATTGTAATGCCTACTGGAACTGGAAAAACAGAAACTATGTTAGCTACAATTGTTGCCGAAAAGAGCTTAAAGACTTTAATTGTTGTTCCTTCTAATCTACTTAGACAACAAATTTTTGAAAAAGCAAAGACGTTTGGGGTTCTTTACAAAATTGGTGTTCTTGATGACAAATTTGTTTTGCCTCCAAACGTTGCGCTTTTAGCAAGTAAATTTGATAGTTTTAAGGAATTTAAGGAATTTGTTGAACCAGCTAATATAGTAATTACAACTATGCAATTAGCAAATTTATTCCCAGATGATTATAAAAAATACCTTGCAGAAGCATGTGATACTTTAATTGTTGATGAAGCACACCATATTGGCGCAAAAACATGGAGTAAATTCAAAAGTTATTTTGTTAATAATAGAATTCTCCAATTTACAGCAACTCCTTTCAGAAACGATGAAAAAAAGATAGATGGAAAAATCATATATAATTTTCCCTTATTAAAAGCACAAGAGCAAGGATATTTCCAACCAATTATGTTTTATCCATTAGAAGAATTTAATGATAAGAAAAGTGATGAAATGATAGCGCGGGAAGCGGTAAAGATTTTGGAAGAGGATATTAAGGCTGGCTATGAACATATATTATTAGTTAGGGCTAGTACAAAAAAACGTGCAGAGGAATTATACTATTCTATATATAATAAAAAATATAAAAGGTTTAATCCAGTTTTGTTAATTAGTGATATTAGTAATCGCGAAAAAAGAAAAGGGTTTCAAGCTTTGGACGATTTGAAATCTAGAATTGTAGTTTGTGTGAATATGTTTGGAGAAGGTATTGATATACCAAATTTAAAAATAGCTGCAATTCATGATAAATACAAATCCCTTCCTATAACTCTTCAATTTATTGGGAGATTTGCTAGAACAAAAAAAGGTTTAGGCGATGCAAAAATTGTAGCAAATATTGCAAATGAAGAGGTGCAAGAAGCTATAAGAGATTTATATAATAAGGATTCAGATTGGAATCAACTATTATCAATCAAATCAGAAGGGCTTATCAATCGTGAAGTAGCTCTACAAGATTTAGAGGAAAGGTTTAAAGGGAACGGTATCGATAAAATTGGTATAAAACAAATTATTCCAAAGGTGAGTATGTACGCATATAAAGTAAAATCAAAATCTTGGGCATGGGAAAAATGGACTACAGTTCTTGATGAAAACATATGCAGGTACTATATAAACGATGAAGAGAAAGTTTTGGTCGTTATAGAACCGAAAGAAAGTAATGTTGGATGGACTACTCAACATAATATTTCAAATCTTAGTTGGGAGCTATATGTCATTTACTGGAATCAAAACAAAAATGTTGCTTTTGTTAATGCTACGAGCCTTTGCCAAAATGCTGTATCTCCTGAAGCAGTAGGCAGTCAGACAATTAAAGATCGTGGATTTATTCCACTATAGAAAAAGGTATTTGCACGAATATTATGACAAGTATAAAAGAAAAAATGGTGAGTTTTAATTTCAGTGGATAAATTCGCTTATTATCAATATCTGAATTTTTCCATTTCAGTCGGTTTTAGACGAGTTTTAATAGATTAGGCTACTCATTCCCCTGGTAAATATTGTAAAATGGAAAAACATAATTATTTTTGAAAAAAAAGTGCCATGAAAGTCACTCCTTTGGTAAGATATAAGTACTACCCAATATCCAGTATCCAAGGAGTGATTTCATGACTACTTCTATTCTAACACAAACCAGAGATTTATCAATACAACAAAATTTGATTCCCCACAATTGGCAAGACTATGCCGATATACCCTTTGTCATTCCGGCCATGTGTTTTCCATGGGAGATTTTTAAACCGGTTGAACGAGATTACTACACCTTTTTATATTTGCACCTAAAAAAGGAAAGAGCACATGATCATTTTAATGAAATACAACCAGCACTATTTTCAATACCGGAGGAAGAAGATAAGTCTACGTCTTCCTTATTTCATTCCTCTCCTGCCGGGAGAAAACCGCATCCTTTCATGCCCTTTTTTCGTGCTTTTAAACTGGCCTCTTTACAATATATTGAAGTGATGGTTGAAAGTGTCTATTTACAAGTGAAATCAAACCCGCTATTTGCCGCCATGTGTGGATTTACGGAGAAAATTCCGAGCTACCGTTCCTTTGCTCGCTTTGATCAAATCATGACAACAAATGATCTTTGGGAAAAAGCCCGGCTATTGGTGGTTGAATATAATAAAAGGGAAGGCGTGGTTGAAACTTTTGAGAAAGCAGTCGCCGTGGATACATCACATATAGAGGCAGAAGCAACGTTGAATAAAACAAGGAAGACGTGTTCTTGCAAAGGTGATTGCGATTGCCCCAGAATCCTTACAGATGATAACGCAGGGGTGATGCGTAAAAGCAATGCAGTCTCCTATATTGCGCATAAATTATCAATGGTATGCGGGGTGAAATCCGGCTTGCCTTTGACGCGGGAAGTATTCAAAGGAAATACACCTGATGGGAAAACATTAGAAACGACATTGGAGACGTTTAAGGCGGAGCACCCCGAGATGGCTGAGCAGTTGGACTTTATCTTGGCAGATGGAATCTACCAAACGCCGGAAAATCAAAAAGTGACAAAGGACGTATTACAGGCGAAATTGGTGGCACCCATCAACCCACGGAACCGTAAAGATAAACCAACTTCCGCCCGGGGAATTGAAAAAATCAATCGGTACGGCACCCCCATCTGTATCAGTGAACATAAAATGGACCTTAGAGGATCTGATCGGGAAAAGGGGCAATATATTTACACTTGTCCTGTATTTCATCCAAATGCTAGGCAAGAAGGACTCACCTGCCCGCTGTCGAATCACGTGGAATGTTGTAATGGGGCAGCACAAGGAAGAGTATTTCGGCTGGACTTTGATCAAGCGTCTCAAGTAGACGTCGAGTTGCCCCAACATGGGCGGAAATTTAAAGTGTTATATAGTGCCAGAACGATCATCGAACGAATCTTTGGCATTCTAAAAGACGGATATAGTCTCCGTCGTGTTCACAAGCGTGGAAAACAGGCAGTTGAAGCGCATGTGGATCGTTGCATGATATCTATGCATATCATGGCAAATATGGCGTATCATCAGACAGGAAAGGCCAATTGTGGATGGACACGCCATCGACTGAATTAAGTTATTCACAGGTGGATATGTGAATAAGTCAAATGCAGCGTCTCCTTTCCACAAAGGGCAGTGAAAAAAACCCATTTTGTGAAGGCAGGATACGTATGCCCTTTTTTGGAGAAAAATAGCCATTTTATTTTTATTAAATTTAAAAATCTGGAAGAAAAGGCAAAAAACGAGATAATTAATTTTCCAGAGCCTCGCTCAAGGGTATATTTTTTATTTTGGCAGAGGCTCTACAGATAAATCTTTAGCGAATAAGCTTGTCGAAGCTATCTTCGGGGAGAGTAACAGAATAACTGGAGAAAGTATATTTAGATGTCTATATGGTATTAATCATCTTATGCTAGCAACGGTTGGTTTAAACTCTGCTATTAATGGTCCAATAAGATACAAGATGTTCGCTGGTATAGATATAGCACAAGGTTTGTCTGAGGCCACAAAAAATAATAGTTATAAATCTAATCTTTTTGGAGTTGGATACAATGGTAATGGAAAGGTTAGTATAGGCTGCTCACATAAAGGTACTATATGGGCAAAATGGGTTGAAAGTATTGATTATTGGATGAATTGGTGTAATGAAATAATAGACAAAGTTTTAGATTCAACTATTGATTCTCAAAAAATATTAGAAGGTGTATTAGTTCCAAGAGTCATTAAAGAAATTCCAAGTGAGATTCCCTATAGAATTGATTGGCCATTAGAGCTAGATTTCTTTACCGATGATAACTTATTTTTAGAACGGGATAAAATTAAAATACCCATATACGAAGTTGCTATTAAGTTGTTAGAAATACAACCCAAAAAAGATGTACTACAATTCTATGTAGGAAATGAGAATTTTAAAGAGACCTTTGAATTATCAATATCGGATAATACTTTTCGAATTAAATCAGTTTCAAAAAGTAAAACAACAATTGCTAGGAGTCAGAAAAGGACTTATCTTGCCGACTTCTTTCAAGAATATCCGCCAATCATTAAATTTATAGACCAGTCTACTCTTGAAGGAAATTTATATGTAACATTAAAAGATAGATATAAGGACAAGAGTTTTCCACCAAATCAAATTTTTACTTATGATTGGGAAATATTGGGGGTAAATATTAAAAGAGAATCTCAAACAATTGAAAAATTCCCTGATTCCATACAGTATAATGTCATAAAAAAATTAATAGAAACTGGTGATTACAGTATTGTTTTTGATGATGATGATGCAGGTGAGATTGCCGATATAATTGCTATTAAGGAAAGTGAGAACGATATTATATTTGAATTTTATCATTGTAAATATTCTCATGGGGATTTACCCGGATCAAGAGTTAGCGATTTATATGAAGTTTGTGGTCAAGCTGAAAAGTCTGTAATTTGGAAGCAGGATACAAGAGATATAGTGAAAAGAATGCGAAAAAGAGAAATTCAAAGAATGGAAAAGGGTTCCGTTTCACGTTTTGAATTAGGAGATCTAGAAAAATTAAAGGAAATTGAAAATAAACTTAGAGTATATGGTTCAAAGCTAGAAATAAACATTGTTCAACCCGGTGTCGATCATACAAAGATTACTAGTGACATGGATAGAATTTTAGTTTCTACTCAATCTTATCTACTTGAAACATATGGAATTCGAATGAATTTGTTATGTAGCTAGATAATCATTAGAATGATGTGGAGGGGATAAAATGAAGTTAGATAAGGAATCAATATTATGGGGAATTGAACATGTTTACAAAGATAGTGATACAGACTTATTTCCTAAACCAGCAGAAATTAACATAATTTATAATGATAAGGAGCATGTTTCGAGTAAGCTGGAAAATATTGATATAAGCAATTATACATGGAAACCTTGTAGAAGGTTTATAATTCCAAAATCAGACTTATCTTATAGGGTAGCAACTCAGCTAGATCCTTTGGACAGTATTTTATTGGCAGCCATAATATATCAGTTTGGGAATAAAATTGAAAGTAAAAGGGTCCCAACAGAAGAAAAAAAGGTATTCAATTACCGTTTTAACCCAAGTCCTGATGGATATTTTTATAGTGATTATGATTCATGGAACCAATTTTGGACTACTTGTAAAGAAAAAGCACAGAATTATAAATTCACGGTATATGTTGATATAGCAGACTTTTACAACCAAATCTATCATCATACAATAGAAAATCAATTAATAAATTGTGGATTTCCTAATCCTGTTAAAAAATCAATTATGAATCTCTTAGAATCAGTTACACAGCGTGTATCTAGAGGTATTCCAATTGGACCACACTCTGTGCATCTTTTAGCTGAAATGTCATTAATACCAGTAGATAATAGCCTTATAACTAGAGGGATCGAATTTTGTAGATATTCTGATGACATTGTAATGTTCTGTAATGATTCAATAGAAGCTCATAAATTAGTGTATGAAATTGCAACAATATTAGATAGACAACAAAGATTGATACTACAAAACCAAAAGACTAAAATATATTCAAAATCAGACTTTATTGAGGTTTGTGAAGAAAAAATAAAGGATAATCCTATAGATAAAATAGAAGAAGATATGATATGTATCTTGAAGGAGTACACTACTGGTGGTTATGGAGCTATTCGATCCAAAATGATACCGGAGGAAGGAATGAAATTATTCTCAGAAGAAAATATTGAAAATGTACTAAATAAATACCTTCAACAAGAGGAACCAGACTTTAGTAGGATAAGATGGTTCTTTCGAAGATTATCCATGTTAGGTACTCCTAACGCTATTCGTTATGTCTCAAAAAAATTTAGTAGTCTAATTCCAGCTATTAGTGATATTTGTAGATATTTTATTTCAGTAGCAAATAATCAAAATGAAAAGATGTATGATGTGGGGGAAGAACTAATTAATTTACTAAATACTGGAATAATTAGAGGTAATGAATATTTCCAAATATCTATATTGAGTTTATTTACTAACACTGTTCATTTTAATCATATCCACAAAATAATTGAAATGTATAGAAATGGTTCTGAGAATATAAAGAGAGAGGTCATACTTTGCGCTAATATTTTTAAAAAGTCAGACTGGTTAAGAGAATTAAAAGAAGAATATCCAAGATTAGATAATTGGAGTCAAAGAGCCTTGCTAATTGCCTGTAAGAATTTCCCGCAAGATGAAAAGAAGTTTTATCTGCAAGGAATCAAAACTAAACTGAACTCTGATGCTATCCTTGAAAAAATCATAATTAATTGGGCCATAAAATCATAGATATATAAATAAAAAAAGATTATTTACAAGGTTTTAATAGTTTTTTTATTGTCAATTCTAAGTAATTAATAATAGATTTCTATTTGTTAATAAAAATTAACCCTCTCCATCAAAATCTATTAAATCTAATATGATATTATGAAAGGTAGAGAATTTTGAAATTACTAGATAACGGGTTAGATTCATTTAAAAAAAGTATATTGAAATTGAGCGAGTTAGATGGAATATCTAAAGATGAATATGAATTTTCTCTTAAAGATATAGTTATTAATTTACATCACTCGTTAGAAACTATTTTTAAATATTTAATTATGAAAAAAGATGAATTTTTAGTTTATGAAGACTTAAATTCTATTTTTAATGTAAAGGTACAAAAATTATATGGGAAAAAGGGTGTAGAGAAATTTAATACTATTAAATTTATTGATGCACTAAATAGGCTTATTATTTTGTATGAACTTGATATTAATGAAGTTGAATACAATAAAATAAAACAACTAAATGACTATAGGAATATTCTAACTCACTTTGAATATCAATTTGAGGATAATGAAATTGAACATTTAATTTCATTAATACTCCCAACTGTTTTTAACATATTTGATGCTTATGTTGATGATTTTGGTAAATTTGCTATTCAAAATAATATATATTCTAACACTAAGTTATTAATTGATAATACTGATATTTGGAGTTTAGAGAAATCAATTTTTTTAAAACAAGAATTTACGAGAGCTAAAAATTATTTCGAACAATTAATGAAAAATTCTCCCGATAAAATTAAACAAGTTTTTGAAAATAAAGACAAGAAGTTTGAATACATGAATTGCCCTTCTTGTAAAAAAGAGACTTTTGTTAAGTTAGGTAATCTGATAGACTACGGTAGAGATATAGGTTATTATGGTTCTTGTGAATTGTGTGAAATAAGCTTTAAAAAGGATGATGCTCAATTTCTTTCAATGTACACTACTTCTTATGAAAAATTTGAGGAAGAAATTTATTCTATCTCCAAAATGTTAGTTTTGAGAATTTTCACCAATGACTTACCTATTGAAAATAAGAAACAAGATGACATTAGAAAGTTACGTGAAATATATCAAAGTTATTCAAATGAAATTGATTTAATTATAGTGGATATAATTAATTATTACATATACGATATAAATTATATTTTAGGAGATATTTATTTTATTAAGTATATGTATGGGAATTTAGAATATGGAGAAAAAATTATATATGGAGAAAAACTTTACAAATACGTGAATGGTCCAGATTATTATGATTTGATTAGTCATGATCACACTGTTAAAGAAATAAAATCTAAATTATCATTAATTAGGGATAATTATGACTATTTATCAGATGGTAAGTTTGATTTAATTCAGAAGAGATTATTAAAAGAAACGTATTGCTATCAACAAATGAGTTATCCAAATCCCCACATGGATAATGAAGAGGTAGAAGGGGAGTATACTTTAGAGATTCACTTTGATTTTGATTTATTTTTTGATTGCATTAATTTGTAGTTTGTTATTAGGTAAACACTACTACATCAATTATTGTCTGCGATTACCAATCAAGTCATGTGGAGTTGGTAGCATTGATGTCAAGGGAATAAATACACTAGCTGTTCAAGCATTGATATAGCAAGGTTTATAGGGTTTCGCCTAAGTTTATTTTAAGTGAATAAACAGGTGAAACCCTTTTTGTTATTTGGGTTAGAAGGACTGAAAATTGGGGTTGAGTTGATAGGATAGATTTCCAGTAGGGGAGTTGACAGGATAGATGTAGGGCATAAAATGTGTTATATTTAGACTAATCATATAGTTAAAAATTGCATTGAATATCATTAGTCTAAAAAACATAAGTGCCAGGAGGTAAGGAGATGCCTGATCAACGTAGAGTTCACTTTATTCCACCAAAACCTGTGAAACGTGAAAAGCGAGTAGGCATTTATTGTCGAGTAAGTTCCAATAGCGCTGAATAATTGAATAGTTTAACAAATCAAGTATCTGCTCTAACTAGATTAATAGCATCGACCCCTAACTGGTTATTTGTTGATACGTATATAGATATTGCTTCAGAAAAAGCGAAGTCTAACCGTAAAGCATTTCATCGTCTGATAAAAGATTGTGAATCCAAAGACTTAGAAATTGTGATAACGAAAAACATTAGCCAATTTGGTAGAGATACGGTTGAAGTGCTTGAAGGGTTGAACAAACTAAGAGAACTGGGAGTACGTGTTATTTTTGAACAAGAAGGCTTAGATACAGCGGATACGGATAGTGCTTTAATGATTACAATTATAGAATCCATTGCGCAAGCGGAAAATGAATCTAGAAGTGAAAATATTAAATGGGGTTACAGACGCCATGCAGCACAAGGTACGTCAAAATTATATAACCGAAAATGTTATGGCTATGAAAATGACACAGCTGGAGAACTAATCATTAAGAAAGATGAAGCTAAAAATGTCCGATTAATTTTTGAACTGTATTTACGCGGGCTTAGCATTATTGGTATAAAGAGGGAGTTAGAAAAACGAGGAATTAAAACACCAACCGGAAAAGAAAAATGGAGCAAAAGAACAATTGATGTCATGCTGAGCAATGAGAAATATATTGGTCTAGTAAGATTACTCAATGCAGGAGAAAATCAAGAGCATTATGTGTCTGAAAACAATCATCCAGCAATCATTTCAAAAGAGCAATTTGAAGCGGTGCAGATTGAGAAGAAAAAAAGAAGTAATGTTGTGAAAACTGAAGGTGGTAATAAGAGGAGGAGTAGAAAGTACAGTAGCAAGATAATAAAAGTAAAGAAAGGTGGAACAGTCATGTCGGAGCCAATGGTAATAGCCCTGATTAGTGCAGGCGCAACTTTAATAGTCACTGTAGTAACATCGATTTTAAATGTACGTACAGAAGTGTTTAGAAATAAATTTAACACACATCAAAAAAGACTAGAAACCAAGAAGGAAAACTTAAATAATGTATATAGACAATTAATCTCTATAATTAATCTTTATCCAAGTTCATCGCCAAACGATATTTTGAAACATATCGAGCATGCACCCGGTTATTCAATGGAATACTATGATGCAGTTTTAAGAAGTCTTGATCATCAAATTGAAAATTTAAAAAAACAGTTAAATACTAATAATATAAATTATGAACAGAAATCCCATTTAGAAATTGAAATATCAAATCGTGAATATGCTAAAAACAAAATATCGGAAAATAAAAAAAGATACAATATGGCTAAAGCAGAGTATGAGAAATTTTGTAAAACTGACAAGGTAGTATTTGATCTTTATGCGGGACAGGAAGTAAGAAATTCTCTTGTTTCATTTGAAGTTGTTATTCATAACGTGTTTATTTCAGGTAAAAGTGCAGGTGAAGAGAGTGATCCGATAAATAATTTAATTCGTGCATCCCGTAGAAGTTTAATAAATAGTATGCGGAGTGACCTTGGTATAACTGATTAAATTTTATCTTAAATAGCCTAATTGATACTGGTTTAAAGTGGGAGTTAGAAAAGCGAAGAATTAAAATACCTACTGGAAAAGAAAAATGGAGTAAACGAACGATTGATGTCATGCTCAGCACCGAAAAATATATCGGTGTTGTAAGATTACTAAATGCTGGAGAACATCAGGAATATTATATTTCGGAAAATAATCACCCAGCAATCATTTCAAAAGAGCAGTTTGAAGCGGTGCAAATTGAGAAGAAGAATAGAAGTAATGTTGTGAAAGGAAAGAGTGGAAATCGGAAGAGGAGTAGTAAGTATAGTTCGAAGAAGGGAAGATAGAAATGAATGGAGAAAATCTAAAAATGAAAAATGAGGTGGGAATAAAGAATACAATTAATATAAAAACCTGGAATGTTGATTGGTTTAGAAATAAGAAGAGGTCGGGGCAAGAACGGGAATATAATGAAAACGATTGTGATTTAAATGCATACATTAATATTGTAAAAGATATTAAAGATTTTTTGGATAGTCGACAAAATGCAATCGTATTATTGCAAGAAGTTCCTTATAAAATAAAAGATGGTGCAATGTGGTTAGAATGCGACTATCATAAGAAACTGCACAATGATTTTCCTACCAATGAATTTGAAATAGTTGAAAATATATCTAGGAATTATATAACAAGGTGTACTATTGCAATTTTCAAAAAAAGAATATTTAGTAGAGATTTAAACTTTAAACCCTGTAACAATAGAATAATTGGACTAAACCTTGGTGATGACATAACAGTTTTGGGTGTACATATGCCTACTAACTTTAAAGAAGATGATCAAAATGATCATATGTGGCGAGAATTAATTGAGTATACTACTGATAAGAAAGCCAAAAAGGAAAAACTTATTATCGCAGGAGATTTTAATGGATATATTGGATGTAAAAATAAATTAACAGAAAAAAGATTTATAGAGCTAGCTAGAGTTGCAAAAGATATAGTATCTGATGATACCCCAACTTATATTGGGCAAACACCGATTGATCACATATTTATTAATTTTAACTCAGATCTAGACTATAAAGTTGTTATTGAAAAAGATTGGGGCAATAGTGATCATAAGTATTTACAAGCAGAATTAAAATATTAATAACCTTTAAGTTTGTAAAATGTATAATAGCCTAATCAAAAAGAACATTAGAGTTGATAGAATAGAGGTCAAACCCCTATAAATACAGACTTTTTGCTAGTTCCATCAAACTTTAAAATAACCTAAGTACATCACGTTGAGTGCGTGACATTGATGTCAAGGGTTGAGAAGTAGGGGTATTCAAAACACTGATAAATAAAGGGTTTTCAAGGTTGTAAGATTTTCTGTCTGATGTCTGGCAGTCCTCTTAACCTTGGAAATCCTTATTTTTATTTATTGAGGAAACAGGTCGACTGTAAAAAAGTGTGTAGGGTTGAGTTGACAGATTAGATAAAATCGTAGGGTCGAGGAGATAGGATAGATATACATAGGGTTAAACAGATAATTGATTGAGAAAAC
>NZ_CCRF01000033.1 GCF_000751775.1 Caldibacillus thermoamylovorans
TTATGAAACTCAAGTTCAACCTTAGCGATAGTAAAACCCCCGATGTATAGGGATTTTTGTTAAATTGTTCTACACTACATCGGGGATTTCTAGTTTATTTATTTTATATGCTTTTAATATTTCCTTTTGTTCATTATCTATTGATGTTATTGAATACTTGATTTTACCATTTGGTAATTTTATCTCTAACAAGTGAATTCTGGCAAGTTTTTGAATGATTGTTCGTGCTGATTGATTTAGGGATGATTGACTTGCGATATAATCAATGGCCTGTAATATAAAAAGAGCTAATACACAAACATAAACATGCCCTTTGACTCGTTCTTCTTTCCAATGAAACATGGGTCTTATATCTAAATCTTGTTTAATTACACGAAATGCTGTTTCTACCTTATTGAGATTTTTATAAACTTTAATCAGCTTTTCATCGTTATATTGATCTTCATTCGTCTGAATCACAAATGTCCCATCTAACTTCTCGTCTGATGCCACCTTTTCTGTTTTCAACGAGTACTTTAGACTAAATCCCAGTGGAGCCTTCCTGTTATCTACTGTTTCAATAATAAAGTATTTTCCAGCTGGATTTCTTTTCGAGATAGCTCCAGCTCGCTTCATCGCCTCATCTCGTGTTTTTATATGTTTATTTTTCCCCAGACTTCCATTTAATTGATCTAATTCTTTCTCAATGGATTTAATGCACTGAAGGCGGTAGTTCCGATCATCTTCTCTTTTTTGTGTATTCAAACATAGTAAAAACCGCTGACCATCTTCCTCAGAAAGAAACTTTGCATAAAGATTTCCCTTTACCTTTCTCATTTTGTTCTCGTCTATAGATTCATCTTTCAAATATTTTTTGGTCCACGCTCTGGGAATGGCCATCACATATTTTTGATTCAGTTCCTTAATGGTTTCAATATTATTTTCAGTTAACATTCCTCTATCGCCAACGAAAACAATTTCCTCAATGGGATAACGTTGCTTAAGGTCAGATATTACTTCAGTCACTGTTGATTTATCTGCGGTGTTTCCAGAATAAATATTGCATTTAATTGGAAATCCATCTGCAGTCGTAACCAGACCAATGACAATTTGTTCACGATCTTTTCGATGATCACGTGAATAGCCATACTTAGCGATAATGCATTTATGACCTTCAAAATAGCTACTGGTTATGTCATAGAATAGCTCTTTGTTATTTTGTTGATAGTGTTTAACAGCGCTATGGTACAAATGTTCCTCTGCTTTACTAAAGTTCTCTTCTAGCACTTCTAAACTCCGGTACAACGTTTGAAGATCTAGGCTCTTTATCTTTAAAAAATGGGGTAAGGCAGTATAAGGATACTCTTCTTTTAAAGCTAATTTACTATTTGGTTGCCAGACCCTTTGAAAAACAAGTGCTTTTATGTATTCAATCGCTGTTGAAACGGTAATATGTGGATCTGATGATTCAAAGGAAGCTTCAAGTGAATCAAACAATTTAATTTGCTTATTTATGGCCTCTAACAAATAAAAGTGGCCGTAAGGAACAGACTGGTTAAAATCAACCTTATCAATATTTGTAAAGGAATCAAAATCCTTTGAAAAAGCAATTTTAAGTCTTTC
>NZ_CCRF01000034.1 GCF_000751775.1 Caldibacillus thermoamylovorans
GCAAATATCTACAATTATGCAATTTACCATAAAGCAAGTAATCTATATGTAGAACAATTTAATACTAATGGTAGTAATGAATTGCTTTCCTCAAAATTATTAAATCAATTTCAATTGACACAACCCTTGATAGCTGGGAAACGATTCTTTAATTACACTCTTCATTACGGAAAATTATTAGAAAAAATACAAAAACAAATTAATCGCTCTCATGACCATGATCAAATTCCAAGCAAGCGTTCTGGTGATATTTACATTAAGCAACTGTATGAATGCTCGTTATTATTCTTTGCGGATAGGTTTGGTCTTGAGAGCTTAACCCAATCTGTGATGCAGCAACTTTATTCATGGAGTTATTCATTACGATTGGCAATGAATGCGGTGTATCCGCAGACTGTCAATAAATATGCAAAAGGTCTGCATGAACGAGCAAACTTTGGAATTGATATGTTTTCTGCAATTAGCGAAATGGAGGATCCAGAAGGATTGAAGTTGATAGTGCTTAAACAGCCAGATATTGATGACAATAATCAAGAAAAATATAAAGCAGTGTATGAATTGCTTTGTAAATGGAATGGGTGGTAGGAGATGACTAGTGATTTAAAAATAATACCGGTATCACATGTTTTCGAAAACATCAATTATCTTGTGCCGATTTATCAACGTAATTATGCTTGGACTGAAACGCAAATAGAACAATTGATTGAGGATATTGAAAGCTCTATTGATGGTTCTAATGACAACTACTTCTTAGGGAATTTGATTGTCAATCAAACAGATAACAATGTTTACGAAGTAATTGATGGGCAGCAGCGATTAACAACTTTATATCTTCTTGAGAAGTATTTGGGGCTTGCATTTGCGAAAGAAGCATTGCGATTTGAGGCACGTGAAAAATCAAATCGTACCCTATCTTATATCAGCGATAGCAGTAATCCAGATTTGATTGAAGAATTATCATCACCAGAAATCTTGTATGGTTTTCAAATCGTTGATAACTACTTCAAGAATAAAAATATCGATAAAAGTAGCTTTGTTCAAAAGTTGAATCGAGTTTTTCTTATTCGGGTTCAAGTCCCGCAAAACATTGATTTAAACCATTACTTTGAAATAATGAATACCCGTGGAGAGCAATTGGAACTACATGAAATCGCTAAAGCTAAGTTGTTGGAAGTACTTGAAAATGATCATGACAAAAATATAGCAGCGCTGATTTGGGAAAAATGTTCTGATATGAATTCGTATGTTCAGATGAATTTTGATGTGAATGTGCGAAGAAGTATCTTTACTAAGAACTGGAGCAGTCTATGTCAATCAATTAAGGATTTTGATTCGTTAAAAAGAGAAATTTCGATAGTGGATAATTCAGTAGATAAAAAATCTTTGATTGATATCTTGAGAGATAATAAAATGCTTAATATAACAATTACACAATCGGAAGATGAGAATGAACGTTTTGAATCAACTATTTCATTTCCAAACTTCTTACTTCAAGTCAATGCTGTCATGAGAAAACTCGGGGAAGAAGATGCAAGCCTTGATGACAAACACTTCCTTAATAATCTATCTTGGGCATGGTCAACACCTGAAAAAGCCAAAGACTTCTTGTTCCACTTATTGAAGTGTCGGGTGCTATTTGACAAGTATGTGTTAAAACGCGAGTTTGCTAGGGATTACAAAGAAACGGGTAAATGGTCCCTGCAACGTTTAGAAAAATATCGTGATAAAAAGAAAAATAGTGATAAGCCTAAATACGTTGGTACATTCGGTGATGAAGGTAATGATAATAAGAAACTAAGAACGCTTCAATCTTGTTTACGTATTACTTATACATCACCTAAAACAATGCACTGGATTACGGTTATTTTATCTAACTTGTTAGAAGATGAAGGAACTAACATTATTGCCATATTGGAGAACTATTGTAGGAAGAAGATTGTTGAATCCGATTACCAAAACAGAAGTGGTTTTAAAATTGAACGAATTGTATTTTCTTATCTTGATTATTTAATTTATAGGGATGGCTATTCATATGATGGAAAAGAAATCATATCACCAATGCAAGAAGATTGGCAATTCCAGTTTAGAAGTTCCATCGAGCATTTCCATCCGCAACATCCGGTCGAAGGAGAATTTTGGGAAGAAGACGAGCTGAACGGATTCGGTAATCTAGCATTAATAACGGTTTCAGGGAACTCTAAGTTTTCTAACTTGCCACCTGGTGGAAAAATCAATTCATATCCAAGTATCATCAATCAAAGTTTGAAATTAAAAGTCATGGAAAAAATGACAAGACTAGGTGATGGGAAGTGGACAGAAGAAAAGTCAAGTATTCATAAAGATGAAATGTTTGATATTTTGAAAAATAAAGGATAGAATAAAATAAATGGATATGTTTGCATGAACCTCTAAAACAAGAAGTTGTCGAAAACACAGGAAATTGCTGAAAAAACTTAAGTTTAAGACATGGGATTAATAAAATACATATTTGAGACAAGGAGAAAAAGTTTATGGCAAAGTATATGGTTACTGAGAATGAGGTTAAGACAGCACTAGATATCGACAGCTTTAGAAATATGTCTAAAGAAAAAATCATTGAGTTCGTTTCTGCAATTCCGAATATGGATAAAGATGTTGCAATTAAAATTATTGAACAGTTTCCTGCTTACACTGAATCAGCAAATATTATGCTTGCACAGTTAAATACCTTGTGCAATAACGCAATGAAGGAAAATGGCGAAAGTCAGAAGGAAGCGATTGAGGCCTATAAAAAAATTCTCGATGACCTTGGTGAACTCTTAAAAAAGGACACAATTACTGCTGAAGAAAGAATGCAAATAACAGAACAGATGATAACTGTTGCAGATCGTATTTCAGCAAAGGATACTGAAAACAAAGAATTTCTCAACGGAATAATTAAGTACGGAGTTCCTATCATAGGAGGCGCACTTGTATTGGGGGCTACAATCTTAGGTGTGAATGTAAAGGGTACTAAGATTCCGACTTTGAAAAAATAGCTGCAGATACGCTTTCAAGAACTATAAAATCATTGATATGTTCCCGTCTACCGATAGCACCAAAAACGCAGTGGATATGTTTCCGAGAACGGACAGACTCAAATGACATTCATTCTGTCCTCTCAAGCCATGTGGAGTTGGTAGCATTGATGTCAAGGGAATAAATACACTGAGCTTTTTGCGATGTACT
>NZ_CCRF01000035.1 GCF_000751775.1 Caldibacillus thermoamylovorans
TCTACACTAGCTGTTCAAGCATTGATAGAGCAAGGTTTATAGGGTTTCACTTAAGTTTATTTTATGTTAATAAACAGGTGGTACCCTTTTTGTTATTGGCTTTAGATGCCCTGAAAATCGGGGTTGAGTTGATAGAATGGATTTTGGATGGGGGAGTTGACAGGATAGATGTAGGGCATAAAATGTGTTATATTTAGACTAATCATATAGTTAAAAATTGCATTGAATATCATTAGTCTAAAAAACATAAGTGCCAGGAGGTAAGGAGATGCCTGATCAACGTAGAGTTCACTTTATTCCACCAAAACCTGTGAAACGTGAAAAGCGAGTAGGCATTTATTGTCGAGTAAGTTCCAATAGCGCTGAATAATTGAATAGTTTAACAAATCAAGTATCTGCTCTAACTAGATTAACAGCATCGACCCCTAACTGGTTATTTGTTGATACGTATATAGATATTGCTTCAGGAAAAGCGAAGTCTAACCGTAAAGCATTTCATCGTCTGATAAAAGATTGTGAATCCAAAGACTTAGAAATTGTGATAACGAAAAACATTAGTCAATTTGGTAGAGATACGGTTGAAGTGCTTGAAGGGTTGAACAAACTAAGAGAACTGGGAGTACGTGTTATTTTTGAACAAGAAGGCTTAGATACAGCGGATACGGATAGTGCTTTAATGATTACAATTATAGAATCCATTGCGCAAGCGGAAAATGAATCTAGAAGTGAAAATATTAAATGGGGATATAAACGTCATGTCGCCCAAGGAACTTCTAAACTATATAACAGGAAATGCTATGGCTATGAAAATGATGAAAATGGTCTGCTAGGTATAAAAAATGAAGAAGCTAGAAATGTTCGGTTGATTTTTGAGCTGTATTTTGGCGGATTTAGTATTATAGGTATAAAGCGGGAATTAGAAAAACGTGGAATAAAAACACCAACAGGGAAAGAAAAATGGAGTAAACGAACCATTGATGTCATGCTTAGCAATGAAAAATATATTGGTGTAGTGAGGCTATTGAATGCCGGGGAACATCAAGAGCATTATGTCTCTGAAAATAATCATCCAGCAATCATTTCAAAAGAGCAATTTGAAGCGGTGCAGATTGAAAAGAAGAATAGAAGCAATGTTGTGAAAACTGATGATGGTGTAAAAAGAAAGAGTAGGAAGTACAGTTCGAAGAGAGAGAAATAATAAGCTGAAAAAATATTTGATAAAAATCTAAGCTTGTTCGATTTACTTTGACAGAAAAATAATGTAAAGGGCGGACGATAATTTGGAAAAGGAAATAAATTATTATCCAACTAATGCACAAAATTTTACCATTGATGAATGGATTTATATGTTACAAGAAAATAGTGGTTTTACTCCGGTCTTACTTGAGGCACTTTATGTTTTAATTATTGAAATGGAAGGTAAAGGATCCGCTAAACAAATATCAGAAATTACTGGGCGCTCATATCAAGTATATAATTCATCTATGGCTCAAACAGTTAAAAGGCTAAGAAAAAAAGGTTATGCATTTGTAGCTGATGTAAGGAAGAACAGTAAAAAGGAAAGGTATTGGAGTCATTTTTTTAAAGGATATTATGAAAGGGAACTATTTATTTGGGAAGTGAAAGATACTTTAGAAGAAGCATTTATGAAATACATGCGAAAGTTTGATGTAGGCGGTATCCACACTCATGATAATGAAGTAGCGAATGAATATGAAACTGTCGAAGGAATGAGACGGCATCGTATTCATTATCAAATCGAACGTAATTCAGAAATTATAAATCTTGCAAAAAGAGAATTTATCGAAAAACATGGAGAACTTTTTTGTGAAGCATGCAACTTTTCATTCAATAAAATATATGAGATTGATTTCATCGAAGCACATCATATTCTCCCCTTACATAAGGGGAAAAGGGTGACTAAAAAGATAGACTTAATTATGCTGTGTGCAAATTGTCATCGTGCAGTACATAATAAAAAATGGAATGATAAGCCGATAGATGATTTTTTGGAATACA
This sequence comes from Caldibacillus thermoamylovorans, assembly GCF_000751775.1. Classification (GTDB taxonomy): domain Bacteria; phylum Bacillota; class Bacilli; order Bacillales; family Caldibacillaceae; genus Caldifermentibacillus; species Caldifermentibacillus hisashii. Next base: position 2,020 of record NZ_CCRF01000035.1, read on the forward strand.
TGAAAAACCACTACCGTCGCATAAATTGTGTCTGAATTTTCAGTTTTATTTTCCTAGACTTTAGAGAAAAAACGAAAACACCTAAGCGAGGGTAGTAAACATCCATTTTTTTACTATAACCTATGACTTGTGCAACAACGACTGGCAAACCTTTATGGGACGCCGTTTCCTTCGATTTTTCGTAGCCAAATGTGAGCGGATTTCCACAAAGAAGCCTTCAAATAGTGACTAATTTGTAAGTAACTGCGTTCGCTATTCGTGTTCAACTGAGCTAAAACATTCAGACAGTACACTATCATGGCTACGTACACTTGATTATGTACAGCTTGTTCACTGTGACCAAAAAACTTTTTAATGTTCAGATGTTGTTTCATCCATTTGAAAAAAAGTTCGATTGCCCAACGTGATTGGTAGGTTTCTGCAATTTCATCTGCGTCAATGTCAAACCGATTTGTCAGTAAATGAAGCTCATTTCCTTTTGTATCATGCAATTTGAGTAAGCGAAACACGTTTTCAGAACGATTTTGTGGTGTTCCAATGACAACCATTTCATCAGAGAATACGGGTGAATCTTCTGGTAACGAAAAGGATTCTAACACTCGGACAACAGCGTTTTTACGCAAACGGGTCACAAAGAAATAGCCATCTTCCGTCATTTGATCAAAGCGCCCATAATCCAAGTAACCACGATCAAACACGTACATGCATTCTTTGTCATCCACGAATACTTCTAGTTGACCACGATCATGTTCGTTGGCATTCGTGAGTACGGCTTTATCTGGATAGGAGAGTCCTTTTTCCATAAAAACAAGTCGTAAGTGAAGCTTTACTCCTGATTTTGTTTTTCGAAACTCTGCCCACTTATGATTGGTCAAATTAAGCGGTAATATACTCGAATCAATGATTTTCAAAGGCGTTGTCACTTTTCTTCTTGTTTGGAAATTGGTTTTCCGATGAATTTGTGCCACTAAATCGAGAAAAATCGTTTGAAAGAACTCAGTTGGGATGGTATTGATTCGTCTCCCTAACTGTGAAAAACTAATCGATTCCAATCCCGTTGCTCGTTGTAATTCTTCTAAAAAGACAGCGTCACTCAACGCCCGTAAACTCTCGGTTTCATGGAGTTGGGCATACAAAAGCAGTTTCATAAATGAAGCCATATAAAGCTTCTTGGTATAGTGATTTAATTGATGTGTTTTCACTAGGTCGTCAAATAATGGACGATTAATCGGTGAAAACCATTGTTCAAATGATGTTTTTCGTGTAAACTTATCCATGGTTTTGTCCTTTGTATTGGATTTGGATGGTTTACTACCACCCAACCATTATAAAGGATTTTTTTGTGTTTGGATTATATTTCAGAAAATTCGGTTTATTTTAAGGTGTTAAATTATTTTAATGCGACGCTAGTGATGAAAAACAAATTGATAAAATATTAATTCATATTAAATAGCCTAATCAAAAAAGGGTATGTTGACTTGACGGAAATGATGGTAAATTACGTAAATACAAGCGTTATTCCTGTTAGACAAAGATGTGTAGAATAGCCTAAGTACATCACGTTGAGTGCGTGGTATTGATGTCAGGGGTTGAGTTGATAGGTTAGATTTTTTATTGGGGTTGAGAAGGCAGGATAGATAATTAAAAAGATACCACAGGACAAGTAATTCAGAAGTATACAAATCCTTTTACACAAGCGGAATATGTATACAGCTTAATAGAAAGTGAGGTGCAGCAAGATGGCAGTTAATAAAAATGTAATGATTATACCTGCAATAAAACGTGTAGGCAACAATCGAAAAGAAGATGAAACACCAAAACTTCGGGTCGCTGCTTATTGCCGAGTTTCTACAGATAGTGATGAGCAGGCTAGTAGTTACGAAGTGCAGATTGAACACTATACAGAGTTTATTAAGAAGAATTCAGAGTGGGAATTTGCAGGGATCTTTGCTGATGATGGTATCAGCGGCACAAATACAAAAAATCGCGACGAATTTAATCGAATGATTGATGAGTGCATGGCTGGGAAAATTGATATGGTTATTACCAAATCAATAAGCCGATTTGCTAGAAATACCTTGGACTGTCTACAATACATCAGAAAACTTAAAGCTAAAAATGTTGCGGTATATTTTGAGAAAGAAAATATCAATACACTGGATGCCAAAGGTGAAATTATGCTTACCATTATGGCATCCTTAGCGCAACAAGAGAGCCAGTCATTAAGCCAGAATGTAAAGCTTGGTTACCAATACCGATACCAACAGGGAGAGGTAATGGTCAATTGTTCTAGGTTTTTAGGATATACCAAAGATGAAAATAAGCGATTAGTAATTGTGCCGGAGGAAGCTGAAATAGTTAAAAGGATTTACCGAGAGTATCTTGAAGGCTCAAGTATGGATAAAATCAAAAAAGGACTTGAAGCTGATGGCATACTTACGGGAGCGGGGAAAAAAGGTGGCATACCAGTACTATAAGGAAAATATTAAGCAATGAAAAATACATTGGTGATGCATTGCTCCAAAAAACTTATACGGTAGATTTTCTTACAAAAAAGAGGGTTGTAAATAACGGAATCGTACCTCAGTATTATGTAGAGAATAACCATGAAGCCATTATCCCGCGTGAAATCTTCATGCAGGTACAAGAAGAGTTAGTTCGTAGAAGTAGAGGACATATAAGTACTAGTGGAAAGAAAAGAAACTTTAGTTCAAATCATGTATTTTCACAAATTATCTTCTGTGGAGAGTGTGGCGAAATATACCGTAGAGTTCATTGGAATAACCGAGGTAAAAAATCGATTGTTTGGAGATGCGTCAGTAGACTTGAGAATACAGGGTTAGCTTGTCATTCTCGAACTGTACAAGAGGACATGATAGGCTTAGCTACGGTGGATGCAATTAATAAGCTACTTGGGCAAAAAGATGACTTTTTGATTACCTTAAAGGAAAATATAGAAACTGTGATAAGTGAAACGGACAATAATTTAGTGTATGAAATAGATAAAAGGCTCGAAGAATTACAAAAAGATCTTTTGCAATTGGCCAATTCTAAAGAAGATTATAATGATATAGCCGATGAAATCTATAGGCTTAGGGATGAAAGGCATAAAGTTTTAGCAGAAGAAGCCGGAAAAAAGGGTTCTAAGCAAAGACTAGAAGAAATGGTTGATTTCCTAAATGAAAAACCCACCCTCCTCGAGGAGTATGATGAGCAACTAGTAAGGAGACTTATAGAGAAAATAACGGTCTATGATGATAAACTAACTATTGAATTTAAATCTGGTGTAGAAATTGATATAGAAAAATAAAACGAATTTGACCGCCGATTAAGGGGCTGTGGCATCTTGGTCGGCGGTTTTTGTAATTAACTTATTACAATTACAAAATCATATTGACAACTATCGATATGCTTGATATTATTGTCATATCGAGAACATTCGATGTCATTGATACATATGAATATATAGGAGGTAATTTCATGAAACATTCATATGCAGATTATGTTCCTGCAATTAAGGCTATGTCAGATGAAACACGGTTAAAGATTATAGATATGCTATCGTGTGGAGAAATGTGCGCATGCGATATATTAGAAGAATTCAGTATTTCTCAATCCACTCTTAGTTATCATATGAAGATATTATCTGAAAGCGGTCTTGTAAATGCAGTACGTGATGGGGCTTGGATGAGATATACATTAAACAAAGAAAAAACGGATGAGGTTATAGCTTTCTTTACATGCATAACAAACGATAAAGAAGATTGTATTTGTAAAAAGAGCAAAAATAAAAAATCTGATAATCAATGTTGTTAAGGAGGATTTAGTAATGAAAAATATTGAGATTTTTGACCCAGCAATGTGTTGCTCGACAGGAGTTTGTGGACCATCTATTGACCCAGAGCTGTTAAGAGTAGCAACTGTTATTAATTCGCTTAAAGAAAAAGGGATTATTATAAAAAGGCATGGTTTGTCAAGTGAACCTCAGGATTTTATCTCCAATAAAGTTATAAGTGAAATTCTACAAAAGGAAGGAGCAGATATTCTTCCTGTAACACTGGCAGATGGTGAAATTGTAAAAACCAAAAGCTACCCAACAAACGAAGAGTTTTCAGAATGGTTAGGGGTGGAAATAAGCACAAAACCTCAAAAGAAGAGCGGCTGCTGCGGACCAAAGGGGTGCTGTTAAGATGTTAAAGAATAATTATGAGCCATTTAGTTTAGATGGGATAAATCTGACTAAGTATATGTTTTTCACAGGAAAGGGTGGTGTAGGTAAAACCTCAACCGCTTGTGCTGTGGCAGTAAATTTAGCTGATAATGGAAAAAGTGTTCTCCTTATAAGCACTGATCCTGCATCCAATTTGCAGGATGTTTTTAATACTGAGCTTGATGGCAAAGGTGTGCCGATTGATGGAGCGCCGGGTTTAGTTGTGGCGAATCTTAACCCAGAGGAAGCTGCCAGAGAGTATAGGGAATCGGTTATTGCTCCATATAGGGGGAAGCTGCCGGATAGTGTAATTGTAAATATGGAGGAACAACTCTCGGGTTCATGTACTGTTGAAATTGCCGCTTTTGACCAGTTTTCGAACTTCATCACTGATAAATCCACAGAGAATAAATACGATTATATTATTTTTGATACTGCTCCGACAGGGCACACACTTCGTATGCTGCAATTACCATCAGCGTGGAGTAATTTTATCAGTGAAAGTACACATGGGGCGTCATGTTTAGGTCAGCTCGCTGGACTTCAAGATAAAAAGGATATGTATAAGAATGCGGTTGAAAACCTTGCAGATAAAGATAAAACAACTTTGATATTGGTATCAAGGCCGGAGGAAACTCCTTTGATTGAAGCTGAACGTTCAAGCCATGAGCTTAGTGAGCTAGGGATAAACAATCAGGTTTTAGTTATCAATGGTATACTGAGTGAAGCAACTGACGATGTTTCGATTAAAATGTTAGATAAGCAGCAAAAGGCTTTGGAAAATATGCCACAGGGTTTAAAAAAGTTTAAGATTTTCACTATACCACTTCGTTCCTATAACGTTGTAGGTATTGATAATATTAGAACATTTTTATATAGTGACGAATACACAAAAAATAGTATTTATAGCAAATCCTTAAATTTAAGAAACCTAGATGTTCTGATTGAAGATATTTATAGGGCAGGTAAAAAAGTGATATTTACAATGGGCAAAGGCGGTGTTGGAAAAACAACTATTGCTGCAACCATTGCAGTGGCTCTTGCTAGAAAGGGTGTTAAGGTACATTTAACATCTACAGACCCAGCTAATCATCTCAAATATGTGGTTGAAGATACTGAAAATATTAAGCTAAGTAAAATAGATGAAAAGCAGGAACTATTGCGATATCAAAATGAGGTATTAAGTAAGGCTCGTGAAACAATGAGCGAAGATGATGTTGCTTATGTTGAAGAGGATTTACGCTCTCCATGCACACAGGAGATTGCAGTATTTAGAGCATTTGCTGAGATTGTTGACAAGGCTGAAAACGAAGTTGTAATAATTGATACTGCACCAACGGGTCACACGCTTCTGTTGCTTGATTCTACACAGAGTTATCATAAAGAGGTTCAGAGAACAAAAGGTGAAACGCCAATATCTGTTCAAAGATTACTTCCAAGACTTCGGGATGAGAAACAAACAGAGGTTATTATTGTTACATTACCTGAAGCAACACCGGTATTTGAAGCTCAGAGACTGGGTGATGACCTGAATAGAGCGGGAATTAATAACAAATGGTGGGTGGTTAATCAGTGCCTTTCATTGACGAATACTAAAAATAGTATGTTAATAGCTCGCGCTGATGCTGAAAAGCAATGGCTGGAAAAAGTTAAGCAAATAAGTTCTGATAACTTTGTTGCAATCCCCTGGTTTCAGGATGCATCAATTGAAAATATAGTGAACTTTTCTGGAGGTAGTAAAAGTGATGAATAAAAGTGATGCTGGCTGTTGCTCTTGTGGCAGTGGCTGCTGCGGACAAGAACAGAAAAAAAGGCAGATTATAATAGATTTTCTTTATCTTGATCTGAGTGTATGTAAGAGGTGTCAAGGAACTGAAACTAATCTTGAGGATGCAGTTAATGAAGTATCAACGGTATTAAGAACGGCAGGGTTTGATATAGTGGTGAATAAGATTAATATAAATTCAAGGGAGTTAGCCATTGAACACCATTTTTTAAGTTCTCCAACCATTCGTGTAAATGGCAGGGATATTGCTCTTGAGGTTAAGGAATCTTCCTGCAAAGAATGTGGAGATCTATGTGGTGACTCTGTGGATTGCAGAGTTTGGGTGCAGGATGGTATAGAGTATACGGAACCACCAAAATCCATGATTATTAACGCAATTTTGAAAGAAGTTTATGATGGCCATAGTTCAATCCCCTTGACAAATGAGAAATATGAAATCCCACAAAACTTAATTACATTTTTTGATAGCTTGGAAAGAAAGGAGGATTGATTTAACATGAGTAAGGAACAAAATAGTGGAATTGGATTTTTTGAAAAGTACTTAACCGTATGGGTTATTTTATGTATGTTTGCAGGGGTATTGATTGGAAAGTTTTTACCTGGAATACCAGCGTTTTTAGGACGTTTTGAATATGCAAATGTATCAATACCAATGGCGATTTTAATCTGGCTTATGATATATCCAATGATGCTAAAAGTAGATTTTCAAAGTATTAGAAATGTAGGCAAAAATCCTAAGGGGCTTTTTGTTACATGGATAACCAACTGGTTGATAAAGCCATTTACTATGTTCGGCATTGCATGGCTGTTTTTCTTTGTAATTTTTAAATCTCTAATTCCGGCAGAATTGGCACAAGACTATCTTGCGGGAGCAATACTTCTTGGAGCAGCACCGTGTACAGCGATGGTATTTGTATGGAGTTATTTGACCAAAGGCAACGCAGCTTATACCGTCGTGCAAGTGGCAACAAATGATCTTATAATTCTCATAGCTTTCACGCCTATAGTTGCGTTTCTTCTAGGTGTGGGCGGCGTAACCATACCCTGGGACACTCTTATTTTATCTGTAGTATTGTTTGTTGTTATCCCGCTAGCTGGTGGCATAATTACCCGTAATTACATCACAAAAAGGCGAGGACTCGATTACTTTGAGAATAGCTTTATACCGAAGTTTGGGAATGTCACCACCATAGGTCTATTGCTAACATTAATAATAATCTTTTCATTCCAGGGCGATGTAATTCTGAATAATCCACTGCATATTGTTTTAATTGCTATACCATTAATTATTCAGACTTTCCTAATCTTTTTCATTGCATATCTAGCAAGCAAGGCTATAAAACTTCCTCATGAGATAGCAGCGCCTGCTGGCATGATTGGCGCCTCTAACTTTTTTGAACTGGCAGTTGCCGTTGCGATTGCATTGTTTGGAACTCAAAGCCCAGCTGCACTTGCTACCATTGTAGGAGTTCTAACAGAAGTGCCTGTTATGTTGATATTAGTAAAGATAGCGAATAATACAAGACACTGGTTTCCAGAAAAATCAAGAAAGTAGGTATGGCCAATGAGTAATAAACTAAAGGTTGCATTTATATGTGTTCATAATTCATGTCGAAGCCAAATAGCTGAGGCACTTGGTAAGCACTTTGCAGGAGATATATTTGAAAGCTACTCTGCTGGCACAGAAACAAAACCTCAAATTAACCAGGATGCTGTGCGCCTAATGAAAGAACTTTATGATATAGATATGGAGAAAACTCAACATTCAAAGTTGCTTGATGAAATACCTCCAGTAGATATTGTTATTACAATGGGGTGTAATGTGGAATGCCCTTACTTTCCATGTAAACACAGGGAAGATTGGGGGTTGGATGATCCTACAGGTAAGAGTGATGAGGAATTTAAAAAAGTAATCTCAACAATAGAAACAAAAATAAAAGAGTTAAAAGCAAAACTAAAGTCATAATAATTATAACGCCAATTACAAATCTAGTAGTTGGCGTTATAATTATATATGTCGATATGTTCCCGCCTACCGATAGTGCAAAAAGTGCCTTTGACTTGTTTCCGACTACCGACAATGTAAAAGACATCAAACCAACCGGCTCGTTGCACGTGGAGTGTGTTGCCTTGATGTCTAGGGTAAAGAAATAGGGCTATTCAAAGCACTGAGAAATAAAGGGTTTTCTGACATTGCAGCCTTCTCTCGGGAATTTTGTCGAGAATGTTCATGTCAGGAAGCCCTTATTTTTATTCTTGGAGGAAACATATTGGATACATTAAGAAACGTCCCGGTGATTCAAGTTAATTTTGACAGGTCACTGCTTATTATCGGATAACAATATATGGTCTCATCATCTCATAATCCTCGTGCTCCAAAATATGACAGTGCCATATATATAACCCGGTAAATGGTCCGAACTCCATGATTATTCGAGTAACTTGCTTCGGATTAGCTCGAACGGTATCTTTCCATCCTCGTTCTTGTGGTTCCGGCGGCATTGCCGGACCTGTATATTCGATAACTTTCTCCTTGTTAAACTTATCAACATCGAAATTTCTTCGGTCAAGTATTTGAAAATCAATTAAGTGAAGATGAATTGGGTGTGAATCATCAGTTACGTTGATGAGGTACCATATTTCGGTTGTCCCTAATTTTGGGTTTTCTGATATGGGTGCATCCCATGGTTTATTGTCCAATAGCATCCATTCACGACCGTACTGATCCATAGTATCATTTAATGTTAGGTATCTTATCCTCGTAACTGACTGTTCCTTTATTTTTGGAACAGGTACCATATAAGCCGGAATTGTACTAGTGTCAACACTTGATAAAGGAAGAGTTACTCTAAATTGCATCACTTGACCAACCGTTAATGGATCCGGTTTGTCACCCCCTGGAAAAGGAGCGGGGGCATCATTTGTCATGATAATATTCTTCCCTTCTAAATTGGTAAAATCAATGATCACATCTGCCCTTTCTGCAGGGGCTAACATGATTTCCCTGATACCAATTGGATATTCCAGCAACCCTCCATCAGTCGCAATTTGATACATAAATTGTCCAGAATCAAGCTTAATCCTATAGAAACGAGTGTTGGATGCGTTTAAAAGCCTAAAGCGGTATTTACGTGGTTCCACTTCTAAATAAGGCCATACTTTACCATTTACTAGAATCGTATCCCCAATAAATTCAGGAATAATAGACGTTTCTAATTCAGGAATCGGTTTTTCTGGTTGCTTTGGGTAGTAAAGAGAACCATCCTCATTAAATGTCTTGTCTTGTATCATAAGAGGAATCTCATATTTCCCACTCGGTAAATTCAATGAACGTTCCCGATTTTCTCTGATAAGATAAAATCCTGCTAAACCTGCATAAATATTTAGCCTCGTAATACCAATCGTATGGTCATGATACCATAAAGTGCAGGCATGATTACAATTATCATATCGATATATTTGCTTTCTAAAATAAGGCCCCACTTGTTTGAATCCCTTTGTAAACCAAGCCTCTGGGTAGCCATCGCTTTCCCATTCAACACAAGCACCGTGTACGTGTACGACTGTTCTTACATCAGGCACGTCCCAATGGGCACCATGAACCGTATAATCGATTGGAAAAAGATGCTTATCAGGAAGATTGTTAATCCATTTAATAAACACTTTTTCTCCACTTTCGACTTCAATTGTAGGTCCTGGATATCCATTTTCGTACCCCCAAACAGTTGAGTTATTTAACTGACTATGAAGTGATTGACTGAATTCAGTCATATTTACTTCGTAGTAAGTATAAAACTGATCTTTCCATCGAGGTTTTAAAATAGGTGGAATGGGCAGTTCGTCTACAAATTTAGAGAGAATCATAATTCGCCTCCTTGATTTAAAGGGTCATTAATGCAAGAAATTTGCCACCCCCATAGTTTTAGATTAATTGGAGACCTCTTTGCAGTGTCTTGACGAAGGGGTCCACCTTATATTGACCCACACACTAAATGACCTTGGATAAGCAAGTCATGGTTATCAAAATGTTTAATAATCGTGAGGACGACTGTAAAAAGTCGTTTTAAAACCGTTATCCTATTTTCTGATTAGTCTAAATAGATAAATTGAAGGTTAGCATAACTGCGAACCTTAAGAAAAAATTAAATGGACTTCTACACTGTGTATAGAAGTCTTTTTGTTTGTTATTATTTAGATTATTGGATAATTCAGCTCGTAACTTGGGTAGCAATAGTATGGTGGTCTAAGTGCGATTTTAGACATTGGCCAGGAATCTTCCATATAGACCATCTTTACTTTTTCATTGGAATGGTTTACTAGCAATAGCTTTACTTCTGGATTAAATTCATATCTCAAAATGGTAACCTCCTTCCATTAGGAATGAGTGGATTCGCCCCCGTCAACATGAAGAACTTGACCAGTAACAAAACGAGAATCATCAGAAGCAAGATAGACATAGGTTGGTGCGAGTTCAAATGGATGGGCAACTCGTTCCATTGGATTAAATGCTCCATATACGGCGACTTGGTCTGACGAGAAACTTGCTGAAATAAGTGGAGTCCAAATTCGGCCGGGGGCGACGGCATTAACTCGGATCCCTTGTTTTACGACATTTTTAGCTAAGGCACGTGTCCAACCAACTATTGCGCCTTTTGTGGCAGTATAATCAATCATTTGCTGCTCACCTACATACGTCACCACTGAAGAAGTGCCAATGATTGAACTGCCTGGTTTTAAATAAGGAAGCGCTGCTCTTGTTGTGTAAAAATGAGAGTATATATTAACTTTGAAGGTGTCATCGAATTGTTCATCTGTAATGTCAAGCAGACTTAGTTGTTGGAATTGGATACCAACGTGGTTACAAAGAATATCGAGACGTCCAAACGTATTTACTGTTTGTTCTACAATGGAGATACACTGTTGTTTGTCTCGCAAGTCGCCAGGTAGCAGTAAACAACGTTGTCCGAGTTGTTCAATCCTCGTTTTTGTTCTATTTGCATCCTCATGTTCATCTAAGTATGAAATGGCAACATTTGCTCCTTCTTTAGCAAACGCAATTGCTACAGCTGCACCAATACCACTGTCACCTCCTGTAATAAGTGCTACTTTTCCTGTTAACTTCCCACTCCCTTTATAGTTCGGGTTTTCGATAATTGGAAGGGGTACCATAAATTTTTCCACTCCGGGATGGCGTAGCTGGCGCTGTTCAGGTAAACTTATCGGAATTTCTTCGTAACGTGTTATTTTCCCATAGTTGGGGTACATGGGATAAGGATGAGTTTTCATATTCGCTTTAAACATTTGTTGCATTTGCTTTATTTGGTCTAATTGACGACTTTGATCCTTTTGATCCATGGAAACCTCCTATAGAAATGATTTTCTTTTATAGAATGTTTATGCTGTTCACTAAAAATAAAGTATAAAAATTGTGGAAAAAGTTGTTTGCTTTCGACACATAAGCGTATTCTTCTTCAAAAGAGAGACCTTTTTTCTTTATTGAACTGACCTTTAGAACAAAGCGCTTTACTCAACATTCTACCCCTTTAACGGGTCAACTTATTGTTAATTAACAGTCTTTAATTGTGTTAGTATTATGTAAAATCTATATAGTTAAATGATGCGTCACAACAAAGCATTAAGTTATAATAAATATAGTATTTGATTAAGCGTCCCAATGTAAGAAAAAGTGAGGAGCGTGAGGGAGTGGATAGAAACATAATTCTCTATATTGCAGTGAGTTTAGACGGGTATATAGCAAGGACCAATGGAGCAGTTGACTGGCTAAGTGGTAGTAGTGGGGATCCAAATGTAGATTTAGGATTTGAGGAATTTTATAGTTCAATAGATACGGTTGTAATGGGTAGAACAACATATGAACAAGTTATTAATGAATTATCGCCCAATGTTTGGGTATATGAAGGTAAGAAATGTTATGTAGTAACAACAAAAAATTATGAACCTGATAGTAGGGCAGAGTATATATCAGAGGATATTACTGCGTTTATTAAAAATCTAAAAAAACAACAGGGGAAGGATATATGGCTTGTTGGCGGAGCAAAGTTAATTGATCAATTTATTAAACAAAACTTGGTAGATAAGTATATTATAACAATCATACCAACAATTTTGGGTGAAGGGATTCCTCTATTTTTAGGGGAAAATCCAGAAATTCAACTTAAACTTATTGGAACAAAAACGAATGATGGTATGGTTGAACTTATGTACGTGAAAAGATGATATTAAATCATCTATTGATAGGGTTGTAAAGTATTTAAAATCCATTAAAGAGGGTTACTTGAAAAAACTAGGTCTCATTTTAAAAGAAAAGCGAGGAGTATTATGGGCACTATAAGCAGTGTCCAAAATGTGGATCTAAAAATACATTGAAAATTTTGTATGGTATGCCAACCAAGGAAGTTTTCCAAAAGCAGAAGCAGGAGAAATTAAACTAGGTGGATGCAGAAAAATAGTTGGTGGCCCAGAATACTACTGTAAAGATTGTGAGAGTGAATGGAATAAAGAACAGGCTGTTGATGCTGCTTATCATAAAATCAAGGGACTAAAAGCGTCATTTGGCGGTTACTTCGAAGGCTATTACCCCTGATTGGTTTTATTTTTTGATGATTTCAGCGGATATTCCGGCTACAATGACATTTGCGGGTGATGTTCCACTCCGGATAAAAATTTTAAAAAGCAGTCCTACATTTTTATTTAAAAAATGTAAAACATCCCATCTTCATTTGTTTTTTCAAGAAGATGGGGTTTTTGATAGGAAATATATGTTCATCTAAAAATTCGCTGCACGTCTATTTTTAATTTCTCAAATAGATAAGACTGAGCCATTTCGTTCTGTTTGTAGGTCGTAAATTCTTGAATATTCTGTTCGTCAAAAAGATACACAGTGATTTCCTTGTTGTCAGGATTCACAATCCAATATTCCTTCACGCCACAAGACATATAGAGATCGAGTTTCTTAATCAAGTCCTTTCTTCTTGTCCCCTTGGAAAGCACTTCAACAATTAATGTTGGAACCCCTTTGTAATAATCGTTGTCATCCAAATTTTCTTCCAGGTCACAAATCACCATTATATCCGGTTGCACGATATTGATTTGTTCTGGTGTTCTCCTGAGTTCAATATCATAGGGGGCAACTATTGGCGTGCAATTGCTTCCTTGAAAATAATTGTAGAAACTCCCGTAAATTTCCCCAACTGCTATTTGATGTGCAGTTTTTGGTGAGGCAAGTAAATAAATTTCCCCATCAATGTACTCATATCGTTCATCGGACTCCTGCCATAATTGCAAAAATTCCTCATAGGTTGCTTTTTTACCGTAGCCATATAGTGGTACACTTTCATGAATTTGATTTACGGCACTACCGAGTTGATCACCCAAGGCGGTAAGTTTTGCAATTTCAGTACCATTGCGGGTGATAATAATATCTTCCTGTGCAGCTAACATTAAATACTTTCCAAAGTTATTTTGTAATTCAGTGGAGTTGACCTTCATTTTAGCAGTACCTCCAATATTAGTTAAAGTAGCTAATATAGCTAATAATAATATACAATTAGAATGGCTATGTTTGCAAATGATGTGAAGGGAGTTCTGAAGCCAAAATGATGATAGAGTTCTGATAAACGAAACCTGTGACTCTTTTACAACGTATATATTAAGCGTATTTAATCATTCTTAACATGAAGATGGAGGTGGAAAAATTGGGATTTATTCAAATAACCAAAGGTAATATCGAAACCGAACATATATGCTGTGCTTTAGGGGCAAAACAGTATGAACATGCAGTTAGCGAGAAGAAAAAGTGGCTGACGGAACGAATGGATGAAGGGTTAGTTTTTTATCGTTTAGATGAACGTGCAAAAGTATTTATTGAATACTTGCCTGCTGAAATGGCTTGGGTTCCTATTGATGCACCGAATTATATGTATATTAACTGTTTATGGGTTTCAGGAAGACATAAAAATAATGGGTATGCCAAGCAACTGTTAGACTATTGCAGAAATGATGCCATTAACCGTGGGATGGATGGGATTGTACATATTGTAGGGAAGAAAAAATATCCGTATTTAAGTGACGGGCGTTTCTTTGAACATATGGGGTTTGAAATAGTAGACCAAGTAGAACCATATTTTCAATTAATGGCATTGACATGGAATAAACATGTTGTCCCTTCTTTTAAAAAACAGGTAAAAACCTTTTCCGGTGATGAAGGGATAACGATTTATTATACTGTGCAGTGTCCATTTGCTGTTGGTATATTGGAAGAACTAAGAAAAATAGCAGAAAACAAAAATGTGCCTTTTAAAACGATTAGAATAACAACGAAAGAAAAAGCACAAAATTCACCAACAATCTTGACAACTTTTGGTTTGTTTTATAACGGGAATTTTATTACACACGAAATAATCAGTCCAAACAAATTTGATAGATTATTATCAAAACTATTGTAGGAAAAAAGGAGAATGAATTATTATGGATAAAACTACCATTGAAACTATTTGTTTAAATCTGACAGGAACTATTCAAGATTATAAAAAAGAGTGGGAAGCTACTCGCTTTCTAGTTGGCAACAAAATGTATGCAATGATTGGTGGTGATTCAGAAGGGAAACCTATCTTAACCTTAAAATGTGACCCAAATCGTTCAGAAGAATTACGAGCGAATCATGATAGGATTATCCCCGGATACTATATGAACAAAAAACACTGGAACTCAATTTACTTTGATTCGAGTATATCAAGCGAGTTAGTTGAAAAACTAATCATCCATTCTTATTCCCTTGTTTTACAAAGTTTACCTAAAAAAATACAAAAAGAGATTAGTCAATCATAATGAAATCTATTTTTCCATTAAGCTAAACCTTATTTATTGAGTTAGACACTTTCATAAGGACTGATATGGGGGACGCTGAACTAGTTTCCATGTCAAAGGGGGGGCAATCGAATGGTTCCAACAACAAATGAAAATCTAATTATTCCTATAGATAGAAAAAGTCTGGAATCCATAGCTGATTGGTTCGATCAACAGAAAAACCGGTTCTATCCGCTTGGTTGGACCTATGTTAAAACGCAGCGGCAAATGGAAGAATTATTTTACCGGTCTATAATGAAAGTCCACAAAGAACTACATCGATTGAAAGGCGAAACCGATTTCGAATCATGGGTTACATCCATTTTTATACATATTTGCAGGGAGTTTACTACTGATATTAGTTTACTAGCTTCGGAGGAAAATAACCCGCATAATGATTTATTTCAAGCTCTTGACCAATTAAATATGGAAGAGAAAGAAGCACTGGTACTTACATATGTGAGCGGATTCCCATATGAAAAAGCGGCCCACCTTCTCCAAGTTTCAGTGGAGAAGCTGAAAGAGCTTTTGTTTTCCGGCATACAGTCACTTAGAAAAGAATTGGGGTACGGATCAACTTTTCATGGGTGTAAGGAGTATCAAAAGGATTATACCTCTTACTTAGATCGAACGATGGAGCGGTCGAAAAAGATTGAGTTTGAAATTCATGTTTATCATTGTCAAAACTGTCAGGAGGATTTAGGGACTTTTCAGGATGTCCGTATCTACCTTACTGAACAAAGTAAAGAGTTGCCTATTCCCACCGGTTTCATGAAAAATATTAAAGCTAGGCTGGCAGAAAAGGAAAAGAAAAGGCGGCAAAAGATCAAGAAACGTAATAAATGGGTTTTTATTTTTGCAGTTGTATGTACATTAATAATCGGAATCGGTTTTTTTACCGGGACTTTTGCAAACCTTTACTATACATGGACGGTAGAAGATCAAGAATTGCTACCCTATCTGCAACATGATTTTGGTGAGATGCTGAATCTGGAAGCAGAAAGTAATGGAGTGAAAGTTAAGATTAAAAGCGCAATATCAGATGAGTTCCAGACGCTCATTTTTTATGAAATTGAAGATACAGAAGCAGACAATCAATATGGAATCATGTTTGGCGATGGGGTTTTTGTGGAGAACGAAATTGATTTGATGAATACGGATGTCTATCCCCTAAATTACCCGCCTGACCTTGAATCGGCTATAAATAAAGAAAAAAAGAATGTG
Source organism: Caldibacillus thermoamylovorans (assembly GCF_000751775.1). Lineage (GTDB taxonomy): Bacteria > Bacillota > Bacilli > Bacillales > Caldibacillaceae > Caldifermentibacillus > Caldifermentibacillus hisashii. The sequence continues at coordinate 18,105 of NZ_CCRF01000035.1, forward strand.
TACCATGGAAAAATGGGTTTATTTCCAATCAGAGAGGATAACGGAACAATTAAACTGGTGATTACACAGTTAATGAAATTGAATGATGCCTCATCAAACCCGGATGAAGTTTACGATGGAAATTATAAAATAGGAGAGTGGGAATTTGAAATCCCTGTGAAAAAACTTCCCACCAAACAATATACATTGGATGAAGAAATAGCAGTCGAGGGAGTCCCGATGCGATTTGATAAACTAATTATTGCACCAACAGCAACGATTCTGCAATATAGTATTAATGCTATACAGCCGGAAAAAAATTTAAGTAGTATTACTTTTGACAAACTGGTAGTGAATAATAAAAAGGTGATTGCAGATTTATATGGTGGCGCTTTTATTGATGCGCAGGAGGGCATGGATTGGAGTACTTATCAGGCTTTCTTTGAACCATTTTTTGGGAAAAAACCAAAAGAAGTCAAGGCTCAATTGAAAGAAGCTTTCCTAACAGTTGAAGACCAAAAAATCGTTGAATTGGATCCGTCTCAGAATTATCCGCAAACCTTTGCATATGCGGGCAGTACAATCACCATCGAAAAGGTAGAAATTGGAAATCCATCCAAAGTTGTTATAAGTGATGATAATATTGAAAATCGAACATATGAAACGCTGAACCTCGGTATAAACGGTGATGAAAATATTGAAATGGGAATGAGAGACGATGGTGTGATTGTTGATAAAAATGGCAACAAATACGATCCGATTGATGATTTAGTCAAGTATGAAGAAATCGAACAACCCCGTTATTTCGTAACAAAATATGACATCAGTTTACAAAGTGACAAAGCCGGCGAAGAAGTGGTTCCGAAAAGACTCGAAATTTATGGCTATAATACGACGAAATACTTGAACAATGTCGTAAAAATATCATTGGATTAACATGGGACAGTTTTGTTGTCTTTTTTTCCAGTTTACTCGTAGACGGTGCATGGGCTGTAACGGGTTATCCGGATTTAAGTAAGTTTATGTAGTTTTCGCGCTCTTTTTCATCTGTTTTATTCTAGGGTATCTTAATGAAAGACCCACAACGATGATACAAAAAATAATGCAAACAATCGCAACAATATGGAGATGTTCCACGTCTAAATGCCTGTTAAAGACAATCCCAAGTAAACAGGATGACAGGATGGAACCAATATAACGGCTAGTTTGGAAAAGACCGGAAGCAGTTCCGGTTTCTTCCGGCTTAACTTGTTCGTAAAGTGCCGTTTGCATAGAAATGTTATTAAAACCATTACTCATTCCGAGCACAGCCATGATGATCAGTAACCATAAGATTGGAGAGGTTTCATTTAAACTAAGTAATAGTCCCGTACCAATGAATAAGAATCCGGCACCCAAAATTAGAGAAGGTTTTGAACCGTGACGTTCAATTAATCGTCCTGCCAAAGGTGCAACAATAACACCAAAACCGGCTAATGCCAGCATAATGAGGCCAGTCTGTTTCTCGCTATAATGGTGTACTTGTTGGAGAAACGTCGGAAAACCATAAAAATAGCAGTAATAAACAAGATTGATACAGATAAATTGTATATAAACTAAAGAAACATTCAGATTCGTCTTTAAGGCAACTACATCGATAAAAGGTTCCTTCCGATTTTTTTCATACATGTAAAAAATAAAACTAAAAATGAAAAATACGAACAATGCCGACCAATGAATTTGTTTCTCTAATGAAAGCAGGAAGAGAATGAGCGCTACTATGGAAATAATAAATAACAAAATTCCGCCCACATCAATACGTTCAAGATTAAATTTTCCCTGGCCTATACTAGGTAGGATGGTTATCGCTAAGACAATGGATAAAAGAATAAACGGAAAATTTACGATAAAAATCGCCGGCCAATCCCACGAGTCAATGATGAAACCACCAATTGAAGGGCCAAATGCTGCAGATGTGGTAGAAAAAATTGATAGAGTAGATAATGCTTTGGCTTGCCCTTCTGTAATACTTGTTCGAACAATACTCATTCCGCTTGGAAATAGAGCAGAACTTCCAATCGCTTGCAATGCACGGCAACTTAATAAAAAAGCAAAATTCGTTGAAAACGGAGCGAACCCGCAAGCAACAGCAACAAGTAAAAGTCCGGTCAAAAACACTTTTTTCGGACCAAACATATCACTCAATCTCCCCATAACAGGTTGCCCAACCGCACTTGCCAAGTAAAAAACAGAAATCAGCCATGTTGCATCAGCAAATGTTAAACCAAATTCGTGCTGCATTCGTGTTAAAGCTACGGATATCATTGATGAATTTAATGGATTTAGCAATGTGCCCAGACCGATTGTTAAAACAAGCAGCCATGGCTTACGTATTGAATTATTCATATTAATCACCTAGCATTAAGTTATCCTGAATAAAAAAATCAATGCAATGAAAAAAACGAAACTGAGAAAATAAAGTAAAATGACAATCAGTAAGGGCCACTGATTGCCGGGTGAAAATCTCAAGCCTACTTTTACAATGCGCCGTTCAGGCCTGCCTCTTGACTCAAATTTTTTAATGCGCTAATGACAATAAGTTTGCCTTTACAGGTCCGGCTTAAGAAAGGAACTCGGAAAATTTAGCTAATAATTCTGTTGTAAAATGATGATTGTTTTTTGAGGCATCATGTGCTTTTAAAATATTAATTTCGCTGTTCAATCTTCCATTTTTTTATCCAGCTCTGCAGCCTGTTGTGCGGCGTCTCTTAAACTATCCTGTATGTGCTTAGGGATTTCTTTGTTATATTTATAGTATATTTTATGTTCCAAGCTAGCCCAGAAATCCATTGCAATCGTTCGAATTTGGATTTCAACATAAACATGTTCCATTCGGTCAGACATAAAAATCGGAATTTTCACGATGAGATGTAGGCTGCGGTAGCCGTTTGCCTTTGGATTCTTGATATAATCTTTTATTTGAACAACTTCTACATCTTTTTGATTTTTTAACATATCTCCAATTTTATAAATATCTTCTGTAAAAGAACAAATAATACGAACGCCGGCGATATCTCGAATATTTTCTTTAATATCTGTTAACGAAGAGGTACAACCTTTTTTAATCATTTTATTTATGATGCTTTGCGGTGATTTAATCCGGGACGTCACATGTTCAATCGGATTATATTCATGGATGAGTTCGAACTCTGCCTGTAAAATTTCTACTTTTGTTTCAATCTCTTTTAAGGCAAAACGATATTGTAATAAAAAACGAGTTATCTCCTGTTGTAATTCTTTTAAATTTGGTATATTTTGTATCATTTTTCTTCTGATCCTTTCAAGTCCAATTCTTCTTTCAAATTATATCATATAGGAAATTATGTATCGAAATTTATCGTTATTTAAAAATATCCAATTCATCTGCTTTCAGGTAGTGTATAATATTCTTACAAAATAGTAGTAAATAGAATTTAGTAGTTTTGTGACGGAACACAGCTGAAGTGTGGACAAATGCGTATTTCCAAAAACAAATAATATAGAAGGTGATCTGATGAAAATAGGAATGAGAAAACCTAGCTTGAAAAAAAGAGTTGCAGCCAGAACGAGTATAAAAAGGCAACTCGTTCATCGTGCAGGTTTAAAAATGCCAAGAGGTTATGGCTGGCTACGCAACCCGAAAAAATATACCTATAACAAAGTGTATCATAGAACCACTTTTGATATATTTAAGTTATTGAAAAAGCTTTTTAAGTAATGGTTGGGTAAAGGGTTAGATTCTTCTAACGAGAAAACCACGGACTTTGCGGTAGGCTTGGTCAGTGCACCCAAACAATAATAATCGGCAAAAAAATGAATGAAAGCAAAGTTGTCCAAAGAATCGTCTTTGTGACAATTTGAGGTGATGCATAAAATTTTTGGGCCAGTATTCCTGCATTGACAGCGACAGGCATGCAGGATAAAACAAATAAAACCGAATGTAAAATACCGTCTATTTTTAAAAGAAACAAGCAAAGTAAGGAAATGATTGGCGCGATAATCATTCGGATGCCCATCCCGGTCCAAAAAGTAACCTGTTCTTTATTTTTAATGGATGAAGTTTTTACATTCATCATTTGCATTCCCAAAATAGCCAAAACAATCGGTGAATATGCAGCTGAAATCATAGAAACTCCTGTATCAATGGGTTCAGGTAAATGAATTTGAAACGACCGTAATAAAAGTGCAAGCAATGAAGCGTAAATAGCCGGTAAGGAAAAAACAGATTTGATCGCTTCCTTTATACGAAAATGTGAGCGGGCTGCAAAATAGATTCCAATTGTATTAACAATCACCATTTGCAAAACAATATAAACGGTGGCTTTGTCCAAACCGGCTTGACCAAAAGCAAGAAGAATCAAAGGGATTCCATAATTCACACTGTTGGTAAACGCGGAGATAAGTGTCAAACTGGCCGTATCACTGGAAGAAAGCTTAAATAGTTTTCCAAATCCATTTGAAACAGCCCAAAGGAATAAAAGGCTTAACAAGGAATAAGCTAATGTCAAATATACATCATGGTACGAAACGTCTGCTTTCATTAACCTTTCAAATATTAACACCGGCGTTAAATAATATAGAACCAATGTCACAAGAGGCCCTATGTCGATTTGTTTATAACGATCTAATAACACTCCTGCAATAACAGGTAGAGATAGTGGAACAATAACATGAAATAGTGTCGTAAAAAGTTCTTGTATCATAAAAAATCCCTTTCCTATCGTTATTAATTCGAATCTTGATGAAAAAATATATTTCGATAGTTTTACTTGATAAATACATATATTTCGCTATTTCTATATAAAAATCCTTCTAAGTTTAGATGGTGATTTTTCATCTACAGTTTCTCAACATATTTTTTAAATATAATGCTGAATTGGAGGAAGTGCTTCCTTTGAAAAAATTTGTCATTACGATCAGTCTTGTAATGGTCATCGGATTATTACTTGGAATTTTCTTTTATAATCAAACGCCTAATCAAGCTTTACCGGATATCGATCCACAACCGGAGGAACAAAGCATAGATGAAACACCAACACAACCTGAACAGATTCAAGGAATTTATCTCAATGAACAAATCGGATACTCCCTGCAGAATGACCGGCTTCAAATTACTTTTGATAAAGGGAAAAATTGGATCACCGTCCCTATAGAAAAAGATCAATTGTTTGCCGGCGAATATAATGGGAACAAACAGGAATTGATTGATCATAGTTATCTATTGACAGAAAATCGGACTGCCTTTTTATATGCCGAAGAACCGAGTTGGGATAACGAAACGATTCGTATCCTATTTACACTCGATCAAGGGAAAACTTGGATGAACTCGGTCGTTACCGAACATTACATGGGTGTACGTTTCCGAAAAGTAGGATTTGTAGATGATCAATTCGGGTATATTATCATATCCGGCGGGCGGACGATGTCACAAGAAGGTTCCAATGTGTTCTTAACATTTGCCGGCGGCCAAAGTTGGCAGGAAACGAATAATTCGGGCGTTAGTCGACTTATTGCAGACGGGGGCTTTGTTGATGCAAAGATCGGTTTTCTGTCTTTTGGGACGATAAATCCGGAAGCACCGGAATTATACGTAACTCAAGATGGCGGAAATACTTGGAAACAAGCAACGGTAAATATTCCATCCGAGTACGACAAAATTTTTGTGCAATCAGAGACACCGTTTATAGAAGATGACCATTTAGCAGTTTTTGTGAATCAAGGTCCGAATGGCGACTATAAAGGTGGTTTAGTGAAGGGAAAATTTATTTCTACAGACAAAGGAAATACATGGGCGTTTTCAATGGAGGTGTCCCCGGATGAAGCAAACAAGTAAAAAAATGAACCTAATCGTGGGCTGGATACTGTTTATCTTGTCTATTGGGATTTTTTTCTTGCAAATAGGTTTTTTATTCTTTCATGAGCGACTACAATTTGAATATATAGATAATCGACTTTTTTATGTACTTAACATGATATTTGTTATTTGTTTATTTATTGCCATACTGCAACTTTTGAACTTAGAGAAAAAATGGAAGGTTTTTGGGGCAGTCGTTGTTTTAATATTTATGATTCCCAATATTACGATGATTTCCCAGACGAATAAGGAGATAAAGAATATTATCAGTGTTTCGCCAAACTTTCAACATGTCCTGTCTTTAAAAGAAAATACGAAGACCGGGGAAACATATTACTACCGCTCCTATTTTGGTATTTTGGGACGACCGAAAGAAAAACTGCCCTATCAAACGAACGGCAGGTTTAAAGTGGATTGGTTAACAGATGATATTGCAGCAGTAACCTATAAGGCAAAGGACAAAACTGTACATCAATATATTGGTACATATGGCGATCGTGGAACCGGCATATCTTATTATTATGTTGCGGCCCAAATTTATGGTGTTTGGCAAGGGAAAAATGCTAGAATTACGAATGAAACAGAAGGTCTGTCTGTCACGGTAAATGGAAGGACAGAAATTTATAAATGGGATCAAGTCGTCCAGTTCGGAACATTGGCGATTGTGTTAATGAAAAATAACGAAGCGGTTTGGACGATTGCCTTAAATAAAGACTTCAATGTTGAAGCTGCAGAAAAGGGAGAAACACCAGGTACCATCCTTTTGTACAAAGCAACGATGGGAAAAACGGAACCTATTCTCTTAAAGCGAATAAGTAGTTCCATGTAATTAAGAATAATATAAAGCATGAAATAAACGATTTTTATACGATAGCATTTGTAACATAGGGGGAGAATTACTTTGCGGTCAGTATTAACAAAGGTAAAAAAAGTCGTTAGCTATATCATTATTATTTTATCGTTTATTACAGGAATCGCTGCGACGGCAACAGCCGAATGGGATGATCTCTTTATAAACATCTTTTTATATTTATTATTTGGCGGATTGCCTTTTACAATCGGAATCATTATGCTTGAAGGATTAAAAGAAGGAAAGGAGAATGCGTGGGGAAAATTTCGTTTTTATACGGGAATTTCTTTTTTAGCACCAATTCTATTAAAAATTATTGTGTATTTCAATGATAAAAACACAAACAGGATTTCTACCCCAACTGATATTTACATTACCAATTATCAAGATTTTATCGGTTTAATTATCATTTTTACCGGATTTTATGCGTTTTGTCTGTTTATAGTGATTTATATCGTTGGGTTTAAGGTTGAAAAGGAATTGTATATTTCACTGGTCGTAGCTTTTTTGATTAGTGCCGGATTATCGATTTATGGAAAGAATGATTATTATGCGATTAGGGAAGAAGGATTGTTTTTATCGTCAAAGGAGGAACAAATTGCCATCCCGTGGGAAGACGTAGAAAGCGTCCGAATCGAAGCAGCCCTTGTTTCGGATATTGGGAAATATTCTTCACAGGATTTTGAATGGGAGTTTATTTTTTATTTAAAGGAGCATGAGCCGGTGAAATTTAGCGGATTTGGATACGATGAGCCCAGTCTGACATACTCCCACCAAATTAAGAATGTTATTATGGAAAATAAAATATCTATGTCTATTGATTCCATAAGTGAAAAAGAATGGGAATTTTTGGAAGTGGACATGGAAGATGATGAAATAAAACCGGACGACTTTTATAAATTGTTTCAATATAATCCGGAAACAAATGAATACTATGATATAAACTATTAAAAACATAGAATTATAGCATGTGAATGGATCTAGTACTTCACATGCTTTGTTTACATTCGTGATAAATTTTGCGCAAAACCATTTACGTCCTAATTAGCCTATATGTTTAAAAAGTAAGGTTAAGTAGTTAAAATGAGAAATTTGAATTTACGTCCAAATTATCATTATATGTTTAAAAAGTATTAAAACATATTTTTTCAAACTGATGTATAATTGAAAAGGGCATCGGTGAAATTTTGATTTATCGTTTAAAAAATATACAATAATAATGTGAAAGCAGTCACAATTATGAACAAATTTTCAAAAAACGATGTAACTGAATACAAATCGTAATTATAGTAGGTGAGAAAATGTCCTTATCATTCCCAGATTTTATAACAATGATTACTAGTAATCCGATTATGCTTGTGACAGTTCTTTTGACATTAGGTGTTGTAATGGTAAACGGGTGGACGGATGCCCCAAATGCGATTGCTACATGTGTTTCAACACGTTGCATGAGTGTTCGTCAGGCGATCATTATGGCAGCTTTAATGAATTTTTTTGGTGTAACCGTGATGACTGTTTTTAATGCAACCGTTGCTGAAACGATCTATAATATGGTCGATTTTAGCGGTGATGCCCACAATAGTATTGTCGCTTTATGTGCAGCCATGGTGGCCATTGTTTTATGGGCTACGGGTGCTTGGTATTTTGGAATTCCAACCAGTGAGAGTCATGCTTTAATTGCCGGTTTAACCGGTGCTGCCATTGCACTTCAGGGTGGTTTAGCAGGAGTAAATGGACATGAATGGATGAAGGTTATTTACGGGCTCGTGATTTCAACTGTAATGGGATTCGGACTTGGATTTTTTATTGTAAAAATAATCAATCGTTTATTTAAAAATGTTCCGTTAAGTAAATCAGCAAATTTTTTTCAATATGGAGAAATATTTGCCGGTGCCGGAATGGCTTTTATGCATGGTGCACAAGATGGTCAAAAATTTATTGGTGTTTTTCTATTTGGTGTTTTTCTCTCACAAGGTGTTACAGAAGCTACCGTGTTTACGATTCCATTATGGGTGATGTTAGTTATCAGTGTGGTAATCACATTAGGGACCAGCATCGGGGGTTATCGTATCATCAAATCGGTTGGAATGAGCATGGTGAAACTGCGAAAACATGAAGGATTTGCCTCAGACCTGGCCGGTGTCATTTCACTTTTAACTGCCTCTATTTTTGGTTTGCCCGTCAGTACTACTCATACAAAAACAACAGCTATTATGGGTGTCGGCGCCTCTAAGCGCATTAGAAATGTGAACTGGGATGTTGCAAAAGAAATGATATGGGCTTGGATTTTAACTTTCCCGGGATGTGGAATCATCGGTTACTTTATGGCAAAATTGTTTATGCAAATATTTTGACAAATGATTTATCGCATTTGGGTTTAGAAAGTGACTGGAAGATCATACAGCAGATGTGTTCAACTCGATTTGCCTCGTAAAAAAGCGAAATATAAAAAAAGCCAATACCTTGAGTGTTTCAAAGCATTGACTTTAGTAGTTTTCCAAAAATGAATGCGGATAGGGAGACTCGAACTCCCACGCCGGTTAAGGCATATGAACCTGAATCATACGTGTCTGCCAATTCCACCATATCCGCAAAATCAAAAATGAATCTAAAACATCACCTACAAAGACAGAAACAACGAACAAAAATTATTATATATCTAAGGGAAAAAATTTTCAAGTACCGAAAAATGCCAAATTGTCGATCTCGCTTGTCCGTGTTGGGTACGTTTCAATGTTTTCCTACGACCTTGAAAAATATTTTTTCCTTCCAGAAAGATGATCGTCTTATCATTTTAATAAAAGGTTCTAAGGAAGAGACCGGGTACCCGATCCCTTGGTTCAATTACATTGATAAGCCTTCTAAAACTTGAGGAAAATCTTTGTATGATGATAAATGAAAGTCGGCTTCTTCATTTTCATTTTGAAATAAACAAGTTGGAATACCCAATTCTTTTGCCGGTATAATGTCCAATGCCCGATCCCCAATAACGAGGTCAATTCCGTACTTGTCATGAACGTAGGCATAGGATGCGACATGGGGTTTGCGTGGAAAGCCATCTTCCTCAGGGCAAACAATTTCTTGGAAGTAATGATCCATTTTCCAATGTTTTAATAGGCGTAAAGTAGATTTTCTAAATCGATGGGTAACAATGATATTTTTATCTGCCATTTTTAAAACATCTTCCACAAAAGGAAACGGTTTTTTGTCCTCATCTTTAAACTGTAAATCAATTTTTTGATATTCTTGCCGCTTGTCTTCGGAAATTCCGTAATGTTTGAAAGCTTGTTTGGAATCTTTTTTTAACCAGCGGATAAGTTCATCCTCATTGATTTGCTTTCCGGCGAGTTTTTGAAAAGAAGCCATTAATTTTGGGTATGTATCAAATAAAGTTCCGTCTAAATCCCATAATATATTCACCGAGTTACCTCCGAGTTGATTGAAATAGTATTTCCCATATGTTTATTGTAAGCAAATCCATAGTTTTCGACAAGTGGATGAGGAATGCCTGCATGGATATTGATTTTCCTTTGTTGAAATGAAGAAGCCTGATGCTTAAACGAAATCAGTGGAGGATAGCGCTTCCCCCACTGAAGTGCCCCTTTATTTCGATATAGCGTTAATATTTGTTTTATTAATTATAAACGTGCTTAACAGGTCATTTTCCTTAATATGTTTTCCGGCTTCCAGATCAAAAATTTTCTTAACAGCTAATTCCGCAAATAGTCTTTGTCTTTGGGAGACAACGGCATCGAGAACACCTTGTTTGATCGCTTGTAAATTGACCGGATTGTCATCAAAACCGATAAATTTTTTATTTGAAATGTCATGTTTTTCGGCATAAAGCATAGCGACTGTTCCAAAATCACTGTCAACCCCTGCAGCAAGGTCGAAACCACCGCATGTTTTAACGATTTTCTCGAAATCCTTCACCCGCTCTTGATTATCGAAGAAACCGGATTGCTCACCAACAACTTTAATATTAGGGTATTTTGCTAAAACATCGTATACACCTTTCACCCGTAATTTTAAATTTTCCTGATTGATGTTGGTTGCACTCAAAATAACCTTACCACTTCCGCCAAGTTGTTTGACAATCAAATTCGCTAAGTTTTTCCCTGCTTCATAATTGTCGGTACCGATAAAGCTAATTCGTTTACTGTTAGGGATATCTGCATCCACACAAATGGTTTTAATTTGCTCACGATACAAATCATCAATAACAGGTGCAAGGCTTTTTTGCTCGGAAGGTATGATAATTAAATAATCCAATCCTTCCTTTTTTACATCATTAATCATTTGAATTTGCTCCGACTTATCAAAGCGATTCATGAATTTAGCGGTAAAATGAAAACCGTATTTCTTCGCTGCTTTTTCTCCGTTTTCTATCATCAGTTCCGTAAAAGGATGCCCCTTTTGCAAATTGCTGATAAAAGCAATTTTTTTAGTAGTTTTTGTTCTTTTGTCAACCCGATAATTATGAATGGATTTCTCAACTTCTACCACTACTTGTTGTAATTGTTTCGATAAGTCTAGTAAAATTTCATTGGATTGTTTTTGCTGCATGCTTAAGGTGGCAGCTTCTTGCGTTGAAGCGGCGGATTGTTGGGCGATGGCGGCAATACTATTAATCGCATCAATTAAGTTATCTTTCGTGTCATTTAACACATTCATATGTCCACGAATATTATTTTGGTCATTGATTAAATCAAGTACATTTGTATCAAATTGATCAAAGACTTGATTGACTTCTTCAAACGATTGCTGTTGAATTTCAAACTTTTGATTAGTCGATTCAACCGATTGAATAATTGCATTGATTTTTTCCTTTAAGTTATCCAATATTTTACCAATTTCTGAAGCTGAATTGTAGCTTTGATCCGATAGTTTCCTGATTTCGCTGAATCTCCTTCTTTAATAAATTCAGCTAATATTTTTGAATGGTCTTGTTTACGTGATTGAAGAAGATAAATGAGGATAACGCCAATAATTCCTAATGATAATAAAATATTTCCGGCTATAGGGTAAATTAGTTGTAGGATAAGGGCAACTATCAAAATGAAAAATAAAGCCAACAGTTGTTTTTTTACTTAGCTCATGTTGAAGGAATGAATGAAAACTGTGCCGTTGTTAGAGGGAAGGAACTTTTGATCAGTCGTCCAAGAAGGAAAGCATTCATGGAAGCGTTAGCTAATTATTGGGGCGAGGTGATTAAATGACTAATGTCATTCCGGATATACCGAGAATCTATACAGCCTTGGCCGAATGGATGGCCTGCCTCATTTATATCTCATTATTAAAAAAGCGATTAACCGGTTGGAAACTGATAACATTTTCCGTTTGTACACTATTCATCCAATCTATTTTTTTAGTTATAACGAGAGATTTACCGATTGTTTTTTGGATTCCGTGTATGATCATGGCAATCGGTATGATGCTTTTTTTCATTTTTTTTAGTTGTGATATTACGATTTTTGAAGCAGGTTATTTTAGCGTAAGAGCATTTGTCGCTGCAGAACTGATTGCTTCTTTGGAATGGCAAGTGCATTTCTTTTTTTGGAATGCAGAAAAAGCGACTTTGCCAATGGAATTACTATTATTATTTGCCATCTATGGAGTAGCATTTTTATTCATTTGGTTTCTGGAAAAACGTCAAGTTCCGATTGATGGGAAATTAAATATAAGACAGCACGAATTATGGTCAACGGTTGTGATCGGGGCGGCCGTCTTTGCCATAAGTAATTTAAGTTTCATAACGACGAGAACACCGTTTAGTGGGCAATATGCGCAAGAAATCTTTAACATTCGTACATTGGTAGATTTAGGTGGATTTGCCATTCTTTACGCTTACCATATTCAATTAAATGAATTACGCGTCAGGCATGAATTAAAAGCAGTGCAAAATATTTTGCAAAATCAGTTTGTTCAATATCAACAATCAAAAGAAAGTATTGAAATGATCAATTTTAAATACCACGACTTAAAAAACCAAATTATTGCGCTTAAAGCAGAAAAAGATGCAGATAAGCGCAATGAGTTTTTAACAAAAATGGAGAATGACATTAAGCTGTACGAGGCACAAAATAAAACGGGGAATCATGTATTAGATACATTGTTAACCAGTAAAAATATGAATTGTATGAAAAACGGGATTACGCTAACCTGTGTAGCAGACGGAACATTACTGAATTTCATGGATGTCGTCGATATTTGTACGATTTTCGGAAATGCGCTCGATAATGCAATTGAATACGAACAAAAAATAGCTGATAAAGAAAAACGATTACTCCATGTTTCTGTTTTTGCACAAAAGGGATTTTTGATGATTCGTATTGAAAATTATTTCGAAGGCGAGCTCAAGCTTGAAGGGGACTTGCCGGTCACGACAAAAAAGGATACGTTTAATCATGGTTACGGGCTGAAAAGTATTCGCTATGCGGTTCAGAAGTATGGCGGTGTCGTTAGTGTAGATCAAAAAGATCATTGGTTTGAACTAAAGATCCTCATACCTTTGAAAAACGAAAAATCGGATCTTTGAAAGAATTTTCATGGCTTGGATAAGACTCAGTGTCAATCCAGGCCTTTTCTATTTAAAAAGGCTCTTTTATCGTCCAGCAGCATTCGGTCAAGATTTTTTCAAAACAGGAAATGCAATAACAGTTTGTGCAAAAAAATGAACAGTTTATGCAACGTATTTTTACAAACAAAATAACATGATAACATTTGACTATGTTTTAATGTCGGCAATAGTTGCGGCTATCCTAATCAGACCGGATAAGCTTAATAGAAACGAACTACTTTCCAATTAATTTCCAGCTATATAAAATGGGACTTCTATCTCTATGCTGAATCCTTTAGGTCATATTGTCCTTAAATTAAATATTTGGAGGTAATTATCATTGCGAAAATCGATTACATATCGAATTTTGATTATACTCTTTTTTTTATTGTTTCTTTTTCTATTTAATACTGTCATAAGTGGTGTTACGAACAGCCAAGTACAGTTATCATCTGCCCTGTTTTCAAACTACTTTGTAAAAATAGAAGGGGAGCAGGTAAAAATAGCCAAAGAAATAGGGGAAATTAAATTATCAGTTGATCGGTATATTCAAGGAACAGTGAATGATCCAAAAGAAGTGTCTGAAAAGATACAAAATAATATTGAAAAAGTAAGAAATAGTTTAAAGATAATTGCAAATAAAAGCGATGGGTTTTCCGAAAAGGCGATGAATGATGAACTTAAGAATGCTTTTGCTCCTTACTTAAAGAATATGGAAGCGTTTTTGGAACAAGCTACGAATATTGCAGAAGATATTTCAAATGGTGATATTCCATCAGTAAAAGAAAAATATCTAACATATGAGTCACTATTAGAAGAAATGCATGTCGCAGAGACCGATTATCAAACGGTTTTAGATAAAAGTATTGACCACGAAGGTAGTCTCATCCACTCCCGAGTTTACAGATCCACTATTATCGTTTGGGTAATGGGAGTAATTTTTATCGCAGCAGTTGCAATAGCTGTTTGGATTTCAAAAAAGACGATTATATCACCGTTAAAAAACGCAACAACGAGTTTAAATCATATCATTCAAAAGCTCGAAAATAATGAAGGCGATTTAACAGTTCGCATTGAAAACCGTTCTGAAGATGAAGTCGGACAGATGGTTAAAGGTATCAATCAATTTTTAGATGCTTTACAAAATGCTATGATTTCTATTAAATCCGGTTCCAAGTTCATTTATCAATCTACTGAAAATATTAGTCAGCAAATATTAGAATGTAAAGATTCTACATCCAGTATTTCTGCCGGATTAACTGAATTAACCGCAAGTATGGAAGAAATAAGCAGTACGATCCAGAATGTCGATTATGGCGCTCAAGAAGTCCTATCCGCCTCTAACGATATTGCCGATGACGCCAAAACAAATTTAACGCATGTCAGTAGTATTGTTGAACAAGCAGATGTAATTCAAATACAAACGATAGAAAGTAAAAAACAGACAGAAGAGGTTCTTCAAGATATTAACAAATCAATGAGTTTGTCTATAGAGAATAGCCGTTCTGTAAAAAGAATTAATGAACTTACGGCAGATATTTTAGAAATTTCCAATCAAACGAACTTACTTGCTTTGAATGCATCGATTGAAGCAGCGAGAGCAGGAGAATCAGGAAAAGGGTTTGCAGTAGTTGCTGAAGAAATTAGGAAACTATCAGAGAGTACCAAGGAGATTGCAAGTAATATTCAAAATATCAATTCGCTAGTCATTCATGCTGTAGATGAACTTGTAAATAATGGCGAAAAACTGTTGTCCTATATTACGGAAAACGTTCTGCCTGATTATGATGGGTTTGTAAATATCGCAAATAAATATAAACAAAATATTGATACAATAAATGCTATGTTAACTCGCTATCAAGAAAAGTCCGGCGATTTGAGGAGAATTTCAAATAATATGGCTGAAGGTATTGAAGGAATCACAATAGCAGTGGAGGAAAGTGTAAGAGTCATGGTTCAATCAAGTGATGATACCGCTATGTTATTAAACTCAATAACGGTCATTTCTGATGAATCTTCAAGAAATTGGGAAATTGTAGATGACTTAAATAAACAGGTGGATAAGTTTAAAAAAGTTGAAAAAGAGACATTGGAACAACCTGCTAAATAAGTTAGTTCGTTTTATCTTTACCTTGGTTATGTAGTTTGCTAATTTTTATTATGTGAATCAAAAATTGGCTTGAACTAAAGATTTCATACCTTAGTGAATCGAATATTGGATGAATTTTCTTGGCTTGGATAAGACTCAATGTCAATCCAAGCCTTTTCTGTTAAAATATAGACTTTATTATTCAGCATTCATTTCAGAGTAAGATTTATAAATAGAAAACGCTTTTACAGTTTATGCAAAAATCCATGCAGTTCGTGCAAGTAAATTTTATAAGAAAAAAACTGTGTTAGTATAAGAATGTCAAATATGAGGAAGGAAGAAAGGGCTTAAATTTTTTTGAGGATATGGAGAAATTATGAAGCTATTATTATATTTTTGAAAATGAATACGCTTAAAATCCTCTGAAAATTTAAGTTTTCGCAAAGATTTCTTCCACATAAAAAAATACTATATTAAGTGAGGGGGAGTAATTACATGAGTAAAACCAAGAATAAAAAAAGATCTCGCATTATTTGGAGATCGGTTTTGTCTGTTTTGTTGGTAATTGCTATTGGGGCAAATATTGCCTTGTATCATTTTTCAGATGTTATTTCAGCTTATTTTTCTACGATTGACATGGATAGTAAGGAAGCGGTTGCTGCACGTGAGACATCAACAAAATTAGTTGAAAAAATTGCTGATGAAGGTATTGTCCTTCTTAAAAATGATGACAATACACTTCCACTTAAAACTTCACAAGAAAAAAAGACGAAGGTAAACGTTTTTGGATGGAGTTTTACAAATCCAATCTATGGTGGGACTGGTTCCGGTTCAGCGGATGCTTCTACAGCCGTTACACCAAAGGCGGGACTAGAGTCTGCAGGATTTGAAGTGAATGAACAATTATATAAAGCATATGTAGATACAGGTTTAGAAAGACCAATGGTAGGAATGAATGGTCAAGATTGGACGATTCCAGAACCTGAACCAACAAAATTTTATACAAATGAACTTATGAGACAAGCTAAGGAATTTTCCGATACCGCTATCATCTTTATTGCTCGTTCCGGTGGTGAGGGTGCAGATCTTCCGGTAAGTTTAGATGGTGAAGATACCTTTGATCCAGAGGGCGGAGCATTCGGTGCTACGGGCGTAAGATATGGGAATAAAGATGATCTTGACGCAAATAAACATTACTTGGAACTAAGTAACCGTGAAAAAGGGATGATTGATGCAGTTACAGCAAACTTTGATAACGTTATTCTTGTTGTCAATAGTTCCAATACATTTGAGCTTGGCTGGGTTAAAGATTATAGCCAAATTAAAAGTGTGGTCAATATTGCCGGTCCAGGTCAAAATGGCTTCACTTCTCTTGGTAAAGTTCTTGCCGGGCAAGTTAATCCATCAGGTAGGACAGTCGATATTTATACTGCTGATTTGTTGAAAAACCCGGCAATGAGTAGTTTCGGTGATCAATACTATGTACTTAAAAACGAAGATGGATCATATTCTATTGCAACTGATAAACAAAAAGTAAAATTAAATTACGTTGATTATAAAGAGGGCGTTTATTTAGGATACCGTTTTTATGAAACAGCCGCCGATGAAGGTGCAATTAATTATGATGAAGAAGTTGTTTATCCGTTCGGTTATGGTTTAAGTTATACAGAGTTTGCACAAGAAGTTGTACCAAATAGTTTAAAATGGGATGATGAAAATATTTCGGTTGATGTAAAAGTAACTAATACAGGTTCAGTGGAAGGTAAAGAGGTGGTTCAGTTGTACTACTCAGCACCTTACACAGGAAAAATTGAAAAACCATCAAAAGTTCTTGGTGCTTTTGCTAAGACAGATGTGATTAAACCAGGTGAATCAGAAACGATAACTCTATCATTTAAGGTAGAAGATATGGCATCTTATGATTCAAATAAAGTCTATACATCAAATGGTGGATATGTTCTAGAGGCGGGAGAATATTCCTTAATGCTTATGAAGAACTCTCATGAAAAAATTACGGATGTAGCTTCTAAGGAACTCTCTCAAGTTACTTATTATACAGAAGGTCGTTCCAGTGATCAACAAGTTGCTGTGAATCGGTTAGACAACGAACTAACAGGTGAAGGTAGTCTAACTAAGGTTCTTTCAAGAGCTAATGGTTTTGCAAATCTAAATGAAGTACTTACACAAGATCAAACTTATACGGTTAAAGATGCAGAGAACAAAACAATGACGGTAAAAGGTAAAGTTACAACTACTAATTTTGTTAATTATATAAACGGAATCAGATATGATGTACCTGCTGATACAAATGACAAAGCACCAACTACGGGAGCAGAAAACGGAAAGACATTAAAAGACTATGTAGGTGTCGATTACAATGATGAAAGTTGGGATACTTTACTTGATCAATTAACGGTTGATGATTTGGTTAGTCTTTCAACCTTAGGAGGATACAGAACCGTTGAAATTGAATCAGTAGGTAAACCTGCAACTTTAGACTATGACGGGCCAGCAGCTATTAATAATATGAATATGGCTGCAAATGGACAATCTGGTATCGCATTCCCTGCAGAAGTTATGCTTGCATCTACTTGGAATGTTGAATTAGCAAAACAAATGGGCGAAAGTATTGGTGCTGAGGCTCAAGCTTATGGTGTTACAGGCTGGTATGCACCTGCTATGAATATTCATCGTACCGCATTTGCCGGACGTAACTTTGAATATTATTCAGAAGATGGATTACTTTCTGGTAAGATGGCAGCAGCTGTAACGAATGGATTCCAAAGCAAAGGTGGATATGTTTACATCAAACACTTTGCTTTAAATGACCAAGAAACAAATCGTACAAATGGTGTTTTAACATGGGCTAATGAACAAACCGTTCGTGAAGTTTACTTAAAACCATTTGAACTTGCGGTTAAAGAAGGTGGAGCCGGAGCTGTAATGTCGTCTTTTAACAGTATCGGTAATACATGGGCAGGTGCTAGCTCGGGTCTGTTAAAAGAAATCCTTCGTAACGAATGGGGATTCACTGGTTTGGTTGTAACTGATTTCTATATGATTAATGCCTATCCTTATATGAATTATGAACTGGGTATCCGTAGTGGAAATGACTTGTATTTAACAGGTGCTGCCCCTGTTGGTGTTGCTGAAGTAAATACTGAAAGTAATGACACGTTATGGGCGATGAGAGATGCAGCTCACAGTATCTTATACACTGTTGCAAACAGTAGTGCAATAGACAATCCCATGAGCTCAGAAACTCCAACATGGGTTAAGATCACCATTGCGGTTGATGTTCTTGTTGCTTTAGGTATCGGTATCGGTTTCTTCTTAACATTTCGAAAGGGAAAGGAAAAAGGAAAAGAAAATGCTGCCTAAAGTATAATGACTCGAATAAAAGAAAAATTAGGCGGTACTTCATCCGAGGTACCGCCCAAAAAATAAAAAAGAGGAATGACTATGAAATATAAAGACATAATTCAAGAAATGACCCTGGAAGAAAAAGCCTCTCTTATGTCCGGAAAGGATTTCTGGCAATCGCAAAATATTGATCGTCTTGGCATCCCTAGTATGTTTCTTTCCGATGGTCCGCATGGGGTTCGGAAACAGGCCGCTGCAGCCGATCATCTGGGCTTAAATGAAAGTATCCCGGCAACTTGTTTCCCAACAGCAGCAACCGTTGCGAATAGTTGGAATGTGGAACTTGTTGAAAACATGGGCAAATATCTTGGGAAAGAGGCAGTTGCTCAGAAAGTCAATGTTTTGCTGGGGCCAGGTATTAATATGAAAAGAAACCCATTGTGTGGAAGAAACTTTGAATATTACAGTGAAGATCCATATCTTGCCGGAAAAATGGCTGCCGGGCTCATTCGCGGAATTCAATTGAATGGAATTTCCGCTTGTGTGAAGCATTTTGCCGTCAATAATCAAGAAGAAAGACGGATGGTCATTGACACAATTGTCGACGAGCGGACACTCCGAGAAATTTACTTAACAGCTTTTGAAATTGCTGTTAAAGAAGGAAAAACGAAAACAGTTATGTCTTCCTATAATATGTTAAATGGCACACATACGAATGAAAATATACATTTAATGAGAGACATTCTCCGTGATGAATGGGGGTTTGATGGTGTCGTCGTAACTGATTGGGGTGGAAACAATGATCGTGTTGCTGGACTCCTTGCCGGCAATGAATTAGAAATGCCGACAACAGACGGTGAAACCGATAAAGAAATCGTCGAAGCAATAAAAAGCGGAAAAATTCAAGAAGAAGTGTTAGATGAATGTGTCGACCGCTTATTGGATCTTATTTTCACGACAGAAAAAGTATTTGAAAAGCCTCATATCGATTTTGACACGAAAGAACATCATCAAATGGCCCAAAAAGTGGCCGAAGAATCCATTATCCTATTAAAAAATGAAGGAAATATTTTACCATTAAAAAAAGATGCAAGAGTAGCCGTGATTGGTGATTTTGCAGAAGAGGCAAGGTATCAAGGGGCCGGTTCATCCATTGTCAATCCGACCATTTTAAATCATACATTGGATTGCCTTGATGAATCCGGTATTAAAGCTATTGGCTTCGAACCGGGTTTTGAACGATACGGGAAAAAGAATAAGAAAAAAATAGATAAGGCATGTGAACTGGCAAGTCGTGCCGATGTCGTTCTATTATATATCGGATTAGATGAAGTGACAGAGGCTGAAGGATTAGATCGGGAAAATATGAAAATCCCGGAAAATCAGGTCGAATTATTACATGCTATTTATGAGGTAAACCGGAATATTGTTGTTGTTCTTTCATGCGGTTCGGCTGTAGAAATGCCTTGGATTGATAGAGTGAAGGGGCTCGTCCACGGATATTTAAGTGGGCAAGCGGGGGCTAAGGCAGTCTTGAACGTACTATCCGGAAAAGTCAACCCATCCGGTAAATTAGCAGAAAGCTACCCAATCCGTTATGAAGATACCCCTTCCTTTCATCACTTCCCGGGCAAAGAAGTAAGTGTCGAATATCGGGAAGGACCATACATTGGCTATCGTTATTATGATACAGCTAATGTCCCGGTATTGTTCCCGTTTGGCTACGGGCTAAGTTATACAACGTTTGCGTATGATGATCTTAAGGTAAGCCGCAAAGGAGTAACATTTAACATAACGAATACCGGAAATCACGCCGGATCAGAAATTGCTCAACTGTATGTCGGTTGCAAGTCTGAAGCAATTTTTAGACCAAAAAAGGAATTAAAAGGATTTAAGAAAGTTTATCTTCAACCGGGTGAAACAAAGGAAGTTACCATTTCCTTTGATGATAAAACATTTCGTTATTTTAACGTAAAAACTAACCAATGGGAAATTGAGGATGCTGAATATGAAATAATGATTGGTGCTTCAAGTGTGGATATAAGATTGAATGGAAATCTACATGTCGAAGGAACCGCAGCACCCGTACCGTATGAAAAAGAAGAACTGCCATCTTATTATTCTGGAAAAGTAAGTAATGTAAGTTTAGAAGAGTTTGAACATTTGATTGGCAGAAAAGTTCCTGATCCGAACTGGGACCGTTCAAAGCCGCTTGGATACAATGACACGATTGCACAATGCCAATATGCAAAAGGTGGTTTTGCAAGATTTGCCTTTCATCTTATAAAATTTGCCCATTGGTTTTTAAGAAAAATTGGAAAAAGAAGCACGGCCAATCTCATCATCATGTCTGTTTATCATATGCCATTTCGAGGGGTTTCCAGAATGACCGGCGGCATGATTAACATGCCAATGCTCGATGGCCTTTTAATGATTGTAAACGGACATTTCTTTAAAGGACTAAATTATTTCTTAAAGCAAAGAAAATTAATGTTAAAAGAAAAAAGTTCTTTAACCCGTGAAACTGACGCAGTTAAGGAGATGTAATCATGGCGAGTGGTAAAATCAAACAAAATAAAATGGTTGCGGGAATGATTGATATATGGGTAAAATACAAAGAGAAGCACCCGAATATTGCGCAGTTTCTAGTGTTTTTTATGTTAAGTAACGGGGTAACAGTTTTACAATTTGTATTAATGCCTTTATTAAAAAACATTTTTGGGCAAACACCATTGGTAGACACAAATTTTCAGATTATGCAATTTGGGCACAATTTTGATGGTAGTCCTTATTATGTTTTTGACTATGCAGCGGGGTCCCTATCTAATGGTGGCGGTGGAGGTCTTGCTTATTTCCTTGCCGTTCAAATTACAATCGGTATTGCACAAGTCATAAACTTTTTTGCCCAAAGAAATATAACATTTAAGTCGAATAGTAATATTTGGAAAGCCGCTTTTTGGTATGTCGTTGCTTATATTTTAATAACTATCGGTGCTGCAGCAGCTCAAGGTTTCTACAAAGCGCCAATCTATAACTTACTCATGAATACATGGGGATGGGGCTCTGCTGGTGAAACGACTGCCGATATTATTACAATGCTCATTAACAGCGCAATTTCCTTCTGGGTATTTTTCCCGATCTTTAAAATTATTTTTAAAAACGAATCGGAAAAGTAGAAACCTAGGTTCAAAAAAAAGGTAGTGTGATAGATGAAATTATTATCAGTCGTTATTCCTTGTTATAATTCACAAGAATATATGAGAAATTGCATTGACTCCCTGTTGCCCGGGGGGGAGGATGTGGAATTGCTGATAGTAAATGACGGGTCCCGGGATCAAACAGCAGTAATTGCCAATGAATATGCAAAAAAATATCCAACCATTGTGAAAGCAATCCATCAAGTAAACGCCGGCCATGGTGGGGCTGTTAATACCGGTATTCGTCATGCTTCAGGTTTATATCTAAAAGTTGTGGACAGTGATGACTGGGTCGATTACCCATCGTATATGAAAATCTTGCACAAACTGAAAACGATGGCGAGAAATCATACGGTTGTTGATATGGTGGTCAGCAATTTTGTATTTGAAAAAGAAGGAAAGAAAAACAAGAAAGTAATGAAATATGAAAATGTCTTTCCGCAAAATCGGATATTTTCATGGGACGATATCGGTCGTTTTCGTAAAGGGCAATATATCATGATGCATTCCCTTATTTACAGGACGAATTTATTAAGAGAATGCGGCTTGGAATTACCGAAACATACTTTTTATGTTGATAATTTGTTTGTTTATCAACCGCTCCAATATGTGAAAAAAATGATTTACATCGATGTAAATTTTTACCGCTATTTTATTGGCAGAAATGACCAGTCGGTAAATGAGAAGGTTATGATAAAACGAATTGATCAACAGATAAAGGTTAATAAGCTTATGATTGAACTTGTAAAATTGGATACAATTGAAAATCCAAAGCTACGGGAATATATGCTCAATCATATAGAAATCGTGACGGTTATTTCGGCAATTATGTTAATTCGTTCAGGTACCCCGGAAAACTTGGAAAAGAAAAAGGAATTATGGAATTTTATTAGAGAAAGAGATTTTGAACTATATCATAATCTTAGATACGGAATGTTAGGTCAGCTCATGAATTTGCCCGGGCGAGTTGGTCGAACCATTTCTGTCGGAGCCTATAAAATCTCACAAAAAATTGTCGGCTTTAATTAACAGATTTACTTGTAAAAAAGATGACAAGTTGAATGCACATACCTTTCAATGGTAAGATAGTTGAAGGGTATTTTTTTTACAGATAAAACCAGCATGACGGTTATAAGGGGCTGAAAAAAGTATGGATTGAGGCTACTGAAAAACTACTCGAAATAAGTTCATGACCCAAAAATATAGTATGGTTAACCGCAAAAGTATTTCTAGTTATGGCGTTCGGAAAAATTTTTTCGCACCTTTTCAGTAGACTAGAGTGCCTTTCACGGACAAAAAGGGAAGCCAAACAGCGAGAACTGTCCAATAGAGCAAGCTCTCACCGACAAAAAGGGAAGTTAATCAGGAGAAACTGTCCAATAGAGCGGCTCTCGTGGACAAAAAGGGAAGTTAATCAGGAAGAACTGTCCAATAGAGCGGCTCTCGCGGACAAAATCGCAAGTCAATCCGTAGAAACAGAGGCTGTCCAAAAAGTCACTAATTTTGACTTTTTGGACAGCCGCTTCTTCATAAAGTGAGAAACGATTTCTGTTAATGAATTTAGATGACAAGGTGGAAGAAAGATGAATGAGGATTATTTAGTGGTAGGTTCCGGGCTTTTTGGCAGTACTTTTGCCTATGAAGCTGCCAAACGAGGGAAAAGGGTTAAGGTCATTGAAAAGCGGGACCATATCGGTGGTAATATTTATACTGAAACTTTGGAAGGGATTCAAGTTCATAAATACGGGGCCCATATTTTTCATACAAATAATAAGGAAATTTGGAACTATGTAAACCAGTTTGCTGAATTTAATCGATACACAAATAGTCCAATAGCCAATTTTAAAGGGGAAATTTATAATCTACCTTTTAATATGAATACATTTAATAAATTATGGGGTGTGATTACCCCGGAAGAAGCAAAAGCGAAAATTGAGGAACAAAGAAAGGCTGCCGGGATTGAGAAGCCGACGAATTTGGAGGAGCAAGCCATTTCCTTGGTCGGCACCGATATTTATGAAAAATTAATTAAAGGCTATACAGAGAAACAATGGGGAAGGAAAGCGACGGAACTGCCTGCTTTTATCATAAAACGGTTGCCGGTTCGCTTTACATATGACAACAACTATTTTAATGACCGTTATCAAGGTATTCCAATTGGCGGGTATACGCAAATTATTGAAAAAATGCTTGCAAGTGAACGAATCGATGTGGAATTGAATACCGATTTTTTTGCAAAACGTGAAGAATATTTGCAGGAATTTCCAAAAGTTATTTATACCGGAATGATTGATCAATTTTTTGATTATCAATTTGGAGAATTAGAGTACCGTAGTTTGCATTTTGAAACGACGATTTTAGACCTAGAAAATTATCAAGGAAATGCGGTAGTCAATTATACGGATGCAGAAACACCTTTTACGCGAATTATTGAACATAAACATTTTGAATTTGGCAATCAACCAATAACAGTCATTACAAAAGAATATCCGCGAACGTGGAAAAAAGGTGATGAACCTTATTACCCGGTGAATGACGAAAAAAATAATGAAAAGTATCGGAAATATAGTGAACTTGCCGGACAATTTCCAAATGTTATTTTTGGCGGCAGACTTGGTATGTACAAATATTATGATATGCACCAAGTCATTGCCGCAGCCTTATCAGTCGTGAAAAAAGAATTTCATGAATGAGATTTTTCATAGAAAGTGGCTCGGAACAGTAATTCCGAGTCACTTTTTCCTAAAAGACACAATCCTGGAATTTTACAGTGTTCTCGTATTTCTTTGGCGATACCGATATGTTTTTATTTAGCATATGGTGAATGAACCTATAACCTGTAGTGTTCCGCAAACTTCTTTGGCGGTATTTACTTATTTTTTCTTTGCCATATGGTATAAAGAACCTAATATCTACAGTGTACCCCAGACTTCTTTTGCGATATCAATAATATATTTTAATTTTGCCCATTGCTCTTCTTCCGTTAACTTATTGCCGTGGTGAGTCGAAGCAAAACCGCATTGTGTACTAATACACAGTTGTTCAAGCGGAACATATTTGGCGGCTTCTTGTATCCGTGCTTTAATTACTTCTTTGTCTTCTAGTTTTCCGGACTTCGATGTGAAAATACCAATAACGACTTTGGGTCCGCCCTTTGGTATATATTTTAAAGGTTCAAAACCACCGGACCGTTCATCATCGTATTCAAGGAAGAAGCCGTCTACTTTTTCCTTAGCAAAAAAGGTGGGGGCGATATAATCATATGGACCCTCAAATGCCCAAGCCGATTGATAATTCCCGCGGCATAGATGGGTTGTCACGATTAAGTCATCCGGTTTTCCTTCCAGCACACCATTTGCCACACGTAATGCCCGGTCAATCGATTTTTGCCGCTCATCTTCCGGAATTTCCGGGATACAGTAACGAGCAATCGCAACATCATCTAGTTGCAGGTAACGACAGCCGGCATTATAGAACGCTTGAATCGCATCACGGTATGCTTGAATTAGATCTTTTGCAAAATCTTCAACATCCGGATAAACCTCTTCGTTTAGAATTCCCGGATAGAAAAATTGATTTGGACTCGGAATCGTCATTTTCGCAATGGCCCGGTCGCCGACAATTTCTTTAAATTCGATAAAATCTTGCAAGTGCGGATGGTTCGGATTAAAGCTGACTTTTCCAACAACGCGGACATTATATTTTTCGGTTTCGACGCCAACAAATTGATAACCTTGTTCAGGGATATACCCTTCAACCCCGTTTAAATGCTCCATAAAATCCGTATGCCAAAATCTCCGTCTGAACTCGCCATCCGTCACAGCTTTCAGACCAATTTCAATTTGTTTATCGACAATTCGTTTGATTTCTTCTGTTTCAATGGCTCTTAATTCCTCAGCTGTAATGGTTCCTTCTTGAAAGTCCTTTCTTGCTTTATGGATTCGCTCCGGACGAAGTAGGCTCCCTACTTGATCAGCTTTAAAAGGTGCTTTTGTAATTGTTTTTGTTGTCATTATGTTTCCCTCACTTTTTTTATTTTTTTGTTAAGCTTGTCAATATGGTAAGTCACCGGTATTGACAAATGAAAAACCTCTCTTCAAGAAAGAAGAGAGGTAAACATAACGATTATAGTTTTCGATCTCTTCTTATCTTCAAGCCAAAAGCTTTCTGGAATTGGCACAGTACTTTTAATAAGTCCGCTGCCGAGGTTTCTTCGGGCCAGTCCCTCCACCTCTCTAGATAAGAATATTTGAAAATATGAAATTAATCTTGTTTATTAATATATACGTATTATTCCTATATGTCAACTATTTTTTTAAAAAATTTGTTATGGACCTTTCGCAAATAATTTTCACCCACGTATGAACTTTCTTCAAATTTTAAGCAGATGTATGAGTAAAAATAGAGAAAAATTTTTTATCCCTTCATTAGTGATCGGCTTTATCATACGTGTTGATTGTCTTCTTCCAAAATGGTGAGCATTTGCTTATAATTAGTTAGGTAGACTAATAGAGTAGGGGAAGTTCTTATGAATGTAAAAGACATCGCAAATATCCGAAAGCAATTTAAGTTAGATAATCATCTTTTGCAAGTGAAAGATATTTTTAATGTGTATATTCGAAAAGAAAGCAGTGAAATTTTTTATCAAGAATGTCATCCGTTTCCGATGTTGGACCGGGAGCAGCAAGAATTATTTATGTTGAACTTCAAAAAGGTGTTAACCGGCCAGCTGGATGTAAAACTGTTTGAGCTAAAGTTTCAGGCGGAAGCAGAGGCGCATAGCAAGGACATTCTATACGAGGCAATCCAAAACGATGATGTTGAATCCTGGAAATCACAAATGCTTCTGCTTGTTGAAAAAATGGTCAAAGATATTCAGTATGAAAAAGATATCGTAATTACGTTCATTCGCGGCGAATATTATAAACCAACCAAAAGGACGAATGAGGAGACGGAAGAACACGCAAATGATTCCGTATATACCCATCCATTTATCCTTTGTAGCATAAATCGTACCGAACAGCCGAAAAAATCACTGCTTTTTGATTTTGTTGAGCTGGAGTTTAAAGCAAATGTAGTCGTCGATTCAATTATTAATTTAACATCACCAATGTCGGGATTCCTCTTTCCTTGTTTTACGGAAAATTACACTGATATTAATCATATTTTATACTCGACAGGGAAGGCAAACCAACCGGACTATCATATTATTGAGGATGTATTGAATGCGGAACCGGTGATGACCGCTCAAGACGATAAAGCAGTTTTTGAAGAAATTGTTAAAGAAGTGGTTGGTGAAGAAGTAGAATCGTCAACACTTTCGAATGTATATGAAGAAATTAATCGAATGATGGAAGAGGAAGAGGAACAAGATATTCCAAAACTCGATTATAAAGATGTTGAGCAGGTTTTGAAAGCAAGCGGAGTTGAAGATGTAAATCCGGAAAAAGTCGAAATGGCGTTTCAAAAAGTAATTGATGATGAAAAATATGAGCTAAAGGCAACAAGCTTAGTACCAAAATCGATAAAAATTCAAACAAAGGTTGCCAATATCTCAATCAGTCCGCAAGATTTGAAGTATGTTAAACAAGTAACCGTCAGCGGCAAACGTTGTATTTTAATTGAAGTTGATGAAGATGCCGTTATTGAAGGCTTTAAGCTCATACCGGAGACGTTGTTGAGTTGAAAAGGAATCGACTGGAGTAATGAATAAAACGAAGGGTGTCCAAAAGATGTTTATCTTTATGTTCACCCTTTTTTGTTGAATGCAGCTTAGTGAAAGATAACGGTTGCGGCAATATAGATTGGATTATCGTGAAAAAATACCGATGGAGTGTAAAGATACCTTTACATTCTATCGGTATTTTAGTATTATATATGTAAAGATATCTTTACTTTTTACGGAGGTTTGACTAATGCCGGTGATTAACCATATTCGAGAAATCCGTCAAAAAAAGGGGATCTCACAAATTAAAATGGCTGAGGATTTACAAGTTACACGTCAAACGATAAATGCCATTGAAAAAAACAAGTATAATCCCAGTCTGGAATTAGCATTAAAAATCGTTGCGTATTTTAATATGCCGATTGATGAAATTTTTATTTTACAGGAGGATGAAAAATGAGTGTAAAAGACAGGAAAAAATGGGAAACGATTTTAACAAAGTGGACGCCATTCTTTATTATTGCTTGTGGTCTTATAGGTATTGTTCTGGGCTCATTTCTTGCTTATTTTTTTCAGGGTGAATTTCCATATGATGTATTTGCCGGTGGTTTGGTTGCAACTATCATTTTGACAATAATTCAAGTGATTAAACAGAAACGCAAAAAGGATAATTTGCCAGAAGCAGATGAACGGGTTATTCACAATGTTTTTCGTTTTTTTGCATATGCTTCACATCTTTCCTTAGCTATTTTATTTATAGCTTTAGCCGTTTTCACACTTTTAGGAAACGAGTCGATTTCCATTCTTTACCTATGGATCTTTTTCTTTTCATACATTTGGATTTTCGGGATAGGTGCTATTCTCATTAAAAGAAGGTAATCGGTTATTTAAGCAGTACACATAAGCTGTTCAGGGTCTAACCGATTTTCGGTCGACCCTTTTTTACTAATAGCAGGAAAGTATAAATTTTTCAATTTCTACTTTCCTAACACATAAGTGCACAAGGAAAGCTTCACTGGAATACATCGCAGCCGAAAAAATTTTATATTTTTTCGGTGATTAGAGAGACTTCGGTAGCATTACCTCGCAAGCGAAAATGTTTTTCCACTGAACTACGGCTCTGCCAACGCCTGAAGGCTCGGCAGTCACCGAGTTTTCTTTATAAAAATATTGATGACTGCTCAAAAATATAATAATTTCCATAATATTAAGAGGCTAACTCCATATATTCCGCAACAAACCGAAAAACATTTTGATAGTCCAATTTTCCATTTTTATACAAAAGTTCTGCGCGTTGAATTTCTGCTTCTGCAACCTGTGATTTTACCTTTACCTCCCTTAAAGTAATCGTACCGTTTAATAACTCCAGAGCCCATTTTTTTAAATTTTCATTATGAGATTGATATAAAACGTAGGATATATAACTAATCCGATCCAATGCAAACTCCCCCTAAAAAGTTTTTATTCTCTTAAATATAATTCTTCAATAGGATAGCTTCTTCCTTCTAAAATTTCGAATGTTTTGTCTACAAATATCTACATGTTTTTACATGAATTACATCCAAAAAGGTACTACAAAATATTGTCCGTTCGCTTATCTTTTTTAATAAAAGAGCTTTTTGGCTGTACCCTTACATAAATTTCACAGTAAATTGGAAAGATAAAACGATACTACGGATAAATTAAATATCTTTCATGCGATTTTTTAAGATAAAATTGCTACTTTTACGATCATAATGGGAGGGTTATAATTGGAACCGTATGAAACAATTCCACCACAAAAAATCCACTGTTATACGGAATACGATGTATTGAAAAAAGTAATTGTATGTCAACCGCAATATATGACAATTCGAGATGTTATTAATGAGACCCAAAAGCATTTTAAGAATGAAGGGATACATATTGAAAAAGCTTTGGAACAACATAACCAATTTGTTGATACATTAAGGCAAAATCATGTTGAAGTCTATTTACTCCCCTACCATCGGAAATATCCTGAGCAAGTGTTTACAAGGGATATCGGTTTTGTTCTCGGAGAAACAATATTTGTTGCTGATATGGCAAGTAAGGTTAGAAACGGAGAAGAAGAAGTCTTGAAACGGTGGTTAGAGGACGAAGAAATTTCTTACTATAATATTATTGGTCATCAAATTGAGGGTGGCGATGTCATTATTGATCGTGACCGCATATATATCGGGTTAAGTGACAGAACCAAAAAGGAAGCGATTGAACAGATTCAAAAACTGTTGAATAAGCAATTTGAGATTATTCCGGTTCACTTTCATGAAAAATATTTGCATCTGGATTGTGTGTTCAATATTGTCTCACCTGATGTTGCTTTAATTTTCCCGGGAGCATTGGATCAAGAACATATTGGAAAATTAAAAGAGCGATATGAATTAATTGAAGTAACAGAGGAAGAACAATTTACACTAGGAACAAATGTTTTATCAATTGGCAACCGGAAAATTATTAGTCTCCCGGTTAATAAAAAAGTCAACGAAGCTTTGAGAAATCACGGTTTTGAAGTCATCGAAGTCGATATAACAGAAATCATTAAATCAGGTGGCTCATTCCGGTGCTGTACATTGCCGATTGAGAGAGAAAGTACAAAAAATTAGTAATAAATGGACCGGGTATAGAAATAACTTGGTCCTTTTTTATATATTTACTAATACCTAATGGTTTTAAAAAAGAGTATCAAAATACTGCATAAATTTAATATTTAAAGAAAAATAACGTTGCCATAAATAATAAATAAATTTTATAATAGGTGATACATTATTAAAATTGTGAAATGAAGGGGGAATGACAATGCCGATTAATATACCAAAAGATTTGCCTGCGGGAGAGTTGTTAAGAAAAGAGAAGATATTTGTCATGGATGAAGATCGGGCAAGAACCCAAGATATTCGTCCATTAAATATTCTTATTTTAAATTTAATGCCGGAAAAGGAAAAAACGGAACTGCAACTTTTGCGCCTGCTCGGTAATACACCGCTACAGGTAAATATTACTTTTTTAAGGACATCTACATATCAATCAAAGAATGTCAGCAATTATCACCTAGATAATTTTTATACAACTTTTGCGGATGTAAAAAACCGCCGATATGATGGCATGATTATTACGGGGGCACCTGTAGAAAAAATGGCTTTTGAGGAAGTGGACTACTGGGGAGAATTGGCAGAAATTATGGAGTGGACAAAAACAAATGTAACATCAACGCTACATATTTGTTGGGGTGCCCAAGCAGCTTTGTATTATCATTATGGCATTGGTAAATTCGAATTGCCGAAAAAATGTTTTGGTGTGTTCAAACATCAATTATTTGAACCAAAGTTGAAGCTTGTCAGGGGATTTGATGAAGTTTTCAACGCTCCTCATTCCCGTTATACTGACGTTTCCAGGGAGGCCATTGAAAACCATCCGGAATTGAAGTTAGTATCTGTATCAGAGGAGGGAGCACCATTTATCATTATGTCTGAAAATGGAAAAAACATTATGATTACCGGACATTTAGAATATGATGCTACTACTCTTGCAGATGAATACGTTCGTGATCAAAAGAAAGGACTTGGGACGGCAATCCCGAAAAATTATTTTCCAAATAATGATGTGAATGAACGTCCGCTTCATACGTGGCGGTCACATAGTTATTTACTGTTCTCCAATTGGCTGAACTATTATGTCTATCAAGAAACGCCTTATCAATGGTGATCGGCGATTTCGAAAAATTATTCTCGTGATGATGAGGTGAACGGACCCTTTATAGGTATGTTCGTATGACTTTTTTCCATTAGCTGAACAATTTTGTATATCAGGAAAAACGCTATTAATGGTGATTGGCAGTTCTGAAAAAATTTCTCTTTATGATGATGAGTTGAACAGGCGCTTCATACGTGGCGGTAGCGTGGTTATTAGTTTTCTCTAATTGGCTGAACGATAATATTTTTAGGCAGGAATTTTCTATTTTTGACGACGAGCCTGAATCTCGTCACCATTTTGAGGCGTGAAATCGCATTTTTTGGCGACGAGGCCATTTCTCGTCGTCGTTTTTGCGCGGGAAACTCCTTTTTTTGGCGACGAGGCCATTTCTCGTCGTCGTTTTTGCGCGGGAAACTCCTTTTTTTTGGCGACGAGACCATTTCTCGTCGTCATTTTGAGCCGAGAAACCCCTTTTTTTGGCGACGAGACCATTTCTCGTCGTCGTTTTTGGGCAGGAAACTCCTTTTTTTAGCGACGAGACTCTTTCTCGTCACCATTTTGAGGCGAAAATTGCTCGTTTTTAGCGACGAGACCATTTCTCGTCGTCATTTTGAGCCGAGAAACTCCTTTTTTTGGCGACGAGGCCATTTCTCGTCGTCGTTTTTGCGCGGGAAATTCCTTTTTTTAGCGACGAGACTCTTTCTCGTCACCATTTTGAGGCGAAAAACGCTCGATTTTGACGACGAGCCCGAATCTCGTCACCATTTTGAGGCGAAAAACGCTCGATTTTGGCGACGAGAGCGCTTCTCGTTCCAAATTTTTGCGAAATGCCCTATTGTTGTCGACAAAGCTCCATCCCGTCCCAAATTTTATGCGGATGACCCTTCTTGTGACAAGAAACTGGACTTATGTATATTTTTTCCAAGAGAACCGCTACAGACGAATGAGAAAGCCAATTCTTTAGAGATGGGGGTTGTCAAAAAGCTGATTTGATGATTTAGAAAGCTTTTGACGGATTTTTGGTATAGTAGTAATATAAAGAAAAACTTGGAGCGTGTTATGAAAGCATTTCTTATCCGTACTTCAGTATTAATCGTACTTTGGGGTTTGTTCTTTTTTTCAGAAGGGACGGTACCATCTGTTCGATCATTATTAATTTGTGCCGCAGTCATGGCCGTGTATTTTTTTCAGAATTCTACAAAAAGACAATTTATGCTCTTCCTGTTAAATCTTTTATTATTGCTGGCCCTTTACTTTTTTACAATAAACCCGTATGTGTTGGCCTTGCTATTCTATTTTTCAGTAATGGCGATTTTTGATTTAGAAGAAAATAAATTCAAATGGTTATCGGTACTTATTTGTATATCTCTTCTTAGCTTTTTAATCATTGGCAAGCTTTCAGGAGTATGGTTTATACTTTCTCTACTATTCTACTATATTGCGAACCGGACGAACGGCCTTGCCTCGGGGCTAAAAGAGCAAAGAAAAATCTATGAAGAACTGCTGGGAGAGTATCGCCGCTTAAAAAGGGTGGCCGTTCTTTCTGAAGAGGAGGCAAGGTTTCAAGAACGGACAAAAATTGCTCGTGAAATTCATGATTCGGTCGGACATAAGCTTACTGCACTCCTTATGCAATTGGAAATTTTATCAATGGAGAAGGGAGAAGAAGAATATACGGAATTAAAAGACTTGGCAAAAGATTGTCTAGCGGAGACAAGATTTGCCGTGAGAACGCTCACTACGGGAGAGCTTGAAGGAATGGCAACGATTTTGCAACTGATAAAGAAATTAGAGTCGGAAAGCCATATTCTAGTTCAATTAACAACGAAGCGAGGAATTTTATCTGTTAAATTGACCAATGAGCAAAGTGTTGTCCTTTATCGTGTCATTCAAGAAGGGCTAACAAATGCCATGCGTCACGCACAATCCAGGGAAGTATATGTTGAATTGGGAAGAAATGCGGTAGGTGATATTGAATTTTCCATTAAAAATAAAGTACACGAGAATAAAACGTTCCAAGAAGGTTTTGGTTTACAAAATATGCGGAGGCGGGTTGAAGAGTTGGACGGTAAACTTTCAATCCAGCAAAGGGAAGGACATTTTATTGTAAAAGGAATGATTCCGGTGACAGAACAAGGATAAAAAACGGGCTTTGAGAAAAAGGAGAAGGCAAATATGTGGAACATTTTAATCGTGGAAGACCAATCTATCGTCAGGCAAGGGTTAAAATTAATGCTTGAACAGGATGGTAATATTCGCGTTGTGGCAGAAGCAAGTAACGGCCGGGAAGCTATAAAATGTGTTGAGGAACAAATGATTGATCTTGTTTTGATGGATATCCGCATGCCGGTAATGAACGGAATTGAAGCAACTCGAATCATAAAAGAACGTTTTCCACAGGTGAAAATATTAATTTTAACAACATTTAATGATGACGAGTATGCGATTCAAGCATTAAAATACGGTGCAAATGCATTTTTATTGAAAACTTCCGACAGCCAAACTTTAATCGAAGCTGTTTATAGCTGTTTTCGTGGCGGATTGCCCATTCATGAAGAAGTAGCTGCAAAAATGATGCCACGACTTTTACACAAGGCTGAGAAAAAACTAGACATTCCCCTTTCGTCTCGTGAACTTGCCATTACCAAACTAGTCGGTGAAGGAAAAACAAATAAGGAAATTGCCGCAGAACTTTATTTATCCATTGGAACAGTGAAAAACCATATTACACAAATTCTTCAAAAATTGGAGTTGCGTGATCGCACCCAACTGGCGATTTTTGCTGTTAAAAACGACATATCATAAGGCTGCCTTACACAAGTGCTAACGTAAGCCTTATGGTCTCATAACAGTTGTCCTATTTATGCTGATAGTTATTTCACTGATAAAGTAAAAACGACATATCATAAGAGCTGCCTTACAAGGTCTCATGCACGAAGAGTTGCAGCGGCCTTAAATAAAGGGTAGCTTTTATTTTTTCAATTGAAAAGTGACGTATTTTAAGCCGTTTCACAAAATGACTTAAGTCATCTTTTCCAACTTAAAAAATGACTACCGACAGTGTTGCAGTTAAAAATGTTCTTTTAAAATAAAGAAAACGGGAGGGGATTCCATGTTACAAATAATGGATTTATCAAAAAAATATAAGAACGTTCAAGCTGTTTCCGGTGTGAATATGTATTTGGAAAAAGGTGAAATAGTCGGGTTATTAGGACCAAACGGTGCAGGAAAATCAACGACAATCTCAATGCTATCTTCACTAATTACACCTTCATCCGGTGACGTTCGCTTGCATAATGAAAGTATCGTGAAACAGCCTGAAAAAATTCGGCATATCCTTGGTGTTGTTCCTCAGGAAATCGCATTATATACCGATTTAACCGCTGAAGAAAATTTGCAGTTTTTTGGCAAAATCTACGGCTTACAAGGAACAACATTGAAACTGCGAATAAATGAAGTTTTGGAACAAATTGGTTTAACCGATAGAAGGAAGGATCTTGTAAAAACTTTTTCAGGCGGTATGAAAAGAAGATTGAATATAGGTGTCGCATTATTGCATACACCGGAGATGATCATTATGGATGAACCGACTGTAGGAATCGACCCGCAGTCAAGAAATTATATATTGGAAACAGTTAAACGACTCAATCGAGAGCAAGGGCTGACCGTTCTTTATACGAGCCATTATATGGAGGAAGTCGAATTTTTATGTGACAGAATTTACATTATGGATCAAGGTCATATCATTGCTTCAGGAACAAAAGAAGAATTGAAAAATATTCTCTCATCGGAAAATACAATTATTATTAAAGTTGAAAGAATAAAAGATGAATTAATTCGAGTGTTAAAAGCAGATCCCCATATCAGACAAGTACAAGTTCAAGATCAAAAAATTTCAATCATCGTTCCAAAAGAAGAAAATCTATTTCAAGCGATTACCCATTACGCAGAAGAAACGAAAACAAAATTAATCTCGATAGAAGTGAAGGCACCAACGCTTGAAGATGTATTCCTTCATTTAACGGGAAGGGCACTTAGGGATTAGTGCAGGGGGTGATATTGATGATTTTTCCTTTTATAAAAAAAGATTTATTAGTAATGATAAGAAATCGCCAAGAACTATTAGTCCTTCTTTTAATGCCTATCGTCTTAATTGCAATACTAGGCTTTGCGCTTGGTGGGGTTCTTAAAGGTGATTCACCAAATATTCACGCAAAAGTAGCCATTATAAATAATGATAATGAACAGGAAGATTTACAACAATTTATAAAGGATATAGAAAATGCCGGGCTACCGACAGAAGCGGAAACGTCAATGAAGACCGGTGCACAAAGTTTATTACCCGTTGCGATATTAACAGAAGATGTTTTTGGCAGTGAGGAATTAAAAAAGTACTTTGAAGTTGAAATAATCAAACCGGAACAAGCTGAGAAGGTGAAAAAGGACGATAACTATGCTGCGATTATTGAAATACCGGAAAAATTCACCTATCATCTATTATCAAAAGTGTTTCTTGACAAATCGGCAGAAATTTCTTTGCAGCTTTATAAAAATGAAGGAAAACAAGGCACCTCGAACCTTGTTGAAGATGTTATTAGACAATTTCAAAAACAGCTTACAACGATGACGATTGTTGGAAAAAATGGTGTTCAATTGGATACTGAACCGATAACCGGAACGATAGAAACGGTGTCTAAAAAAGAACCGATCAATTCGATGCAATATTACACGGTTGGAATGAGTGTTATGTTTATCATGTATGTGGCATCAAACATTAGCTCCTTTGCTTATCGTGAAAAACAGTTACACGTATTTAATCGGATTATTTTATCAAATACATCGAGATGGTCTTACTTCATCGGTATCTTTTTCTCGACGATGTTAATTGCGTTCATTCAACAATTGATTTTATACGGGGTATCTGCCCTTATTTTTCATGTATATTGGGGAGACTTAGCCGCATTTCTTGTTCTAAATTTATCATTAAGTTTTGCCATTGGTGGTGTTGCGGCACTTTTGACAGCTGTAAATTACCGAATAGACAGCGAGTCAGCATCCGGTTTTTTCAGCAGCATTCTCGTCACTTTATTTTCATTACTTGGCGGAAGTTTTACACCATTAGCGGAAGTTTCACCAATTATTGAGTTTATTGGGAATCTAACGCCGAATGGAGCAGGAATGACTGCATTATTGAAAGTGTTGCAAGGCTCCGGTATAACGGGAATTTTTGAGCATGTGTTATATTTAATCATTTTTGGGATTGTCTTATTGTCCGTTGCCGCGTTTAGTTTTCCGAAGAGGGGGGAAGCGATATGATCAGTATTTTACAAACTAAGTTTCGTTTATTTTTCAGGAAGCCGTTACTGTTTATCGGAATGACGGCTATGAGTATGCTTTTTGCTTTTTTCATAGGTGGTTCGCAATATTCGAGAATATCAGTCCCTATTTATACGGATATAGATCATTTTGAGACAACTGATTTATGGAAGGAGCTCAAGGATTCAAAATTATTCCAATTCACCATAGTGACGGAAGCCGAGGCGAAAAAGCAGGTAAGTGAAGGGGACCGAGGGGCAGCCGTGAAATTGATGGAAGATGGGTACGAGATTGTCATTGCCGCAAAAACATCAGACTTACCGCTGATTAGAAACTATTTACAATCCGTCTATTCCGATTTCTCAATTGAAAAACAGATCAATGAGCAAGTTGCCGACAATGAAAAAAGCAAAGTGATCATCAAACAAATAAAAAATGATAACTCTCTTTTTACTATTCATACGGATTCCTTCCGGGGAAAAGGGACGGTCATTATCGACAACCAATTACAAATTCTCTTTGGAATGTCCTTGTTTTTTGTCATTTATACGATCTCCTATAATGTGCTTCATATTTTGCAAGAAAAACTGGAGGGGGTCTGGGACCGGCTGATTTTATCCCCGTTAAAAAAATGGCAGATGTATGCAGGTAATCTTGCTTATAGTTTTTTACTTGGTTACATTCAAGTCGCTTTATTATTTTTTGTATTTCGTTATTTTGCCGGGGTAAATTTTTATGAAGGATTCGGTAAAACACTGATTGTATTAATACCGTATGTATTTTCAATTGTCTCGTTATCTATGTTTCTGGTAGGTGTTGTAAAAAATATCCAGCAATTCAATGCCCTTATCCCATTGATTTCGGTCAGTATGGCAATGATTGGCGGTGCATACTGGCCGCTTGAGATTGTATCCTCACCGGTTTTATTGAAATTGGCGGATTTCATGCCGATTAAGTACGGGATGGAAGCTTTAAAAGGAGCCACCATTTATGGAGAGTCTTGGGGTGAATTGTTGCAGCCAATGAGTATTTTAATCTTAATGGGCGTTGTTTTTGTTGGAATTGGCATTAATGTAATGGAAAAGAGAAGTACTTAAATGCTTGGCTTTAACAGTAGAAAAAAAGGGCAACCGGTATATTACTCTGGTTGCTTTTTGGATTTTGGCGTTGTCTTTGTTGGGTTTGGTATTAATGTAATGGAAAAGAAAGTACTTAGATACTTGGCTTTAACAGTAGAAAAAAAGCAACCGGAATCATACGCTGGTTGCTTTTTTGATTTGAGGATTTATAAAGAATTTTGAACCACCGGTAAGTTCATTGGATATTGAGCCATATGTTAAAAATCTGTTATCATAGTAAAATAAAGCTTCCACAAAAACCAATCGGGAAAGACTTTTTTAATAGGAAGAAGGCGTTTGGATGACTGGGATGGGTTATCGAACATTAAAAACAGCCGTGGGTGCAGGACTTGCCATTTGGTTGGCTGATTTATTTCAATTACAATTTTCTACATTTGCCGGGATTATTGTGATTATGTGTATTGAGAGAACTAGGAAAAGGTCGTTGGAAACAATTAAAGGCAAGTTTTTTTCATGCCTGTTGTCTTTACTTCTTGGCGGATTGTTTTTAGAGGTCTTTGGTTATAATCCATTGTTTTTTCAGTTTTTATTCTATTATTTGTTCCTTTGCTGGTCAAATTTCATATTCAAGGTGGCTTTGTCACAAGTATGGTCGTTTTCCTCCATCTCTATGCATTGAAGGAGACGAATTTTCAAATTATGCTAAATGAATTTTATATCATTTTAATTGGAATCGGGATTGCTATTTTAGTAAATAGCTACATGCCAAGTGTCAAAGAGGATATCCAGAATTTTAAAGAAGAAATTGAGCAGCGGTTCAGTGTTATCCTTTATGAGTTTTCAGCCTATTTGCGAAACCATGAGCGAAACTGGAATGGAAAAGAACTAATAGAAGCGGAAGATATTATCAATCAAGCAAAAAATATGGCTCTGAGAGATGTCGAAAATCATTTGATTCGGAAACAATATGAGGACTTATTTTATTTGGAAATGCGGGAAAGGCAATTGGAGCTGTTAAAACGAATGCTTCCGATTGTCTCATCATTGGAGCTCCAGGTAAAACAAAAGGAAATGTTTGCTGACTTTTTAGCGTTTTTGAGTAAAAATGTGCACTCCGGCGATACAACTGAACTGTCTTTGCAAAAACTGGAAGATTGTTGGGAGATGGTACGAAAAACGGAATTGCCAGCAACAAGAGAAGAGTTTGAGACGCGAGCAAACTTATTTTACTTAATGAACGAAATTGAAAACTATTTAATGATTAAAAGAAAATTATTTCATACTCGAAGTGGGATTTTGCTTAGCGATAAGAAAAGTTGAATAGGGATTAGAACAGGCATCTATGACTGGGATTTTACAGAAAATTAAATCAAGATTGAATGACATGCAATGTGTGGATAATTAAGATGAATGCTGAAATGCAGGTAATCCTCGACCAATTGGAAGAAGAAAATTTAGGAATTCGAAAAAAAGCTATAGAAGCTTTGAAGAAATGGGAATATCAATTGGAATTGGAAGATGCGTGTTTGCTTCTGGAAAAAGCAGCCGAAATAAAACCGTTATGTGAGGATGAATGGGACAATCCATCATATGCTCTAGTTACAGCTGCTTGTATTTTTATACATGAAGATATGGTTCCGGTTATTGAATAGAACATTCTACGCTATTCACTAAGAGCAGCGATAAAAGTGTTAAGTTTTCTATTGGTTTTAAATACAGAATCAGCTATTTCCCTTTATAAGAAGACTTTTCATCAGTTTTATGACCATGTTTCGCTTGTACCGGAGTATGAGGAACGAAACCGAATCCTTGAAGAAAAGGAGCCTACTATCCTATTACTTGATGTTTTGCTGGAACATCAAGTGTATTTTCATCCTTGGTATGAGTGGTGTTATCATTATTTTGTGGCAATGGGTATTGAAAAACAATACTTTAAAGCCGAGCATTACCCTCTAAATAAAGAATATATTCACAATGAACTTGAGGAGCTTTTTGCCATTTATTTAGAAAAACACGAAATCTATACACAAGAATTGGCATATGAAGTTTGGAAGGATTCGTATTTAAAAATACGGTATAATTTAAGATTTTTATTAACGTTATATTTTTCGTTTTGCACGGATAAAGAGGCATATGCCTTACAGAACATTTTAAAATGGAAAGATAATCAGATTCGACTAATTTACATCGAATTAATGTGGAAGCGTGGTCTTGAAATAGGGATAAAAGAAATAGAGGAAATTTTAAAAGTACAGATGGTTCACAGGAAGCCTTTATAATTATTAATGAGAATAAGCCTGAACTTTTACCAAGAGATCCCGTTTTTCAAAATTATTTTGTGACTGAAGCGGCGAGGTTTATCTTTTACAACCATGAAGATGGAATTGAAAAATTTCCGAGTGAAGTGGAAATTATGGGTTCTTTTGAATGGAAGGAATATGAATTTGATGAGAACTTGATGTACTATGTGGTTCGGTTTAAGTCCGCAGACCCTGTATTTAAAAGTAAAGGTTGGATGCGAATGTTAATAGGAGCTTATCATACAGGATCTATTCCAACCTCTTACAACCTCGTCGGACTTGACGATCATTATACAGATTTTGAAACTTGGGATAATAAAACTTTCAATGAACACGTAACTGATTTTCAAAACTTCCTTCGCGAAAAACATCAGAAGAATATTGATGAAATCTTCTATGACTATATTCCGATTTTTGACAAAAAGAATAATACAATAGCATTGATATCATTTATATCTTCGTTTTTTTTAGTATTGGTAAGTGATTGGT
Source organism: Caldibacillus thermoamylovorans (assembly GCF_000751775.1). Classification (GTDB taxonomy): domain Bacteria; phylum Bacillota; class Bacilli; order Bacillales; family Caldibacillaceae; genus Caldifermentibacillus; species Caldifermentibacillus hisashii. The sequence continues at coordinate 58,574 of NZ_CCRF01000035.1, forward strand.
TTATAATTCCAGTTATCCTTGCACCAATATGGCTTTTATTAAAATATTTTCAAGCTAAAAAGATTAAAAAAAATGTGCGTACAAGAATAAGAGGTTACTATTTGGATTATTTTTGGTTTAACGAAGGGGAGTACATCGATTTACAAAGCATTGCTGAAGTAAAATTCGAAAAGAAAGTGTTGGCAAAGCAAGACAGGTTCTTATTTCTTCCGTTAAAAAAATGGCATTTTGTATTTTATGATTATGGACAAGAAGTTATTTTCAGTATACCGAGGCATTATATAGAAGCAGAATACTTTTTTCCAATCTTTAAAAGCAGAATTGCCCATTTTGTTAATAAGCCAAAAATTACTTTCGAGGAATCTGTATAATTGATGTTTGAATATAAATAGAAGTGGACGCTTAAGATGAAAGCTTAATTTTTTATACATCTTGATTCATCTTAATAACGTCCTTTTTATTATAGGCTCTTTTCTAATCTTTATAAATTTTAATGCCAAGAGATTCAGATAATATCAGGAAACTTAACAAAATTATAATAATATATAAGTAGGAATATGGGGAAATAAAAAATTTGGATTTCATCAAGATTTGCAAGATCAGATTAACCAAGCTATAAGCAATAATTTCATGTAATTTAATTTCATCATAAATCCCCAAAAAAATCACTTTCCTTTGCTTTTATTCTTGATACAAATTTTTTGCTACTCTTAAGTCATTTTCTGCATCAGGTGTCTGTAACGATCTAAAGCATTGTTTCACTTTGCTGTATGCTATGGCTCTGACCTTATATACCAAAGGATTTTCTACCTGTGCTTTAGAAGTTGTTTCTACTTTAATTTCTTAAATAGCCCATTTTTTACCACAAGATATCTTACATTAGTTATAGTAATCCGAAGCGAAAATCTAATCATTTTAAGAACATAAATATATTGATTGTTTACTTTATACAATTTTGAAATCGAATTTTAGTTCATGAAATAAAAAACAGTTAATTCCAAGTTACTAATATGACAAATATAACAAATTAATAATTTTTTTAAAAATAGAATTGCCATAAATCAAAAAAAATGGTAATCTAATATATGTGGGGTAGTGAAAACGTTTGCACTAGTTTTCCTAATTAATGTACTACTATGTTTTCTGTTGGAAATAGGCAAACTTATCACTCAATCAACATTAAAACAAGGAGGAGGAGCCGATTTGTGGAGAAAGAGATTAAAACTATTTTCTTTAACAATGATTTTCACCTTAGTGCTACAATTGTTTTCAAGTGCAATAATTAGTGCAAACGTTAGCACAGAAGCGTTGGGTGTTCAAAGCCCAATCATTAATTCAGACGGGAGTGTGACATTTAACTATTCCCCGAATCAAGGGGAGACCCGTGCATTTGTAATTGGTTCATTTAATAACTGGGATTTAAATACCGCCGTTGAAATGACCTTGGAAAATGGAGTATTTACAGCAAACCTGAAGGACTTGTCATATGGGGAACACCAGTATAAGTTTATCTTAAATAACAGAAGTTGGGACCAATCAACAACAGATCCGCTAAACCCTAATCAAAAAGATGGAAATTCTGTTTTTAGTTTAGTAGATAATGTAGATAATGTAAAAATAGAAGTTGCTTTAATGGATGCAAAAGATACGATCCATTTAACAGTAAACACAGATTTAAAAGACAGTGATCAATTTAGATTAATAGAAAACGAAACGAATCAAGAAATTCCTACAACTTTTACAAAGACTTCAAGCACACAAGGTACACTGACCATCACAGATCCAACACAAGTGAACGTTCAGAATATTTATCGTGTTGAAGCAGATCGTTATAAAGGTACAACAGTTATTATGCGTAATATATTGAATGATGATTCTTTCTACTATGAAGGTAACGATCTTGGATATACATATTCACCGGAGAAAACAACATTTAAATTATGGGCACCTACTGCGAAAAAAGTAAGCGTTGCCATTTATGAAAATGCCGGTAAATATGACGGCGCATTCGTAACCGATCATACGGACGGAAGAGAAACACCTATGACACGTGCGGAAAATGGCGTTTGGTCTGTAACAATGAAAGATGACCTGAAAAATAAATATTATATGTATAAAGTGGAATTTGCAGATGGTACAACAAATTATGCTGTAGACCCTTATGCCAGATCTACATCTGCAAACGGTCAGCGAGGAGCAATCATCGACCTTAACAGTACAGATCCTGAAAATTTCCAACCTGACGTGAAGCCACCATTCGTTTCTGCCACTGATGCAGTCATTTATGAACTTCACGTTAGAGATTTTTCGATTAATAAAAACTCCGGAATAAGCGAAGAAAATAAAGGGAAATATTTAGCGTTTACAGAAACAGGAACAACCGGAACGAACGGAATAAAAACGGGAATCGATTCGTTAAAAGAATTAGGAATAACTCATGTTCACCTACTTCCGGTCTATGATTTCGGATCTGTGAATGAGCTAACCGTGGATAATTCTAATTCAAAAGATCCAAAATTTAATTGGGGATATGACCCGGTTCATTTTAATGTTCCGGAAGGCTCTTACTCGACTGATCCTACAAACCCGACAGCACGAGTACAAGAATTTAAACAAATGGTCCAAGCTTTACACGATCAAGGAATCCGTGTCATTATGGATGTCGTTTATAACCATACATATATTCCGGAAAGTTCTCAATTACAGGGAGGATCACCTTTTGATCTTATCGTTCCGGGATATTATTATCGTACGGATGAGAAAGGGAAAATTACGAACGGTTCCGGTACTGGGAACGAAGTAGCATCTGAAAGGCCGATGGTTCGAAAATACATTAAAGATTCTGTTAAATATTGGGCTTCAGAATACGGAATTGACGGTTTCCGCTTTGATTTAATGGGCCTAATCGATAAACAAACAATGACTGAATTAACGAAGGAATTAAAAGAGGAAGTTGATCCATCTATTCTAATATATGGGGAGCCTTGGACAGGAGGAACTTCAAGCTTAGATTCTTCCTTACAAAACTATAAAGGAATACAAAAGGATCGTGGATATGCTGTTTTCAATGATAATTTTCGCAGTGCAATTAAAGGTGGAAGTGATGATGCAAGTGCAGGATTTGCCACCGGTGCCGTAGGAAGAGAAGGTGATATTGTCAAAGGAGTAAAAGGTGCCATTGACGATTTTACGAACCGGGCATCTGAAAGCATTAACTATGTTACAGCCCATGATAATTTAAATTTATGGGATAAAATTATGAAAGTTGCAAATATCGATGTTTCAAAGAGTCCTCATGAAATCATTACCGAAGACAATGTTTTAGATAATGAATACGTAAAACGTAGTCTACTTGCAAATGGCATTGTACTTACATCACAAGGTATTCCATTTATTCATGCCGGTGAAGAAATATTAAGAAGTAAGTATGGTGACCATAACAGCTATAAAAGCCCAGACAGCATTAATATGATTCGCTGGGAACTAAAAGATCAGTATAAGCCTGTATTTGATTATTACCAAGGTCTGATTGAATTAAGAAAATCTCACCCTGCCTTTCGTTTAGATACAAAAGAAGCTATTGAACAAAATCTTCAAGTGATAAAATCAGATGGTAATATAGTTGTATTCGAATTGAAGAATTTTGCCAATAACGATTCTTGGAAAAATATTATCGTTATTTATAATGCTAATAATACTTCAAAAGAAATTGCCTTGCCTTCTAACTCTGAATGGAAAGTGGTCGTTGATGATCAAAAGGCTGGTACAGAAACAATCCGGACAATTAATGGCAATCAAGTATCTGTTGCTCCGCTCTCAATGATGGTTCTATATGATGACGCGGAAGAAGAATACACTCCGGAAGTTTCATCCATCGATTTTAACATCGATCAAATCGCTTTAAACCTAGGCGATACGAAAACAATCGTGCCCTATGTAAAAGATCAAAAAGGCCGAATCTTAACAGGCGAAAAAGTTACTTGGTCTTCGTCTAATGATGAAGTAGCCAAAGTTGTAAATGGAAAAATTGTTGCGTTAAATGAAGGAGATGCTATCCTTACAGCAACTGCAGGAAATGTCGAAGCAACTATTAAGGTTTATGTCACTAAATTAGTACCGAAAACGATAACAATTCATGGAGATTCATCTGTTTTTGAATCATACAGTACACAATTATCTACTGTTGTACGTGACCAATTTGATCAAGAAATGTTAGGAGAAAAAATAAAATGGACATCATCAGATGAATCCGTTGCCGTTGTTGATGGGACAGGTAAAGTTACCGGTAAAAAGCCCGGCACTATTGTCATTACAGCCACATCCGGTGAAGCTAAAGCAATGTTGACCTTTACTGTAAAAGAAGACGTGAAGCGGTATGTCCGTCTTAAATATGTAAGACCTGATAAAGATTTTACAGATTGGAACATTTGGGTTTGGAACACCGGAGTTAAAAATGACCAAATTGACTTTCAAAAATATGAAGGTGACACGGCAATTGCAGATATTGAAATTTCTCCTACAACGGAATCAATCGGTTTCTTAATCCGAAAAGGAACGGATTGGAATACGGCAAAAATTTCACCTGACAGCGATGATCACAATATAAAAATTGACAAGGATTCTATTATAACAAAAGTTACCGTTGTTACAGGAGTTCCCGGACAATATGTTGTTCCGACAGTAAAAGGGCCAATTTTAGAAGATGGAAATGTAACCTTTTATTATCGAGATGAAACATTATTCGCTAATGATGCAATGGATACCATTGATGATGTAAAAGTAAAAATTGCTGGAAAAGAATATTCGATGGTTTATGATAAGAAAAATGAATATTTTTCATACACATTACAAAATCTCGAACCCGGAAGTTATGAATACAGCTTCCTGGTTACAAAAGATGGTACGACTAGCGAAGTGACAGATCCGAAAAATACAATTGATGGAAAATCAACCATTACGTACACGATTCCTAGCGTATCCATTAATGCAAAAACTAGTCCAAATAAGATTACATACAATGAAAATGCAGTTCTTTCTTTCGATATTAACTCGGAGGAAAAGATTGGTTTTCAAGAAATGTATGCTGATCTCACAGCTCTAGGAGGTCAACCGAAAGTAAATATTGACCCCCAATTACAAGCATTAACTATTGCTGCGGCTGATACCGTTGTTGCCGGTAAAAAAGAAATTAAAATAACTCTTGTTGATGAATTTGGGAATAAACATGATCAAACTGTTGAAATTGATGTGGCACCAAGAACATCGGTAGGGGAGCTGGACTTCGATTGGGATGAGGCTCGGATTTACTTTATGTTAACCGATCGTTTTTATGATGGGGACAAGAGTAATAATCCGGAGCACGGTTATGACCCTACCCACAGTGAAGCTTATCATGGAGGGGATTTCCGAGGAATTATAGAAAAGCTTGATTACCTTGAAGATTTAGGGATTAATACAATTTGGATTACACCAATTGTTGATAATATTGACTTTAATAAAGGATTAGATTTCAAAACCGTCGATGGATTAGAGGCTAAACAATTTGCTTATCACGGCTACTGGGCAAAAGATTTCACATCATTAGACCCGACATTAGGTGATATAGATACCTTTAAGGAACTTATTAAAAAAGCCCATGACCGTGGCATTAAAATTATGGTGGACGTCGTCTTGAATCATGCCGGTTACGGAATGAAGGATATTGAAGAAACTTGGAAACAAGATGCACTATATTTACCGACTGATGTGGAAAGAGCTCGTCTTGAAGGGATGCTTCGTGATGTTGATGAAGACCCGGTTGTTCGTGGTGAACTCGATCATTTGCCTGACTTGAAAACAGAAGATCCTGCCGTTCGTGCAAAAATCATTGAATGGCAAACCGCTTGGTTGGAAAAGGCAAGAACGGATCGGGGAGATACAATCGATTACTTCCGGGTCGATACGGTAAAGCATGTCGACTCAACGACTTGGATGGCGTTTAAAAACACTTTAACAGCAATTGATCCCGGCTTTAAACTAATTGGTGAATATTGGGGAGCAAGTATAAATAATGATGGAGGTTACCTCCGTTCAGGACAAATGGATTCACTGTTAGATTTTGATTTTAAAGAAAAAGCGAAGGAATTTTTAAACGGGAATATTGAAGGAGTAGAACAATATCTGAGGGAGCGTAATGCAAAAATAGACAATACTGCAACATTCGGACAATTTTTAAGTAGCCATGACCAAAATGGGTTTTTATCAGAATACGTTAACGGTGACGTAGGTAAACTCTTAGTAGCTGCAGCCTTGCAAATTACTTCTAAAGGACAACCGGTCATTTATTACGGAGAAGAATTAGGAAAATCCGGAAAGGCTGATTGGGAAAAAGAAGGCGATGTTATAAAACAGTTTGGCCAAAACCGAGGTTCCATGCCGTGGGATAAATATGAAAGTGGCGATCAAACAGCAGTAGCCATTCATGATCATTACAAAAAACTATTAAACATTCGAAAAGACTATTCAAAAATATTTTCTAAAGGAACAAGAACATTTGTTAGAGGTGGGAACGAAGAACAATATTCTATTTTTAAACGGGAGTATTTAGGGGATTCTCTCTATGTCGGATTAAACACTTCTAAGAAAGCTAAAGAGGCAACTTTTAAGATTGATTATCCTGCAGGTGCTTCTGTAACGGATTTGTATAGCGGACAAACCTATACAGTAAATGACAAAGGTGAGATAACGGTTAAAATGCCTTCAAGAGACCTTGGAGGAACGATTATTTTGGCACGTGATCAATCTGAACAACCTGAGGTTCCGGGAGATACAGACCCGGGGGATTCTGATCAAACAGATCCGGAAAACCCGTCGGATGGTGGACAAAAACCGATAGATCCTGATCAACAAACACCTGAGTCAGAGTTAAAGGAAAATGTTAAAGTGAATGCAACTGTGAAAAATGGTAAGGTGACAATCGACGATAATTCAATTACAATATTAAAACAAAATGGCATATTAATAGTTGAAGTAACCGGTAAAAATATTGAATTCGTTTTAACAAAAGAACAAGTTCGCTTATTAAAAGAAAAAGGTGTTAGTATCCTATTAACTAATGAAGATGTTTCACTTCAAATGTCGGCTTCGGTCTTTCCTGACAGCAAGGTTAAAGTTCAGATGAAGCGGATGAAAGATATAAAAGAAGCAGTGAGTGCCGTATATGATTTTAACATATTAGATGAAAACGGAGCGAAAATTACTAATCTAAGTGCACCGGTTACCATTACGTTTGAGGTAGGAAATGATCATTTGAAAGAACTAAATGTTTACTACTTTAACGAAACAAAAAAACAATGGGAATTAGTTCCGGGTGCTGTTTATAAAGAAGGAAAAGTAAGTGTTAACACAACACATTTTAGTACTTTTACTGTATCTGACCAAGATTTAACTGCAAAAACAGTTTTGCCGGAAGAAGGGTATGTACTTCCAAGTACAGCAACAAACGAATACAATTTGTTGGTGCTGGGAGTAATCCTCTTGGCATTCGGTTGGATGGCACTCTATATGAGAAGATATATTAAATCAATTCGTTAATAAGAAAAGCGCAGAGCGCCCGCTTAGCGACGTACAAACTGGAGCGCCCCGCAATGAGAACAGACTTGCTTCCTCGAATAGACACCGCACGAAGAAAAAGCGATTAGCTTTTTCGAGGACTCTGAATAATCTTCCTTGAATAAGCATCGCACGAAGAAAAAGCGAGTAGCTTTTTCTAAGGAAAAGGAAACACGGCGAGGGACGAGCCGATGTTGACTTATCGTAGTGGAGGGGAGTGAAGTTTGCTAGTCGCTGGCGCTCGTAGCTAGACAATAAAACCAATCCCAAGTTAATTGCTTGTATTTTTATACTTTCTTATACTAGAACGAAAAGAGATCCCAACTTAAACGGGATCTCTTTTTCACAAATCAGAGGAAAAATAAATGTTTTCCTTTTTTTCGTCATAAAATGGCACGTTTTTTCTATAAAAAAAACCGAAGTTCATTCGGATGTTGAAGGAAAATCTCGTTCTAATTGTTCAATCCATTCTTCTAATACTTCTCGTTCTGACTTTGTTTCTGTACGATTCCGCAAATAATCTAAGTCCACATGCGTGAAATTTCGGGATAACAAACGAAATGCCCATATGGAATCCTCTTCCGAATGCCAATGAACCGCCGCACGTAATCTGTCTAAGATAATATCTTCCGCTGAAATTAGGTAAACATAATGCCCATCATCATCAATTTGGACTTTGTTAACCTTGGAATAATCCCCGGCTAAATAGTTATCTGGAATCTCAATGGCAATTTCAATATCATCCCGATAAAAATGTCGACCTTCTTTTTTAAAGTCCAAAGAAAAAAGGATATCCGTTATTTTCTGATACCCGTCGGAAACAAAGTCTATATCCCTAGTTGCATATTCTTGCTGTGTATAAATTTCAACAGACAGCCCCCCTACAATAATTGGTTTTATACCAAAGGGAGCTAATAATTGTGTGACAACAGAGGCTGTATAAATCATTGCTTCATATTTTGGCTTGTAGATTAATTGAGCTAAAATTTCTTTAGCTTGAATGATGTCCATTACTTTGTTCACTCCTACCTTTTACTGAAACGGGCTAAAATTTTTGATTCAGTAGGATCTTTAGGACGAACTCTACCTCTTCTTAGGTTCTTTTTCTGAATCTCTGAAAGAACTCTGTTGGATGTTTCAAGATAGGTTCTGGAGTTCTTTTCTACTCTCAATTCAATATCCCTTAATTTTACTGTATTCATACTTCTCGCATCCTTAATTGTTTTCTCAAATTCAGTGGATTGATTAAACAAATTTTTCATAAAGACACCTCCATTAATAGGAGATTATGTCTAGTTTACCCTTATTATAACACAGTTATGCGAAAGAATGAACGGTTGTTCACTTCATTATTTCAGGTTTTGAAGTTTCTCCAAAAAAATTTGTTTTATTGGAACTAGATCTCTCTAACAAAGGGCGATTGATATATCAAAGGTGCTCCAAATCAAGGAAAATGGAAATTAGCGCTAAAACCAAAATACTTTTAGTTTGTAATAGCACCAATTCCATTTTTATTCAGTTGAAAAACTTGACTGAAAGCTTCTTCAAATTTTCTTTGGGTCACTCGCATTTTCCAATTTACCAATTCTGTTAGGTAAAGCAATTGGGGGCTTGCCAATTGTATCCAACCTTACTGCTATCCAGACCAAAATGTTCACAAGTTTGGCCATCCAATCCATGTACTTTTTAGAGCAAAATTATGAAAATAACTTAATTATATTGGCTTTTTTCTATGCTTATTCTGATTATTTATTTTTTTCACTTATATTTTTCTTCCACTTGGGCAAGCTTATCATTTTTTCGTTCCAAATAAGCGAGTTCCCTCTGTAATTTAAAGTAGCTTTGCAATCTTTTTTCATCTAAATCACCACTTTGAACAGCAGCTTTCACAGCACAATTTGGTTCATTATGATGTGAACAATTTCGGAATTGGCATTGTTTCGCAAGTTCCTCAATATCTTTAAAACTTTCGGAAAGACCGGAATCTGCTTCCCATAACTGGAGTTCCCGCATTCCGGGTGTATCAATAATTAATCCGCCATTAGGTAACGAGATTAGCTCGCGGTAAGTGGTAGTATGTTTTCCACGTCCGTCTCCTTCATGAATTTCTTGTGTAAGTTGTTTTTCTTCACCTAAAAGATAATTTGTCAAAGTTGATTTTCCGGCACCTGAAGAACCGAGTAAAGCAACCGTTTTTCCAGTTTCAAAGTATTCCATAATCTCCTCTAAACCGGTTTGATTGACCACACTAACTACATGGACAGGCACTCCAAAAGCTACAGTTTCTACACTACTTTTATATTTTTCAATACCATCACATAAATCAGCTTTTGTCAGCACGACAACGGGATTTGCGCCGCTTTCCCAAGCCATTAATAGATAGCGTTCAAGTCTCCTTGGATTAAAATCTTGGTTTAAAGATTGAACAATGAAGACTGTATTTATATTAGTTGCAATAATTTGCTCTTCTGTTGTATTTCCGGCTACTTTTCGCGAAAACTTACTAAATCTTGGCAATAAGTGGTGAATCGTGGCTTTCCCTTCATTTATTCGCTCAGTAAGAATAACCCAATCCCCAACTGCAGGAAAATTCTCTCGAGAAATTGCTTCGAAACGATATTTTCCGGATACTTCGGCAAAATATTCGCCATTGTCAGTCATAACTCGATACATATTCTTATGTTCAAGGGTAATTCTCCCTACAGTAAATCCATCTTGCTGATATTTCGTAAAAACCTTTTGTAGTGTTTCATTCCAACCTAAATCTTGTAAGTTCAATTTCGATTTCTCCTAGGAAAGGTAAATTTTGGCAAAATAAAAAGACCGCACATACGGTCCTTGAAAAATAAAACCCTATGAGCCGGCACTGCCCATAAGATATCTACCATTCCCAAAAAGGAGAATTACAAACATAGATACGAGGGCTGTGCAAATATGTTCAGTTGCTTGTTATCCTTCATAACTTGCTTTTTCATAAAACATCCCTCGCTTTCTGGTAATTCGTATTTTAATAATATTCGACTCTTAAGGAAAAGTAAAGTGATTTAATGAAATTTTTTGTCATTCTACTTATTATATTGGGAGTACAGCGCAAATAAATGAACTATACAAAAGGTGTCGATCGGAAATGGTCGGCTCTTTTTTAATACGTTAAGAAAGTATAAATTACCAGCAAAGAAGCGAATTCGACGTAGTTGGAAATTTTAAGAATTAAGTATAAGTGCAACTACGGCTTTGCTTTCGCCTAAAGGCTCGGCAATCGCCGAGTTTTCTTTATAGTTTGGCAAACAATAAGGTCAAGGAATAAATAAAAAGTGGACTTTGGGAAAAAATGACTCGATTTTCTTGACATGGAAATTGTCTTAGTGTACCATTTGATTAGGACACTAAGACACGGAGGTATTGGGGGTGAAAAAATGGAATTCAATAGTAATTTACCAATCTATATTCAAATTATGAACCTAATAAAAACAAAAATTGCATCGGGCGAACTAAATGGGGGTGATAAATTGCCATCTGTACGAGAATTTTCAAAAGAGATGAAAGTAAATCCGAATACGATTCAAAGGGTTTACCAGGAACTGGAGCGGGAAAAACTGGTTTTTACACAAAGAGGCATGGGGACGTTTGTAACTGAGGATACAGATATAATAAAAAACTTGAAAAAGGATCGAGCAGCCGAACTGATAAATCAGTTTTTCCTCGATATGGGAAGTCTTGGTTTTAGAATAGATGCTATAAAAAAAATGGTTTCAGAATGGACCAATAAGGAGGAGAGCATATGAGCAATATCGTGGAAATAAACAATCTGACAAAAAAATATGCAAACAAAACAGCATTGGACAACGTTAACTTGAATATTGAACGAGGAAAAGTGGTCGGTATCCTAGGACCGAACGGCAGCGGAAAAACGACGCTGATAAAAATTTTAACAGGACTGTTAAGGCAAACGAGTGGAGAAGTTTTGATTGACGGAAATAAAGTCGGGGTGAAAACGAAATCTGCTGTTTCCTATTTACCTGATCGAAATTTTCTGTATAAATGGATGCGAATTGAAGATGCCTGCCATATGTACAAAGATTTTTACACAGATTTTGATGAAGCAAAGTTTAATGAATTGCTGGCTTTTATGAATTTGAACAGAAGTATGAAAATTGACAGTTTATCAAAAGGGATGCATGAAAAATTAAATCTTGCTCTTGTCTTGTCGAGAAATGCAAAGTTGTATATTTTGGATGAACCGATTGCCGGTGTTGATCCGGTAGCTAGAGACCAGATTTTAGATGCGATTATTAATAATTATAATGAAGATAGCTCAATGATTATTACGACACATTTGGTCAGAGATATGGAGAGCATGTTTGATGAAGTTGTTTTCTTAAAAGATGGACAGATCGTTTTAACTGGAAATGCAGAAGCACTTAGGGAAGAAAAAGCTAAACAAATAGAAGAAATTTATAAAGAAATATTTGGTGAGGGGTGAGTTATACGTGGTTAAATTAATGAAATATGAAATTAAAGGCACGTACAAAATTTTATTAGGGATTTTAGCATTGGTTTTGATATTAATTACCGGAATTTATATGTATTCAAGAGATAGTTCAAATTTCTTGAATTTCGGAGCGATTTTCATGACACTTTCTGTACTCGTCCTGTTTGGTACGAGCTTGGCAACCTTTTTATATATAGTCAGCTCTTTCAAAAATGAATTATATGAAGATCGTGGTTACTTAACCTTTACGCTTCCTTTAACGGGAAATCAAATCGTTGGGGCGAAGTTACTTGTTGCAATGTTTTGGTTTTTTATTTTAGGGCTGGCCATCTTTTTATATAATTTAATGATGATTTCTATTTTTAGCACTTCTGAGTTTGATTTTTCCGAACTGTTCAAAGCTGTAGGTCAAGTCGTTTCAGTGAAGGAAATAATTATCGGTGTTATTGGTGGAATCTTCAATTTAGCTAATTTCTTTATTCTAATTTATTTTTCAATGGCACTTGGCCGAGTAACGTTTAGAAATAAAAAAATTGGCGGCTTATGGTTTGTTATCTTTTTAGTTTTAAGCGGACTTCTAGCATTTATCCAAGTCCAAATTATTGAGCTGTTTCCTTATTATTTTGATATTAACACATTTAAAATGGGAACGATGGAAGAGTTATATAATTTTGAAATAAGTATAGGTAACGAGGTGAGCATTAGTTCAGAAACAGGCATATTCAAGCTTAATATTGCATCAAGTATATATAATATTATTGAATTGATTGTACTCTATTTAGGAACAGCTTACTTAATTGAAAAGAAAATCGACTTGTAATCCTAATTTTATTTATGTTCCGGTTAGCGGGTGAGAAGTTTTCGCCCGGCAATCGGCTATTTACGGAATTTTAACAGATTTTATCTAAAATATAAACAATATTCGTTATATTTTGGTATTCTGATAAAGATAATATAAAACTTAAGTTTCGCACCTTGTCAAACAAATAAATCAGCGAAACCTCATCTCGTCGACATTTTGGGTGAGAAACTCTCATTTTTGACGACGAAATCCCAACCTGTCTTTGGGGCGCGAAACTCAAGTAAAAATCTAATCCGGTATGGAACATGTTAATGAAATAGAGTAGCTGCAAAGGAACCTACAAAAAATGAATGTAATAAATTACTTGACAGATGATTTTCGAATTAGTATTATAACTTATAAAATTATGTTTTGAATGTAATGAACCTTTAGCATATCGTTAATGATGAATTGGCGGTATGAAAAAGGATGTAACGGTAATTACATTTTTGAACGGTGTACTTTATTTGAAATAATATTATAGATCGGGTCATTTTTATTGCCCAGATTAATTGAATAATAGGTAGACGGATTAAAAACCGAGGACCGGTTCGTTAATCGTAAACCGACAATTTCCACGTTTTATGGTAATTGAATGCCATACAACGGATGAAATTGTCGGTTTTTTATTTGTCAAAGTTGTGTTGGAAAGGAAAGAAATAAATGAGGATGAACTGTAAAGATAGACAGCTTCGAAAAAAATTATATCGCAACAGGGGGGATTTCCATGCATGCACAAATTGAACCGAATTTCATCATGAACGTCTTTTTTATCATGATTGCATTCCCAATTATAAGCGGAATGATCCTGTTGCATCCAAAAATACCATTATCGTTTTTACAAATCCACCTGTGTTTACTTGTACCGGGGCCGATCATTGCTCTCTTGGCAATATTTTATCTACATGAAAGTATTGTCATAGGACCGTGGCGACTAGACTCTTTATCGTGGGTTTTAGCCTCATTTGTTCTAACAATTAGCCTTATTTTACAAAAGTTCTCTGTCCGTTATTTATTTGGAGACCGGTCTTATCGAAAATACTTCATTCTTTTTACACTGACGACTGTTTCCAATGCACTTGCTTGGTTTAGTGATGATCTCCGTCTTTTGTTGTTCTTTTTTGGCGCCACTTTATTCGGGTTATTTTTACTAATTGGTTTGAAGCGGGAATGGCAAGTAGCGAAAAAAGCAGCACTGAGTTCCGGTCGAATGTTTTTGATTAGTTGGCTTTTCCTATTGGCAGCGGTCATTTGGCTAAGCGAAAAAACCGGTGAATGGCATTTATCAATGGCTCTTAGTGAGACAGAAATTTTACATTCTTGGGAAAAAACCGGGTTGAACCTGTTATTGGTTACAGCGGTTCTTATACCGGCAGCCCAATGGCCTTTTGGGAAATGGCTACTAAATTCCGTTGTTGCACCGACACCGGTTTCGGCAATCATGCATGCGGGGATTGTCAATTCAGGGGGAATGTTGTTAACCCGGTTTGCCCCCCTTGTTCAAGCGAATCTTTCCCAAACCGTTCTAATTGTTATTTCCAGTTTTTCAGTATTAATTGGAACGGGTATCATGCTTGTCCAAGTCGATTACAAGCGGCAACTTGTCGGTTCTACGGTTGCCCAAATGGGATTTATGCTTATTCAGTGCGGCTTAGGGGCATATGTGGCAGCCATTACCCACGCGGTGCTTCACGGATTATTTAAAGCTACCTTATTCCTGCAATCGGGTTCTGTTTTTGATCAAAATAAAGATAAGATAAAGCTGGCAACCGGACATCATTCACCGGTTTTGATTTTTATCGGAATTATACTTGGTTTAGGTTCAGGAATTGCCATTTGGTTCTCTTCTCCTAATCATTCCTATCAATTGGTTAGTGCCATTATTTTAGGTTGGTCGGTTTCATTTTCATGGGTTCAGCTTGTTGCAAGGAGCAACGAACAAATGGGTCGTTTTGTAGGCGGGATGCTGTTTATCGGTGCGGGAGCGGTATACTTGATTGTACAAGGGGGATTTCATGAAATTTTGCATGAAGTTCATGAATCGGTTGCCGGGACATCCTCATTTATTGCCGGTGTTTTCGTTTTACTCATTTTAACACTTGGAAGTTTATTTAGTGCTTGGTTAATGAGCCACCGTTCTTCACCGCTTTATGCAAAAGTTTATTTTTGGTTGCTTCGATTAGGGGAACCGGATCAAGAATTAATTGAAAGCCATCCAAAATATTTAGCACAAATACCTTTGCAAGGAGGGAGCTTCCGTTGAGTACAACATTAGCTAAACGAATGACAGTTGAAAAAGAAGCGGATTTACTAAGTCTGAATCTTGTTGAATTGGTAAGTTCTGCTGCAAAAGTAATTTCCCCCTACGGCCCGATTGATAAATTCGCGGCACGGAATCCTTGGGACGGTATGGAATCTCTTCCTTTTGAACAAGTGGCAAGGAAATTAAAGGGGATTGTCGATGTAGATATTTTCCCCGATAAACAAATGATTAAATCTGCTTGGGAATCCGGGAAAATTAATAAAGGTCATTTAATTGCAAAGCTTGATCAATGGCTTGAGAGGAATGTCACAGAATTACCCGATAATCTAGCAAAGAAATTTTGTTTGCCAGCATTAATGGATTTCAGTGATGGCAAGAAAAAGAATATGAGCCCGGAAATAAAATCAGTGGCAAAGAAATTAGTACGGCTCGGTCATGATATAGAAGAAAAACTATTTATTAAAACTTTGAGTCAGCAACTGGAACAAATTGGCACCCTCAAAGCCGCGAATCTATTAAATCAATATATGATAAAGTGGTGTAAATTGTATTTGGATCGCTCTCAAGCAGTTTTGTCAATGCCTTACCGGGAAAATGGATTTTATTTTGCATGGAGAAGTTCTGCGCAATTAGATCCAAATTTTAAACAATATCGTGATGAATTATTACAAACCCCTGAAGCTGCAACGACTGCACTTGAGGAAGCCTTGTTAAAACTTGGCATTCCTTATTCTGAAATTCAATCTTATTTGGAAGCTCATTTGCTTTGTTTACCGGGGTGGGCGGGGATGATGCTTTGGCGAGCAGAAAATGTTCAAGGTGAGGAAAATTTGCTTACCGAATACTTGGCTGCTCGACTTACGACCGAATGGCTATTAATCAAAAAATACCTCCCTTTACCAGAGCAAAAACAAAACCAAACAGGGAGGATGGAAGAACTATTACAATCATGGGCGAATTGGGGAAAATTACCTGCCGATAGTTGGTTTCATTTGTCTTTTTCCGAAATAAAATCGAGGCTCTCGTTAGCACTTCATTTTGATGAAATTGTCCGTAATCAATTATGGTTACAAGCATGGGAGGAAACGTATGAAGATGAGTTGCGGAGAATCATTACTGAAAAAAATCCTTCTTTCAATCATGTAACGAAACCGAATGCGCAGTTTGTCTTTTGTATCGATGTTCGCTCGGAACCGTTCCGACGCAAATTGGAAAAAGCCGGTCCGTTTGAAACAATTGGAACTGCCGGGTTTTTTGGCCTACCGATCGAAACATGTGAACTTGGGAGTGACCATGTTCATCCATCTTTGCCGGTCATGTTTAAGCCACAATATAAAATTCGGGAAACGTCAGCTGTTCCCGAGTTAAAAAATTATTTAGAAAGACAACAGGTAGCCGGTTCCTTTTCACATACCTTTAAAAACTTAAAACAGCAATTAATGTCAAGTATGTTACTTCCGGAAATTAGCGGTCCTTGGTTAAGTTTACAAACGTTGGCGAGAAGTTTTATGCCACGACGAGCCGGAAATAGTTTACGAAAAATGCGAAAATCATGGGCAAAGAAACCTGCCACCCAACTTACTTTGGATCGGAAGGAAAGAGCTACACAGTCTATACCAACAGGATTTTCTAAGGAGGAAAAAATTCATTTTGCCCGGCAAGCATTAGTGACGATGGGACTCACGGACCAGTTTGCGCCGCTTATCGTTATTTGCGGCCATGGAAGTATTAGTACGAATAATCCTTATGCGGCAAGTCTCGATTGTGGTGCTTGCGGGGGAGCGTCGAGCGGGTTTAATGCAAGAGTATTAACTTCAGTGTGTAACGATCAGGAAGTTAGAAAAGCATTAGCTGAAGAAGGAATTGTCATTCCACATGACACGGTGTTTGTGGCTGCCGAGCATATTACATCACTTGATGAACTACGCTGGTTGGATGTACCCAATCTTTCAGAGAGAGCAAAGGAGGCTTTTGAACAAGTTCAAGCTGCACTTCCTCAAGTTCATGAAGAAGCAAATGCAGAGCGAATAATTCAAATACCGTCTTATAAACGCAATGATAGAGACCCAAGTAAGGAAGCAAGACGTTTGGCGGAAGATTGGAGTGAAGTTCGTCCGGAGTGGGGGTTAGCCAAAAATGCCAGTTTTATTATCGGTGAACGGAAATTAACTGAAGCTTGTAACCTGGAGGGGCGCTCGTTCTTACACAATTATGATTGGCGGAAGGACCAGGACGGCACCATCCTTAATAACATTATATCCGGTCCGGTAACGGTTGCCCAGTGGATAAATTTGCAATACTATGCTTCAACCGTTGCACCCCATTATTATGGAAGCGGAAATAAAACAACCCAGACTGTAACTGCCGGTATTGGTATCATGCAGGGGAATGCCAGTGACTTACTGACAGGTCTGCCATGGCAATCGGTTATGCAGTCAGATCGTGAATATTTTCATGAACCATTACGATTGCTTGTTGTTATTCAAGCTCCAAGAAAATACATCGAGCGTTTACTTGAAGGAAATTCTTTATTGAAACAAAAACTGACTAACGGTTGGATTCGACTTGCTTCTATCGATTCGGACGGCCAATGGATAAGCTGGACGTGATGATTGAAATTTGAGCATTGCTCCTTTTGCAAAAATGTAGTAAAAAGGAAGTTTGAAAAAAATTATGGATACATTTCGTTATTTGATATAATTTTATCATGATGGTTTAGAGATATAGATAAAGAAAGGGAAAAGATGATGGAGAAAACAAAAGGAGCGCTTGAGGCAGAGATCAGCAAAGCTTTAACACATTGGGAAAAAACATATCTAGGACGCGGGTCCATTTCTGTAAAATCAGATATTTTACGTGATATGATTATTGTTTCGTTGCGTGGTATTTTAACCCCTGCCGAATATTCACTTTGTAAAGATAAGGAAGGATTGCTGTCTGTCAAAGAGAATCGCAATAGTTTGGTAGAATCGGGTGCAGATGAGTTAAAAAAAATCATTTTTGAAATTACCGGTCATGAAGTTACAAGTTTTTACACAGATATCAGTACAAACACCGGCGAACGAATCATGGTTTTTAAATTAGCGGAAGACTTACAAAGTAAATTTGACTAAAAAGAAAGGCTGTTCAAAAGTGGATTCTTCTTTTGAACAGCCTGTTTGTTTTGTTCTATTATAATAAGAATCTTGGTTTCGCACCTTAGAAGAGCATATAAATAGATGAAACTTATTCTCGTCGCCAATTTTGAGTGAAAAATGCTCATTTTTGGCGACGAGCCCCGTTCTCGTCGTCGTTTTTCGGTGAGAAATGCTTATTTTTGGCGACGAGCCCTGTTCTCGTCACCATTTTTGGGTGGAAAACATCATTTTTTGGCGACGAGCCCCGTTCTCGTCGTCGTTTTGAGGCGGGACACTCGACTTTTTTGCGACGAGCCCCATTCTCGTCGTCGTTTTAAGCCGGAGAACTCTATTTTTTGGCGACGAAACCCATTCTCTCCGTCGTTTTGAGGTGAGAAATGCTCAATTTTGGCGACGAGCCTCGTTCTCGTCACCATTTTTGGGTGGAAAACATCATTTTTTGGCGACGAGCCCTGTTCTCGTCGTCGTTTTGAGGTGAGAAACTCTATTTTTTGACGACGAGCCTAATTCTCGCCGTCGTTTTGAGGTGAGAAATGCTCAATTTTGGCGACGAGCTCCGTTCTCGTCACCATTTTGCGATGAGAAATGCTCAATTTTGGCGACGAGCTCCGTTCTCGTCACCATTTTGCGATGAGAAATCCTCATTTTTGGCGACGAGACCCATTCTCGTCGTCATTTTGAGGTGAGAAATGCTCAATTTTGGCGACGAGACCCATTCTCGTCGTCATTTTGAGGTGAAAAATGCTCAATTTTGGCGACGAGCCCCGTTCTCGTCGTGGTTTTGAGGCAGGAAACTCTATTTTTTGGCGACGAGCCTCATTCTCGTCACTATTTTACGTCGAAAGAGACTCAATTTTGGCGACGAAACCCGTTCTCGTCGCCAATTTTGGGTGAAAAATATCATTTTTTGGCGACGAGACCCATTCTCGTCGTCGTTTTGAGGTGAGAAATGCTCAATTTTGGCGACGAGCCCTGTTCTCATCACTATTTTGGGCAAAAAATCCTCTTTTATATCGATGAAACATCCCAGCCGTCTTTAAAATATGCGAATCTCAAATAAGAATGAAAATAATGATGAACAGCCTTTGCCAACCAGTTTGTACGTCGCGCACAAAGCGGCCCTGTTTCCTAAACAGCACGTTTTTGATAAATTTCCCTATGTACTGTCACTGCATGCAATCGTTTTTGATTTATGGAAAAGCCGATTCCCGCTTTGTCGGGTACAGAAATCCACCCGTTTTTTACTTCAATTTCCGGTTCGGTAATATCTTCCTCCCAATAGTTTGTCGAAGCCGGTATATCGCCGGGAAGGGTAAAGCCGGGTAATGAGGCGAGTGCAAGGTTAAACGCTTTTGAAATCCCAAACTCAATCATGCCGCCGCACCATAATTGAATTTGATTTTTTCTACATAAATGATGGATGTCCAGTGCATTTTGCAATCCGCCGACACGTCCAATTTTCACATTCATCACTTGGCAGCTGCCTAATTGAATCGCACTTTTTGCATCATGGAAACTGACAATACTTTCATCTAAACAAATCGGTGTTTGGATTTGTTTTTGTAAAATCGCATGTTCGACTAGATCATCGTCCCCCAATGGTTGCTCAATCATCATCAACTGAAATTCATCAAGAGCCTGCAATTTTTTTACATCATCCAATGAATAAGCAGAATTAGCATCGACCATTAACGGAAGATCGGGAAACTGATGGCGAATCTCCTTTATATAGGAATAATCAAGCCCCGGCTGAATTTTAATCTTTATTCGCTGATATCCAAGGACATGGAATTTTCCTATTTGTTCAATCGCTTCTATCTTGTTTTTAGCGGCAACGACTGCTCCGGCGGCAACTTGCTTTCGTTCTCCCCCGATCATTTCTGCAATGGATCGGTTGTTTCTTTTTCCATATAAATCCCATATCGCTGTTTCCAGTCCCGCTTTTGCCATATGATTTCCTTTAATCTTGGCAAATAATTGAGATACGTTTTGCGGCTGTTCAATTTTTGTGCGAAATAGGATTGGAATCAAGAAATCTTGCAATATATGATAGGTGGTTTGTACCGTTTCTTCTGTATACCATGGGGAAGAAAAAGCCACCACTTCGCCAAATCCTGATAACCCGTCTTTATCAACTACTTCAACAATAATCGACTCCCTTGTTGTGACTGTTGTAAGATGAGTTGTAAAAGGCTTTTTTAACGGCATCTCAATAACCCTTAATATTACTTTTTCAATCTCCATGTAATTTACCTTCTTATGAAATTTATTTTATAAAAAACCAAATTAAATTAGCTGAAAAAATCGTTTGAACGAATGATAGTTGAAACGAGTAATAACCAATTTTTGGTACTCTAAATGCATAAAAAACGTAAAACCGATTGGTCAAATGATAGCTGAAACAAGCAAAAAACATTTTAGGCACTTCTATTTATTTAAAAAGTGAAAACTGTTTTGATCGAATACTATATGAAATGAGTATTAGGCACTCTATTTACTTAAAAAGCGTAAAATTGATTGCTCGAATGATACTGGGTCTTCCAAGTGCACTGCATGTCCGACATTCGGGAAGACAATGCGCTGACAATTAGGTAAGTCAGCTTCCATTTCTTTGGCAATTTGGCAAAACTTTTGATCAATTTCACCGGTTAACAAAAGTACAGGGATTTCGCATTTCTGGAGACGATCCCACCAAGAAGGTTGTCTCCCTGTACCCATTCCCCGTAAACTGTTTGCCAATCCAAGCGGGGAGTTCTTTAAGCGTTGTTTGCGGATCGATTTTTGCACTTGTTCCGGCAACTGGGTTTGACTTTTAAATAGCGGTATGTTTTCCCAATAATTGACAAAATGCTCGATTCCGTCCTCTAAAATAGTATTTGCCAAATGCTCATCTTGCCGGATGCGGTTTTTTCTTTCTTCCTCGGTTTTTAAACCAGGGGAGCTACTTTCAAGAATTAATGTTTTTACACGTTCCGGATAGAACATGGTAAAACTTAGAGCAAGCCGGCCGCCCATTGAATAACCCAGCAAATGAATTCGGTTGATGCCCAGAATATTTAACATGTCGCATAAATCTTTTGCCACAGCTTCCATTGTGTATCTATTCGGATCGGCCGGTGCGTCCGATTTACCATGACCAATAATATCAATTGTAATAACTTTAAAGGAATCCGATAACCGGGACAGCTTCCAGGTTGAAACATCTCCGGTAAATCCATGCAATAGCATTAGAGGTTCCCCTTTACCGGCTATTTCGTAATAATAGTTGACACCGTTTAGATTAATGACCATTTTTCATCGCCTCAAAATACCGGTCTATTTCTTCCCCGATAAGTCGCCACATATTGCGATGGGATTCAAGATTCGCTTGCCGATTGGTTTGAACTTCAATAACATGAATCCCGCTTTTTTCGGCCGTTGCTTCAATTGCTTGGTCAAATTCTCCCCAATTGGTTATTTTACAATATTCTCCGCCATACATTTTCATCGCATAGGAAAAATCAATGCCGATTGGTGTCCCAAATAACAGTTCATAATGTCTATCAAGCTTGGATTGCGGGAGAAATGAGAATATACCTCCACCGTCATTGTTAATTAAAATAATATTGATGGAAATATCATTCAATTTTGCGGCAAGCAGCCCGTTTAAATCATGGAAAAACGATAAATCCCCAATCACAAGATAAAGCGGGTTTCTGTATACAGCGGCTCCGATTGCCGTGGAGACGACACCGTCAATTCCGTTTGCTCCGCGATTTGCCATTAGATGTATATTTTTCCTCGTTTGATGGAAAAAAGTATCCACGTCACGAATCGGCATACTGTTTCCGGCAAAAATGGTACTGTTTTCCGGGATCACTTTTGCTAGTTCATAAATAACTTTTCCTTCGTCAAGATCATTCATTGATTTTAAGTAAGAAGCGATAGTTTCCTTCGCGATATGATTTAAGTCTTTCCAAATTGAAAAATATTGTGTCTGCCGTGCTTCTGTAAAAAACGCCTTGATTGTGTGACAGAATATTGCTTCATCACATTGAACCATCATTGTTCCCAAGTTTTGCGGGTCACGCCAACCGGAACCGCCATCGACAATAATATGCGGTGACTGCCGCCATTTTTTTAGGAATAGAGTGAGCGGTTTCGATACAGGCATACTCCCAAAGCGAATAATAAGGTCCGGTCTCAGCAAGTTTACAGCTTGTTCATTTTTCAAAATCGCATCGTAACTATCAATGACTTGAGAATCGGCAGTTGTGCTTCCACGCAATTGGGACAACGGATCTGCAACAATTGGGTAACCGGTTAATTGGGCGAATTGATGGATCGCCTCGGCCAATTCAGGTTTATCGATATCACCAACAATGATCAGACCGTTTTCAATTTGTTGGATTTGCTCGGCTATTTCACGTGCTGTTTCATTGGATATAGTAAGATTTCCTTGACTAATCTTCAATTCTTTTATTTTTTCAGTGAAAGGATATGGTTCTAGTATTGGTAGGAGCGGTTCACGCAATGGAAAATTAAGGTGAACCGGTCCTTGTAAATGGCCTGTTGCTTCTTTTATCGCCCGTACAGCGGTATTAAATGCGTACTGTTCTTGTCCAAATTCAGGTAAGGCCAAGTCAGTAAACCAACGAACATGATTTCCGTATAGATGGATTTGGTCAATGGCTTGCGGGGCACCGACATCCCTTAGTTCATGAGGCCGGTCTGCCGTTAAAATGATTAGCGGAACTCTTGATAGATTTGCTTCGACAACAGCAGGAAAATAATTGGCTGCTGCAGTTCCGGATGTACATAATAAAGCAACCGGTCTTTGGGAAGCTTTTGCCATACCGAGTGCAAAAAATCCGGCAGATCGTTCATCGATATTCATATACACATTTAAATCGCGATTTTCTGCAATTAGTAAAGCAAGAGGGGTTGAGCGAGACCCGGGACTAATCACAACATCTTTTACTCCTGCTTGAACAAGACCGGAAACGAATGCGGCTAAATATTCGGTTAGTGCTTCTTGATGATTCATTGTTTTTCTCCTTCCTCAAACCACTCATAAATCAATTTCATATCGATAAAATAATGCTTCTTGATGATTTATTTTTCTTCTCCTCCCAGCGCATGCAGCATAGGGCGAAACTTTATTCGTGTTTCGATTAATTCATCTTGCGGATTTGAATCTGGGACTAATCCACAACCTGCATATAATATTGCATTGTTATTTTGAATTAAGCCGGAACGTATGCCAACGATAAATTCGCCATTGCCTCGAAAATCTGTCCAACCGATTGGACCGGCATAGAGTCCGCGATCCATTTTTTCTTTTTCACGGATTATTTTCAATGCTTCTATCGTAGGTACTCCTCCTAAGGCAGGAGTTGGGTGAAGCCGTTCGACCATTTTGAAAATCGATTGTCCTGCTTTGGCCCTTCCTGTAATTGGTGTATATAAATGTTGAATGGCCGGTGTTTTCATTAAAATCGGCTCTTCCGGGACAATTAAGTTCGTACAAATGGGATTTAGTGCATTTTTGATCATGTTTACAACCAGCTGATGTTCATATCGGTTTTTTGCGTCATTTAATAAATTCTTACCGAGCCATTCGTCTTCACCCGGATCTTTGCTTCTTGGTGCAGATCCGGCTAGACATGTGGATAATACTTCTTCACCGGTTTTTTTCACTAATCGTTCCGGCGATGCCCCCAGAAAACAGCTGGAACCGGATTCTAATGCAAACGCGAAACTACCGGGTTGGTTTCTTCTTAGTTGTTCCAAAACTGTTGCAATGGAAGGCGATTTCGTAAATTCAATGATCATTTTTCTTGCCAAAACGACTTTTTTTATATCGGTGGATTTTAGCAGGTTTACAATATCTTCAACTGCTTTCACCCATTCGGCTTGTCCTATTTCCGTACATGAAGTCATCGAGACTTGTTCAACAGCAACAGTCGATTGCCGGGCCAATAAATCGTTCATGTATTCCTCTATATGTTTATATTGGGAAGTTTTGTTTTCCCCAGCTGGATCCATGATTTGGTTAAAGGTTAAAAAGTGTTGACCATTTACGACTGTCAGCATGTATTTTGGCAAATAAAAGAAGGTGTCTCCAAAATCGCTCCATTCTTGTTCTTTTCCTGTATCCGGGTCAAAAGAAAAGCCGCCGAAAAGAAGCGGTCCCGTTCCGATTATGGAGGAACCTTCTATTTCAGCATTTTGAACGATATCTTTCCAAAATTGATGAATATCATCAAAACGATTTTTTTTAGCTAGGTTGGAAAATAGTAAAGCAGCTCCAACGCCAACTAAATAAAAATCTTCATTAGCACTCTTCCAGAAAAATCGTTTTCCTTCTGTATTTGGAGTGCCCTGTTTATAAAAGACAACCGGATCAAATGGATCAATCGGTGTCGTTAAACTAAATAGTGTTTTTTGTTTTGTTTCAAGTTGTTTGATTATATTTGAATGTGCAATAGCTTGATTTTCCGCTCGTAACATTTCTCAAGGCTCCAATCTAGAATTATTATCGATAATATTATATCTTAAATCTGCTCATAATTGGAGGTTTAGCTCTTATTGGAAAGTTGAAAGTAAAAGTGGCGGATTCCGGGGAGGCATCTCATTGTAAGAAAAATCATTCGTTGCACACAGAAATTTTTTGGTAAATACATTGGAGCCTATCCGACTTTTTAATGATAGTTGACTTTTGGCCACTCTCGTCCTCTGATTACATCGGTGTGTACTCACAATGGCGATCGGATAGACTCCTGATAAGCATGATTTTTATATCAATTGTAAAAACCTCATCAATCTAGGTACAGCAGATGTTATACCGCTATTTTTTATATCAATTCGCAAAACTGCTTGCTACTCCAACAATCCCGGTACACTAGATGTTTCATACAGTTATCTGTATAGCGACTATTTAAAAACTCACCAAGGACCAAGTCCAAGTACACTACCGTTATTTTGTATAGCGATTCGCATAACAGCTTGCGACAAAGCTTTCCGGTTTTATTTTCGGTTCCACCCCGATCGATTCCATACGGGAAACCATTTCTTTTACAAACTTTCTTGTTTTATTTTTCCGACCTGCACCTATATCGATATGTCCTTCAATGATCAAACTGGCTCCTCTGTATATATTTGGCAAGATAATATCAATCAATCGGTTTTTCTTTTCTTCAGTAAATAACGAAACCACTTCCTCTGTTAAAGTTGTTTCAAAAGAGATCCGTTCGTGTAAATTTGTCATTTTCCTTGGAACAATCACTTTACGAATACATGCCCAGACTCCTTTTCTTTCACGCTGAATGACAATTCCGGTAATGAATCTCGTGTCATCTTTATGAACTTGGGAATCTGTACCGAACATAAGTCGATAGTTTCCGGTCGGATCACTTTGCATAAACCGGATAATATGTTGAAACACATCTTCAAAAGACATGTTTTTTTCTGTCAAATTCTGAAATTTGTCATTGAAAACAGGGAATTTTCTCATACTCCTTTCATATATAAATAGCCAGTTCTATTTTTAGTATATTCAACAGGAACCTGATTTTTCATTTCAGTAAAGTAAACTTTTGATAAACTACATGAAAATGTTTTATCCAGTAAGGAAAGATGATTTACGGAACGGGGAGCTCGATTTTTTGAAGACAAAGCTTACGAAATTTTTCATAAAAACCCCTGTAATCCATAATAGAACATGTTATAATTAATAGTCCATGTTCTATTATTAAATTAATGATTTTATTTATAAATACGTGACAAAGAAGTGTTGAATAATGAATAAAAGAAAATTGATTCAAAAGAGCCGACGTCAACTGCCGGCTCAAAATGAAAACCGTACGCGATCAAAATTAAAACAAAAAACGATCTATTTACTAAATAAATACTTTACCGGTGACTCCATTCGCTATCAAGAAGTTATCTCGATCATTATTCCGATTTTAGTCGACCAAGCCTTTTTAATTTTCATGAGCTTACTGAACACGGCGATGGTTGCTTCAGCCGGGGTTGCTGCAGTTAGTGCCGTTAATATGGTTGACTCCCTGAATATTTTTTTAGTAAACGTATTTATTGCTATTGCTACTGGTGGTACGGTCATCGTTGCTCAATATAAAGGTATCGGGAATCGGAAAATGGTCACCAAGACTGCGACACAAGCAGTATCAGCGGTAACCATTTTTTCCGTTTTACTTAGTGTCCTCGTTATCATTTTTCATGGACCTACATTGAATTTGTTGTTTGGGGATGCAGAAGCAGATGTTTTGCATAATGCGAAACTTTATTTAATCGGGAGTTGTTTTTCTTATCCTTTCATCGCCATTTATCAAGCTGTTTGCGGCGGATTAAGAGGAGTTGGGGAAACGAAACCGGTTCTGGTGCTTTCTTTACTAATGAATCTTGTTAATACGATTTTGAATGTTATTCTAATCACAATTGCTGATTTAGGCGTCTTAGGTTTAGTTATTTCTGTTATCACGGCAAGAATCATAGGGATGGCCGCTTCCTTACTTTATATTATAAAATATAATCACACGATCCGGTTTCGAATCAAAGAGGCTTTACACTTGGATTTTTCCATTTTAAAAAAGGTGATGTTTATCGGCATCCCGTTTGCTGCGGAGCAATTATTTTTCAATGGCGGAAAGCTGATCACCCAAACATTTATCGTTAAATTAGGGACGCTGGCTTTGACTGCAAATGCAATTGCCGGTTCCATTACGTTACTGTTTCAAATCGGTCCGAATGCACTCAGTATTGCGATTGTTACTGTCGTTGGGCAATGTATCGGCAGGAGAAACATTCGCGATGCAAGGCGATTTACTATGTCTTTCATTGGTTTGTCATCACTGTTTTATATTGTAACATCCGCCGTGTTAATGCCACTTTTCCCTTTGTTGATGAAAATGTTCAGTGCACCGAATGAAATTATTCATACGATTTTTATTATCGTACTTATGTCAGCTATCGCTCAACCGATATTATGGTCAGGCGCATTTATTATGCCTGCCGCATTGAGGGCAGCCGGGGATTCGAATTTTACTTCGGTAGCCGCATTGCTCTCCATGTGGTTTGTCCGGGTTGTTCTTGGCTATATTTTAGGAATAACGCTAGGGTTTGGGATTATCGGTGTGTGGGCTGCTATGATCATAGAGTGGTCTGTCCGCGGAATAGTCTTTTACTTAAGATTTCGCGGGGAAAAATGGTATCAGCATAAATTAGTGTGAATGAAGAGGCTAGCGGGCAAATCTTTTTTTCAATCGCATTTGATTTTATTGGTGAGAATAAAAACGGAAATAAAATTTTGAAAAAGGGACCCATAGACAAGAACTCCTTTATTGAAAGGAAGTTTTCAAAACGGGTCCCGCGGCAATTCCTTAATTCATTTCTTTTAAAATCTCTTTTATCAAGGAAATAAATTTTACCTTCACTTTCCCTGCTACATCAATAACTTCATCATGGCTTAACGGTTGGTTCAAAATTCCGCTGGCCATATTGGTTAAACATGAAATCCCCAATACTTGCATATGACTGTGCCTGGCAACGATTGCTTCAGGAACGGTTGACATCCCGACGGCATCCGCTCCCAACGTCCGTATCATACGGATTTCTGCCGGAGTTTCATAGGTTGGGCCGCTCCACCATGCATATACACCCTCCTGAATAGGGAGGTTTAAATCAGCGGCTACCTTTTTTGCCAAATTTCGAAGTTCAGGTGTATACAATTGAGAGAGATCCGGAAAACGTATACCGAGTTCATCATTATTTGGTCCAATCAACGGGTTTGTCCCAACCAAATTAATATGATCGGAAATGAGCATAAGATCTCCCGGTTGAAAACTCGTATTAACTGCTCCACAGGCATTGGTAATAATTAAAGAATCAACACCGAGTGCTTTCATAACCCGAACGGGAAAAGTAACCTCATCCAAAGTAAATCCTTCATAATAATGAAATCTCCCTTTCATCGTAACTACTTTTTTCCCCATCAATTCTCCAATAACAAGTTCATTGGCATGTCCAATGGCGGATGACTTTGCAAAATATGGAATTTCATCATATGGAATGGTTACCGCATGTTCAATTTCTTCGGCAAGCACGCCAAGTCCGGAGCCAAGAATGAGTCCGATTTCCGGCTTGAGATTTATTTTTTCCATTATGTAATTTTTGGCTTGTAAAATATGTTCCGTTTGATGCATGGTCCATCACCTCATGTCAAAATTTCTTTGCGTGATTCAAAAAGTAAAAAAAGCGAAAAATTTTCTGGAGTTTATCATGTGCGAAAAAATATGCTCCGTTACCTAGACGCCAGTAGCTTCTGAGAACTTCCAGACTCATTGTTTTTGAACCAAAGCTATTATTAAATACCGATATTTTAACCTAGGACGAGGTGACTGTCAAAAAAAGCAAAAATGTAGTATGTGTAACTTTATGATGTTCGACAGAAGAAAGTATTTTTCGGCTAATAGGAAAGTAGAAATTTTTCAATTTCTACATTCCTAACGCATAAGTGCACAAGGAAAGCTTCACGGGATACATCGCAGCCGAAAAAATTTTATATTTTTTCGGTGAACTACGGCTCTGCTCTCGCCTAAAGGCTCGGACGCCCGAGTTTTCTTTACCTTTATTAACCTATTTATATCATATTCATCATTTTTTGGTACAGTAAACGTTGTTAGTTTTTCAATTCACGTTTATCCTGATTGTTTCCTACCTTTGTAGGTCCAAAAAATAAATTACCGACAAAGTTAGGAATATATTTTTATAATAATTATAATAAACTGAAAACATCAAGCGGTTTCATTTAAAAATGGGAGGAGGTATTCAAATGAGTGAGACTATTTTAATAGGAAAAACTTCTAAAAAATGGTTTTTCTCCGCTTTATTGGCAAGCTTCATTTTGTTAGGGGGGGTGTTCTTTACATTAGGAATTAACGGTGTGGTTTACGCAGCGGGGGTTGGCGGAATTGGTAAGTTTAATGTTTCCTTTACTGAGATGACAGGTACCGGCTTTAAATTATATGGAGACCTGTATGGTGATCCAAGTAAAAATTCCCAAGCACATGTAAAACCGGTATTTGACAATGATATTCAAAATGCAAAAATTACAGATCTGGTCATTTCGAAAAATGTGGATATTCCAATTTTAGGGAAGTACACTGTCAAAATTTCCGCCGGTAATAAAGGTACCCCGGTAGAAATTAAAGGGTTAATCCAAAAAGCTGCACTCGTACAAGGGGATGCAGTGTTTACTAAAATGGATATTTCGGAAAACTATGTAGAAGCCAATGATCCTGAAGCAGTTAAGAAAGGGTTTACGCAAGGGGCGAGTACGGTGACAATTAAAAACGGTAACATTGAAACCCATTATTTATTCCAAGAAATGGTCACATTGCCAGGATTAAAAGTTGAGTTTGTGAAAAATTAATAGCCTGTTTGTCTGGGAGTGTTAATGATGGACAAATTTCATAACTTTAGAAAAAAATTTAAAAGATGGCGGATGAGCAGGCCGTTTTGGGGAGCGACATTTTCGCTCCTTGCTGGCTTAATTATTCTGTATATGCCGATTCATTTGCTTGAAGTGGCATTACGCCCGGGAAATTTTGTCGTGTTAGGTCTTCTGTTTGGGGGACTAATGACGATTATAGGAATTCTGAGTTATTTTTATACAAGATTAAACATTATTTTTGGTATTATTACGATCTTTTTATCTATTGCATCGATTTTAGGTGCCCTCGGGGGATTATTCGTAGGTACATTATTGGGGATTATCGGTGGCTCATTATTATTGTCATGGAGAGTTGTCGATCAATCGGTGAAAGAGGGAGATAAGGATTATACAAATTATACGCTGTCTGAAGTGGCGGCAAGTTCCACTGAACAAAAGCTGCAGAATGAATGAAGGGGCTGTCCAGAAAGTCAAAAATTAATCCAATTTGTATAGGCTAATTGAAGTGAGGGTGGCGGCGACTCCTGCGGGAACAGCGCGAGCCGAAGACCCTGCAGGAGCGAGGAAACGAGCGACGAAGCGGCTGAGGCCGTGCCCGCGGAAAGCGTCCGCCACCAAAACGAAAGTCAACCGAACCTATTCTTTTAGCAATAAAATTATAGAAGTTGTACTTTTAGGACAGCCCCAAGTTTCATCATATTACAATAGACCTTCTTGCTCATATAAATAGGCATAAGGAATATCAAGGAAAACATATAGTGTATCGGATATTGGATAGGAAAATGTCCGGATTTGTTCGTTTTTCTCGATATCTGTATATAAATCGGATAAAATGCCTTTTTTCTCTATGTTCATCCGGGCGATATTTTCAAAAAAATACGGTCGCCAGCTCCAGTTTTTATTACGGATTTCCTCTTTTAAACTCCAATTGCCGTCATTATCTTTCTCAGCATTGGCGGAAAGTTGCAAACCCTCTTCATTACATATATACACACGAAATGCATAATCGGAGCATGCCTTTCCGATTTTCAAGATCGTTTCATCAAGCGGATCATCCGAATGAATAGACGTTAAAATTGATTTTAATTGTTGATTGATTGCATTTGTTAACGTCATTTGCGCCTTAATTTTTTTCCGCTCATAATTAACAAATAACTGGAAGTCTTTTTTCATTTTTTCTTGACAGCAATCAATGGGAACATACTCTTGTCCGCTTCTGATTAAGTAATTGCCTTGATAAAATCGACCCCCATTACGCCAAGCATGATTTAATTGATGGTAAGTAGATATATTTTTGAACATTAAAGTTGCCCCGATTTTTTGGGATAATAATGAAAGTGAATGGTGTACATCTCTGTATAGATGCGGCGAATCATTATCTTTTAAAAATCCAACATCAATTTTTACCACACTGGGTTTCAAATATGCTAAGCGATCAAAACTGCCGCTCCGTTCACCGATATCATCAAGAGCGATTCGAATACCTATTGATTTAAAATAGTTGAACAAAATTCGGACTGAATCCATTTCTTCTGTTTTAAACTCTTCCTTTAACTGGATGATTAGTTTGTTTATATCGAATCCTTTTTTGGTATATATGTCTAGAAATTTTTCTAAACATTCGCCTCGATCTTTCATAAGCAGGTTCGTATCATAAGTGAAAAATATGTACATGGAAGGATCTGTTTTCATTTGATATTCGATCGCTTTTTCCAGTAAAAGGCGACTTAGTTCCAGACGAAATTCATCGGGAATGGTCAAATCTTTGAAAAACCAGTCAATACTTTGTACAGTACCATCCTCTTCATGAAAAAATGCTTCAATTTCATAACCAACCACTAATTGTGTTTCAGCACTAATGACGGGATGGTAATTGGGAACAACACGGTTTTCATGTAACATAATTTCAACCGGATCCATGGCCTCACCTCCACAGTATTCTCATAAACACATTTTATTACAGTATGGAGATGGATGCTACTTAAACGGAATTTTTCCGAAAATTCATGGGATGTGACAGGGATCTTTTGTACATTTAAGGTAGTAAGTTTCAACAATCAAAATGGAAACCTCGACATACAATGATCTTTTTTTATCGAGCACATGCAAAAGCTGCTGAAGTCCAATCAGCAGCACGGTTATATCAAAAAATATGATTGCAAAAATTCGTTTTCTAGTTGAAAACATGGCCTTTCACATAATCTTCAAGGGCGGCTAAAACTTCTTTGTTTTGCTCTTTTGTCCCTATGGTGATTCGAACCCCGTTTGGAAACGGACGGACAATATAACCTTTTTTCAAGAAAAAGTTGAACAGTTCCATTGGTGAAGCCATTCGAACAAAGATAAAGTTAGCTTGGGACGGATAATATTCAACGTTCAGTCTCTGTAAAGTTTGTTGAAAATCTCTCAGACATTCAGCGTTTTTCCGGACACATTCTTTGACAAAATCTTGGTCTTCAAGTGCGGCGAGGGCTGCCTGTTGAGCAAATGTTGAAGTATTGAACGGGAGCCGGGCAATATTGATTTTTTCGATTAGTTGAGCATTGCCGACTGCATAGCCGATTCGGAAAGCGGCCAGACCGTAAGCTTTTGAAAATGTCCGTAAAACGATTAAATGATTAAAATGCGCTAATAAAGGGATAGAATTTGGATAATCATCGGCTGTTACATATTCATAGTATGCTTCATCAAGGACGACCACAATTTCCGGGGGAACTTTTTCCAGAAACCGGACCAGTGTTTCTTCATTTAAATAAGTTCCGCTCGGGTTATTCGGGTTGCAAATCCATACGATTTTTGTACGATCATCAATCGCTTGAAACATTCCGTCCAAATCGAAAGAACCGTTATCTAGCGGGATTTCCCGAACTTGCGCACCTTCAATGATCGCATGATGTTTGTACTGGGGAAAGGTTTCATTGGCTGTTATTATATTGTCCCCTTCACATAAAAGAACACGGCTGATGATTTGAATAACTTCATCAAGCCCGCTTCCAAATAACAACTGATTTTCATCAACATGTAAATGATCGGAAACCTTTTTCCTAAGCTCTGTTGCATAACCGTCCGGATAGGTGGCTGTATCATGAAGTGAACTTAAAACAGTAGTTTCCACATGAGGCGAGCAACCATATGGATTTTCATTTGAAGCCAATTTAATGACTTTATCAATATTATATTCTCGTTTTATATCTTCGGGTGATTTCCCCGGCTTATAAGGTTGCAAATCCAATATTCTTTTTTTCACTGATTCTCTCCCTCACTCTTCATTCCGTTTAAAAAATAAACCTCCACTGATCCAACAGCAGAGGATTAGTTACAGGTTATTTATGATTATAGGTTTTGAATTTATATATGTCAATATTTTTAAAAAATATCCGCTCATCCGATCAAGTGAAAATTTGCGGATTACTTTGTGGTATTTTTTCTATATAATGATTTCAGATAGCTTGAACAGGTAAGGTGATGTATTTATGAATAAAAAAGGCTGGTTAATATACAACGGTGGTTTAATTTCTAAAAAATTTTTGGAAATCAACCATATGTACATATCCGCTGCAGCAAAAAAAGGAATCGAATTACAACCGGTTAAAAACAACGACATATATAGTTTCGTCATGGATAATTCTTTGCATGTAAAAAAGGATGGTTTGTTTCAGCCTGATTTTATTCTGTTTTTAGATAAAGATATCCGGCTGGCCAAACAGTTGGAAGGACTAGGTTATCAACTTTTCAATAATGCAAATGCCATTGAAATATGTGATGATAAAATCGCTACATTTCAAACATTAGCAAATAAACGAATACGAATGCCGAAAACGTTATTTTCACCAATGATGTTTCCCGGTACGATAGATCCAAATGACCAATTTATTGATCGAGTGGAAAAGGAATTTGATTATCCGATTGTTATAAAGGAAGCATACGGTTCGTTTGGGGATCAAGTTTATTTAGTGAAAAACCGAGAAGAATTGGTCGTCAAAAGGCACCAGCTGCTATACCGGCCTCATCTTTACCAACAATTTATTTCATCCAGTACCGGTAAAGATGCCCGATTGTATGTGGTTGGGGATCAAGTTGTGGCTTCCATGCTCAGATTCAATGAGATAGATTTTCGTGCGAATGTAACAAATGGCGGGATGATGCAAAAGTTCGATCCCCCGCGAACTTTTAAGGAGTTGGCCATAAAAGCATCACAAGCGGTGGGAGCGGATTTTTCCGGTGTTGACCTTTTATTTGGTGATAATGATGAACCGATAATCTGTGAAGTGAATTCCAATGCCCATATAAAAAATGTATTTGATTGCACCGGTATCGACGTGTCGGAATATATTTTTGATTACATAATGGAGAGAATTGGTAATGCATAGTGGTTTACTGATTTACGGACGGGATGATTATAAGAAAAATCAATGGTTTGCGGAACAACTCGTCGCAAGGGCACAGAAACATGGGTTAACGATTGACCTTGTTTTGACGGATGAACTTTTCCTTGGAATTGATGAACAATTTTACGCAGAAGCTAGAAGAAAGCGATTAGTGACACCGAATTTTGTTATTAATCGGAGCCGGAATAGTATCATTGCAACGCATTTTGAAAAGATGGGGTGCCGTGTGTTTAATTCGGCTTTTATAACAGAAATTTGTAATCATAAAGGGAAAACCCATCAATTTATCAACTCACATGGCATTAAATCTGTGAAAACTTGGCTTGGAAACCGGCATGATTTTTGTGTTGAGCAGTTTGACGGTGATTTTCCGTTTATTTTAAAATCAGTTGCCGGACACGGAGGAAGAGAAGTATTTCTCATTGCTAACGAAAAGGAATTGACAGAAAAACTAGCCGCATTTTCCGGTGATGAGTTTATTTTGCAGGAAGTTTGTACAAATCCCGGCGTTGATATTCGTGTGTTTGTTTTGGGAAACGAAATTTTGGCAGCTGTCAAAAGATACTCCGAAAAGAGCTTTAAAGCAAATTTTTCTTTAGGTGGGAAGGTTGAACCGTATTCACTGAATGACGATGAAAAGAGATTGGTTAAGAAAATCACGCAACTTGCACAGTTTGATTTTGTCGGGATTGATTTTATTTTAGATGAAGAGGGACGTTTTTTATTTAATGAAATAGAAGATGTGGTCGGTTCAAGAGTTTTGTATAAATGTTATGATATGGACGTTGTCGGCAAGTACTTAGCCTATATAGAAAAGAGTCAAAAAGGGAAATAGGTCATATTTTCAAAAAACTTATTGACTTTTAAAATAACACAGTTTAAACTTAATTCATACTAAAATTATAGGAAAAGATGATATTCTTATCAAGAGAGGTGGAGGGACAGGCCCGAAGAAACCTCGGCAACAGGTTTAAAAACACTGTGCCAACTCCTGCAGACAAATGTCTGGAAGATAAGAAGGAATATTTTTAAATCTATCCCTTCTTATTTATCAAAATGAAGAAGGGATTTTTTTAGGGGTGAAATGATGATTGAACAGCGGATTTTATATGATAACTTTACAGATGATCCTTTCAAGAATCAACGGTTTACAGATGAAACAAAAGGGGCGTTGCCTGTTTTACAATGGGCATATGAGACATATGGAAATTCCGTTGTTTACGCCTGTAGCTTTGGGGCAGAGGGAATTGTCTTAGTGGATCTGATTGCAAAAGTTCAACCGGAAGCAACGATTGTTTTTCTCGATACCGGCGTTCATTTTAAGGAAACATATGAATTGATTGAAAAAGTAAAAATCAAATACCCGAGTTTAAATATTCAACTAAAAAAACCGAAGCTGACTTTGGAGGAACAAGCAAAAAAGTACGGGCCGGAGTTGTGGAAAACAGAGCCTGATTTATGTTGTTTTTTGCGAAAAATAAGGCCGTTGGAAGAAGTTTTGTATGGAGTCCCGGCTTGGATTTCCGGACTTCGCAGGGAACAGTCTCCAAGCAGAAAGAATACAGATTTTGTCAATAAGGACGAAAGATTTAAATCTATTAAAATTTGTCCATTAATATACTGGACTTGGGAAGATGTTTGGTCATATATCCGTCAAAATGAGTTGCCATATAATATTTTACATGATCAAGGATACCCGAGCATTGGTTGTGAGCCGTGCACATTGCCGGTTACAGATCCAAATAATCAACGTGCCGGAAGATGGGCCGGTTTTAATAAAATAGAATGCGGTCTACATACCCCGGCGAATTGAGGACCGGTTCATTGAAACAAAATGGGAATCAAATTGGGACTAAATTAATTTGTTGGAAAATTGGGAAACCAGAATTAAAGATCCGGTTCTTTGAAACAAAATGGGGAACCGAATGGAGGACCGATTGGATTTGTTGCAAAATTGAAAAATCCAAATAAAGACCCGGTTCATTTGTCGCAAAGTTGGATAATCATAATTTAAAAACATACTATTTTAATATGAATACTGTTTTATAGATTGTAACATAAGAAATGATGAGGTGAAACGTTTTGCAATTTAACGTGAATAACAGCCCATTTAATGAAGAACAACGAGAATATTTGAACAGGTTAATCCCGACATTAACCGAAGCACAAAAAATATGGTTGTGCGGGTTCCTGTCCTTCCCGTTCATTGCCGGGCATGAACAAAGCGTGCAAGTTGATCAAACAGCTGCCCCGAAAATGGAACAATCCATTCAAACTCGTGAAGTAACCGTACTGTTTGGTTCTGAAACGGGCAATGGGCAATCGTTGGCAAGTACGATTGTTGAAAAATTACAAGCAAAACAATTACCGGTGCAATCATTTTCGATGGACGACTTTAAACCGCAAAATTTGAAGAAAGTTCAAGATTTATTACTCATCACGAGTACCCATGGGGAAGGGGAGCCCCCGGAAAATGCCCGGTCTTTTTATGAATTTTTACATAGTAAGCGGGCACCAAAATTAGAAAATGTCCGATTTTCTGTGCTTGCATTAGGTGACGAGTCATACGAATTTTTCTGTCAAACCGGGAAGGACTTTGACAAACGTTTGGAAGAATTAGGAGGAGAACGGCTCTATCCAAGGGTTGATTGTGATGTTGATTTTGAGGATCCGGCAGAACAATGGATGAGCGGAGTAGTTGCCGTCTTACATGAAACAAGCAATGCAAATGCATCGGCCATATCTGTTTCGGAAAAGCAAGCGGCGGCTACTCTGTTGGAGGAAAAACAGTCGGTTTATTCGAAAAAGAATCCTTATCCGGCTGAAGTACTTGAAAATATTAGTTTAAATGGTCGTGGTTCGAATAAAGAAACCCGCCACCTTGTGTTATCGTTGGAAGATTCCGGTCTGACTTTTGAGCCGGGAGACAGTTTAGCCATCTTACCGGAAAATGATCCGGAACTTGTTGACAGTTTAATCAATGAACTCGGATGGAACCCGGAAGAATCGATGCAAATTAACGAGGAAGGTGATATTTATTCATTGCGAAAAGCCTTGCTCTCCAAATTTGAGATTACTAGACTAACGAAATCATTTATTCAGGCGGCAGCTGAACTGTTTCATAATGAAGAGTTAAAGAAACTTGCAGCACCGGGCAATGAAGAAAAAGTAAAAGCTTATTTAGATGGTCGGGATTTACTTGATTTTGTCCGGGATTTTCGACCGGTACAACTTAAACCCGTTGATTTTATTCATATTCTAAGAAAATTGCCGGCGCGCCAGTATTCAATTGCCAGCAGCTTAAAAGCAAATCCGGATGAAGTACATCTCACCATCAGTACCGTCCGTTTCCAAGCCCATGGTCGCAATCGAAAAGGTGTATGTTCCTCTCAAATTGCCGAGCGGATTCAACCCGGCGATATGTTGCCAATCTATGTGGATCAAAATCCAAACTTTAAACTGCCAAGTAACCCGGATACACCAATTATTATGATCGGGCCGGGAACAGGTGTAGCACCATTTCGGGCATTTTTGCAAGAGCGTGAAGCAGAAGGAATTACAGGGAAAAGTTGGTTATTTTTTGGTGATCAACATTTCTCCTCAGACTTCTTATATCAAGTTGAATGGCAAAAATGGTTAAAAAATGGGGTGTTAACGAAAATGGATGTTGCTTTTTCGCGGGATCAGGCGGAAAAAGTTTATGTCCAACACCGAATGCTTGAAAAAAGGAAAGAATTTTATCAATGGCTGGAAGACGGGGCTGTTGTTTATGTGTGTGGAGATGAAAAGCATATGGCTCGCGATGTTCATCAAACGATCCTGACGATTTTAGAAAAAGAGGGTGGTTTGACTAGTGAACAAGCCGCTGTTTATATCGATCAAATGCGAAAACAAAAGCGTTACCAGCGAGATGTTTACTAAAACAGGGGAGGCGACAAAGCGTGGAACAAAATAAAACAAAACTTAGTGATAATGAGCGGATTAAACGGGAGAGTAATTATTTGCGAGGGACAATTGCGGAAGGATTAAAGGACCCGATCACCGGAGCCATTTCTCCCGATGATAATCAATTATTAAAATTTCATGGAAGCTATCAACAAGACGACCGTGATGTGAGAGATGAACGCCGCCGAAAAAAATTGGAACCGGACTATCAGTTTATGATTCGTGTGCGGATGCCCGGGGGACTGGCAACCCCAAAGCAATGGTTGGAAATGGATCGACTTGCAACTACTTATGCGAATGGAACTTTGAAACTGACGACAAGACAAACGTTCCAATTGCATGGTGTCTTGAAATGGAACTTAAAACAAACAATGAAAGAAATCAATGAGGCACTTTTTACAACACTTGCCGCATGTGGTGATGTAAATCGGAATGTTATGTGTACTCCGAATCCAAATTTATCGGATGTTCATTACGAGGTTTATGAAGCGGCAAAAAAAATAAGTGACCATCTACTGCCGCAAACACCTGCCTATCATGAAATTTGGTTGGACGGAGAAAAAGTAATCGACACAAGCGTTGGTCAAGAAATTGAACCGATTTATGGACCTACGTATTTACCGCGAAAATTTAAAATTGGGATTGCGGTTCCGCCTTCCAATGATGTAGACATTTACTCCCAAGATTTAGGCTTTATTGCGATTGAAGAAGATGGTGAACTAAAAGGATTCAATGTTGCGGTTGGTGGCGGGATGGGGATGACCCACGGCGATTATCGTACGTATCCGCAAATTGCCCGTGTGATCGGTTTCTGCCCAACGGATAAAGTAGTCGATGTGGCAGAAAAAATTGTTTTGGTTCAACGTGATTATGGAAATCGTTCCAACCGGAAAAATGCCCGTCTCAAATATACGATTGATTCCAGAGGCATTGAATGGTTTAAAACCGAGTTACAAAATCGGTTAGGTTGGGAATTAGAAGAGGCAAGACCATTCCATTTTACCCATACTGGAGATCAATTTGGCTGGGTAAAAGGAAATAAGAAATGGCATTTAACGTTATTTATTCCAAGTGGCCGGGTAAAAGACGATGAAGAGACCCAATTTCTCACCGGATTAAGAGAAATTGCCAAAATCCATACCGGTGAATTTCGATTAACCCCGAATCAAAATGTCATTATTGCTAATATAACAGCAAAAAAGAAAAAAGAAATTGAGAAACTGGTAGAACAATATCATTTAGCTGGCGGAACATATGCATCTCCTTTATGGCAAAATTCCATGAGTTGCGTCGGTTTCCCAACTTGCGGATTGGCGATGGCCGAGTCTGAACGGTATTTTCCGACTCTGCTCAAAAAGATTGAAGCCATTACAAAAGAAGTCGGGCTCAAACAGAATGAAATAGTCATTCGAATGTCAGGCTGTCCAAACGGCTGCTCAAGACCGGCTTTGGCAGAAATCGGATTTATCGGGAAAGCACCCGGAAAATACAACCTGTATCTGGGTGGCGGTTTTGCCGGCAATCGTTTAAATAAATTATACAAAGAAAATATTGGGGAAAAGGAAATTTTAGAAGCGTTATATCCAATTTTTCAGCACTATGCAAAAGAACGAAAAGAAGGAGAGCGGTTTGGTGATTTTGTCATTCGAACCGGTTATGTGGAAGAAGTTCATTCCGGATTAGATTTTCATGGTTCGAAAACGGTCAAAAACATATAAAACACATGCACTAAACGAAAAAATATATTGTTAATTTCTTCATTGATAAGTGGATATTTCATCACTTGAAAATCAGCGAATACGACAATTTTTATCAGCCTTAAAAGGTCTATAAAAAGTTAGCGGATGCCAACAAAGAAAGAATGAGGTGGAACGATGGGGAAAGTTTATTTAGTCGGAGCGGGACCGGGTGATCCTGAATTAATTACTGTTAAGGGTTTAAAAATTATCCAACATTCAGATGTAATCCTTTATGATCGTTTAGCTAACCAAGAATTACTTGCATATGCTAAAAAAGATGCCAAATTAATTTATTGCGGGAAAAGCCCGAACCAGCATACGTTATCACAGGAAAAAATAAATAGCTTGTTATGTAAGTTCGCTGCTCAAGGTAAAGTTGTTGCGAGATTAAAAGGTGGAGATCCTTTTATTTTTGGACGCGGAGCTGAAGAAGCAGAAGCGTTAAGGAAATGCGGGATCCCATTTGAAATTGTTCCGGGGATTACTGCCGGTTCTGCTGTCCCTGCCTATGCAGGAATTCCCTTAACCCATCGAGATTACAGTTCCTCGGTTACTTTTATTTCCGGTGTTAGACAAGAAGGTGCCGATACGGAACAATATTGGCGATATTTGGCACAGGGAACGGACACAATTTGTGTCTATATGGGTGTAAAACAATTACCGAGTATTTGTGAACGACTAATTCGCTATGGAAAAAATCCATCCACACCAATCGCCATCATCCATTGCGGAACAACGACAAAACAAGAAACCGTAACAGGAACGCTGGAAAATATAATCGAGAAGGCAAAACATATTCAAAATCCGGCAATGATTGTCATTGGTGAAGTGGTCCGGTTAAGGGAAACGATTCAGTGGTTTGAATGGAATGCGGTTCAACAAGCATTTCCAATTCAGGCAGCACTCGGTTAGTGAGGAGAAAGTGTATGCTGGGAATTTTATATGTTTGTCACGGGAGTCGTGATTTAGCTGCAATAGCGGAAGTTCAGGATTTTATTGCTTTGGTGATGAATGAGGTCGATGTTTCGTTTCAGGAATGTTGTTTTTTAGAATTGGCTCAGCCTGATATCGACCAAGGGATTGCCAAACTCATTGAAAAAGGTGTAACGAAAATCGCTGTCATTCCTGTGTTGCTATTAAGTGCCGGCCATTACTATATTGATATACCTAGAAAGCTCGAAGCAAACAAAGAAAAATATCCGAATATATCTTTTGCATACGGGAAACCCCTTGGTGTCCAAGATCGGTTAATTGATATTTTAGTAGACCGGATTAACGAAACAGGTGTACCAATCAATCATCAGGCGAAAATCCTGTTGGTTGGAAGAGGCAGTACTTATCCGGAAACGAAAGTAGATATTGAAAGGCTTGCAAAAATGTTGAGCGAAAAAATCCATTTTAAAAATGTAAACTATTGTTTTTTGGCAGCTTGTAAACCGTCTTTTGCAGAGGAATTTGCATTGTCATTAAAAGGTAACTATTCACAAGTATGGGTTGTTCCTTATTTATGGTTTACCGGATTTTTAATGAACGACTTGCAAAAGACCATCGTTACGCATAAAGATGTAAAAAAGCAAATTATATTATCAAAGCAACTTGGAAGCCATCCAAACATAAAGGAAGCATTAAAGGATCGTGTTTACGAAACCGTTCAATCATTATCCTTTATTCGGGGATGACGTTGTGCCAAGAAGTGCCTTACATGGAGCAAAAATCCAGTTATAAAAGGTTTTTGTTGATTTTACGGGAGGGGTATTAATGGCTGTTACAATGAAGGAAGAACAAAAAGGAATTCCGGCCCATGGTGGAAAACTGGTTCAGCGAGTTTTGTCGGGTCAGGAAAGAGAGTTTTATTTAAATATAGTAAAATCGTTAAAATCATTAAAATTGGATCGTTGGAGTTTATCAGATTTAGAATTGATCGCGATTGGCGGTTTTAGCCCGCTTACCGGTTTCATGGGGGAAAAGGATTATTTACGGGTGATAGAGGAAATGCGCCTTAGTGATGGTACGCTTTGGAGTATTCCCATTACTCTCCCCGTGTCCAACGATGATGCGGATCTATATGATATTGGTAAAGAGATAGCCCTTAAAGGGGAAGATGGTATTGTCTATGGAATTCTACGGTTGGAGGAAAAATATTATCCTGATAAAGAAAAAGAAGCACAACTTG
Organism: Caldibacillus thermoamylovorans; assembly: GCF_000751775.1. Lineage (GTDB taxonomy): Bacteria > Bacillota > Bacilli > Bacillales > Caldibacillaceae > Caldifermentibacillus > Caldifermentibacillus hisashii. Next base: position 100,594 of record NZ_CCRF01000035.1, read on the forward strand.
TTTACGGGACGACCGACCTAAACCACCCGGGTGTGAAAAAATTATTTGAAAGAGGTGATGTTTATTTTGCCGGCCCGGTCTATTTATTAAACCGGATCGACCACGGCCAATTTGAAGACTTCTATTTCGAACCGGCTGAAACAAGAAAATTATTTGCCGACTTGGGCTGGAAAACAATCGTCGGTTTTCAAACGAGAAATCCCGTTCACCGGGCCCATGAATATATTCAAAAATGTGCCTTGGAATCTGTCGATGGTTTGTTACTCAACCCGCTCATCGGTGAAACAAAATCCGATGATGTTCCGGCTGATATAAGAATGGAGAGTTATCAAGTTATTTTGAAAAACTATTTTCCTAAAGATCGGGCCAGGCTCGTGATTTATCCTGCCGCTATGCGTTACGCCGGACCGAAAGAAGCCATTTTGCATGCAATTGTCCGGAAAAATTACGGGTGCACGCATTTTATTGTCGGACGTGATCATGCCGGTGTCGGTGACTATTATGGAACATATGAGGCGCAAGAATTAATTTCCAAATATGAGGATGAATTAGAAATCCAAATTTTAAAATTCGAGCATGCTTTTTATTGCACAAAATGCGGGAATATGGCGACAGCAAAAACTTGCCCTCATGACAAGTCTGCACATGTTCATTTGAGTGGCACAAAGGTGCGGGAAAAACTTCGCAATGGGGAAGACTTGCCTAAGGAATTTTCGCGTCCGGAAGTTGCTGAAGTATTAAGAAAAGGATATGCAACAAACTGATTGAAGGAAAAAAAGCGCGTGGCAAACCTATTTGCGATGTTTAAACCGGCCGGCTAAAACTAAAGTCGTCCTGTTACTACTCATGTCTACCTTCATCCTGTGGACCAAGTGCCCCGCAGGAGAACAGATTTGCTTCTTTTACTCAAATAAGTCAACGGTAACAATTAGAATTTGGGGGAAATGGAATGGGAAATGCAACGAATATTGTTTGGCATGATTCAAAAGTGACGAAGGAAGACCGCCAAATATTAAAAAAACATAAAAGTGCCGCTGTTTGGTTTACCGGTTTATCCGGTTCAGGAAAGTCCACACTTACCGTTGCCGTGGAAAAGGAACTTCACCAACTGGGCGTCCACACTTATCGCTTAGATGGAGATAATATTCGGTTTGGCTTAAACAAAGATTTAGGTTTTAGTCCCGAGGATCGGGCAGAGAATATTCGCCGGATTGGAGAAGTAGCAAAATTAATGGTTGATGCCGGATTAATTACATTGACAGCCTTTATATCTCCTTACCAAAAAGATCGGGACAAAGCAAGAGAGATTATTGGTGAAGCGGAATTTATCGAAGTTTATGTAAAATGCAGCTTGGAAACTTGTGAAAATCGCGATCCAAAAGGGCTGTATAAAAAAGCCCGTGCCGGTGAAATTAAGGAATTTACGGGCATTGATGCACCGTATGAAGAACCGGTAAACCCGGAATTAATCATCGATACAGAAAAACTGTCATTGGCCGAGTCTGTTCAAACCGTGATTCACTATTTACTTGAAAAAGGTTTTATTCCAAAAACAAATTAATGAAATCCATTTTACAATGAACAAAACAGGATGCGCTTGGCGTTTTTTCAACAAACAAATGAATAAGAAAATTTGTTGTTGACATATGATTTGAATTGTTTTATTATTAATTTCAATAAATCGAAAATTTTCAGGCGATGAAGAAGAAGAGTATTCTATTTTGACACAAAAAGAGAGCCGGTGGATGGTGCGAACCGGTGTGATCGGATAGAAGAATGGGCTTCTGAGCTTCCAAACCGAACCAAAATTTCGCAGTAGGCTTTGGCGATATTGTCTTGTCGTTATCTGAGACAGTTTAAGTTTATAATACTTAAACGCTAAAGTGAGCTGTTACAGCTAATAAAGGTGGTACCGCGGTCCCTCGTCCTTTACGGATGGAGGGACTTTTTGCATTTTGTAAAGAAAAAACAGAACATGAATAAATCGATGAGTAAGAAGAGTAGGCAGTTTTGAAGCGTTGCAGAGAGCCGGTGTTGGTGGGATTCCGGTACGTGGATAGTTGCTGAATGGCCTTACGAGAGGTGGGCTGAACAACAAAGACGGGATGTGGATTCGCAAGTTAGATCGAATTTTTCCCGATGTTAAGTAGGTAAACCCGTTTTTCCGGCGTTACACGGATAGGATATCAGATGAATATAATGCAAATATTTTCATCCCGTATCCGAAAAAGATGAAAAGTATTTAATGCTTTTCAACAGAGGTGGCACCGCGGTAATCAATCGCCCTCTGCAGACATAAGTCGTTTGTGTTTGCAGGGGGCTTTTTATTTTTGAAAAAGAAGGGAGAAAAAATGATGGGAGAAACACCGCTTTATAAATTTAAACGAATAAAAAATTTAACATTCACGCCAACGGATATCTATCTCCGTTTGACCGGGAAGAAAAAGTTTCTCTTGGAAAGTACCTTTCAGCACGAAGAAAAAGGCAAATATTCGTTTCTTGGGGAAGATCCTTACTTGGAATTTATCGGCATAGGAAACGAAACAACTATGATGAATCATGAGACCGGTCGTTCAGAAAAATTAACCGAAAATGCCTTAACGGTCATCAAAAAACAATTACCGAAAATCGATGTAAATCTCCCGCTTCCGTATTACGGAGGGGCAATTGGCTTTATTAGTTATGATACCATTCGGCAGTATGAGTATATTGGTGAAGATCTTCCGGATGATATTGGAATGCCGGATATTCATCTGATGGTTTTTAAAAATACGATTGTCGTTGATCATAAAAATCAAGTGATTTATTTAATCGTGATGAACCCGGATTATGAACCGGAAGAGCGATTAAATGAACGATTACAGCAACTCCAAGCCGTTTTAGTGAATCCGTTCCAGGAGAAGGTTCCGGTAATGGAGCCAATCCAATTTTCCCCTGATACAACAGCGGAAGAGTTTAAGAGAAATGTAGAAGTGGCTAAGGAGTATATACGAAAAGGTGATATTTTTCAGATCGTTTTGTCACATAGGTTTACCGCCGAGTTGAGACAAAACCCGTTTCACCTGTATCAAAGACTGAGAGAAGCCAATCCGTCCCCGTACATGTTTTTTATCGATTTTGAAGATTATATTGTTCTTGGCGCATCTCCGGAAAGCTTAGTACAGACGAAAGGGAGGACCATTATTACCAATCCAATTGCCGGAACACGTCCACGCGGAAATACCGAAGAAGAGGATGCCCGGCTTGTCCAAGAACTGTTGGCAGATGAAAAAGAACTGGCCGAACATCGAATGTTGGTCGATTTAAGCAGGAATGATCTAGGGCGTGTTTCCGAAATAGGTACGATTGAATTGCCAACCTATATGAAAATTGAAAAATATCAACATGTGATGCATATTGTTTCAGAAGTAAAAGGCAAGCTGAGAGAAGAATTTACTAGCATTGACGCTTTAATTTCATGCTTGCCGGCAGGAACGGTTTCCGGAGCACCGAAAATCAGAGCCATGCAAATTATTAATGAGCTCGAGAACAAGAAACGAGGCGTATATGCCGGCGGGATTGGGTTTATCAATTTTAATTTCGATATGAATATTGCCCTGGCCATTCGTTCCCTCGTTGTCAAGGATGGAAAGGCGCATTTACAAGCCGGAGCGGGTATTGTTTATGACTCGGACCCGGAAACGGAATACATGGAGACGGTGAATAAAGCCAAATCATTAATGGAGGTGGCGGGAAATGTACTTATTGATTGATAACTATGATTCTTTCACATATAACCTATACCAATATATTTCCGAGCAAAAAGTGAATATAAAAGTAGTCCGTAATGACCAAATTTCAATAGAGGAAATTGCTGCATTAAAACCGGAAGCGATTATTATTTCTCCCGGACCCGGTACGCCTGAAGAAGCGGGAATTTGTATCGAAACAGTGCAACGTTTTTACCAATCTGTCCCGATTTTAGGTGTTTGTTTAGGACACCAAACAATTGCCGTGGCATTAGGGGGCAAATTAAGGCAGGCCAAGGAAATTAAGCACGGAAAAACTTCTTTTATATCTCATAATGGTCAAGGGGTATTTACGGATTTGCCGGAGCCGGTGGAAGTCATGCGCTACCATTCTCTTGTCATTGATGAACAAGTTATCCCGGACTCACTGGAGATTGTTGCCAAATCCATTGATGATCATGAAATCATGGCTGTTCAACATCGACATTTTCCAACTTACGGAATCCAGTTTCATCCGGAATCGATTGGTACAGAAGTGGGCAAACAAATGATTCGTAACTTTTTACAAAAAACAAGAGAGGAGATTATAAGATGAAAGCTTATTTGGAGAAGTTGATCAGCGGTGAAGATTTAACTTTTGAAGAAATGAAAGAAGTAACGGAATACTGTCTGGAAAAAGCGACCGATTCGGAAATCGCCGCCTTACTGACCGCCATGCAGGCAAAAGGAGAGACGGCTGAGGAAATTGCCGGAATCGTTGATGTCATTTTAGCAAAGTCTACGTTTAAAATACCTGTCATTACCGACGCAATCGATAATTGTGGCACAGGTGGCGATAAATCTTTCAGTTTCAATATTAGTACCACGTCCGCATTTGTCATTGCCGGAGCCGGGATCAAGGTTGCCAAACACGGAAACCGCAGTATCACAAGTAAATCAGGCAGTGCCGATGTGCTGGAAGCCTTAGGAGTTTCCTTAACCCTTTCAAAAGAACATGTTGAAGAATTATTGCAGGAAAATAACATTGCTTTCTTATTTGCACCCAATGTTCATTCGTCATTAAAACCATTTACAAAAGTAAGAAGGGAACTTGGTATCCGCACGGTTTTCAATATTATCGGACCTTTAACAAACCCGGTTCATTTGAACGCTCAATTACTTGGTGTTTATGACAAAACATTTTTGAAAATGTTGGCAACAGCATTGAATCGATTAGGCAGAAAGAGAGCGGTCGTGATTAATGGGGCCGGCAATCTCGATGAAGCAACCCTTGCCGGTGATAATCATCTTGTTTTTTTAAACAATGGAGAAATCACTTCCTTTACGTTGTCACCGGACGATGTCAATTTGCCAACCTATGCAAAAGAAGAGATTCGTGGGGGAACTGCACAGGAGAATGCAGACATTTTATTGAGCGTACTAAAGGGGAAAAAGAGTGCTTATTATGATACGGTTTTGCTGAATGCCGGACTGGGAATTTTTGCGAGCGGAAAAGTTAACTCAATTCAGGATGGAATTGAGAAGGCAAGGGAAAGCATCGAGTCGGGTGCCGCATTGAAACGATTGGAATACTTAATTGATTACAGTAAAAAAGTTCCGAGCGGGGTGTCTTAAGTTGACCATATTAGATGAAATTATTGCAAAGAAAAAAGACGAGATAAAGACATTAACCGGTCAAACCTTTCAACCGGTTGCCTATGAACCAGTCCCGACTTTTCAAAGTTTAGTAGCTGCTTCTTCACAAATGAATATTATTGCTGAAATTAAGCGGTCATCACCATCAAGAGGAGCGATAAACACAACTGTTGATCCTGCCGATCAAGCGAAAAGGTATGAAGCACTTGGAGCAAAAGCAATCTCTGTTTTAACGGACCAAGCTTTTTTTAACGGTTCAATAGAAGATTTGATTCAGGTGCGGAAAACCGTCCGGCTACCGATTTTATGTAAAGATTTTATGATTGATCCGGTGCAAATAGATCGGGCAAAAGCAGCAGGGGCAAACATTATTTTATTAATCGTCGCTGCCCTATCGGATGCCCAACTGGCTGAATTGTACCAATATGCAGTTGAAAACGACTTGGAAGTGCTTGTGGAAGTGCATGATGAGGAAGAAATGGAACGGGCATTACGACTGGAACCGGAAATAATCGGCATCAATAACCGCAATTTAAAAACGTTTGAGGTAAACTTGGCAACAACGGAAAGGCTTGCTTCGATGGTTCGCGGCATGAAGACGATTTTAATCAGTGAAAGTGGTATGAAGCAACAAGGAGATGTTATACGTGTTCGGAATGCCGGGGCGAATGCCGTTTTAGTCGGCGAAACGTTTATGCGGGCGGAGAATTTGGAAGAAACTTTTAAATCGTTCCAGGTTTCATTATTTCAAAATATAAACTGAAAAGCATTAACCGACAGGAAGACCCCCATTGATGGAAGTGTCACTTTATGAAAACAAAGATTTTACAGGAAAGGAAGTGAGCCATACATGCTTGTGAAAATATGCGGTATTCAAACTTTGGAAGCAGCCCGGACAGCTGTTCAAGGGGGCGCTGATTTTATCGGATTCGTTTTTGCTGACAGCCGGAGAAAAATCACCCCTGAAACGGCCCGGGAAATTGCGAACGCATTGCCGAAACAAGTAAAGAAGGTAGGTGTATTTGTTAATGAAACGGTTGAAAAAATGACAGAGATTGCGAATATGGTGGGCTTGGATTTTTTGCAACTTCATGGCAATGAGCCGGCAAGTGTAGCCGAAAAACTACCATTACCGGTGATCAAAGCATATTCAGCCGATTTAATCAATCATTCTGAAATAAGGTCCTATCCTTGTGACTATTACTTGATTGATAGTCCAAAAGGAAAATATCACGGTGGTACCGGGAAAACATTTGATTGGAAGATTGCAAAGGATTTCGAGTTGGACCGTCGCAAACTTATTTTGGCGGGAGGTTTGACACCGGATAATGTCCGGGAGGCAATTACGGTTGTTGGTCCGGTTGGGGTTGACGTTTCCAGTGGTGTAGAGACAGATGAAAAAAAAGATACGGAAAAAATTCGTGAATTTATTAAACAAGCAAAATCGACGGGAAAGGATGAGTCCATTGACAACTTATACAATGCCAGATAAAACAGGGCGATACGGAAATTTTGGCGGGAGATTTGTACCGGAATTATTAATGCCGGCATTATTGGAACTGGAGGAAGTCTATGAAACAGCAAAAAATGATCCTGCATTTTTACAACAAGTGGAATATTATTTAAAACAATATGTCGGGAGGGAAACACCGCTTTATTTTGCCGAGCAATTGACGAAAAAGCTCGGCGGACCGAAAATTTATTTAAAACGGGAAGATTTAAATCATACCGGTGCCCATAAAATTAATAATACAATTGGTCAGGCGCTGTTGACACTGAGGATGGGCAAGAAAAAAGTGGTTGCTGAAACAGGTGCGGGACAACACGGGGTAGCTACTGCAACGGTCTGTGCCCTATTTGGCTTAGAATGTATCGTGTTTATGGGTGTTGAGGATATTGAACGGCAAAAATTAAATGTCTTTCGCATGGAAATGTTAGGGGCTGAAGTAAGAGGCGTATCCAGTGGCAGCGGGACATTGAAGGATGCCACCAATGAAGCGTTACGCTACTGGGCGGCTCATGTGACCGATACCCACTATATACTAGGTTCTGCAGTTGGTCCGCACCCGTTTCCGCTGATCGTTCGTGATTTTCAGTCAGTGATCGGTAAAGAAACAAAACGGCAAATCGTTGAACAGACAGGAAAGTTACCGGATGCTGTCGTCGCTTGTGTCGGTGGGGGAAGCAATTCAATCGGTATGTTTTATCCATTTATTGAAGACGAGTTCGTTAAACTATATGGGGTTGAAGCGGCAGGAAAAGGTGTGGATACCGATTTGCATGCGGCTACTCTAACAAAAGGGGACGTCGGAATTTTGCACGGGACCTTGTCAAAACTTTTACAAGATGAACATGGGCAAATAACAGAAGCCTTCTCAATATCGGCAGGCCTGGATTATCCGGGAGTCGGTCCGGAACATAGTCATTTACATGAAACGAAGCGAGTCACATATGAAGCTGTAACTGATGAAGAAGCACTGGACGCCTTTCAATTTTTAACAAAAACGGAAGGGATTATTCCGGCGTTGGAAAGTGCCCATGCAGTTGCTTATGCGATGAAACTGGCAAGAACGATGTCGCCGGATGAGACCATGGTTATTTGTTTATCCGGTCGGGGCGATAAAGATGTGGAACAAGTAAAAAGCCGATTGGAGGAAAGATAAATGGGTAAGGAACGGATTGAGCAAAAATTTGCCGAAAAACTTGCGAGTGGTGAAAAATTATTTATTCCTTACATTATGGCGGGAGACGGTGGCCTTAATGTGTTGGAGGAGCGGATTTGCTTTTTAGCTGAATGCGGGGTTGCGGCGATTGAACTTGGAATCCCATTTTCTGACCCGACCGCCGATGGACCAACGATTCAAAAGGCCGGGGTTAGAGCATTAAAAAATGGTACGACTTTAGCGGGTGTTTTGGAAATACTTGAAAGTTTTAAAACAAGAAGAGAAGTTCCCGTCATCCTTATGACATATATAAATCCGATATTTCATTACGGTTTGGAAAGATTTGCCAAAGCTTGTGTGCGGGCCGGTGTTGATGGTGTGATTATTCCGGATGTTCCATTAGAAGAGGAAGATTTGATTGCTGGGTTTTTGCATCAACACGGGATTGCATTTATCAGACTTGTTGCATTAACGAGTCCAAAAGAGCGAGTTGTTGAAATTGCTCGCCGTTCAGAAGGGTTCCTGTATGCAGTTTCGGTTATGGGGACAACCGGTGTGAGACAACATCATGATGAGCATGTAAAAGAGTATTTGCAAACATTAAAAGAAGTAAGTCCTGTCCCGGTTTTGGCAGGATTCGGGGTTTCTAATGGGGAACAAGCCCGTGACCTAGGCGAATATTGTGACGGGGTTATCGTTGGCAGTAAAATTGTTGATTTATTCAATGAAGGAAAAATAAAGGAGATTCAAGAATTGATTAAAGACAGTTTGATGACCCGGTCGAAAGCTTAGCAATAAGAAACAAGGCACGGTTGCCATAAATCCAACCATCGCTGCAGTTGCTGCGTCGAAAGCTTAGTAATAAGTAACATGGCACTACATCCATATCTTTCGCAGGTCGTTAAGTTAAGGGCACCAACCTCATACAAAAAATAACCCTTCTAAAAGTTGTTTGCCAACTTTTAGAAGGGTTAAGTTTTGTTTGGCTAAGCTTTTTGTGATGTATTTGTTTTCCGAAGTTCCGGAAGCGTTTCGTAAATCTAAGCCTTTTGGAATGTTTTTGTTTTGCTTTCTTTAACCATTTCCACAAAAAGCTCAAGAAAGCGGGAATCCTCTGTCAATTCCGGATGAAAGGCCGTCGTTAATAAATGGCCTTGTCTGGCAGCAACAATATGACCATCTACCTCTGCCAATACTTCTACTCCACCGCCAACTTTTTTAATATACGGTGCACGAATAAAAACAGCATGAAAAGGGGAATCAAATCCGGCAACTTCAAGGTCGGCTTCAAAACTTTCCCGCTGACGACCAAAGGCATTTCTTTTAACAACAATATCCATGAGGCCAAGATGGACAACTTCCGACCCTTCAAGCTCTTTTGCTAAAAGAACCATCCCGGCACAAGTACCGAATATCGGTTTCTGCTCTTTGGAAAATTGTATCAACGGCTCAAAAAATCCGTATTGGTTAATTAATTTTCGCATGGTGGTACTTTCTCCGCCGGGGAAAATAAGCCCGTCAATTTCATTTAGTTGAGAAGGCCGCTTCACAATGATTGCGTGAATTCCTAATGATTCGACTTGTTTCACATGTTCTTCAACGGCTCCTTGTAACCCTAAAACACCAATTGTTAAATCACTCATTTATCTCACTTCCTTTACATTAGGCTATAATTCAGTTTGTTTAAAAATCATAACCGGAGATTTTCCAGTTGAGTAAAATTCGTTATGAAAGGGATCATTTGGCACCTTTAAGTAACCTTACCAACCGCGTTCTTGCATTCTTTCTTCGGCAGCCAATGTTGAAATTTCAATTCCTTTCATAGGTGTGCCAAGATCTTTAGACAGTTTGGCAATTAAATCATAGTCTTGATAATAAGTCGTAGCCTGAACAATGGCACTGGCAAATTTCTCAGGTGTTTCCGATTTAAAAATACCGGAACCGACAAATACACCGTCAGCACCTAATTCCATCATCAATGCTGCATCAGCCGGTGTTGCCACGCCCCCTGCTGCAAAATTAACAACCGGAAGTCGACCGGCCTCTTTAATTTGTTTTAACACTTCAAATGGGGCACCGAGATTTTTTGCCTCAGTCATTAGTTCATCGTCGTTCATATTTACTACTTTACGAACCTGTGCATTAACTTTGCGAATATGACGAACGGCTTCAACAATGTTACCGGTTCCGGGTTCACCTTTTGTCCGAAGCATGGCAGCCCCTTCACCAATCCGGCGGGCTGCTTCCCCCAGATCACGGCAGCCGCAAACAAACGGAACGGTAAACTCACTTTTTAAAATATGAAACTCATCGTCAGCCGGAGTCAGTACTTCACTTTCATCAATGTAATCAACGCCCATAGCTTCCAAAACTCGTGCTTCAACAATATGACCGATTCGAGCTTTAGCCATAACCGGGATTGATACGGCATTCATTACTTCCTCAATAACCCTGGGATTTGCCATTCTCGCTACACCACCTGCTGCACGAATATCCGATGGAACCCGCTCTAAAGCCATTACGGCAACCGCTCCGGCAGCTTCAGCGATTTTTGCTTGTTCCGCATTGACCACGTCCATAATGACGCCGCCTTTTTGCATTTGCGCCATCCCTCTTTTTACTTTATCTGTACCAACTAATTTCTCCATTTTCCCCACTCCATTTCTTTTAAGTATTCTTTTGCATTAACGGTCACTAAATCTTCCCCATAAGGCTTAGGAAAATCAAAGAAGCAAAGGTAGATGATAAGCGCCCGTAAAATGCCCGATTGGTTTGAACCAATACAATGTTTTAATATATTGCATTTTTAGAAGTTTACTATATTATAGAAAGTACCTGATACCATTAAAAGTGTCAGTTTTTATAAAATTAACCATGCCAGTGAGGTGATTCAAATGGATATGTTATCCATTCACATTGAACGTACTAGTGATACCCCCATTTACGAGCAGTTATACATTTATATAAAAAAAGAAATTGCTTCTGGAAAAATAACTTTTGGTGAAAAATTACCTTCCAAACGTAAATTGGCCGAGTTTCTAAAAATTAGCCAAAATACAGTGGAAACCGCTTATGAACAGTTGGTGGCAGAAGGGTATGTGGAAAGTGTTCCGAGAAAAGGTTATTTTGTCCAAGCCTATGAGGATTTAGAGTATGTTCAAAAGGAAATGACGAATACATCCCGTGAGCAACAACCCATTATACAAATGAAGTATCACTTTCATCCGGGCTGGGTCGATACCGAACATTTCCCCTTTGAAAAATGGCGCAAATATGCAAAGCAAACAATGGAAAAAGAAAACCGGCATTTATTGTTAGCAGGAAATCAACAGGGAGAATATGAGCTGAGGAAAGAAATTTGTCAATATTTATTTCAAGCAAGGGGTGTTCATTGCAGCCCGGAACAAATAGTCATCGGTGCCGGTTTAGAAATTTTATTGCAACAATTAATACTATTGCTTAATAAACGAACCGTCTATGGTGTGGAAGATCCGGGTTATCATGTTATTTCTCATCTCTTGAAAAAATATGAGTACCATGTTCTGCCGCTTGAGGTTGATGAGGAAGGAGTGAATGTGGGAGAAATTGAAGAAAAGAATATTAATGTCATTTATGTTACACCGTCCCACCATTTCCCATACGGGTCGATTCTTTCCGTAAACCGGCGTACAAAGCTGTTGAACTGGGCTGCTGCAAGACCTAATCGTTTTATTATTGAGGATGACTATGACAGTGAATTTCGCTATAGCGGAAAGTCCATTCCGTCACTGCAAAGCATGGATCAAAACGGGAAAGTGATTTATTTGGGAACTTTTTCAAAATCATTAATGCCATCTATTCGGATCAGTTATATGGTCCTGCCTGATTCTTTATTGCAAAAATATAAAAAAGAACTCACCTTTTATCAATGTTCCGTTTCGAGAATTGATCAGCATATTCTAACCGAATTTATGCGGAACGGGGACTTTGAAAAACATTTGAATCGAATGCGGAAAATATACCGGCGAAAATTAGAGAAGGTACTTGATTTACTTAAACCGTATCAAGAATTAACGGTGTCCGGTGCCCATTCCGGATTTCATCTCGTTTTAGAAGTGAATAACGGGTTAAAGGAAAAAGAACTTGTCGATCGCGCGCTTCAGGCTGGTCTTAAAGTGTATCCAGTTTCGGCATACTCCATTATTAAAAGGGAGGAAACCCTGCCAAAAATTGTTCTTGGATTTGCCGGAATTCCTGAAAAAGAATTGGGCACGGCCATTAAGTTGTTGCTAAAAAGTTGGAAGATATTTTAAGAGAATGATTTAAGCAATTTTGTCCGGTAACAAAAATATTAAGGAAAATTCATAAAATACGGGTGATTTTCCGTTATAGAGCGATTTAAAAACTGATATTAAATGGTAATAAGAAAAGCAGACTCATAAGCAAGAGTCCGCTTTTTCTTTCGTTAGTCAAACCAAATTGTTTTTTCCTCTGCCGGTGTCCGAACGGCTTTAATTTCGAAATCCTTTTTCGGATAGCCGAGATAAATGAGTCCGATTATTTTATCATTTTCCTCTAACTTCAAGTAAGGCCTCAATTCCGGTTCATGGGCGATATCGCCGGTTCTGACAATCGTGGCTAATCCTTTTTCCGTCGCAGCCAAGAGGAAGTTTTGCAGGACACAACCACAAGCGGCAATTTCTTCAATTTCCGGAACTTTTCCTGATGGACTAACTGCCAATGCAATAATAACCGGTGCACGCAGCGGACCTTTTGCCGCTTTTTCAATTTTTTGTTTGGCTTCTTCTTCGCTTAAACCTGTTGATTTTTCCTTGGTAATACGTGCCATTTCTTCACCGAGTTTAACCCGGCCTTCCCCTTTAATGACCCGGAATTTCCATGGTTCTGTTTTTTTATGATTCGGTGCCCAGACGGCAATATCGAGTAATTCTTTAACCACTTCATCCGGAACATCTTTTTCATCAAGTGCACCAATGGAACGGCGCGATTTAATTAATTCAACTAATTCCATTTGTGATTCCTCCCTGTATATTCCATTACCCTTTAAGTATATGATTCTCAAGGATTTCATTCAATTTATGTGATTTTAAAAATTTTTGCAGTACATTTAGTCAAAACGATTGTTAAATCTGTATTTACTAAAAACTGATTCATTCCGCCCATTCTGTTTCAGAACATGTACCTAATAATGAAATGAGCCATATAATGCGATTGAGAAAAATTGAAAGGGGAAAGGAAAATGGATGGTATGTCCCGACAAACACTTGCATGGCATGAAACAATGGGACTTCATGAATTAGTTGCTTCTCAATCGATTGGCTTAATGAAGTTAAAAATGGGATTACGAAATATTGATGACATGCGAAAAAATAGGAATAAACAGCAAAAAGAGGGGAATATTAACATCTAGTTTGAACAACTGTTAAATCGAAAAAATGTGGTGGATTTTGTGGAAAAAGTTGAAGTAGGCGAAGTTTTTACAATTAGTGATGAAGCAGGAGAAGAAAACGAGGTTGAGGTTTTAGCTGCATTTCCTGTTGATGGAGTTGAATATGTAGCGGTTAGTTTTACTGAGGACTTACAGGAAGAAACCGATGAGGGTATCGACATCTTTTTATTGAAAGTAGACGAAGAGGGAGATTTAGCGGCAATCGGTTCCGATGAAGAATTCGATAAAGTTTCACAAGCATTTGACCAGATTATGGAAGAGGAAGAAGGCGGAGAATAACATTTTCTCCGCCTTCTTTATGCTATTTATGAGGATTTTTTTTCACATCCACCATTTTCCCTTTATACAATTCTTTCCTACTTATTTTCACATTCAATTCCTTGCTCATCTTTTTTAAAAAACTTTCTTCTCGTGCATTGACGAGCGAAATAACCGTTCCTGTTTTACCCATTCGCCCTGTGCGTCCGGATCTGTGCAAATATTGCCCCTCTGTACTTGGAAAATCGACATGAATGACAGTAGCAATATCAGGAATATCGAGACCTCTTGCCGCTACATCGGTTGTTAGGAGGAGAGGGGCAGCGCCGGAGCGGAATTGAGTCAGTGCCGTTTTTCGTTCCATTTTATTTCTTTCACTCGTTAAAACCGCAAGCTTTAATCCATGATAGGTAAGTTTTTCAGCGGCTTCCTCAACTTTAACGGTATTCTTGAAAAAAGCAATGGTTCGCCCCGGATTTGTATGCATGATTTTTCGGAGCAAATCGATCTTTTCCCGCTGCTCACATGTTATATATTGATGCTGAATAGTTGCATTTTCAGGTTGTGTTTGAATCCGAATTATTTCCGAATTATTCATGAGCTCACGGGCGATTTCTTCTGTTTCTTTCGTAATGGTTGCTGAAAAAACGAGCAGTTGTCGGTCTCTCAAAGTAGAATGAATGATATTTTTTACTTCAGCTAAATGCTCCCGGGAAAGAAGTCTGTCCGCCTCATCAACAACCACGGTTCTCACTTCATGCATTTTCATTTTTTTCATTTTAATTAATTCGTACATCCGACCGGTTGTACCGATAACAATTTGTGGTCGGCTTTTTAGCTTTTCTACTTGTTTCTTTAGATTTGCCCCGCCAATGAAAGAATAACTTACGATTTCGGTTCCTTTCGTAAATTTTCGAACCTCGTCCAAAATTTGCATCGCCAGTTCACGGGACGGGACAAGAATGACCGCTTGGATGTCTTTTTTGTCCTCATTTAATCGCTCCAGTATCGGAATTATGTAGGCTAATGTTTTCCCGGTTCCTGTCGGTGATTCTGCAATTACATCTTTTCCGGCTAAAATAAGTGGAACAGTCTGCTTTTGGATCAATGTTGCGTCGGTAAAGCCCGATTTCTCCCAATTTTCCTGTAAAAATGGTTTCATTTGTTGCAAGGCAGTCCAGTTTGCCATGATAATCATCCTTTTTCATGTTTCTTTTCAGTGTCTTCTATTGTATAGGATTTATAAGGAAAGTACAAAATTTGCATTAAATTGTTCATCTTAAGGAAAATTGGCTATTGTTTTAAAGGCGAATTCAAATTATACTTAAACTTACAATTATTATATATTGGTTATTCTATTATTATATGGAAAAATTATTTTGTGCCGCCAAATGAGAGCCGATCGCCGGATCAGGTAATTGGCACTTAAGTCCCATATAAGTTACTAACCTTGAAGATACCATCTTCAGGGATTTTAACAATTTATCATCTACCGTAAAATTAGTAAAGATAGCCTTTTTAAGGGGGGAGTTTAAATAATATTTTTTCAATTTCACCGGACGATTAAAATTCGAATTATTGAATCTTTCTTAAGTACGGCAATTAGTAATATGATTTTTCCATTCATGGCCATCTACTTGTCGAATCACTTTGGCGTAAAAATTACCGGAATTCTTCTTCTTGTCAATGTTTTTATCGGCATTGCTTTATCGTTTTTTGGCGGTTATGTTTCTGACCGTTTTGGCCGGAAGAAATTAATCGTTTTTGCGGAAATGTTACGGTTTTTCGCTTTTACAGTTATGATGATTTGTAATTCCCCTTGGTTTACGTCACCGCTAATTACCTATTTCATGATGACGATTAACACAATTTGCTGGTCATTGGGTGGTCCGGCAAATCAAGCAATGTTGATTGATGTCAGTAAACCCGATGAGCGAAAATATATGTTTTCCATTATGTATTGGGCGAATAATTTATCGATTGCAATTGGAGGGTCACTCGGCGGATTTCTTTTTAAAGATTACCTTTTTGAATTGTTAATTGCTTTGTCAATAACTGCACTTATTACTGTTATACTTATTGTCTTTTTTATTGATGAGAGCTATGTTCCGGAACAAGTTGCAGATCAGAAAGTTTTTCAGCATATATGTCAAATGTTGCGCAATTATCGGGAAGTTTTCCGGGATCATCTGTTCATTCTGTATTGTATGGCCATTGTTTTCGTTATGTCATTAGAGTTTCAATTGAGTAATTATGTCGGAATTCGATTAGAAAGCGAAATGCCGGTACAACGATTTCTTTGGTGGGAACTTGATGGCATTGAGATGACCGGTCTTTTGCGGACGGAAAATACTGTACTTGTCGTATTAATGGCTTTATTTGCTGCAAAAATGGTTTCACGCTTCAAAGATCGTCATGTGATTATTCTCGGATCGTTCGTCTTTGTCGCTGGGTATGCTTATATATCCTACTCGAACAATATTCCATTTTTATTTATCGCAATGGTATTAGCCTCTGTTGCCGAGGTTGTCCGTGTTCCGGTTGAGCAAAACTATCAAGCAAGTCTCCCGCCGGTTCACGCCAGAAGTTCCTATTTAGCTGTCAGTGGGATGGGATATAATTTGGCTCAATTGATCTGTTCCATCACAGTTATGATAAGTGCGTATTTAAATAATTTGGCTACAACTGTTTTTATTGCCGCTATCGGATTTTTTGGTGTGTTTATTTTCATGAAAATCGGATCGGCACTCGATCATCGTGTAAAAAAATCCGCTGCCTAAATTAGCTCATACTAGACTTGGGACATCTTGTCTTGGGTCTAGTTTTATAAAAAGTTATATAATACCTTGTTCGTTTTATTGTAAAATAATAATTAACCGCTAAATTGCAAGATTATATAGAATTAGTTGGAGGAAGTATATATGCCGGGGAAACTAAAGATGATTACCGCCATGTTGATTTTCGGCAGCATCGGTTTATTTGTAAAAAATATTCATCTTTCCTCCAGTGAAATTGCATTGTTTCGGGGGATCATCGGGAGTATATTTTTACTTGTTGCCAGTTCCGTCTTAAGGAAAAAAATCCGTTTTCATACATCAAAAAAGAATATCGCACTCCTTATTTTGTCCGGTGGGGCAATCGGTTTTAATTGGATTTTTTTGTTTGAAGCTTATCGTTACACAACGATATCCAATGCAACCTTAAGTTATTATTTCGCGCCAATCTTTGTCATGATACTAGCTCCGTTAATTTTAAAAGAGAAATTAACATGGATGAAGGTAACGAGTATCGTAAGTGCCATGGTTGGATTATTTCTTATCGTCGGGACGGATACCGATGCCGGAGAAGGATATGATCATGTAACAGGGATTATGTATGGTTTACTGGCGGCTGCCTTTTATGCAAGTGTGATAGTAATGAATAAATTTATTAAAAATTTACCGGATTACGAGACGACGGTTGCTCAATTGTCCCTCGCTTCTCTTGTTTTGCTGCCCTATGTTTTCCTGAATGAAACGGTTAATATCGGTTCACTGGATGGAAAATCAGTTTTATTCATGATTATTGTTGGGATTATTCATACGGGATTAGCCTATGTTCTCTATTTTTCAGCTTTAAAAGAATTAAATGGTCATACAATCGCTATTTTCAGCTATATTGATCCGATTTCCGCAGTCATTATGGCCGCCATTTTCTTAGGAGAAGGGATGAGCTTTGCCCAAATGATTGGTGGGATATTGATTTTAAGTTCGACCTATTTAAGCGAAAGAAAAACAATTTCCTTTCCGGCAAACGGCAAAAAATGAGTCATAGGTTAAATTGCAAAAATTCATTGTTTTTGTTTAAAAATAACTGGTTTCGTGCCATAATAAAGTTGTTGTTTAATTGTTTTAGTTAGGAGACTTTACATGATAAAGCTCATTATCAAAAAATTTATTTCCGACTATGAAAATATAAAAGATAATAATGTACGTAAAAACTACGGTATTCTTTCCGGAATTCTGGGAATTATTTGCAACTTGATTTTGTTCTCTATTAAAATTGTGACAGGGATTTTGATGAATAGCATTGCGATAATTTCGGATGCTTTTAATAATTTGACGGATTCCGGTTCTTCCTTCATTACAATCTTAGGGGCAAAATTTAGCAGTAAGCCGCCGGATAAGGAACATCCATATGGTCATGGAAGATTTGAGTATGTCGCCTCATTAATTGTTTCTTTTATTATTTTCGGAGTGGGTATTGAACTATTGCGGAATTCGATTAATAAAATTATTCATCCGGAAGCCATTCAAATCAATTTGTTTTCAATAATCATTCTATCCCTGTCGATTTTAATTAAATTGTGGATGTACTCGTATAATCGCTATATTGGTATATTAATCAATTCAAGTATGAATAAAGCAACGGCTAAAGACAGTTTAAATGATGCGATTGCAACAACAGGCGTAATTGCAGGTACGGCTATTGGAGCTGTACTTGAATTTCCGGTTGACGGAATATTAGGGGTTATTATTTCTATTTTAATTATTTATACGGGGTTTACAACCGCAAGAGACTCGGTCAATGTTCTGTTAGGCACTTCCCCGGATCCGGAATTACTTGACAAAATTCAATATCTCATTGATCAAAATCAAACCATCAATTATGTTCATGATTTAAAAATTCATGACTATGGCCCGGGGAGATTAATGGCCTCCATGCATGTCGTTGTACCGCCGGAAATGACCGTGGCAGATGCCCATTTTATCATTCATGGACTGGAACAAAAAATTGAACAGGAATTAGGAATTGAAATCGTGATTCATATTGACCCGGTAAAAGATATCGACGAAAATCCGGATTTATTAAAAAAGGATTTTCGATCACCTCAGTAAAGTGAAACTTCCATCAGTGGGGGGTCTTCATCCTTCACTGATGGTTAGTTGAACCAATCGGACATCATCCCCACCTATCACTCGAAAAACTTGAAGTAGTTATCTTACTACCTGTTAAGGCGGGATAAAATTTCCCGGGGAATCTGCTTTATCTCAGTTTAAATAGGGAAAAGCCCTTGTCCAGACACATCCAGGTAAGTTTTCCTTATCATCCCAAGCAAATCAAAAGCATTCACAAAGTTTAATATTCCATGTTATGATAGTAAAGTAGCTATGCATTCTTACTTTATAACAAAGAATAAATTTATAAAAGGATGATATATTTTATGGAGGAAAGAGTAGTTCTTTCTAACAAAGGAGTGGGTAACATCCTTCAATTCCTGACAGATGTTAAGTATCTATTAAAGGGAAAAGTACTTGTTGCTAATGTTTTACCGGTTTTTACAGCATATTGGCTGTCTTTATATTTTGCAGGAGAACGTTTTCGTGACCATATATCGCTATTTCTGTTAACAATGATCGGGAGTACGCTGGTTATTTCCGGCGCCCTTATTATTAACAATTGGTATGAAGTTGACCTTGATCGGAAAATGGTACGCACACAAAAACGGCCAACTGTTACCGGTCATTTTTCCATGAGAGCAGTATTGTGGGCCGGAATTATGACAACAATCTTAGGACTGGTCACTATGTTGGCTACTACGTTGGAGGCAACCGTTTATTCATTGTTGGGCTGGTTCGTCTATGTTGTTCTCTACACATTTTGGTCAAAACGAAAATATACACTAAATACCGTGATTGGGAGTATCTCCGGCGCCTTTACTCCACTCATCGGTTGGGCAGCCGTTCAGCCTGCTGATCATATTGTTCCGATTGTCCTGTTTGCCATATTATTTATTTGGCAAGTACCGCATACGATGGCCGTTGCCATAAAAAGATTTGATGATTATCAAGCGGCAAGTGTGCCGATGTTACCTGTGGTCTCCGGAATGGGTACGGCAATAAGACAAAATTTATTATATATTATTTGTTTACTGCCGATCCCATTTTTCTTATACCATTTATTCGGTCCGATACTTGTGATTGTTTCGTCTTTATTAACGGTCGGCTGGATTTTTTTAGCCGCCAAAGGATTCAGTACAAAAAACTTGGAAAAATGGGCACAGATGAATTTAATCTATTCATTAAACTATTTAGTTTGGCTTTCTTTCACCATGATTTTGCTTACTGTGTAAAGCTGCAAATGACCGGGAGAGGGATACCCGGTCTTTTGCATTTTCACTTCTTATTAAAATTCACTACAATTTTTTCCAATTTTTCCAGTTGAGCTTGATCAAAGAGCTCTTTACTTTCTTTTAATGAGCGAATGGCAAGAGAAATTAAGAATTGTCTCGGCTCTTCTTTATTTAGTAATTCATCATAAATAAAATCTAACAGTTCTATATAGTTTGCCGCTTCTTTTCTATGGACGAGCGGTTTTTTTAAGGATAAAATCGTCCGATATAAGATTTGTTGGTCGTCCATGCTATTAATGTTCGACTCGGGAAGCCATTGATCGAGCAGCTCGGGGGAAAATAAACTTTCCTTTGCCTTTTCCACCTCATCGACGACACGGATAATCCGATTTAAACTGTAACGAATGACGTCTTGTATACGCAGTTCATCTCTTCCTTCATAGGCCATCGCATAATACTTCAAATTATTGTGTAAAATACCGATAAACATAATCGCACAGTCTAAAAGATACGGTTTTTTATCTTCACCAAAAAGATCAATAAACCGATTGTAATACCATTTTAAAATTCGAAGTTGCCCTCTTTTAAAAAATCGCATTAATTCCTCGTCTCGGGAAACAATAATCTCCTCAAAAATAGAAATCAATTTATTTTTCTGGTTCATATATATTTGTAATTCAACTTGTTTAATAAAAATATCAAAGTTAGACGGATCTTGTCCGATTAGTAAATCGTTACGATCTTTTTCCAATTGTTTATAATTGGTTTTAAAAAGTTCTATTATTAATTCGTTTTTTGAGGAAAAATAATTATAAAATGTGCCTTTCGATATACCGCTATATTCGATGATGTCATTAATGGAAGTAGCATGAAATCCTTTATCAATAAATAATTGATGAGCCATTTTTATTACTTGTTTTTTCCGCTCATGCATCCAAATCACCTAGTCATTAGTTAGTTTACCTATACAAAATTCTATAGGAAACTCTTTATGATTACAAATAAAAATAGGTAAAGTTTTTTTATTGCAAAAATCAAATTGATGGTATATGATAATCATTATGTGAAATAAAGGTATAAAAATATGAACTGCTAGTATAAAAGGAGGAAGGTTTATGGACGATTCCATTACGAAAAAACCACCTTATGGGATCATTGCGATATTAATGGTCGGAGCATTTATTTCGTTTTTAAATAATACATTTTTGAATGTCGCACTTCCTTCAATTATGAAGGATTTGGACGTAAAAATGTCAACTGTACAATGGCTGACAACGGGATTTATGTTAGTAAACGGAATTATGATCCCGACAACTGCTTTTCTAATCCAAAAATACTCTGTCCGCCGTTTATTTTTAACAGCAGTAGGGTTGTTTACGGCAGGGACAATCGTTGGGGCAATTGCACCTACCTTTTCAATTTTATTATTGGCACGGATGACCCAAGCATCCGGTTCAGCCATTCTCATGCCATTATTAATGAACGTATTATTGGTTAGCTTCCCTGTTTCAAGACGGGGTGCTGCAATGGGAACACTTGGGTTAATCTTAACTTTTGCTCCGGCAATTGGACCGACATTATCCGGTTGGATTGTCGAACATTTTAACTGGCGTGCATTATTTTATTTAATTGCGCCTATTGCAGGGGCTGTTTGGATTTTTGGTTTTATGATGTTAAGAGATAAAAAGGAAAAAGTTGATATTCACTTGGATTTTCTTTCTCTCGTATTATCGACGTTCGGCTTTGGCGGGCTGCTTTACGGCTTCAGTACGGCCGGTAATTCCGGTTGGAATCATGTACAGGTTTATGCAACTCTAACTGTGGGTGTCGTTTCCTTATTCATTTTTATTTTGCGTCAATCGAAGCTCGAACAACCGATGCTTAACTTCCGTGTATTTCAGTACCCGATGTTTTCATTGGCTGCTGTTATTACAATGGTTGTAAACATGGCCTTATTCTCCGGATTTATGCTTATACCAATTTTTGCTCAGTCGGTCATTGGACTGACCCCTATGCAGTCCGGATTGATGTTACTTCCGGGAGCCATTATCAACGGTTTGATGTCCCCTGTTACCGGGCGGTTGTTTGATAAATTAGGAGGACGAATACTAGCTGTAACGGGATTATCCATTTTAACAATTACCACATACTTCTTTAGTAAATTAACATTTGATACAACATTTACGCATGTAGCCATATTGCATATTTTTCGGATGTTCGGTATGTCGATGGTTATGATGCCGACATCAACCAATGGATTAAACCAATTACCGCCACGCCTGTACCCGCACGGAACAGCGATGAACAATACATTTAACCAAGTATCAGCTGCTATTGGTACGGCATTTTTAATTACCGTTATGTCTAATCGACAAGAAAGCCATGCTGAAGAATTGATGAAAGCAGCCATGACAAAAGCACACGGGGCATTAACCCCTGAACAAATCGGACATATTCAAATAGAAGCTTTATTGGAAGGGATTAATCATACATTCCTAGTTTCTACATTTATTATAGTCATCGCATTAGTGCTGGCCTTTTTCATTAAACGTGCCAGACCTATTGAAGAAAAAGACAGAAAACAGAACGATCAATCTTTTCGTGAGGCAGTTGCCGAGAATTAAAAAATGAGACCATTCTTGATACCTTTATGGGATGTCAAGAACGGTCTTTTTTTAGTGCTTGTTTTGTGTTTTTAATAACTATGTCAAGAGGAAACGGACGATTTTTTTGGTTTTGCAGCAATCTATACAGATATGCATCTTATTCATTAAAAAAATGGGTGACCCGCTGTAAAACTTGTTCACTACCAATGATTAGGAGAATATCTCCCGGTTGGAATGTCGCAAAAGGCCCCGGAGAAATAATTAATTGCCCGTTTCTTTTCATTCCCACAACAGTTCCGCCTGTATTTTGCCAAAACTTCACTTCCCCTACGGTTTTACCAATATGCCGACAAGTTTCCGGAATCTCTACTTCTATTGGAATTAAAGGATTTGTATTCCGCAACTTCCCGGAATAATCAATGATCTTTTCAATTGTTTCAAATATTTTCTTATCAAGTGTTTCTCTATCTCGTAAATATTCCTTTGTCTTTTTCTCTAAATCCTTTAAGCTTTCCATATTTGAAAAGCGGTGGATGAACTTATATGCATTTTCTTTTGAAGTGATAACAACACCGCTTCCTTTTGTTGATTTTACAATTTCGACATCTTCCAATATTTTAATTGCTTTTCTAATGGTTTCCGGGGAGACATGATATTCACTAGCCAGTGTTGAACGTCCGAATATTTTATCTCCAACTTTTAATTCGTCATTGTAAATCCGGTTTGCAATATCAAGCGCAATTCTCTGATAAGCCGGCATTTGAGTTCGTATTTGCATGTCTTTCATCCTTTACAAAAATCTTTTTGCCTATTTACCCTTATCTTACCATAAAATGAACCTTCCATTCTTTTCATCCTTACTCAAAGGTTTTTTCCGACAGTAGCCACATGTATCAAATGCTGGGAAAAATGTTATAAAGAAGCTCGCTTTGTCGGAATTCAAATGTTATTGCAGCAAGGGACAGATCCTTCCAAATCATGGGAAAAAAGTATTTTCCTTAGACAAGTAACAATCTATCTGTTATAATTGGATTGTTACTTTTTTGTTAGGGGGGAATTTAATGATTCGATTTGAAAACATTACGAAACAATATAATCAAAAAACAGTTATACGTGATTTCAATCTTGATATTGAGGAAGGACAGCTTGTCGTCTTTATCGGGCCAAGCGGATGCGGGAAAACGACTCTATTAAAGATGATAAACCGTCTTTTAGAACCGACGAGCGGAAAAATTTATGTCAATGAAAAAGATATTTCGAAACAAGACCCAATTGAGTTAAGAAGAAATATCGGCTACGTGATTCAAAGTACGGGACTTTTTCCGCATATGACTATTAAGGAAAATTTAGAGTTGATTCCGAAATTGAAGGGGGAAGATTCCGATTCAATTAAACGGAAAACGAACGATCTTCTTGAACTGGTTGGTCTGGCACCAGATGAATATTTATACCGATATCCAAGTGAGTTAAGTGGTGGGCAAAAGCAGCGGATCGGTGTAGCCAGAGCCTTTTCAACAGATTCAGATATTATTCTTATGGATGAGCCGTTCAGTGCATTGGACCCCGTCACAAGAAACTCCTTACAAGACGAATTATTTTCCATGCAGAAGGAATTAAATAAAACCATTGTCTTTGTTACCCACGATATGGATGAAGCAATTAAGATTGCTGATAAAATATGCCTCTTGAATGAAGGTCATATCATCCAATATGATACCCCAGATCAAATATTGAAAAATCCGGCATCAGAATATGTTGAAGAATTTATTGGAAAAAGGCGGGTTTGGAATAATCCTGAAGTTTTAAAGGCAAAAGACATTATGATTTCAGACCCGGCTAAAGTTTCACCGCGAAGGAACGTTTTTCAAGCCATTGAGATTATGAAAGAAAATAAAGTGGACAGTTTGTTGGTGACGGATAAACAACAATCTTTAATTGGCCTGGTTACGTTAAAATCAATCCAATTACAAAACCGTGCAACAACGGTTGGAGAAATAATGGAGAAAAATATTTTATCCGTAACGGAAGATGAAAATTTGATTACTGTATTACAAATTATGAACGAAAATAAAATCGGCTACCTGCCAGTGGTCAGTGAAAAAAATCAGCTAACGGGATTAATTACAAGAAGCTCGATCTTGTCCGTATTAAGCGGTCAATTGCTTGATTTGGAGGTGGCATTTTAATGAGTGAGTTTTTCCAATATGTAGGAAATAATAGTGGGCAAGTTTTAAGTTTATTATGGGAGCATATCTATTTAACAATCTTTTCCGTATTTGTTGCAACGGTAATTGGTGTACCTTTGGGTATATTTATCTCTAAAAATAAAAATTTAGCAAAACCAATTATTGGGTTTGCTAATGTGATGCAGGCGATACCAAGTCTTGCTTTACTTGGTTTTCTTATTCCGTTTATCGGTATTGGAAGTACGCCGGCAATTGTGATGGTTGTCTTATACTCATTACTTCCCATCATAAAAAACACTTATACAGGTCTGGCCAATATTGATAAGGATATACTGGAAGCAGCGAAAGGAATCGGGCTAACAAGCAGGCAAACAATGACGAAAATTCAGTTACCGTTAGCAATGCCGGTAATTATGGCCGGTATCCGTATTTCGGCTGTGACGGCGGTCGGATTAATGACGATTGCAGCTTTCGTTGGTGCCGGTGGTTTAGGTTATCTCGTTTTTTCCGGTGTCTCATCAGTTGACAATAATATGATTTTGGCCGGTGCAATCCCTGCCTGTATTTTAGCTTTAATTATTGATTATCTAATCGGAAAAATTGAAAATGGGATATCTTATACAAATAATATTGGAAACAACAAAACTGCCGCAAAGAGGACAGAAAAGAAATCTAAAAAGAAAGGCTTAATAGTAACTGCGATTGTTTTTGTCCTTTTATTAAGTGCCGGCGTTGGTTATTCCATGATGAATAAAAAAGATTCGATTGTCATCGGCTCGAAAAATTTTAGTGAGCAAATGATTTTAGGTAATATGTTGGCCGATTTAATTGAGGAAAAAACGGATTTGGACGTGGAAAGAAAATTAAATCTCGGTGGAACCCAAGTTGTCTTTAATGCGATTAACAGCGGGGAAATTGATATGTATGTTGAATACACTGGGACAGGATTGATTAATCTTTTGAAAAAGGAACTGGTGAATGATCCTGATGAGGTGTACAAAATTGTTCAAAAGAATTTTAACGAGAAATATGATTTGAAAATTTTACAGCCGCTCGGTTTCAATAACACTTATACATTGGCGGTAAAACCGGAAACGGCGGAACAATACGGATTAAAAACGTTTTCTGATCTCGCCAAGGTTAGTGACCAGTTGGTATTGGGCGGAACGATTGAATTTACAAACCGTGTGGATGGTTTAAAAGGTCTCAGTGAAAAATATAATATGGACTTTAAAAGTGTTGAAGCGGTCGATGGCGGTTTGCGCTATACAGCAATCAATAATAATCGAGCAGATGTGATCGATGCATTTTCAACGGATGGACTTTTAGAGGAATTCAAGCTAACTGTATTGGAAGATGACCAACACTTTTTCCCGCCATATTACGCAGTTCCAGTTATTAAAGAGGAAACATTAAAAGAGCATCCTGAATTGGAGGAAGTTCTTAATCTCCTTAGCGGGAAATTAACGGATGAAAAAATGCGGGAACTGAATTATAAGGTAGATAGTTTAAATGAATCACCTGAAAAAGTAGCCAAAGACTTTTTAATCGAAGCGGGTTTGATTGATAATAAATAATTTGGAAAACAGGTATTTCTATCGAGAACATAGGCATGGATGTTCCGATAGAAATGCCTTTTTCATTTTATTATAAAATTATTGAATTGCCGGGATTTTTATTTTTACTGTAAATGTTTCATCTTTATGGATAAAATCGAGGAAGCCATCATGTTTTTTTACAATGTCTTGGATAAGTTTTGTCCCAACTCCTTCATGTCCGGCACCTTTTGTTGTGTTTTCATATGTAACAAACAACTAAGTGCCCAGTAACAAATGTTTTGCAAAATATTCACCTTTTAATTGTATTCTTGTAAGGGGAAATAGCGGCTTTTTCCGCAAGCATTGAAAGCGGGGATAAGGCTACGATTACTCTGATTGGAAACTCATTTAGTCAAAATTCTTCTACTTTGATGACATTAGTAACGAATGCTTTTTTTTCGTATGAAAAAATGATTGTCTCAAACAGATTGGAACAAACCGGTACTGATCCGAATTTTGCTTTTGAAGGATAAGTGGGTGATGAGTTAAGTTTTTCATTAAAAATAAAGTGGTACAAAAAGACCTTGGTCATAGCCTGATCAAGGTCTTTTATTTTGAATAACTCATTGAAAAATCTCACCAATCCGTACAATTTCATCTTCCGTTAATTGTACATCCAATGTTTTGAGGTTGGATAGGACTTGTTCCGGTTTTTTGGCGCCCGGGATGATTGCATCAATTCCGGCTTGGGCCAGGTACCAAGCAAGGACAACGTGGGCGACTTCAGCATTTTTCGCTTCGGCAATTGGCCGCAATTGTTCAACTTTCTCCAAATTGCGAATAAATGCTTCACCTTGGAAATGCGGTTTTTTGGCACGTAAATCATTGAATACCATATCCTTTGTATACTTTCCCGCAAGTAAACCGGATGCGAGAGGAAAATATGGGATAAAGGAAATTTGGTTTTCAATTGTATAAGGGAATATTTCTTTTTCAGCACTGCGATTTAGCAAATTATATTCACCTTGAAAAACATCAACATAGCCATCTTTATTTGCTTCTTTTAATTGCTCCAACGAAAAATTAGAAACACCGATGGCACGAATTTTTCCTTCATCCTTCAATTCTTTTAAAGCACCGACTGCTTCATATTTCGGTGTATGTTCATCCGGATAATGAATATAAAATAAGTCTATGTAATCAGTTTTAAGTCTCAACAAACTATCCTCTACCGATTGTTTTAAAAACGTTGGTGAATTATCAAAAACAACTTTATTATCGACAAATTTATGAGCAGCTTTTGTTGCTATGACTGCTTCTTGACGGTTCCCCATTTCTTGAATAACTTCACCGATTAATTCTTCGGAACGTTTCGGTCCGTAAATAAAAGCAGTATCCAGAAAATTCATCCCGTGCGTTAATGCGGTTCGAACAACTTCTTTTCCAACTTCTTCATCTAAATTTGGATACAGATTATGACCGCCGACTGCATTCGTCCCAAGACCAATCGGATTAACATATAAATCAGATTTCCCCAATTTAACATGAATAGACATTGCCACATTTCTCCTTTCTTTAAAAAACTGCCCTGTTATTACGTTTATGATAACACAATGAGATTAATTTTGGAAAATTGTGGGTTATCCCTTTTTATTTATAATGGTTTCATTTCATTGTAATTATAGATTATAATATATATAATATATAACTGTTTAAGGGGTGAATGGTTTGAATGTGGATGAATTTAAATTTTCTATTTTAAATTATTCGAGAAAAATAAATGACCATCTTACCGCTTCATTAAATAAAACCGGACTCGAGTTTGGTTTAACCGGCATGCAAGTGATTTTATTGTTGAAATTATTTAAGGATGGGACGACAACGATTGGAAATTTGGCAGAACATACTCGTGTAGCCGGAGCAAATATTTCATCAATGTGTAAAAAATTAGAGCAAAAAGGATTTTTGACAAGAAATAGGGATAAACGAGATGAAAGAATCGTTAATATATCTTTAACTGACAAAGGATTATCCGTTATGAGCGAAATCGATCAGATCTTTGAAGAAAAAATTCAATCCATCTTAGCCGGGGAAAAACAGGAAACTTTGGATGCAATTATCAAAGGCCTAAAATTATTGGATATTTTATTTGAAAAGATAGAAATAGGGAATAAATAAATTGAACAACAAGTTGGAGGAATGAAAGTGAAAGAAGTAAAACCGCCGAAAAAATCTTATTTATACTATTACGGTATAATTTTATTAGTCATCATTTTATTGAATGCCTTTGTATTTCCAACGATATCCGGTCGATATGTCAAAGATGTTGATTACAGTACCTTTTTAGATATGGTTGAAAATAATCAAGTAGCTGAAGTGGAAATTGAAAACAACTATATTAACTTTGTACCGAAAGATGCAAATGATAAAAAAATGTATCGTACCGGGGTAATTGAAGACCCTGATTTAGTCGATCGCCTGCATGATGCAAATGTGAAATTTACAAAAATCGTTCCGCGGGAGCTTTCTCCGTTAATGACATTTTTAATTTCTTGGATTTTACCTTTATTGATTTTTATTTTAATCGGACGTTATCTTTCAAAAAAATTAGGTGACCGATTAGGTGCAGGTGGAGCGAGTCCGATGACATTCGGGAAAAGTAACGCAAAAATTTATGTAGAAGCTCAGACAGGAATTACCTTTGCTGATGTCGCCGGGCAAGATGAGGCAAAAGAAGCCTTACAAGAAATTGTTGACTTTTTGCATAATCCGTCCAAATACAAAGATATCGGCGCAAAAATTCCTAAAGGGGCACTGCTTGTCGGACCGCCGGGAACAGGGAAGACGTTACTGGCAAAAGCGGTGGCAGGTGAATCGAAAGTTCCGTTCTTTTCTATTTCCGGTTCTGAGTTTGTTGAAATGTTTGTCGGTATGGGTGCAGCTCGTGTTCGTGACTTGTTTAAACAAGCAACCGAGAAAGCGCCATGTATCGTGTTTATTGACGAAATTGATACGATCGGGAAAAGCCGGAATGCCGGTGGTTACGGTGGTAATGATGAACGGGAGCAGACGCTAAACCAATTGTTGACCGAGATGGATGGTTTTGATCCGGATAAAGGTGTCGTTATATTGGCGGCAACAAACAGACCGGAAACTTTAGATAAAGCGTTACTCAGACCGGGCCGATTTGACCGGCGAGTCCCGGTTGAATTACCGGATTTACGCGGTCGGGAAGCAATTTTAAGAGTTCATGCGAAAAAAGTAAAAATGGCCGGTGACGTCGACTTGAATGCAATTGCTCGTGCGACACCCGGGGCATCAGGTGCCGATTTGGCCAATATTATTAATGAAGCGGCATTGCGTGCGGTAAAATTCGGCAGAAACATCGTTGCCCAGGAAGATTTGGAAGAATCGGTTGAGGTCGTTATTGCCGGTTATCAACGGAAAAATGCAGTATTGTCAACGAAAGATAAATTACGAATTGCGTACCATGAAGTTGGACATGCCCTAGTTGCAGCCAAACAAACACATACGGCTCCGGTGCATAAGATTACGATAATCCCCCGGACGTCCGGTGCCCTTGGCTATACAATGCAAGTGGAACAAGATGAGCAAGTATTAATGAGTAAAGAGCAGGCTCTGGATAAAATAACAACCTTCATGGGTGGCCGGGCTGCTGAAGAAATTATTTTCAGTTCGATCACATCCGGTGCATCCAATGATATTGAACAAGCGACTAAAATTGCCCGGGCGATGGTTACTCGCTTCGGTATGAGTGAAAAATTTGATATGATGGCTCTTGAAACGGTGAACAATCCGTATTTAGGAGGAGATACCACGTTACTGGTCTCCTCGGAAACAGCGGCAAAAATTGATGAAGAAGTATTGTCGATTATTAAATCATGTCATGAAAAAGCCATTCAAATTTTAGAAGATAATAAAGATAAGCTCCATGAAATTACGAAATATTTATTTGAAAAAGAAACCATTACCGGTGAAGAGTTTATGGATATTTTGACGGGAAAAACAACCGCATAAAAAGAAATCAGGGGGACTTCTATCCATTTTGGACAAAAGTCCCCTTTGCTTGTTCGAAGGTTCATGGCAAATTGTTCAGTGAAAGCTTGCGTATCATCAGACATTTCCGATTATAAAATCAAGGTTTTAAACTTCAAAATTAGGTATCCTTTTTTGAATTAAAATTAAGAAAGCATGCAATCAACTTTTTCCATTTCCTGTATAAACAAAAATCGCATCCCGTAAAAACTCAGCTGCACCCGGGGCAATTTTATCATAGTTAGCTTTAAACCGTTCATCATCGACATACATTTGTGCAAGTCCTTGATGTGCTTCTTTACTGTAGTCATTCCAATAGTAGGTTAGCCATTGTTTGTGCATGTCGGCTACCTTTTGGGCAAGTTCTCCGGTTGGGTCTTGGGTTTTCATCGCTTCAGCAAGTAGCTTATTTATTGACTCCGCTAATTCAGTAACTTCGGCATACTCTTTTTCCGACAAATTCATTAGTTTCGCATTAGATGCGTCAACCGTCGTATCGCCGTATTTTTCTCGAATTTCTTTCCCATATTTCTTTTCATTTTCTTCGATTAATTGTTTCTTGAAACCAATAAACTTTTCTTGATCAGTCATGTTTCTTCTCCCCTCTAAATTTTCTACTGTATGGTGTACATTTTTTATCAAAAGATCAATTTGCTTTCTTTTTTCAAGAAGATGTTTCAAGTGATCTTGTAAAGCTTTTCTTTCATCAAACAGCGGATTTGTCATTATCTCTTTAATCGTCTCCAATGGAAATCCTAATTCCCGGTAAAACATAATTTGTTGCAGCCGGTCTACTTCTTTTTGTCCATATAGTCGATAGCCGGATGAATTTATTCGTGCAGGCTTCAATAAATCAATTTCATCATAATATCGCAGTGTTCGAGTACTAATGCCCGCCAACTGAGCTAATTTTTGAATCGTGTATTCCATTTGTTACACCTCCCTTTAAAAAAAACATACACCTTAACGTAACGTAAAGGTCAATAGAAAAAATTAAACCCCGCGAATATTTTTCAGCGGGGCGTACCTTTATTTTTATATCCATCTTGTAATGCAGCCCAAAAGGCGAAAAAAATCGTTGCAAATAAAACGAGAAACGGGGCAACAAATATAAGAAATTCCTTCATTTACAAAAACCACCTTTCTTATTTTCCCGAAACATATTGTTTATTAAATAAGAACAACTTAAGCAGTAAATAAAGGGACGGGACCAGCAAGCAAAAACCGAGAATAAAGGCGACAATTAAACTAATCGCCATTGCATTATTCGTAAAGCTGTCATATAACGTTAAATGAGGATAAAGCAAATAGGGATAATGACTGATACCATAGCCAAAAAAGGCGAGGGCAAATTGAATGACAAGTAAAATAAATGCACTTCCGTAATTTCTTTTTTTCCAAAGAAACCAAACCGTGAGCAAAAAAAGTATAAACGACAGGGCGAACATCCACCATAAACTCATTAATTTTTCGTAATGGTCCGGATTGTGCCCGCGTAATTCAACGATAATCCCGGCAGCCGTAATAATCAGTGGAAACGCCCATAGCAAGGCATATTTTCTCATTAATCTCGTTGCTTCCGAGTCACCGGCTTGATTCGCGTACCATGTTAAAAAAGTTGCGGAAATATACAATACCGCAGTTACACTTAATAAAACGACAGCCCATGTTAACGGTTCTGTAAACAATATCCAATAATTTAAAACCGGTGCTCCATTTTCCATTGTAATAAAACCGCCTTCTGAAATCGTTAAAACAATGGAAAGGGATGCCGGAAGCAGGAGCCCGGATAAACCGTAAAGCAACGCATACCCTTTATGACCTCTTGCCCCGTAAGTTTCAAAGGCATAGTATGACCCGCGGACGGCAAGTAAAATAACACCGATACTTATCGGTACAAGCAAGGTTGTTCCGTAATAAAAAGCTGTTTTCGGAAAAAAGCCGATGATGCCAACAAAAAAGAAGACAAGAAAAACATTGGTGACTTCCCACACCGGTGACAAATATCGTTGAATAATTTTTGTTAAAATATGTTGTTTTTCAACAATTAAGCTGTATGCATTGAAAAAACTGGCGCCAAAATCAATCGAGCCGATCATGATATATCCGAATAAAAATGTCCATAAGACGGAGATTCCGATTATTTCTAAGTTCATTTTTGCACACCGCCTTTTTCCATTTCACGATCTTTCAATTCTTGTTCCACCGGATTCCTTTTAAACATGCGAGACATAACAACAATTGTGCCGATGCCCAAGATGATATATAAGCCACAAAAAAGCATAAGCATCAAATCAACTTGGTTATTCGTTGTT
The DNA here is from genome assembly GCF_000751775.1 of Caldibacillus thermoamylovorans. Taxonomy (GTDB): domain Bacteria; phylum Bacillota; class Bacilli; order Bacillales; family Caldibacillaceae; genus Caldifermentibacillus; species Caldifermentibacillus hisashii. Next base: position 133,140 of record NZ_CCRF01000035.1, read on the forward strand.
GCCGCCTCGGATGTCCGCATAATCCCGCGCAAAATCCAAGGTTGTCTGCCCACTTCAGCCAGCCACCAACCCGCTTCAATGGCAAGCATCGAAAGCGGTCCGCTCAGTACACTTAAAACTAAGAAAAATTTAGAGTGAATAAAAGCCCAGCCCCGTTTCACACCGATCCAATAAATGAGGGAAAGGACGACTAATCCCATACCAATCGTTACCATTGTATCGAACAAATAATGAATATAAAGCGGTGGGATTTCATCTTCCGGGAATTGATCCAAGCCGGTAACGACTGCCCCGGGGAGCCAATGGGCAAGAATACTTAAGGCAAAAGGAATATGAATCGCATATTTTATATCGTTATTTTCATCGAGCATGCCCCACATAATTAACGGAGCCTCGCCGTGTGTTTCAAAATGCCATTCGGCTGCGGCAAGTTTTTCCGGCTGATATTCGGCAAGAAATTTTCCGGAAAAGTCACCGATTACTGCTGTTGCTATGGAAAAAATAAGTCCCAGTTTCATCGTGAAAAACAATGCCTTTTTATGGTAAACATGTTTGGAACCGGTTAGCATTCGGAAAGCAGCAATGGAAGCAAGAACAAACGCTGCTGTCATATAAGCTGTTACCACGACATGAGTTACTTTGGTCGGCATAGCCGGGTTAAACATCGCAAGGAGCGGGTTAACATTTGTCAGTTTCCCATCGACTAAATCAAAGCCTTGCGGGCTGTTCATGAAAGAATTCACAATTGTAATAAAGACAGCCGAGAAAGAGCCCCCGATGGCAACGGGTACAAGCAACAATAAATGTTTCTTTTGATTTTCAAAGCGATCCCATGTGTACAAATAAATTCCTAAAAAAATCGCTTCAAAAAAGAAAGCAAAAGTTTCCATAAAAAGCGGTAGAGCAATAATATGACCGGCCAGTTCCATAAAATTTGGCCACAATAGGGAAAGCTGTAATCCAATTGCCGTCCCCGTCACAACACCGACAGCAACCGTAATAACAAAGCCGCGTGTCCAGCGCCGGGCAAGCAAAATATAATGTTCATCATTTTTTTTAATGCCTACCCATTGGGCGATCATAATCATTAGTGGAACGCCTACGCCAAGGGTGGCATAAATAATATGAAAAGTTAGGGTCGTTTCCGTTAATACACGACTATAAAAAACAGATTCCTCGTTAATCAATTGGTAACACAACCTCCTATTATGGCGAATTTATGGGAAGAATATCATTTTATCCGCCAAAAATACGACCTAAAATGGACAATAGTAATAGAAAAGCAACCGTAAACGTAAGCCAAAACAGCTTTCGTTCGTGACTTTTATACATCCCCTTCACCTCACTTATAGTATTCCAAAAATCTCCATTTTTAAGCAGAATATTTCAATGAATCGCTTTTCAGGTTGCTCTTTTTGCAAAAACCTGCAATTCTCGATAAAATATAATCAATTTTTAAAATCAGATTTAGTTAAGAAGGGGATTCCATGTTAAAAAAAGTAACTGAAAATATAGAATTTGCTGTCGTAACTTATTCAGGCGGAATGGGTGCGACAAATTGTTATTTACTTAAAGGAGAAGACGGGTATACGGTAATTGATACCGGTATGTATTCAAAGAAAGCAATCCGTTTATGGGAAGAAATTTTGGAGACCGGTTATAAAATTGAAAAAGTGGTCCTTACCCATGTTCATCAAGACCATATCGGACTTGCCAAATGGTTTCAGCAGGAAAAGGGGGTTCCTATTGTTGTAGCCAATTTAAGTTATGGTGAAATAAAAAAATATCGTCGTCCTAATTTTAATGAACGGTTTAAAAAACTGGTGATGAGCCACGGTGTTCCGTTTGTTCCTGACCGACTGCCGGATACACGTTTTATCTATGAATTTGAACCAGATGCATTTTTTGATGAAGGGGATCACATTCAGTTAGGTATGGATATGTATGAAGTGATTTGGACACCCGGTCACGCATACGACCATTATTGTTTTTACAACCGTGAGAAAAAAATTATGATTCTCGGTGATCATGTGTTAAAACAGGTTTCACCGGTGATTGGTCTATGGGTCGGGGAAGAGATGGATTTATTAAAATATTATTTTGATTCATTAAAAAAACTGGATGCCTATCCAACGAATATTGCACTGCCCGGTCATGGTGAGATGATTTACGATTTACAAGGTCGAGTTGAAGAGATTCAGAACAGCCATCAAAAAAGATTGCAACAAGTTTATCAATCTGTCGAAACGAACCCAAAAACGGCATTGGAAGTATGTTTGGATGTATACGGTTTATTAAGCCTTGAGAAAATGGTCAGTCCATTTATGGCGTCCTTAACACGGTTGATTTATTTGGAAAAGAACAAAGAGATTGAGAGAATAGAGGAAAATAACGTATTTAAATTTAAAGCTGTTAAAAAATGAATTAGGTTATATGCTTAATGATCCGAATCGGTTTCCGTTTACCGGTTCGGGTTTTTTGATAATTGTCATTCAATTATATTAATGAAATTACCTTTGCTGTGATAAAAATCACAAAAAGGTAAATATATGCCGTGAATTGTAAAAAATGTCACAAATTGGACGAAATGGTATGTCTGATTTGTAACAGGATTTCCAAAATAACTCCACAATAATTCCACCATTGCGATAGGAAAAACCTATATGATTAATATGTAAGTTATTATAATTCTTAAATAAGATTAGGTAAAAATGAACTGAAAATTTCAAAGGGGGAAAGCGGAAATGGAAGAAGTGTTACTGGCACGGATACAGTTTGCTTCAACAACTCTGTTCCACTTCATTTTTGTTCCATTGTCAATCGGTTTGGCGTTCATCATTGCTGTAATGGAAACACTTTATGTGGTGAAGAAGGACGAAATGTACAAAAAAATGTCCAAGTTTTGGGGCAAGTTTTTCTTAATTAATTTTGCCGTCGGTGTTGTGACCGGGATTATTCAAGAATTCCAATTTGGAATGAACTGGTCTGATTATTCGCGTTTTGTTGGGGATGTATTCGGGGCACCGCTTGCAATCGAGGCACTGCTTGCATTCTTTATGGAATCGACCTTTATCGGATTATGGATTTTTGGTTGGGAACGGTTACCGAAAAAACTACATTTGGCCAGCATTTGGTTAGTTTCCATTGGGACGGCCTTATCTGCTCTATGGATACTGGCTGCTAACTCATTCATGCAAAATCCGGTTGGATATGAAATTGCCAATGGTCGTGCGGAAATGAATGATTTCTTAGGCTTGTTAACAAATCAAAAATTATTGGTGGCTTATCCACATACAATTTTCGCAAGTCTTTGTACTGCAGCATTTTTACTTATAGGTATTTCAGCTTGGAATATGATTAAAAAACGCGACATTGAGTTTTTCAAAAAATCAATGAACATTTCATTAATTGTAGGTCTAGTATCAACACTGGGGATTGCTTTTTCCGGGCATGCACAATCTCAATATTTAGTAGAAGCTCAACCGATGAAGATGGCTGCTGCTGAAGCAATTTGGGAAAATACAACAGACCCGGCTCCATGGACAGTCGTTGCCGGTATTGATACGGAAAATCAAAAAAATAATTGGTCAGTGGAAGTTCCATATTTATTAAGTTATTTATCTTATGGGAAATTTTCCGGTGATCTTCCGGGAATGAAAGCACTGCAAGCTCAATATGAAGACTTGTACGGAGAAGGGAACTACATTCCACCTGTAAAAACAACATTCTGGAGCTTCCGGATTATGGTGGCTTCCGGTGGTTTAATGATTTTACTTAGCTTAATTGGTTTAATTTTACTATGGCGGAAAAAACTTGAAACGAGTATACATTTTCTGAAATGGTTACTGGCTGCTTTATTCTTACCGTATATTGCTAACTCTGCCGGTTGGATAATGTCGGAAATTGGTCGTCAGCCTTGGGTAGTAAACGGATTGATGTTAACGGAAAGCGGTGTTTCACCGAGTGTTTCTTCCGGACAAATTCTCTTCTCGTTAATTGCGTTTTCATTAATTTATACATTGCTCGCTGTTGCGATGGTTTATTTGTTTATCAAAACGATTAAACAAGGACCACATGAAAAATTGAAAGACGACACAACCGCAACAGATCCTTTTGATGCAAATGCAGGGGGTGCTGTTAAATGGAATTAAGTGAATTGTGGTTTTTATTGATTGGCGTCTTATGGGTCGGGTTTATCTTTTTGGAAGGTTTTGACTTTGGCGTTGGTATGAGTACGAAATTTTTAGCAAAAAATGAAACAGAAAAACGAGTATTAATCAATACGATAGGACCGCACTGGGATGCGAATGAAGTTTGGCTATTGACAGCCGGTGGTGCGATGTTTGCTGCTTTCCCACATTGGTATGCAACGCTTTTTAGCGGCTATTATTTGCCATTCGTGCTGCTTTTGCTTGCGCTGATTGCCAGAGGGGTGGCATTTGAATTCCGGGGAAAACATCACGCGGCCAAATGGAAAACTACATGGGATTGGTCGATTTTTCTTGGCAGTTTAATCCCGCCGTTTTTGGTCGGCGTACTCTTTTCAGGATTGATTAAAGGACTTCCGATTGATGAAAATATGAATATGCACGCCACTTTCTTCGGAGATATGGTAAATCTATTTACATTAGTTGGTGGAATTGCTTTTGTTCTATTGTCCTATTTGCACGGTTTAATGTTTATTACGATGAAGACAAACGGCCAATTGCGTGCCCGTGCCCGCGAACAAGCGTTAAAAATTTATTGGGTAACCGGTGCAGTCATTGTTTTGTTCGTTGTGTTAACAGGGATATTCACAGATGCTTACGCCAACCGTGGAGCAATCATTATTCCAATGTATGCTGTAGCAGTACTTCTTTATTTAGCTTTATATAAAATGGTTAAAGATAAGAAAGAAGGATTTAGCTTTACTTTAACCGGGCTCATCTTAGTCCTTGTGACGGCATCGTTTTTCATTGCACTATTCCCGAATGTCATGATTAGCACGACGGATGTGGTAAATAATATCACGATCTATGAAGCAGCTTCGGGAGCCTACTCACTTAAAGTGATGACTATTGTTGCCTTAACAATGGTACCGATTGTATTAGCATATACGATTTGGAGCTACTATATTTTTAGAAAACGTGTGTCACATAAGGAGCATTTGGAATACTGATGGATAAAAATCTGTTTCTTTATAAAGATAGTAAAAAAACATTTGTGCTGATTGGAATCCTGACCGTATTGCAAAGTTTAGCAATTATCGCGCAGGCAGGGTTCCTTGCTAAGGCCATTATAACTGTATATGAAGGGGCGGGGTTCAGTGCCCTTCCCTTTTTTGCTATGTTTTTCCTTGCCCATGTATTCAGACATTTTCTCCAATGGTTAAAATCACGTATCGCTTATCGTTTTGCTGATCAAACATCCTCTCAACTTCAAAATGATTTAGTAGAAAAAGTTTTTATGATCGGTCCGAAAACAATCAGCAGGCAAGGTTCCGGTCATATTATTGCTTTATGTTTAGAAGGCATTCCAAGCTATAAAACATATCTTGAATTATTTATCCCAAGATTTTTATCATGTTTACTTATACCGGCAAGTATCGTTATTTATGTTTTTACGATGGATGTAACCTCAGCTGTTGTATTAATTGTTGTGATGCCAATTCTTATCATCTTCTTGATTCTATTAGGCCTTGTTGCCCAAAAGCAGAAAGATAATAAATGGGAAAATTATCAATTATTGTCTCGACATTTTGTTGATTCCTTACGGGGTTTGGTGACATTGAAATTTTTAGGGCGGAGTAAAGGACATCGCGAGGCCATTTATTCGGTGAGCAATAAATACCGGATTTCAACGGTACGTACATTGCGGGTAGCCTTTCTCTCATCCTTTTCCTTGGATTTCTTTTCCAGTTTGTCTGTTGCGGTGGTTGCGGTTGAACTTGGATTACGATTAATTAATGGACAAATAGATTTTTTGGCAGCGTTGACGATATTAATTTTGGCACCGGAGTATTTCTTGCCCGTTCGTGAACTGGGAAATGATTATCACGCAACGATGGACGGAAAGGAATCAGGGGAAAAAATCCGTGGATTACTTAATTTGGATGACGGTGAGAAGCAGGTTATGACTGTCAATTTACCCGATTGGAACAAAGAGTCAGAATTAGTTGTTCGTGGTTTAACAAAAACATTTACAGAGGAAAATCGTACAGTATTAGCGGATATTCATTTTACCATTCGCGGTTTTAAAAAAATAGGAATTATTGGATTATCCGGAGCCGGGAAATCTACATTGATTGATCTTTTATCAGGGTTTACAAAGCCGACAAGCGGGTCATTTTTTATTAATGGGGTTGAAATTCCGGATTTTTCAGTGGCAGCTTGGCAAGATCAAGTAACTTACATTCCGCAACATCCATATATTTTTTCAGGGACGGTCAAGGAAAATATTATGTGGTATGCACCGAATGCGACAGACAAAGAAATTACAGAAGCAGCGGAACGAACCGGTCTTTCAGAATTAATCAGTCAATTCCCGAATGGCCTTAATGAAAAAATCGGACAGGGTGGAAGAGCGTTAAGCGGCGGCGAAGAACAGAGGATTGCTCTGGCTCGGGCACTGTTGACGAATCGTCCGATCATGTTTTTTGATGAACCGACCGCCCATCTCGATATTGAAACGGAACATGATATAAAAGAAATCATGCTTCCATTGCTTGATAATAAGTTAGTGTTTTTTGCAACGCACAGGCTGCACTGGATGAATGAAATGGACTATATTCTCGTTATGGATGGCGGTCGGCTTGCAGAAAGCGGAACACCGGATGAACTTTTTAGAAAAAATGGTGTATTTACACAGTTAGTCAAGGTTCATCGAGGGGAGGTAAGTTAGATGAGAAACTTTAATAAATATATTCGTCCATTTATAAAACAGTATAAATGGTTCATGCTGGCAACCGTTTTTCTCGGTTTTTTAACCTTTTTAACTGCTTCGATGCTTACCTTCACCTCAGGGTTCTTAATCACACGAGCAGCTGAGGCGCCTTACAATATTTTAATGTTATATGTACCGATTGTTCTTGTGCGGGCGTTTGGTATTGCTCGCCCGGTCGTCCGTTATATGGAAAGATTGGTTGGGCACAATACGGTATTGAAAATTTTAGCGGATATGCGTGTGCGGTTGTACGACGCACTGGAGCCGCAAGCTTTGTTTATTCGTTCGCGATTCCAAACAGGGGACTTGGTCGGAACGCTGGCCGATGATATTGAACATTTGCAGGATGCGTATATTCGAACAATTTTCCCAACTATTGTTGCGTTATTCTTATTTGTTTTTTCGGTTACAAGCTTAGCGATATTTGATCCGTTTTTTGCTCTTTGGATTGCCGTATGTCTTGCCGTAATCATCGTCGTTTATCCACTTTTATCCTTGTATTTTTTGAAGAAGCGACAAATTCAAGTGAAGGAAAAGCGGAATCGACTGTACAAAATGTTTACCGACGCAGTACTTGGCATTAGCGATTGGATGATTAGCGGAAACAAGGAGCGATTTATCTTCCAATTTATGAAGGAAAGCAGGGAGACGAATAAGATTGAGAAAAAGTTAGCGGATTGGAATCATGCCCGCACATTTCAACTGCAAGTGATATCCGGACTTATTTTGATATTTGTCGGTATTTGGGCAGGTTTTGAAGCGCTTGAAGGAGAAATACTGCCGGCGTACATTGCTTCTTTCACGCTGGTGACTTTGCCGATTTTAGAAGGTTTAATTCCGGTTTCGAATGCAATCGAAAAAATTCCGGCTTATCAAGAGTCATTAGAGCGGCTGGAAAATATCGATCAATATAATGGAACTCAAGGTGTGGTTGGATCGTTTGAAATTGCAACGAATCCTGTCATTTATTTTGAACATGTTGATTATACGTATGGGTCGAATAAAGAACCGGCCTTAAAAAATATCAATCTGACAATTCGCCCCGGAGAGAAGGTAGCTTTGCTAGGTAAGAGCGGTGCCGGTAAATCTACTTTATTACAGCTGTTAATCGGGGCAATGAAACCGGATAATGGTACGGTTAAGATTGGTGACTTGTCGGCAAGCAGATATGGTGAACAGATTTATGAAGTTATCAGTGTATTGAACCAAAAACCTTATTTATTTGCAACGACGGTGGAAAACAATATTCGTTTGGGGAATCAGGAGGCAACGAGGGAAGAAATTGAAGACGTTATCCGGCAAGTGAAATTGGATCAATATATTCATTCTTTGCCAAAAGGACTGGATACCCAAATGGAAGAATCCGGGCAACGTTTTTCCGGTGGGGAGAGACAACGGATCGCGCTGGCAAGAATTTTATTGAAGAATACGCCAATTGTTGTGTTGGATGAACCGACTGTCGGTCTTGATCCATTGACGGAGCGGGATTTACTGGACACCATTTTTAAAACTTTGGAAGGAAAAACGGTTATTCTCATTACCCATCATCTAATGGGGATGGAAAAAATGGACCAAATTGTATTTTTGGACAATGGGGCGATTTCAATGCATGGAAATCATCGGTCTCTGCTTAAGGAAAACGAACGCTACCGGAAATTATATCGCTTAGACTTAGGAGAAATATAGGATGATGAATTGTGTTTGGGTAGAAAATAAACTATGTACCTGATTGGCAATTTAGGAGAATATAGGACGATGAACTGTTTCTGGGTAGAAAAAATAAACAATATCCCGGATTAATAATTATGAAATATTGGACGACCCAAAAGCTATCTGGTATGTGCAGATGGCTTTTTTAACTCGATCACTTTCTCTAATTACTATTTTTGATGGCGACGAGCCTCGTTCTCGTCACCATTTTAAGGCGAAAAACACCAATTTTTGACGACGAGACTTGTTCTCGTCACCGTTTTAGACGAAAAACACTCTATTTTGGCGATGAGCCTCGTTCTCGTCGCCGTTTTGAAGTGAAAAATGCTCTATTTTGGCGACGAGAATCAAACTCGTCACCATTTTAGGTCGGAAAACACCAATTTTTGACGACGAGACTTGTTCTCGTCGCCGTTTTTAGACGAAAAACACTCTATTTTGGCGACGAGAATCAAACTCGTTACCATTTTAGGTTGGAAAACACCAATTTTTGACGACGAGACTTGTTCTCGTCGCCGTTTTGGGGCGAGAAACACTATTTTTTGGCGACGAGAATCAAACTCGTCACCATTTTAGGTTGGAAAAGACCAATTTTTGACGACGAGACTTGTTCTCGTCGCCGTTTTTAGACGAAAAACACTCTATTTTGGCGACGAGCATCGTTCTCGTCGCCGTTTTGAAGTGAAAAATGCTCTATTTTGACGACGAGAATCAAACTCGTCACCATTTTGGGGTGAGAAACACTATTTTTTGGCGACGAGAATCAAACTCGTCACCATTTTAGGTTGGAAAAGACCAATTTTTGACGACGAGACTTGTTCTCGTCGCCGTTTTTAGACGAAAAACACTCTATTTTGGCGACGAGAATCAAACTCGTCACCATTTTAGGTAGGAAAACACCAATTTTTGACGACGAGACCTATTCTCGTCACCGTTTTGAAGTGAAAAATGCTCTATTTTGGCGACGAGCCTCGTTCTCGTCACCATTTTGGGGCGAGAAACACTATTTTTTGACGACGAGAATCAAACTCGTCACCATTTTAGGTAGGAAAACACCCTATTTTGGCGACGAGCCTCGTTCTCGTCACCATTTTAAGGCGAAAAACACCAATTTTTGACGACGAGCCCTATTCTCGTCGCCGTTTTGAAGTGAAAAATGCTCTATTTTGGCGACGAGAATCAAACTCGTCACCATTTTAGGTAGGAAAACACCAATTTTTGACGACGAGCCTCGTTCTCGTCACCATTTTGGGGCGAGAAACACTATTTTTTGGCGACGAGAATCAAACTCGTCACCATTTTAGGTAGGAAAACACCTATTTTTGGCGACGAAAAATCCACCCGCCTTTAGGATCGTGCACCTCAAGTTACACAATTAACCAATTTTGAAGTAAAGGACCGACATATAACAACAAATTTTCCCCATCACTATAAAAATAGCAAAAGTCCGGTTATATAAAACTTTTGGCTTCAGGGAAAATTTCCGGATATAAAATATGTGCTAAATGTTCCAGACCTGTAACTAATCGCGGTGATGGGCGACAAAACCAGCCTTCTTCAAGAATATGGATCCTGTCTTTTTTCGCAAAAGGATACCCTCGCCACTCGGGGCGGTTGATGATTTTTTCGATTTTCACATTCTTCAACGGGATTCCTGTCCAAACAACCATTGTATAGTCCGGATTTGCCTTTACGACTCCGGCCCAGTCGGTTTTCACATTATCTTCCGGGATATCGGCAAAAACATTTGTTGCCCCAACTATTTCCGAAAGATCAGTGAGCCAATTTTTTCCACCGGGAGAAACGACTGGTTTTGGCCACCATTCCCAATAGAGGCGAAGAGGCGGATTTGCTTTCGGGCATTTTTGTCGGATTTCTTCAATCCTTTCTTTCATCCAATCTACTAAATCGCAAGCCTTTTGATAACGATCAGTTGCCTCACCTACCTTAATAATATCATTAAAAATATCACCCAGTCGATGCGGGTCGAGTATGAGAAAAGGTGTATTTAAGCTTTTAACACGTTCCACAACTTTTTCCATACCGGGAACACTTAAAGAACCGACAATGAAATCCGGTTTTAATTCGATCACTTTCTCTATATTAATATTTAAATCAGGACCGAGGTTTGGCAGTTTTTTAACGTCAGCCGGCCAATCAGAATAATGGTCAACACCGATTAGCTGAGCGGTTAACCCGAGACAAGCTAATATTTCTGTATTACTTGGACAAAGTGAAACGATACGCAAGGTTCTCACCTCATTCAATCATTTTTAAAAATCGTGTGCAACGATTGTCAACCAGTAACAAAGAGACATTATGCGTTAAACGATTTCAACACTTTCATTGATAAACACGCCACAGGGAGGTAGTTTGTTTATTATGCGCTCAATACCTTCATTGAAAAATAATCACAGAAAAGTATTTTGTTCACTGCTAAGCACAAACATTAACCGTAAGATAAATTTCTATCTCCATGTCCGGCACAATGCTATAAAATTTTATGCGCTCAATACCTTCATTGAAAAATAATCACAGAAAAGTATTTTGTTCACTGCTAAGCACAAACATTAACCGTAAGATAAATTTCTATCTCCATGTCCGGCACAATGCTATAAAATTTTCAACTATTTCCGGACAGGTGGCGAAATGGATATGGGTAAATCCCGCAACCAGATTTCTAGATTGGTAGCCCTCGTGTTTTTTGCCATATGTACTTTCTGTTTCATATGCATAAGGGACATCCCTGCTTGGAATGTAAACAGCGTAATGAAATTCATGTCCTCTTGCTGTTAATCCGTCTGTTAAAATAGGATTCCCGTTCATCCCCTTTATTTCTCGATATCCAATTGCCGCTAATCGGTTTTGCATAACGGTTTTTCCCGGAATCGCCCCAACCATTTCAAATCGGTTCCCATCATGTGTTTCAATTGCTTCTGTTAAAAACATAAAACCACCACATTCTGCAAGGGTTGGTATTCCGTCAGCTATCGCCATTTTTACTGATTGTTTAACTACTGTTTGTTCTGATAAATTTTTTGCAAATTGTTCCGGAAAACCTCCTCCAATATAAAGACCGTCCACATTATCGGGAACTGTTTCTCCATTTAACGGTGAGAAAAAAGAAAGCTTTGCCCCAAATGATTCCAGTAGATCCAAATTTTCTTGATAATAGAAATGAAAGGCCGCATCTTTTGCAACGGCGATGTTCACCTTTTTTTCACACTTTACATCAAAAATTGAAGAACCTGTCTTCGTAATTGCCGGTACTTCTGCTAGTTGAGTCAGTAAATTCAAATCAATCGTTTTCGCAACAATTTCACCAAGTTTTTCAAAAAAGCTGTTTAAATCGCCTCTTTCAATAGAGGGAATTAGACCTAAATGCCGTTCCGGAAGAGATATATCAATCTCACTATTTACATAACCAATGACAGGAATTTGGCATTCTTTTTCAATGGCTGTTTTGACAAGGTGAAAATGCCCCTCTCCACCGACACGATTTGCGATAACACCAACAATGTTTGCCTTCTCTGTAAAAGCTTGAAACCCTTTCACAACAGCCGCTGCACTCCTCGCCATACTCCCACAATCGACAACAAGAATTACCGGGCAATTCAAAAGGGTACTAATTTCTGCTGTACTTCCTACATCCGATTCCGGCGAATGTCCATCAAAAAATCCCATTACTCCTTCGATAACGGAAATATCTGCGTCTTCACTTGCCCGTAAATAAATTTCCTTTAACAAATCTTTTCCGAACATCCAACTATCCAAATTTCTTGAAGGCCGGCCTGTTACGGCGGTATGGTAAGTCGGATCAATGTAATCCGGCCCGCATTTAAAACCTTGAACTTGCCAATTTCTTTTTCGCAGTGCCGCCATAAGTCCAATCGTTATCGTTGTTTTGCCGACACCGCTTCCAGTCCCGGCAATCACAATTCTTTTTGCAGCCATCTATTCACATCCCTTTTCGTTTTTCATTTCACCAACATTCCACTCATTATAAACAATTTGAAAAACGAATGATCAATAATAGGTTAGTAGCGATACTTATAAACGCTTACTTTTACATAACAATCACTTGCCATAGTCTACACCGTTTTCCTCACAAAATGCTATCGCTATATAAACGGGTATATCATGCTTATATACATTATACGTTTTTTCCACTGCCAGATAAATGTTTCTTTTTTATTCATTTCATAAATATTTGCTGTATTCTGGTAGCAAAAGTTGTCCACCAACTTGAAAAATGTATTTTAAAAAACAATAATTCTTGTGTATCCTCGAACAAATTGGTAAGTTTTAAATATATACCATTTTTCACAGAATAGGAAAGGAGGGCCCCCGGCTTGAGTTTGTTCCGTCCGATTCGTAAAGTTATTCAATTTTTTGTTGATAAATCGTTGGCACCGGGTGTTCATATCGATAACCGCTATCAAATTATCAAATTACTCGGTTCCAGTAGTTTTGGTCTGGTGTACAAATGTAAAGATTTACAAAAAAATCAAATGGTTGCTGTCAAACAACTGCGTCCCACTAAGCAAAAGTTCAAAAAGGAAGTTGCCCTTTTCAATCGGGAAATTTGCATGCTTGAACAATTAAACCATAAGGCACTACCAAAATTGTTGCATTCTTTTTCAGGTAATCTCGGACATTTTTATGTCATGGAATATATTGACGGGAAAAATATGGAAGAAGTAATTTTTGAAGAAAAACGTGTGTACGATGGAAAAGCGGCATTGGAATTTATTCGTGCGTTGACGGAAGCGGTAGGGTATCTCCATCGCCACGAAATATACCACGGTGATTTAAGAATTCCAAACATTATGCTAAGAGAAGAAAAACCGGTTATAATTGATCTCGGTCTGGCTTACGGGGAAAAAGAAGATTTTGTGGCACGAAATCTCTCATCCATTTTAAAATCAAAAAAGACTCAGGAAGAAAGGAAACAAGATGATTATCATGATTTAGGCGACCTATTATTATTCCTTCTATATACAACTTTTGAAAAGAAACATAAAAAAGCCCTCCCCTGGACAGAAGAGCTTCAACTCCATCATTCAACGACCAATCTGCTAAAACGGCTGCTCGGAATTGATGTACCTTATTCATCGATTAATGAAATTTTGGAGGATATCGATGTCGCTATAGAAAAGTTATGAACTGCTGCGATACTTTTTCCTTTTAAAATAGTCGCTTCCCTTATACGGGTTGTGACTATAACGACGTTTGCTGCTGCTACCGAAAAAAGATGAATGGCCGTGGCGGTGTCGACTGCTGCTGCCAAAATGGGCATGATGTCTTCGTCTGCTGCTGGAGTGTGAGCCTAACAAATGTTTTAAAATCCTCTTCAATATTCATCCTCCCTTCTCAAAATAAATCCCTATATAAACACTTACGATTGTAAGTCCATGTTGGTTTCAAAAAATTTACTATTTCCACGATGTTTTTTTATTAATCATCCAAAACGACAAATTTACAGAATCTTAACAAACCTTAACAAACCATTTATACCAAGTTAATTTTTCCCCTTTATTGTTAGTTATGTAAGATAAACAAGCAAATTTCTTAGGGGGAAACGAAAATGAAAAACTATAAGAAACTGGCATTATCTGCACTCATCACGGGAGCGGTACTACTAACTGCATGCGGACCTCAAGAAGGAACGAGTGGAAACGAATCAGGATCAAATGGAAATAAAGCTTCAGAACAATCCGATCAACAACTGAAAGGAACCGTTGCAGTGGACGGATCTTCTACTGTTTTTCCGATTATGGAAGCGGTCGTTGAAGAATACAATATGAATCAACCGAATGTAAAAGTTTCTGTCGGTATGTCCGGTACTGGCGGCGGATTTGAAGCCTTTGCTGCCGGAGAAACCGATATTTCTAATGCCTCCCGTCCGATAAAAGACGAAGAAAAAGCGGCATTAGAAAAAGCAGGAATTGAATATACGGAATTTGAAATTGCCTATGACGGCTTATCAGTCGTTGTGAATAAAGATAATGACTGGGTTGACTATTTAACAGTTGATGATTTGAAAAAGATTTGGGTGGAAGATGGTACGACAAAAAAATGGTCTGATATTCGTGATGGCTGGCCGGAAGAAGAAATCAAATTTTATTCACCGGGTACTGACTCCGGTACATTTGATTATTTCGATGAAGTTGTTTTGGACGGACAACCAATTGTTGAAAAAGCCACTTTGTCAGAAGATGATAACACACTTGTTACCGGTGTAACCGGAGATAAAAACGCCATTGGCTATTTCGGTTATGCTTACTATGCTGAAAACAAAGATCAATTAAAAGTAGTCCCGATTGATAACGGGAATGGAGCAGTTGAACCGACAAATGAAACGGTTGAAAGCGGCAAATACACTCCACTCTCCCGTCCGCTTTACATTTATGTAAAAAATGAATCCTTGTCAAAACCTGAAGTTTATGATTTTGTAAAATTTGCTCTTGAAAACGCAGGAACCCTATCTGAAGAAGTTGGCTATGTCAGCTTGCCGAAAGAAAAATATGATAAAGCTTTATCAACGCTTGAAGATTTAAAATAAAGAAAATAATCAAAGTGGGACAATCCCGGAGATATAAAGCAAAAAGGATAACATGTTTAGAGCTTTTCGATTTGGGAGGATTGTCCCAACTTGTTATGGATGAAAGGGGTTTTCAACATGTCCTCGCAAAAATATGCTGCAACATTATCGGTTCAAGAAATGATCGCAAAAAAGAAACGACAAAGAAAAAATTGGAGCGAAAAGATCATGCCGGTGATCTTACAGTTGACAGCGATTATTTCTGTATTAACCACACTTGGTATCCTTTTTACACTACTTGTTGAAACTTTTGCCTTCTTTAAAGATGTTTCATTAAAAGAGTTTATTACCGGTAACACCTGGTATCCTTTTTCTGAACCTGGTCAATATGGAATTATGCCGTTAATATCCGGAACACTCAGGATTACCGGTATTGCCATCCTCGTAGCAGTTCCAATCGGTCTTGCCGCGGCCATTTATTTAAGTGAATTTGCATCGGACAAAGTGAGAAGAGTTATTAAACCGGTTTTGGAAGTGCTGGCCGGAATTCCAACGATTGTATATGGATTTTTTGCGTTAACATTTGTCACACCAATTTTACAAAAAATAATTCCTTCATTGGAAATTTTTAATGCACTAAGTCCGGGGATAGTGATTGGGATTATGATTATCCCGACAATTGCCTCCCTTTCCGAAGATGCATTAGGTTCTGTTCCAATAGCGATTCGAGAAGGGGGCCTCGCTTTAGGCGCAACCAAGCTAGAGGTGACGTTGAAAGTTGTTCTTCCTGCAGCCGTATCCGGGATTGTTGCTTCGATTGTTCTTGGGATTTCCCGTGCCATCGGTGAGACGATGATTGTCTCTATTGCCGGAGGTTCGACACCAAATCTTGGTCTAGATATAACCGGTTCCGTTCAAACAATGACTGCCTATATCGTCCAAGTTGCTCAAGGTGATGCAGGTTACGGAACTACGATTTATTACAGTATATATGCGGTCGGTTTTGCACTCTTTATTTTTACATTAATCATGAATCTGCTTGCCCAGTGGATTTCAAACCGGGTTAAGGAGGATTATTAATTTGCTGATCATTTGCCGTAATTTCTGCAGCTTTGCCAAGGAGGTATACACCAATGAAACTGATTGACCAGGAGCAAGTCATTCGTCGCATGAAACCAAGATTATTTCGTAATACATTTTTTAAATATTTATTTCTTTTAGCAACTGGATTATGTCTCATTGTTTTAGCGGTTTTATTTGGTCGAATTTTTATACAAGGTTTGCCGTACTTAGATTGGCAATTCATGAACAGTTTACCATCCAGAAAACCGGAAGAGGCCGGAATTTATACGGCACTAAATGGAACCATTTGGCTGATGGTGGTTGTGGTACCGGTCACGATGATTTTAGGAGTCGGTGCGGCAATTTATTTGGAAGAATATGCAAAAAAGAACCGTTTTACCACATTTATCCAAGTCAATATCTCGAATTTGGCCGGTGTTCCTTCTGTTGTATATGGCTTATTAGGGTTAACTTTATTCGTCCGCACTTTTGCTTTCGGTAAAAGCGTTTTGGCAGCCGGATTGACGATGAGTTTGTTAGTTTTACCGGTGATTATCGTATCTGCCCAGGAAGCGATCCGAGCTGTGCCGAGCAGTTTTAGGGAAGCCTCATACGCCATGGGGGCAACAAAATGGACGACAATTTTGCGGGTTGTCTTACCGGCATCCTTACCGGGGATATTAACGGGATCCATCCTTGCCTTATCACGTGCGATTGGGGAAACAGCACCACTTGTTGTTCTCGGTATTCCACTATTTTTAGCCTTTTTGCCAAATTCGGTTTTTGATGAATTCACGGCATTACCGATGCAAATCTACAACTGGACATCCCGCCCGCAAGATGAATTCCATGCATTGGCAGCAGCCGGAATTATCGTATTATTAGCGTTGTTAATCGTTATGAATTCGGTCGCCATCATGATTCGAAATAAATTTTCCAAACGGTATTAACAGTGCTTGAAGATTGGTGTTTTGTGAACTTTACGTATTTTAAAAAAGGAGGTTTTTATAATGGCAATTTTGGTTGAAATGAGGAAAGAAGAATTAATGATAGAGCAACCAGAGGTCAATAAAGAAGAGGTTTACCAAACAAAGGATTTGAACTTATGGTATGGGGATAATCATGCACTAAAACATATTAATCTGGATATTTTTGAAAATGAAATTACAGCTATTATCGGTCCGTCCGGATGCGGAAAATCAACCTTTATTAAAACATTGAACCGGATGGTCGAGCTTGTTCCGGCCGTAAAAACATCCGGGGAAATATACTATCGCGGCAGGAACATTTTCGATAAAAACTATGAAGTAGAGGAATTAAGAACCCGAGTCGGTATGGTTTTTCAAAAGCCAAACCCATTTCCTAAATCAATTTATGATAATATCGCCTATGGTCCACGTATCCATGGCATTAAAGATAAAAAAATTCTGGATGAAATTGTTGAAAAAAGTTTGCGGGGGGCGGCCATTTGGGATGAAGTAAAAGATCGGCTGAAGGAAAATGCTTACGGTTTGTCAGGTGGTCAGCAACAACGACTTTGTATTGCCAGATGTCTTGCCATTGAGCCGGATGTTATCTTGATGGATGAACCGACTTCCGCTCTTGACCCGATTTCAACATTGAAGGTGGAAGAACTTATTCAAGAATTGAGAAAAAACTTCAGTATCATTATCGTCACCCACAATATGCAGCAAGCGGCACGGATTTCGTATAAAACTGCATTTTTCCTGAACGGTGAAGTTATTGAGTATGACCAAACGAATAAAATTTTTTCAACACCTAGTGATAAACGGACGGAAGATTATATTACCGGACGATTTGGCTGATATAATAGGTGATATTCTTCATCCGGAGGCGCCGTTTCAATCCTTTTTTTAAAAACCATTTTTGTAGAGTAGATCATGAGTGCTGTACTACTATTGTTTGCTTAGATTTTCACTAGACTAATCTTAAGTTGACAGTAAAAACCCCAGAAAGCCCCGTTGTTAAGGCATTTTCTGCGGGTTTTTTAGTGCCAAAAATTGCGTACTTTTTTGACCTGCTATAAAATTTTTTTAGCTAATAGGAAAGTATAAATTTTTCAATTTCTACTTTCCTAACGCATAAGTGCAACTACGGCTCTGCTCTCGCCTAAAGGCTCGGCAATCGCCGAGTTTTCTTTATTCTTTTGTCCCTTGCTTGATGAGATATCGAGGCTAGATTTTTACTAGAATAATCCTTCTGTTTTTAATATAATTTTAAAAAAGATGAGTCGAATAATCCGTTTGCTCTTGCGCTATTGGCCGGCCAGTACCACGCCAAAACAAGAACAACCCCCGAGGAACGGTACACATATAAATGAAAACTCACAGAAATAACATCTATCTCGTTTCAAAAAATGATAAGATAAAAGGAAAACGCTTGATTTGGAGATTTTGCCGATGAGAAGCTCGTATTTAGAAATTCGCAAGGACCATAATGAATTTCCAATGGATTGCTTTTTAAATAGTGGGGATATGACATTGCTCCCCCACTGGCATAAAGAAATAGAAATCATTTATGTGAAAAACGGAACACTGAACGTTGGGATCAATGATACTATTTTCACCATGCAGGAGGGGGAAGTAAGAATTATTAATGGTGGGGAGGTCCACTACTATCTTTCCTCCCCCGATAGCGAAAGAATCGTGCTTATGTTTGACATCTCATTTTTTAAAGACATGAGATTAATCAACAACGAAGAGCTTTCCATGCTTGATATCTTTAACGGCATTGAAAAGTCCAGTCTTTCATGGCCGGGAAAAATTAAACAAAAAATCGAGGAGCTAATTCAAGAAATCTATTTAGAAATGGTGAATAAAGACAGGGGATATTTATTTGCCATCAAAGCAAAAATGTATGAAATGATTGTTACTTTGTATCGCAATGTTTATCAAGATATTTCACCGAATGAATTGAAATCGGAGCTGGTTTCCAACCCAAAATCATTTGTTGAGTCTTTAAGTAAAATTTTTGCATATATTGAAGAATATTATCAACAGAAAATTACATTGGATGACATCGCTCGCCATATGGGCTTTAACGCTCAATATTTTTCCCGTTATTTTAAAAGATTAACAGGACAAACCTTTGTGAAATTTTTAAATGATTACCGTTTAAATAAAGCAAAGTGGCTGTTGTTAAATGAGGATCTGCCAATTATTGAAGTGGCTGAACAAGCCGGTTTTAGCAGTGTCAAAACATTTCATCATTTATTTAAAACCAAATTTGGAACTTCACCTTTAAAATATAAAAAGTCAAAATACGGGAATAACATATAAATTTTCCAGGAAGAAAAAGACCTAACAGTTTTGTATGCTAAATGTACAGAAACTAGGTCTTTTTTGATTGGAGAGAATGAGATGATTAGGGTTACTGTTTGGAATGAATATCGTCATGAGCGGCACAACTCGGAGGTAAAAGCAGTTTATCCAGAAGGAATTCACGGCCAAATTGCATCATTTTTACATGAGGCCGGGTTTGGTGTGAAAACGGCTACATTGGATGAACCGGAGCATGGCTTAACAAGTGAGGTATTAGATCATACCGATGTTTTGATTTGGTGGGGACATATGGCACATCATGAGGTAGATGATCAAATCGTGGAGAAAGTGAAACAGCGGGTATTAAACGGTATGGGCTTAATTGTACTTCACTCCGGTCACTTTTCAAAAATCTTTCAATCGCTAATGGGAACAAGCTGTAATTTAAAATGGCGGGAAGCGGGGGAGAAAGAACGATTATGGGTAATTAGTCCAGGTCATCCAATCGCTGAAGGAATCCCCGAATATATCGAAATTGACCACGAAGAAATGTATGGGGAGCACTTTGATATTCCGGAACCGGATGAGGTCATTTTTACAAGCTGGTTTGCAGGCGGGGAGGTGTTTCGGAGTGGTTGTACATTTAAGCGGGGAAATGGAAAAATCTTTTATTTCCGTCCGGGACATGAAACTTATCCGACCTATTATCATAAACAAGTTCAACAGGTTATTATCAATGCCGTGAAGTGGGCAAAGCCGGTTAAACGCAGTTACCCGGTCTACGGAAATGCAAAACCGCTTGAAAAAATTTTATCCGAGGAGTGATGTTTATGAAGGAAATCCCTGTGTCCGTCCAATTATATACATTAAGAGAACAGTGTGAGAAAGATTTTGAAGGAACATTAAAAAGAGTAGCGGAATTGGGATATGACGGGGTTGAGTTTGCCGGACTTTATGGCAGATCAGCAAAAGAGATACGCAACTTATTAGATCGGCTGGGGTTAAAGGCTTCATCAAGTCATGTTCCGCTTCAGGAGTTGAAAAATGATTTAACTAAGGTAATAGAGGAGCAAAAAACATTAGGAAGCACTTATATTATCTGCCCGTTCCTAATGCCGGATGAACGGAATGAACCAGCCTATCAGGGTTTGATTTCATTTTTAAAGGATACCGGTGAACGAGTTAGAGAGGAAGGTCTTGTCCTCGGTTATCATAACCATGATTTTGAATTGGAACGGCTGAATAATGGGAAAACCGTATTAGAAACGATATTAGATGGAGCACAGTCAGTTATTGCCGAGTTCGATATCTACTGGTTGAAGAAGGCGGGGGAAAATCCGGTTGAATGGATTGAAAAATATATGAACCGGGTACCTATTGTTCATTTAAAAGATATGACAACCGATCAGTTAAAAAGCTTTGCCGAATTGGGGACAGGCGGCGTTGATCTTGAGACCGTTTTATCGCTGGGCGAAAAAGCCGGCATAAACTGGTGGGTTGTGGAGCAGGATATTTGTCAGCGTGATCCTTTCGAAAGTATTGAAATGAGCTTGAACTATTTAAAAACGAAATTGCCTTATCTAAACAAATAGAAAACTAGATATATGATGTTTTCCATCTTGTAGAGATGAAAAACGAAATCGCCTTATTTAAACATTGACGTAAAGAAATCTTTTTCTTTTAAAGGAAAATTTTGTAATTTGAAGCAAGTTCATACGTCCCTATATAAATGGGATGAATCATGAAAAAAGCAAACGGGAGGAATTGGCATATGAGTAAATTAAAAATCGGTGTCATTGGCTGCGGAAGTATTGCAAAATATCGGCATTTACCGGAATACGCTGCGAATGCCAATGTAGAAATTGTAGCGGTTTGCGACATTGTTCCGGAAAGAGCCGAAACAATGGCTGCCCAATATCGTGCAAAAGCTTTTACAGATTACCAAGAGGTGCTGAAGCTAAAAGAGGTGGACGCTGTCAGTGTATGCCTGCCTAACTATTTGCATGCACCGGTATCCATTGCTGCATTGAATTCCGGCAAACATGTGTTATGTGAAAAACCGATGGCCACATCAAGGGAAGAAGCAGAGGCGATGATCCAAGCGGCAAAAGCAAACGGAAAGAAATTAATGATTGCTCATAATCAACGCTTTGTGGCATCTCATCAAAAAGCAAAGGAAATTATTGAGAGCGGCAAGTTGGGCAAAATATACAGTTTTAAAACTACTTTTGGTCATAGTGGTCCGGAAGGCTGGAGTGCAGACGGTAAAGACAGTTGGTTTTTTAATAAAGAAAAAGCCTTTATCGGGGCAATGGGCGACCTTGGTGTACATAAAGCCGATTTAATGCGGTATTTGCTTGGTGAATTTAAAGAAGTTGGAAGCTTCATTGAAACAAATGCAAAATCTTATTCTGAAGTAGATGATAATGCAGTATGTGTGTTACGTACAGAAAGCGGCATCATCGGTACATTGACGGCTAGCTGGGCATATACAGCAGGAAGTGATGATAACTCGACGGTCATCTATGGAGAAAATGGGATTTTGAAACTGGAAGCTGATCCTGAGTATTCGTTAATCGAACAATATCGTACCGGCGAGGTTGTCAAACATCAATTAAGCAGAATCCAAACCAATGAAGAAGGCGGCCAGACGACATCCCATGTTATTAATCATTTTGTTGAATGTATTTTAGAAGACAAAGAGCCACTTATTACCGGTGAAGAAGGGAAAAAATCGTTGGAAATTATCTTAGCAGCCATCGAATCACAAGAAACAAAGCGGATTGTCATATTGTAATTTTTCAATAAACATAATGGACCCAACGACTCCCATAGTGATGTTGATTTTTGAACGGGTCCCACTGTTTGTCTGAAAATTAATTTTAGGAGGTTTTTCAATGAAATTAGGTGTATTTACCGTATTATTTTCCAATAAATCCTTTGAAGAAATGCTGGATCATGTGAAGGCTTCCGGTCTGGATGCAGTTGAAATCGGAACAGGAGGCTATCCGGGAAATGCCCATTGTCCATTAGATGAGCTTTTAGAAGATGAAAATAAACGAAAAGATTATTTGAATGCGGTTACTGCCAGAGGTTTAACCATCAGTGCCTTTAGTTGTCATGGCAATCCGCTTTCGCCTGATAAAGCATTTGCCAAACAATCGGATGAAACGCTGCGCAAAACGATTAAACTCGCATCATTGTTAGGTGTGCCAGTCGTAAACGGTTTTTCAGGAACGCCGGGAGACAGCGAGGATGCTAAACAGCCAAATTGGCCGGTTGTTGCCTGGCCAACGGAATATGCCGATATTTTAACATGGCAATGGGAAAATAAATTAGTTCCGTATTGGAAAGAAATTGGCGAATTTGCCCAACAACATCATGTCAAAATTGGCCTTGAATTGCATGGCGGTTTCCTCGTCCATACACCATATACCATGTTGAAATTGCGTGAATTAACTTGTGATGCGATCGGTGCCAATTTAGACCCGTCCCATATGTGGTGGCAAGGTATCGATCCGGTTGCCGCTATTAAAATTTTAGGAAAAGCAGGAGCCATTCACCATTTTCATGCAAAGGATACGTATATTGACCAGGATAATGTCAACATGTATGGCCTAACAGATATGCAACCATACGGAAATGTACAAACCCGTGCCTGGACATTTAGAAGTGTCGGTTGTGGTCATAGTATGCAAGAATGGTCGGATATGATGAGTGCCTTACGTACCTATGGGTATGACTATGTTGTAAGTATTGAGCATGAAGACCCATTAATGTCCATTGATGAAGGCTTCAATCGTGCCGTTAAAAACTTAAAAGATGTGATCATTCGTGAAACACCTGCTGATATGTGGTGGGCATAAGAGGAGGCTTCTATGACAACGAGAACATACAATTTAGCAGTCGTTGGCTATGGCGGCATGGGCAGCTACCATGTCGACCATTTGCTTAAAAGTAATCCGCAAATTCATGTGAAAGGCATTTTTGATATTAAGCAAGAAAGAAATGATGTGGCACTATCAAAGGGGCTGCAGGTGTACGAGAGTCTGGATGCCTTGCTTTCGGATAAGTCGATTCATATTGTATTAATTGCAACACCAAATGACGTCCATAAAGAAATTGCAATAAAAGCTTTAAAAGCTCACAAACATGTAGTTTGCGAAAAACCTGTAACGATCTATGCCCGTGATTTAGAGGAAATTATGACGGTAGCTGAGGAAACCGGACAAGTGTTTATGGTTCACCAAAACCGACGCTGGGATGAGGATTTTTTAACCGTGAAAAAAATATATAATGAAAAAATGACGGGTGAAATTTTTCATATTGAATCCCGTGTCCATGGTGCCAATGGGATTCCGGGTGATTGGCGCCATTTAAAGAAAAACGGTGGCGGCATGGTGTTGGATTGGGGCGTTCACCTGCTTGATCAGCTGTTGTTTATGATTCATAGCCCGGTTACGAGTGTATATGCAAATTTAAGTTATGTACTGGGCGATGAGGTGGATGATGGCTTCCAAACCTATTTGACTTTTGCCAACGGAATAACCGCACTTGTAGAAGTAGGAACAACGAACTTTATCTCGCTGCCGAGATGGTATTTAAAAGGAACAGAAGGAACCGCCATTATCGAGGATTGGGGTCTTAACGGAAAAATTGTTAAACAAAATAAAGATATCATAGCTTCTGCACCGAAGCCGATTAAAGCAGGGCAGGGCTTAACGAAGACGATGGCCCCTCCATCAGAGGAAGCAACTACAATGGTAAATCTTCCGGCAGCTTCCGTATTATCTCAAGATTTTTATGATAACCTTGTATCAGTTATTGAAGGTCGTACCGAAGCCATTGTTAAAAATCACGAAGTACTGCGTGTATTAAAGCTGATGGAAATTATTTTTGAATCTGCAGAAAAAAATGAAGTGGTTAAAACCAGTTTGTAGATTCAATTTTGTATTCGGATTGAATTCAACCCCTCTTCATTTGTCCCCGAGAGTCAATCTCGGGGATATTTGTTCTTCTATTGTTGCTTCTTTTGTTCTAGAGCGTTTCGAGACCGTTCTTCCTTTTATCGCTGCTCAATTTGTCCGTAAGTTTCGGCTGGTTGCCCTCGTAATATGTCCATAAGAACGATTTTATTGGACAGTTTCAGGAGGTTGGCTTTGAATTTTGTCCAAAAGAGCTGTTTTAATGGACAGTTTTAGGAGGTTGGCTTTTAATTTTGTCCAAAAGAGCTGTTTTAATGGACAGTTTTAGTAAATTTCCCTCACATTTTGTCTATAAGAACCATTATATTGGATAAAGCCAATCTCGCGGACCAGGGGAGACCTATCTCGCGGGCTGGCAGTGACTACCAAGGAGAAATCGGCTCAACCCAAGCAACCGCGTAACCACAAGCTAACCCTGCCATTTATGAGAAAAAACGCCTTCTTGACAATTTGTAAAGATAAAATTATATTAAAATATAACTTTAGCACTTAAACGCTTTTATGTGATAAAGTAAATATTGTAGCATTATAATTTGAATTACGACTCAGGAGGAACAGCATGAATATAAAAAAATCCTATTATACTCCATCTGTAGTAGAAGCTGTGCTGCTTTCGGCAATAAGTATTTTCTTACTAAGTTTTGGCATCATTAAATTCGAGGCTGCACCACATATCCCCATTTTAGTTGTTATTATCTTTTTATTATTTTATGGCTTATTGAGGAAAATCCCTTTTAAAGTAATGGAAGAAGGATTAATTAATGGAGCAATGGCAGGTATTGGGGCGGTCATATTGCTCCTGTTTATCGGTTTATTGATCGGAAGTTGGATGATTAGTGGAACCATTCCAACTTTAGTGTCTACAGGTTTTTCACTGGCCACGAGCCACTATTTTTATGCCATTGTGTTTGTAATAACGGCACTTGTCGGCGTGAGTATTGGCAGTTCACTGACGACAGTCGCGACTATCGGTGTTGCTTTTATTAGTATTGCCCAAACGATCGACCTTTCTATGGCGATCACAGCCGGAGCCATTGTTTCCGGTGCTTTTTTCGGGGATAAAATGTCACCGTTATCCGATACAACCAATTTGGCATCGACAATTGTAAAAGTTGATCTGTTTGAACATATTCGTAATATGGGATGGACAACTGTACCGGCATTTTTATTGTCATTGCTCTTTTTTATTTTTGTTTCCCCACCCGTAGAGGAAGCGGATCTATCAAATATTAATCATTTTCAAGATTCATTGTACTCAACAGGGCTAATTCATTGGTATAGCTGGCTGCCTCTAGTTTTATTAATTGTCCTTTCGATAAAAAATGTCCCTGCGATTCTTTCTTTGGCAGCAAGTTCACTTTTGGCCGTTGTTCTTTCTTTTATTAATCAAATGTTGCCAATTGGAGACTTACTTAATGTTTTGTTTAACGGCTATGTGTCAGAAACCGGAAATACAGCACTAGATGAACTGCTGACAAGGGGTGGCGTCAGCAGCATGTTTTTTACGGTAAGCCTGGTTTTGCTTGCTTTAGCAATGGGTGGTCTGCTCTTTACGCTTGGTATTGTCCCGCGACTTATAGAATCCATTGCAGGCCTTTTAAATAATGTCGGAAGTGTGATTACTGCATCAGCAATGACTGCAATTGGCCTAAATGTCATGATTGGTGAGCAATATTTGGCGATTTTACTTACCGGCGAATCGTTCCAGTCCCAATTTGCTAAGGTTGGTTTGGCAAACAAAAACTTGTCCCGTGTATTAGAAGATGCTGGTACAGTAATTAATCCGCTTGTGCCATGGAGTGTTTGCGGTGTTTTTATTACGAGTATGCTTGAAGTGCCGGTTTTGAGCTATATTCCTTTTGCAATTTTTTGTTGGTTATCTCCAATATTATCTATACTATTTGGTATTTCCGGGAAAACATTGACGTATTTAAAATAAGGTATGAAGAATGCATGATTGCTAGGGAGGAAAGGATGTTGGTCACACAAGTGTTGTCATAAGGTTGTGGTGCTTTTGGCTTGTGTTCTATGTTAAGAATTATAAATTTTCAGCAGAGATGCGAATTCGAAGTAGTGAGAAAAAGTATAAGCTCACAAGAAAGGCTATGAAGAACCGAAAGTATAGGCTCCGTAGTTGAAAAAGCAATGTCTTTTTCAACGAATACATCGTACCAGAAAAAATTTTATATTTTTTCGGTGAACTTACGCATCACATGTGGCCTAAAGGCATAGACGCCCTAGTTTTCTTGTTTGAAAAGAAGTGAAAGATAATTCCAAATTAATTCGTTTGTAGTATGTCTTTTGCAGTTCAGTTTGACCGTTTCCGCCATCAATTAAAATCCTCTTTTCTTTTTGGGGATATTTTCCAATATGTAGAAGAGTATAAATATATTTGAAAATCATATTGTCTTATAACAAATGATAAATTATAATAATCTATTATATCGCCAAGTTTCTAATTTTTTGAAAAAGTATTGTTTATAAAAACAAGGGGGTAGTGCAATGGCTGATTTTATTAATACGTTATATAGCTGGCTCTGGAGTACACCAATGATTGTGTTCTGTATTGCAGCTGGGGTTATTTTTACATTAATGACGAAATTTGCCCAAGTACGATTAATTGGGGACATGATCAAACAAATGTTTAGAGGAAAAAGTTCAAAATCCGGAATTTCCTCATTTCAGGCATTATCTTTAGCTTTATCCGGTCGTGTCGGTACGGGGAATATTGCAGGGGTAGCAACGGCAATTGCTTATGGTGGTCCCGGTGCTGTTTTTTGGATGTGGTTAATCGCTTTTTTCGGAGCTGCGACTGCATATGTAGAATCTACGCTCGGCCAAATTTATAAAGAAAAAGTCGATGGTGAGTATCGCGGCGGTCCTGCTTATTATATTGAAAAAGGTTTGAATCGTCGTTGGGCAGGAATGATTTTTGGGGTTGCCGGTTTGCTAGCAATGGCTGTTCTTATGCCGGGGGTTCAATCAAATGCCATCTCTGCCGGGTTTGATAATGCATTTTCGATTAGTCCGTGGATTACGGGGATCTTTTTAGCAGTTTTATTAGGTGTTATCATTATTGGGGGAGTTAAACGGATTGCCAATGTTGCCCAATTGGTTGTTCCATTTATGGCTCTTGGTTATATTCTTGTTGCGCTCGTAATCATTTTTATGAATATTGAAGCTGTTCCGGGCGTTTTTAAATTGATTTTTACTAGTGCATTTGGTGCTGATCAATTGTTTGGCGGTATTTTAGGAAGTGCCATCGCGTGGGGAGTAAAGCGCGGAATTTATTCGAATGAGGCAGGACAAGGAACCGGACCGCATGCTGCCAGTGCCGCTGAAGTATCTCATCCTGCAAAACAGGGATTGGTTCAAGCGTTTTCGATTTATATTGACACATTGCTCGTATGTTCCGCAACTGCATTTATGATTTTATTTACTGGTTCCTATAATGTATATGAATCTGACCAGTCAACGCTTATTGTCAATAATATCGGTGATAGTGTAGAAGTAGGGACAGCTTATACACAAATGGCCGTTGACAGTCAATTACCTGGTTTCGGCTCACCGTTTGTTGCAATAGCTCTGTTCTTTTTTGCCTTTACAACTATTATGGCTTATTACTATATTGCTGAATCGAATGTTGTTTACTTATTTAAAGGCCGTAATTTAAAAATTCCGATGATGATTTTAAAAATAGCTATGATTGCGGCAACTTTCTATGGTACGGTCAGGACTTCAACACTGGCTTGGACATTGGGTGACATTGGTCTCGGCTTCATGGTTTGGACTAACTTAATCGGCTTAGTATTCCTTTACAAACCGGCCATTCAGGCATTAAAAGATTATGAAGAACAGAAAAAGCAAGGTCTTGACCCGGAATATAATTCAACAAAACTTGGTGTGAAGAATGCTGATTTTTGGGAAGACGGGTATAAGAAAGAAGAAGAAGCTGTTTAACCAAGATTTCCTTTCAAGTAGCCACAAAACCTGGCTACTTTTTTACACCAGAAAGTATAAATTTCCAGGAAAGATTGTACGTTGTTGGAAATTTTAGTATAAGTATAAGTGCAAAATGCTACAACTAGAGAGGCTTCGGTAGCATTACCTCGCAAGCGAAAATGTTTTTTCGCTGACTACGGCTCTGCCTTCGCCTAAAGGCTTGGCAGTCGCCGTTTTTACTAACGGATCATGTGTTAAGTTTTTTTATGACAAAAGGTAAAGTGGGGCCGGCATTGCAACAGGAGGGTGCGATTTAAGCCGGCCAAGATGTACGACGCTAAGCGGGCGCCTTGCACTTTCTTAATCGCGTTAAAATTTATCGCAGGAAGGGTGAGATGTAATAGGAGCAAAAGAAAGGGAACCCTTCAGATGAAGAAGAGTTCCTAAAAAATCTATTTATGATTGTTTAGCAATAGATAATTTTTGAAAAACGAAAAGTTGGCTCACGAGTCAATTTATTTTCTTTTTCCTCGCGCTTTTACCCGACTGTCGGCTGCATTGGATCGCGCAATAGCTTCTCGGTCTTGCAAGTCCGCCAATTCCTGTGCATACTCGATATCAAGACCATCTGACTTCATATTTTTCGGAACTTGAGGTAAGTTTGCTTTATTTTTGTCGCGAGTTCTTTGTCCACGAGCTCGTCCCATGTTGAGACCCCTTTCGTCAGGAGTTTTGAAGATAAATGATCTTCATCTTTTAGATTAGCCAAGTAACTCGCGAATATGACAGGTAAGTGTTAGCAAGTCTGTTATTATTCCCGGGCAGCTCTGTCAGCTCGTTTAAAATCGCGACCATAAATAATTTCCTGTGCTTTTTTCAACTGTTTCTTTTCTTCTCCCCGGTTTTTCTTTGGATTAGCCATCGCTTTTACACCTCCGTGTTTTCGTGTACACACTATATTTTTAGTTTTTCCATTCCCCGGCAAAGCATACGTAGACGAGCGAAATTGCATACAAATTTTCTATTTTATGATACATTTGTGCTAAAGAAACATGAATGGAGGTGTTCATCCTGCCAATCATAAAAAAGATTACCGTTCAGAAAAGAAATACGGATCGCTATAATGTGTTTTTTGACGATGGAAAAGATGGTCAATACGCCTTTAGTGTCAGTGAGGATATTTTAATAAAATATGATTTACGAAAAGGGAAAGAATTGGATGAACAACAACTTGCGGAAATTTTTTATAATGAGGAAATACAAAAGGCGTACATTCAAGCTGTTCATTACTTATCATTCCGCATGAGATCGATAAAAGAAGTTAAAGAACATTTACAGGAAAAAGGTTATGAGGAAAATGTAATTCAAGAAGTGATTGGGCGCCTTTTGAATCAAAAATATTTAGATGATCGGGAATTTGCACTTGCTTTTGTAAAAACACAAATCAATACCTCGGATAAAGGTCCGAATGTTATTAAAGAAGGTCTGCGGAAAAAAGGAATCCATCCGAGTATCATTGATGAATCATTGGCGCTTTTTACGAATGAAGAAAAACTGGAAAAAGCAGTTAAGCTTTGTGAAAAACAAATATTGAAAAATAAAACAGTTTCCACTAAGCAGTTGAGCAGTCATTTGCGTATTTTTTTAGTCCGGAAAGGGTTTGAACAGGTAACGATTCAGAAAGCCGTTTCACTTGCATTGGAAAATGTTCCCGATCACCGTGATGAAGAAACGATTCAAATTCAAGGTGAGAAAGCGTTGAAAAAATATCGACTAGTACCACCTGAAAAAAGGATTATGAAAGTTAAGCAATTTCTTTATCGTAAAGGATTCCAACTTGCTGATATTGAAAAATTTCTTGATGGAATTGACATAAATAATCATGAATAAAGAATGTATTAGCACGTTTACAGAAAAAAAGACAAAAAATGATGTGGAAGGTGTTTTCAATGACTAAAAAAAGGTATAGTGAAATGTCGGAAATTGAATTGAAACAAGAAATTGCACATTTAAGGGAGCAGGCAAGGAAAGCAGAGCAGCTCGGTATTATAAATGAATTTGCCGTGCTTGAAAGGAAAGCTTTGATGGCTGAGTGTTATTTACTGAACCCGGAAGATTTTAAAAAGGGTGAAATCTATCGACTGCGTAATGAACCGGATACTTACTTCCGAATAAAATATTTGAAAGGTTTCTTTGCTTGGGGAAATCGTCTGAATGGTGAAGGAAAAGAAGAAGGAATTCCGATTTCGCTTTTGGAAAAAGTAAAAAAATGTACTAAACTTACTGGACGGGCTGATTTATATAGAAGCAGCATAGTGGAGTAAAAGATGAGCATGAAGATTAACTGGAGGGAGCCCGCACTTCCTGGACTCCCGTTTCCGTTTTCAAGAGCTATGAATCGTCTCTTTCTCTTTGATTTGAGGCGTGCATCCGTTCCTGTGGTCTTGTATTGATCGTCCCGTCTGCCCTTAATGAGGCAAATCTTGCTTGTGCACGGGGCATTCCTTCCAATTTTTGGTCCTTTTGATTGGGGAACCCTCTTTCCTTGTTACGCACCATCGTTATTCCTCCTATAAGGATGCTATTTACCGTACCAGTTGTCGGAAACAGTAAATTTACATATAATGGTATAGAGTTTTTGACAAATCACGTTAAACTAAACAGAAAAAAATAGTGCGCAAATAATACGCACTAATAGTATGGCTAAAAAAAGATTTCGTTTACGACAATTTTTCAGGGAATTATTGGGGAAGGATTTCCAGCTTTTTGCGAATTTTTTCTTTGCTATAAATCCAACCGGTATATGAAGTTAGAATGTTCATATTATGATCCATCTTAACAACAGCAAAAAACGGGTAATGATCTTTACTGCGATAGCGTAAATCGATAAAGCGAACTTCAATATAACGGATTCCTTCTTCTATTTCCCAGCGATAAACCGGTGAAAAAGAAAGGAAGGCGGCGACATTAGTATCTTTAATAGCTGTATTCATAACCGGTGTATCCGGTAAAGGAATTCGCTCAAATTCATCAACGATTGTAAAACTGCTTTGATAAGCGTAGGCAACATAAAATTTGTTTTTGGTAATAACGGCAATACGCCATTGAAAAAATTTCATCGTTGGACTTAAGATGACTTGTTCTGTATCGGGAATTCGTTTTTTAATTACAGATACTAATGTTTTCCTTATAGAGTACCGGTACAAATAATAGCCAATCAAGACAATGTACATAGTAGAAAAGATTACCCTTGGATCATTTCCGAATATCCAGAATACGATACCGAGTGCATGAATGCCGAAAATAAACGGATCGAACGTGTTAATCCAACCGAGTGCAACCCATTTGGAGGAAAACGGACGTAAAGCTTGGGTCCCATAGGCATTGAAAATATCAACAAATACATGCAAGAAAACAGCAAGAAAAGTCCATAACCAAACATGCAGCAGATTAACTTCAGGATAAAATAAATACAATAGTAAGGCTATGATGAACGGCCACAAAACAACTGCGGGAATTGAATGAGTAATACCGCGATGATTTCGGATATATATCGCATTATTACGTAATTTTAATACTGTATCAATATCCGGAATTTGTGAACCGACAATCGTTGCGATCAAAACGGATTGATAGGTATCAGGATGATTGAATACAACCGGATCAATGGTGGCCAATCCACCAAGGGCAATACCCATGACAAAATGTGTACCAGTATCCACAAAAATACCTCCAGTATGATAACTCTTTAGATGACAAGCATACGATTAATATATGTACCATATCAAATAAATTTTGTGCGAATAATAAACTCTGCTTAATTTTATTAAAAATGATATGATTATTTTTAGCATAATTCAAAGAACGCATTATATACAAATTTTATTTTAACCAACTCTTAATCAGATTTTATCATGTGGAGGACAAGCTGTGAATGAAAGAGTATCCGTACTTTTAAAAAATTTTAACATAGAGGAATTTCAAAAATCTTTAATTGAATGGTTCCAAGAGGAAAAGCGGAACCTTCCGTGGCGTGCAGATAAGGACCCTTATAAGATTTGGGTTTCAGAGGTCATGTTACAGCAAACCCGGGTCGATACGGTGATCCCTTACTTTTACCGCTTTATTGAGAAATATCCGAATATCGAAGCATTAGCTAATGCGGATGAACAAGAGCTGTTGAAGACGTGGGAAGGATTAGGCTATTACTCACGTGTGAAAAATCTACAAGCAGCGGTAAAGGAGGTGCAAACTCAATACGGCGGGGTTGTCCCTGATGAGAAAAAAACGTTCAGTAAGTTAAAAGGGGTCGGACCTTACACGACCGGAGCCGTTTTAAGTATTGCTTATAACAAACCGATTCCGGCTGTTGACGGCAATGTGATGCGGGTATTATCCCGGATTTTTGAAATTGAGGATGATATTATAAAGGTAAGGACAAGAAAGCTTTTTGAAGAATTAGTGGAAGAGATCATTTCCCGTGAAGATCCGTCCAGTTTCAATCAAGGGTTGATGGAACTCGGTGCATTGATTTGTAAACCGACTTCACCGGACTGTTTGTTATGTCCGGTTCGTGACCATTGCCGTGCCTTTCAACACGGTACAGAAACGAGGCTTCCGGTAAAAAGCAAACAGAAAAAGGGAAGGACCGTTCAGTATATTGCAGCAATTTTGCTGGATGAAAGAGGAAAAGTCGTTATTCGTAAACGCCCTGATGAAGGATTGTTGGCAAGTCTTTGGGAATTTCCAAACGAAGAAGTTATTAGCGGAAAGAAAAATATGATTATCGATTTTGAAAATGAATGGTTGGACAAGTATGGGGCAAATGTGGATTTATTGGAACCATTATGTGTTGTTGAGCATGTGTTCTCCCATTTAACATGGAAGATTCATGCATTTGTCGGCTTGGTAAAGGGGGAGTTGCCACAAAATATGAAAGTTGTGGCTTTTGAGGAAGTAGATGAATATCCGTTTCCGGTTCCGTATCAAAAGATGTGGAAAGAGTATAAAAAGAAGATCGCTATATAAGTATGCGTCCATATGTAATGTCCCACAATATTTACTTTAGAAAGGAATGAGTATATGTCGAACAAAGTAGCATTAGTAACCGGGGCCAGCCGCGGGATCGGCAAAAAAACAGCTCTTCGCTTGGCAGAAGAAGGTTATGATATTGTCATTAACTATGTTCGCAGTAAATCAGCTGCAGAGGAAACGGCTAAAGAAATTGAACAAATGGGGAGAAAAGCGCTTGTTGTCAGAGCCCATGTAGGGGATGTAGATAAAATCAAAGCAATGTTTCAAACGATTGATGAAACATTTGGCCGTCTGGATGTCCTTATTAATAATGCAGCTTCCGGTGTTTTACGTCCGGTAATGGAGATTGAAGAAACTCATTGGAACTGGACAATGAATATAAATAGTAAGGCACTGCTGTTTTGTGCACAAGAAGCGGCAAAATTAATGGAACGGAACGGTGGCGGCAAAATAGTCAGTATTAGTTCGATTGGTTCCATCCGTTATTTGGAAAACTACACACTTGTTGGTGTTTCAAAAGCAGCCCTCGAAGCATTAACCCGTTATTTGGCTGTTGAATTGGCACCGAAAAATATTGTTGTGAATGCCGTTTCCGGGGGTGCGATAGATACAGAAGCACTTCAACATTTCCCAAATCGAGAGAAATTGCTGGAAGATGCCAGAAAAAACACGCCGGCCGGAAGAATGGTGGAGATGGATGATATGGTCAATGCAATTATGTTTTTCATATCCGATCAATCATCCATGATTCGTGGGCAAACGTTGATCGTTGACGGTGGAAGATCACTGTTAGTTTGAATGTTTTTTTGCCATGGATGTTTCATGAACAAAACATTACCGTATTTTTCAATGCGTTCTATAGGAATAGAAATGCCGGAAAAATAAACTTTTGGTTATTTGAAAAGTGAAATCGTCAATTAATTGGTGATACCAAAAATTTCCACAAAATCTTTGGATACTTATCCCTCCACTTGGATATGTTAAGAACGTGGAGGTGATAACAGATGGCAAAAAACAATAAAACACAAGCTGGTACAAATTTTCAATCTGCACAAGGCGGACAAAGCCAATTCGGTACCGAGTTTGCTAGTGAAACGAATGTACAAAAAGTAAGACAACAAAATGCTCAATCTGCACAAGGTGGACAAGGTCAATTTGGTACTGAGTTTGCTAGTGAAACGAATGCACAAGAAGTACGTCGTCAAAATCAACAAGCAGAGGCTAAAAAAAATAAAAATTCATAACATATACATCACATATACATCTAGGGTGAACCATAAAGAACCAACCCCTTATAAGTTCCAAAAGGTGCTTCATTATCGGAGCACCTTTTTTGGCTAATAGGAAAGTAGAAATTTTTTAATTTCTACTTTCCTAACGCATAAGTGCTCTTGCGGCTCTGCTCTCGCCTAAAGTCTCGGCAATCGCCGAGTTTTCTTTATATCCCGGTTTTAAAAATTTGGTTGAAACGTTATAATATAAAAATAACGAATATAAATTGGAAACAATTATTTTATTGTCAGATAGAAAACTTGAGCGGGATGTAGAAAGTAGGGATTAAAAATGGGAGTTCCCATGGAAGGAGAAACAATCCAAATACATAGTTATAAACATAATGGACATATTCATCGCATATGGGAAGAAACAACGGTGTTAAAAGGAACAAACACAGTCGTCATTGGGGGAAATGATCGAACAATGGTAACAGAATCAGATGGACGAACTTGGATCACGAGAGAACCGGCGATTTGTTATTACCATTCCCAATATTGGTTTAATATTTTAGGCATGCTTCGAGAAGACGGAATTCACTATTATTGTAATTTAAGTTCACCATTTGTGTTCGATGATGAAGCATTAAAATATATCGATTATGACTTAGATATAAAAGTATTTCCGGATATGACTTATGTTTTACTTGATGAAGATGAATATGAAGAACACCGAAAATTAATGGGATACCCGGATGTTATCGATAAAATTTTGAAAGCAAATATGGAGAAATTAATTGATTGGATTCGTCAAAAAAAGGGACCGTTTGCACCGGATTTTGTTGATCAATGGTATGAACGATTTTTAACATATAGAAATTTTTAATAAGAATTCTGTTGGTAAAAAAAGGTCCGTGAATTTTTTTGTCAATACAATTAAAGGATATCGTTTCTTCACGCCATGTTGATCAAGTGGTGAAAAATGAATTTTTGAAATACTGAAGATACAAGAACCGAATCAATAAATGGTTATTTCGGATTCGTTTTGAAAGAAGCAATCTTAGTCATTTTCGTTTAGTTTGGAATAACGTGGAATGATTTTTTAGGGAGAGAAAAAAATGGGGAGTATCAAACGGTACATGCAATTCGTGAAACCGTATCGAGTTCAAATCATTGCTACACTGTTTATCGGTGTGATTAAATTCGCCATACCATTACTAATTCCACTACTATCGAAATATTTGATTGATGATGTCATTGTTAATGAAGCGTTATCGAAACAGGAAAAATTTTCCCAATTAGGGATAGCAATGGGACTAATGGCCCTTATTTTTATTTTTTTACGTCCACCGGTAGAATATTATCGCCAATACTTTGCTCAATGGACTGCAAATAAAGTGTTATTTGATATTCGTGAAAAATTATATGTACATTTGCAAAAACTGGGATTAAAGTATTATTCAAATAAGAAGACCGGAGAAATTATTTCCAGGGTAATAAATGATGTCGAACAAACGAAGGATTTTGTTGTGACCGGTCTTATGAATGTATGGATAGACTTGGCCACTATTGTGATTACGGTAACGATTATGTTCACAATGAATGTAAAATTATCACTAATCTCCTTACTTATGTTTCCGTTTTATGGTTTTTCCGTCAAATACTTCTTTGGGAATTTAAGGAAGTTAACTCGAGAACGATCACAAGCTTTAGCAGAAGTTCAAGGATATTTGCATGAACGTGTTCAAGGCGTTTCCGTTATTAAAAGTTTTGCCATTGAAGAACATGAGAAAAAACGATTTTATAAAACGAATAACAATTTCTTACATCGAGCGATAAAACATACAAGCTGGAATGCAAAAGCGTTTGCTGTTGTCAATACGATTACGGATATTTCACCGCTCTTGATAATTGCTTTTGCGAGTTATGAAGTCATTCTGGGGAATTTAACGGTTGGTACAATGGTTGCCTTTATTGGTTATATAGACCGACTCTACAATCCACTTCGAAGACTCGTCAACTCATCGACAACATTAACCCAAGCAATTGCATCAATGGATCGCGTCTTTCATTTGCTGGACGAAGAGTATGACATCGTTGATAAGATAGATGCAAAACCGATTAAGAAAACGGAGGGAAATATTGAGTTTGACTCGGTTTCTTTTGCCTATGAAGAAACGGAGCGCCCCGTTCTTGAACATATTAACTTACAAATAAAAAAGGGACAAACGGTTGCTTTTGTTGGAATGAGTGGGGGTGGCAAATCAACTTTAGTCAGTTTGCTTCCACGATTTTATGATGTAACGGGAGGAAGTATTTTACTTGATGGTACGGATATTCGTGATTTGAAAGTGAAGGACTTGCGGGATCAAATTGGAATGGTTCTCCAGGACAACATTTTATTCAGTGATACGGTAAAAGAAAATATTTTATTGGGGAAACCGGATGCATCAGATGAGGAAGTGATTCATGCTGCAAAACTCGCCAATGCCTACGATTTTATTATGAATTTACCTCAAGGATTCGATACAAAGGTCGGGGAAAGGGGGGTGAAATTATCTGGTGGGCAAAAACAGCGAATCGCGATCGCTCGAGTTTTTTTGAAAAATCCGCCAATAATTGTATTGGATGAAGCCACTTCCGCACTAGACTTGGAAAGTGAACACTTGATCCAAGAAGCATTGGATAATTTAGCGAGAGATCGGACAACTTTAATCGTTGCCCACCGATTGTCGACAATTACCCATGCTGATTGTATCGTCCTTATCGAGCATGGAAAAATTGTCGAGAAAGGAACGCACGATGAATTGATGGCAAAAAAAGGTCATTATTATGATTTATTTACGGTCCAACAATTTGATTAAGAAGACAGGTTGTCGTATTTTGGCAGATTGATAGAGCAATCGTGCAATGATAATTTCAATTGCCAAAGGTTGAACAAAGTCCCACTATTCTTGTTAATGGTGACAAAGTACAATTGGCCTGTCTCCTTTTTTGTAAAAGAAGTTCCGCATGTTGTATTGTTGTTGAATGTATGTCCGATTTACATATTTACTTGTAAAAGCTCTAAGTAAAGCTGAGTAATTCATATAGAACCGTACGGAATCTCCAACTTTGTAATCCTTTTTACATTTTGTTAAGTTCAAAATAAGGTGATCGGAACTTGCCCCTACGATTTCAATTCTTTTGTCGATTGGAATAAGACCTAAATGATTAATGTCCTGTCTGCCGATTGCGACGATTCCCCGGAGCATTTGTCCCTTATCGACAAATACCGGTTTTTGACCAAATGCATCCATACCGATCTTTCCAATGGGTACAGAAGGCTTTTCCTTTATTTCTACCAATTCAGCTGAAAGGGTAAATACGTCATGATGCATTTCGTCATAAAATTGTCCGAAAGCGGTTTCCTTTCCAATGACAATCGCTTCACCCAAACGTAAATTATTAATGCCCTCAGGAATTCCATCTTTATCCAGTAAATAAAGCGAGCTTGAGTTGCCGCCGGAAATCATTGACAGTGACAAGCCGTATGAGGACTCGATTGAATTTTTATAATCAACAAGTTTTTGTAGAATACCTTTATCAGGAATGACGCCACCAAAACAGGTTAAATTGACAGCCAACCCGAATAATTGAATATTTGTCATGGTCAGTATTTCGGCAACCGCTTTATGTAATTCTTTCACATCAAAATAGCCTTCGCGAAGATCGCCTAAATCAACCATGAGGACAACTTTATGGATCTTCTTTTGTCTTTTTGCTTCATTGTTTAAAAAACGGATCGTACTGATTTCGGAATTGAAACTAATATCAGCATAGCGAATCACATCCTCTATTTCACTATGCATCGGAATGCGAATAAGAATTTTTGGTTTGCTGACTTGGGGATAATTTCTAATGTTTTCAATTCGAGCATCGCCTAGATAATCAACATATTTATTTTCGTCCGCTACCTTGACAATATTCGGATCAGCGGCGTATACCTTGGTTATATGAGTTAACGTTAAACCTTTTGCTTTCATTTTTTTGCCAATATAATCAAGATTATCCGTAAATTTGTTCAGGTCAATAATAATTTTTGGATTCATTCAAATACCTCCTTTTAAAACTCAATTGACTAGTAAAAACATAAGATCGATATTTCAAAAGGAAAGCAAATGATGAAACATTTCCACTCTTCACTACTTGGCTTACTTTTATTTTAGAATAGAGATTACAAAAGACGCAAGGAAGATGCTCCTTTCAAAACAAGTATCACGAATGACCGAACTCCCCTTGATTATGCCAAAATAATGTTTTTTTCCTCAAAACGATAAGTATTTTTATTTATTTTACATAAAAAACAGTGTTATACTATTTCCATCAATCCTTTTTGTTTAACCAAGGGAGTTTTAACACCCTGTTTAGAGTGGGATAAAAACATAGAAATTTTTAAACTACCAGATTTGATTTAGGAGGGAACAGCAATGAGTTTGAAAAAAACATTAACGCTTGCCGGATCTGATACGAGTGGCGGAGCAGGAATACAAGCGGACTTGAAAACATTCCAAGAACACGGAACATATGGCATGACTGCCCTTACATCAATCGTAGCAATGGACCCGAATGAAGGGTGGAAACATAATGTTTTTCCAATTGAAGCGAATATCGTTGATAAACAATTGGAGTGTGCCTTTTCCGTTGGTTTGGATGCAATGAAAACCGGTATGCTCGGTTCGGTTGAAATCGTTCAACTTGGAGCAAAGTATATCGACCAATACAGTTTAAAAAATGTTGTCATCGACCCGGTTATGGTTTGCAAAGGTGAAGATGAAGTCCTTTTACCGGAAACGGTCGATGCTTCCCGAGAGCTTCTTTTACCGAGAGCACTTGTTACAACACCGAATCTTTTTGAAGCTTGGCAATTATCAAAAGTAGGTCCAATTAAAACGGTAGCTGATATGAAAAAAGCGGCTGAAAAAATTCATGCCCTCGGTGCAAAAAATGTTGTTATTAAAGGCGGGAAAGCTTTGGATCATGAAAAAGCGGTGGATCTGTTCTACGATGGAAAAGAGTTTGTCCTTTTAGAAACGGAAAAAATTGATACAACGTATAACCATGGTGCCGGCTGTACATTTGCTGCCGCGATAACAGCAAACTTGGCAAAAGGTGAAGAGGTATTTACGGCTGTACTCAAAGCCAAACAATTTGTTGCTGCAGCTATCCGACATGGTTGGAAATTGAACGATTTTGTCGGTCCGGTCATGCATGGCGCATACAATTTGTTTAAAGACGATGTACCGGAAATCAATCAAGTGACAGTATAATCATCTATCATTAGGTATAGACCGGGTGCAGAGCTTTTTTGTTTAATGAAAAAAAGAAAAGTACAGGCCTCGTACTTAGTGACGTATGTCGCTTAAGCGGGCGCCTTGCACTTTTCATTAAAAAGTTTTCTTTTTATGAAACATCAACATCTATTTCTTCACGATGATATTGTTGCAAACTGCTGATAAGGATTTCCAGTTTTTCGAGTTGCTCGTTATAATCAAGAATGGTAGCCATAAATTGTAACATATGGTCCATTGTCAACTGTTCGGAGCTGATTTTTTGCATGTCACCAAATAAATGTAGTAACTCATTTCTCTTTGCCACGTATTCTTCCATTTCTTCCGTATGAACTTGAACTGCTTTTCCAATATATCGGAGTAATAGGTGTTCGTGATTGTTATTTAAATGGGAGATTACACTTAATAATTGCTCCCTAATATTTTTTGGTAACTGGTAAAAATCATATTGATAGTGGTGCAACTTTCTTAGAATTTCCAATGCCTTTTTAGCCGTTGTAATCATTTGCCGGTAAATAACGACCTTCCGTATTTTCCCCCGCTTGTTCTTTTTCAAAAAAGTCCTTTCTTCTTTATAGAATAAATAAATTTGTTCAACATGGATAAATTGTTCTTTTAATAATTCGAGTTCTTTTTTTATTAAGGTATGGTCAACTGCATCATGGTTTGTAATCCGTGTCCATTTTAAAATATCATTCGTTATATCGGAAATGGATGTATAAAGTTTTGTTTCATATTTGGGTGGTAAAAAGATCAAGTTAATGATAAAAGCTGACAAAATTCCCAGCATGATGGTTGCAAATCGTAAAATCGCAAAAGTAATAAACTCATCTTGAGGTGTTTCCATAATAACGATTAAGGTTACAACCGATAATGATACGGTATCAATTTTTAATTTTAAATTGATAATAATAAGGATAATTGCTGCCAGCCCAACGATTAAAAAATGATTTCCAAATAACAAAACAAATACAATAGCGATAATCGCCCCTATGACATTTCCTTGTACTTGTTCCAGAATGGTTAAGTACGACCGGTAAATGGATGGCTGGATGGCAAAAACGGCAGAAATTGCTGCGAAAACGGGTGATGGTAGATGGAATAGTTCGCCAAGCATAAGAGCCAATACGACTGCCAACCCCGTTTTAAAAATGCGGGCACCTAGTTTCATGAAAATAACCCCTTCTTATTAGAAGTTTACTATTCTTAAAAAATTGTGGAATTCTTTATATGAGAGATGCATCCACATAAGTTTACTATCCTTGAAAAATTGTAGTGTACTTGAGGGTCAATAACAATAGGCAAAACACATATTTTTAAACAACTGCATCCGGACCTGAATTTTACCAATTATTGGCAAAAGATGTCTACAACAATAAAAGTGAGTGGATCGATAACTTGAATAGTAGCTAAGGATGTCCGGAAGCAGATTAAGTGTGTAATCCAGAACTTGAATTTAACCAATTACCCCCGTTCTTTCCTAAAATCGACGACCGTTCTGACGATAAAGGAAGCTGGAACAGTATACCCAATCAATGCTTCAATAATCGCAATTCCCCTCCCTATACCGACCGGAACAACATCTCCATAGCCGACTGAGAATAAAGTAAGCCCACTGAAGTAAAAACATGTATGCAGTGAAGTTATCGTATCTTTTACTTCATTCCCGTTTACAAGCAAAATGGTAAAACCGTTTTGAATAAAGATAAAATAAATAAGACCAAAACCAAGAAAAATGGTCGAAAATATAAAAATTAAATAGATAAAACTTTCCCAGGATAAATATTTCTCCTGTAAAGCAGTAGGAACAAATAAAGTTCTTAGACTCGACGTGATTATAAATATAATAACAAATAATAATAGATATCCAAGCATTTTGACCACATCCGTAACTTAATTAAAGATTTGGTTATATCACAATTTTAACGGTAAGTCGAGGACTCCCGCTGCAAAATTCGAGTGAGGTGGGAGTTTGTCTCGTCGTTAAGTGGGATAAATGGGAAACTGCCCCTTTTTTATAGAATAAGAAAGTTTTAAAATACAAGTAATTAGCTTGGGATTAGTTTTATTGTCTAGCTCCGAGCGCCAGCGACTGAGAAACTAACTCCCCTTTAATGTGCTCCTGCGCCATAGCCTATTCGAGGAAGCGGATGTTCAGCTCGTCGCAAAGCTTCATGAAGTATATCAAGGAAGATTACTCATGAAGTTCACTCTAGGAGTAGCTTCACTACGATAAGTCAACATCGGCTCGTGCCTCGCCGTGTTTCCTATATCTTATTGCGGGGCGCTCCAGTTTGTACGTCGCTGAGCGGGCGCTCTCCGCTTTTCTTATAATATACGCTTGTCCGTTCCGAAAAATGTCAAAGAGGAAAAGACAGGATGTTTTAGTTGTTTTATTTAAGGGTTTGTTTTAATCTAATGCTTAGAAGGTGAATATGGAGGGACGTAAGATGACAATTGCAGTTGGAGAAAAAGTACCTGATTTTGAACTGTTAGCAAGCA
The DNA here is from genome assembly GCF_000751775.1 of Caldibacillus thermoamylovorans. Classification (GTDB taxonomy): domain Bacteria; phylum Bacillota; class Bacilli; order Bacillales; family Caldibacillaceae; genus Caldifermentibacillus; species Caldifermentibacillus hisashii. The sequence goes on from NZ_CCRF01000035.1 coordinate 175,662, forward strand.
ATGGCGATAAGGTGAAATTATCTGATTTCCACGGTAAACATGTAGTTCTATATTTTTATCCAAAAGATATGACCCCGGGGTGTACGACAGAAGCTTGTGATTTTCGTGATTATCATCAAGATTTTGCAGATGTAAATGCAGTTATTTTGGGAGTAAGTGCCGACCCGCTCGAAAAGCACCAAAAATTTATTGAAAAACATGGGTTGCCCTTTTTGTTATTAGCAGATGAAGATCATAAATTAAGTGAACAATTCGGTGTATGGAAAGAAAAAAATGTTTTCGGGAAAGTCGGCTTTGGTATTGAACGTTCGACATTTATTATTGATAAGGATGGCGTTCTCGTTAAGGAATGGCGAAAAGTGAAAGTGCAAGGTCATGTGGAAGAAGCATTGCAATTTATTAAAGACAATTTGGCATAATTTTTCTAACGGTAGAGAGCAGGGAGTTAGTCATGAGCCTGTTTTATGTAAACAAGGCATTCATCCATGCAAGTATACGGTCAGTGCATATAGTAAAGTAGGGCATACCTCCTCATGGAATTTCACTCAAAATCTGCCGGCAAAATCATTAAAGCATTTTGCCGGTTTTTTAGCTAATAGGAAAGTATAAATTTTCCAATTTCTACTTTCCTAACGCATAAGTGCAACTATGGCTCTGCTCTCGCCAAAAGCTCGGCAATCGCCGAGTTTTCTTTACGCTTATTCTGAGATTTACGCCAATGTGCGCACTTTATTTTATGTAATACTTTTTGATATAATAGATAAGTGAAATTTTTACGACAATTAACATAATTATATTAATAAACGTACAGAAACGTTTTTGAAAGGAAGATGGGAATGCAAGTTGTGGCAACCGTAGGACGAAATGAAGCATTAGAAAAACGAATTCAGAGTCAATTTCCGACCGTTCAATTTACTTTTCTAAAAAAAATGAAGGAAATTGGGGAAAATCGGTATACTGCTGAAATATTGGTAACTTATGGTGAAGATCTGGATGAAAAATTAATTAATGAGATGAAAAACTTACGATGGATTATGGTTATGTCGGCAGGGATTGAAAAATTGCCGCTTGACGCAATCAAAAAGAATCATATTATTGTCACAAATGCACGGGGAATCCATAAAATCCCAATGGCAGAATTTGTCTTTGGCTACATATTACAATATGCAAAACAACTCCCTCTTTTTAAAAAGCAACAAAGTGAAAAAGTTTGGAACAGGAAAGTACATCTTCAAGAAATTTATGGAAAAACGATGCTTGTTGTCGGTGCCGGAGCAATCGGATCACAAATTAGTCGTTATGGTAAAACATTTGGTATGCACACAATCGGAATCAATCGCAGCGGGAAGGAAAACCCTGATTTTGATGCAACCTATTCGCTAGAACAACTAAATCATATTTTACCGGAAGCAGATTATGTTATTTCTGTTCTGCCCAATACCGTATCGACAAATAAAATTTTTTCAAGACAACAATTTTTTAAAATGAAAAAAGAAGCGGTTTTTATTAATATTGGCAGGGGAAATGCGGTTGATGAGCATGCATTAATGGAAGCATTGGATGAAGGGCAACTGGCCCATGCTTTCCTGGATGTGTTTGAAAAAGAACCATTACCGGCTGATCATCCATTTTGGAAATCGGATAAGGTGACGATTACACCACATTTGTCAGCCATATCGGATATGTATTTACCACGAGCCTATGAAATTTTTGTGAAAAATTTATGGAACTATGTAAATAAAGAAAACAACTGGATAAATTTGGTCGATTTAAATAGGGGGTATTAGCGATGAGAATTTATACAAGATCTGGTGATAAAGGAACCACATCATTAGTATATGGAGCCCGAGTTCCGAAAGATGATCCTCGTGTGGAGGCGTACGGAACATGTGATGAAGCCAATTCATTTATTGGCTTAGCCGTTAGTTTTTTAAGGAATGAATCATTTCAAGGAAAAGAGAGAATATTAAAGATATTCCACGAGATTCAAACGATACTTTTTCACGTAGGAGCGGAAATTTCAACACCGGCAGGAAAAGAAGTTGTTTGGAAACTTAAGGAAGAGCATGTAAAAACTTTAGAAACTTATATTGATGAGCTTGATGTAAACCTTCCTGCTTTGAAAAATTTTATTTTACCCGGAGGTCATCCGGCCGGAGCAGCCCTTCACTCTGCACGGACAATTGTACGCAGGGCTGAAAGATGTTCAATCGGAATAGAGAATCTAAGTCCGGTTACGCTTGCTTACCTCAATCGGCTTTCGGATTTTCTCTTTGTGGCCGCCCGATATATTAATTTCATTTTACAAGTGGAAGAGCAACATTTGCATCAGGAAGAAAATGCTTAGAAACCCGAGTTATAAAGGATTAATTGACAAAACAGGGGTTAAGTGGTTACAATTATTATAGAAGTTATTATTTAATAATTTTTCTTAATAGAAAAGAGGTGCATGGCGGTGTCTCCCAATCAATTGAAAGAAGCATTAGATACGTTAAAAGTGTCTGGCGTTCGCATAACACCACAACGTCATGCGATACTTGAATATTTGATTAATTCGATGGCTCATCCAACTGCAGATGAAATATACAAAGCTTTAGAAGGTAAATTTCCAAATATGAGTGTCGCAACAGTTTACAATAATTTGCGTGTTTTTAAGGATGTGGGTTTGGTAAAAGAACTAACTTACGGGGATTCTTCAAGCCGTTTTGATTTTACCACTCATGACCATTATCATGCAATATGTGAAAGTTGTGGGAAAATTGTTGATTTCCAATATCCGGGTCTTGATGAAGTAGAACAATTTGCATCACATGTTACCGGTTTTAAAGTAAGTCATCATCGCCTGGAAGTATACGGATTATGTCCGGATTGTGCGAAAAAAGAGGCACATTAATTAATCTGATACAAACGAAAAACAATGCTCCCGATTATCGCTCGGAAGCATTATTTTTTTGCAACGGCTTTACTAATGAGTAGTTATGCCCCCAAGATTTCATAAAACAAAATCAGTAACTATGCTCCAGCAAAAGCAAGATTTTCCGCTAAACTATAGAAGCCATTCAACATTCACGTCAAAAGAACTATTTTGATCAAGCATTAGCAGTCAACGGCAAACGAACAATTAGCTTTTCATAAACCAGAGCAGTCAACCGACCCACCAGCAATTAGCTTTTTTCATAAACCAGAGTGGCAAGCGGATTTCAGCAAAAGTACTTGTGATAAAATACAACCATCACGCAGATTTAAAGCTCAGTAACTTTATTTTTTTTTCTGTTATAAGTCTCATCGAACTCTTTCCCCTCTAATTTGCGATCGAGTGTCAACGGTTCACGGCAATACATGCATATATCGACACGTCCCAGCATTTTGGTCACTTTGTTGCATGAGGGACAAACAACCTGTACGGCTTTTGTTGATAACATCCCGATCATAAAATAAACGACACAACTGGCAATGATCGATAAAAATCCAAGAAACATAAAAAGCATCATGAGTATTGGTGAATTTTTAAAAAGTAGACCTATGTACATAATAATAAACCCAATAAATATTAAACTTAAAGCAAATGTCCGAATTTTATTAATTTTGTTTGAATACTTCATCGTGATTATTCCCCCCCTCTATAAACTATATCATATATTAGCAATAAAATAGAAAATAAAGTGAAACTTCAATCAGGGGGGCTTTATCTCCACTGGTGGTTAGTCGATCGATTTTCTTAAAGCTTTCTCTATGTTGACTCAACTTTATTAAAAAATTATTGATTGCTCTGTCCGTCGCTTAACTGCGAGATCAAAAAACTCGTCGCAAAATTCAAGTCAACGGGCAAGTTAGCAGGGAGAGGAGAAGCTTGTAAATGGGTCTGATAGCAATCAGTGGGGTTATTTTGCTTTATTCCGGACAAACGTCCACTATATCTTCCTCCTGTGACTTAAAGGAAATCAAAGATGTTAAGGAGGACGATAAGTGCCCGTAAGTGTCCGATTAGTTTGCAAAAGAACGTTCTTTTTTTACTTGAATAATCCGGAAACCACCTTTCATTCTTCAAGAAAAATTCCGCCTATGAGCCGCCCTATACATCGAAATTCATAAAATTGTAAAGAACAAGGAAAAAAAGTTAGGAAATATGGAGGATTTTGATTGATTTTGTCGAAATGAACATAGGATTATATTTTTGGAGGATTTATTATGGATAATTTTGTTCGAACACTATATCAGGAAAGAGCGAGTCAACCTTCTACATTAGGTGTATTGTTAATCGAAAATACAGATCAATTACTTGCAACAACAGATACATTTGATTTGATTATTTTTATTATTTCTACTGATGAAGAGAAGGATTTGTATTTAAAACATTATTACTATGAAGAAAAAAAGCTTGCCCTTTATATGGTTAATAATAAAAAACTGAATGAATGGCTGATGGCCGGATCAAACAGGAGGATATATGACTGGCTGCTTAATGGAAAAATCCTCTTTGATCGAAATGATTTCGTACATCAATTAATCCAGGATTTAAAAGATTTCCCTTTCCATGAAAGAAAATTAAAGATAGGTCTGGAATTTGCCAAACTGATTAGACGTTATACAGATGGTAAGAAATTGTATGAACAAAAGCATTTATTCGATGCATATAACCATGTTATCCACTCACTTCATCATCTTGCCCGACTATCTTTAATCGAAAAGGGATTTCAACCGGAAGTAACTGTTTGGGATCAAGTAAAAAGTATTGAACCTGAAATTTATAAAGTTTATGAAGAACTTATTAATAGCGGGGAGCCGTTAAAAAAGAGATTAGACTTACTCTTTTTAGCAAGTGAATTTTTTATTCATATGAGGACAGATCTCGGAAGTTCACATCTTCTTGAAGTATTAGACAAAAAATTAAAATGGTCGATTCAAGATATTGTTGAGGAAGAAGAACTTAAGCTATATTCCATTGATATTTTTGCCCTTCTTGAATATTTAGTGGATAAAGGCTTTTTACATATTGTATTGGAGGAATCAAAAGGAAAGAAGATTTATCACCGATACTATACGACAAAAAATATTTAATTAAAGACCGATAAAAGGATCATCTTAATTAATGTTACACTCTAGCGGCGAATGGATAATATGCTTTATGAATAAGGATCCTAGATAATTAAACTTTTTTGGATGCCCCCGCTTTAAAATCTACTATAAATTAAGTGGTGGGTAGTCCAACATCTTTAGGTGAGGAGACTTTTCTCCCTTAAAACGTGATAGTGAAAGGTGGGGAATGTCTCACTACTTAATCGACTATATAGATGGAAAAAATGTTAATAGTTAATGAATGGAGGATTTACTTATATACTTACATTCAGTTGACAAAGGACCAGTACTTATATCTGAAGGAGCTTAGTCCTGTTTTTTAAAACTTGTATAGCCTAGGTTTGTATAATGATCAACGATATTATTTTGAGCAGAAATCATAAATGCAAGATACAACATCATCTTGTGGAACTTTAGGCTACTAAACAGCAATATGGCTTAGAAAATCCTTAAGGAAGTTGAGCGTGCTTTTCATTATCGGTGGTCCACTAGGATTAAAGTGATGAAGTAGTTCAAAATGGATGTTGACAAAGGTCTTTTTTGTTAGTATACTGATATTCGTCGCTGCAAATTAGCAACAATAAAATTTGTGAAAAAGACAAAAGTTATTGACAAAGATAATTTTTTTTGTTATTATATTAAAGTCGCTTTCGAATTGATTTGAAGTCAGTTGGTTTTTAAAAAAAGTTCTTGACTTCAAAATCAATATTGTGATATAATAATAAATGTGTTTTCTGATTTTAAAATTGAA
>NZ_CCRF01000036.1 GCF_000751775.1 Caldibacillus thermoamylovorans
TAGTTTATAATATTCCGCAGTAGCTCAGTGGTAGAGCAATCGGCTGTTAACCGATCGGTCGTAGGTTCGAATCCTACCTGCGGAGTCATTTGGAGAGCTGTCCGAGTTGGTCGAAGGAGCACGATTGGAAATCGTGTAGGCGGCTAAAAGCTGTCTCAAGGGTTCGAATCCCTTGCTCTCCGCCATACATAGTTATGACTACCGGCCCCTTGGTCAAGCGGTTAAGACACCGCCCTTTCACGGCGGTAACACGGGTTCGAATCCCGTAGGGGTCACCATTTGGAGGTTTAGCTCAGCTGGGAGAGCACTTGCCTTACAAGCAAGGGGTCGGCGGTTCGATCCCGTCAACCTCCACCATATAATTATACTCTTTACAGGACAGAACAACGGGCATTGTATTTTTCCTGCACCAATTTCGCAAACATCTTGGATTACCATCTGAAATAGCGACAGTCTGGTGCTAATTTAGACCATAGAGTATATTAAATAAATAATATTATCGCGGGGTGGAGCAGTCTGGTAGCTCGTCGGGCTCATAACCCGAAGGTCGTAGGTTCAAATCCTATCCCCGCAATTTGGTCCGGTAGTTCAGCTGGTTAGAATGCCTGCCTGTCACGCAGGAGGTCGCGGGTTCGAGTCCCGTCCGGACCGCCATTTCATAAATATTGTTCATAAATGATTTAATATTAGTTGAACTAAAATTTAAAAAACCTTATAATTTTTATAGCTAATCAAACTTATATAGATTAAGATCAGCAAATCAACATTTTAAATATTGCTTGTCCTAACAGTTTGTATAGCATGGTTTAAAGTAGGGTTGAACCGAAGGGATATATGCAATAAGGCTTAGCAGATTAGTCGGTAGAACAAAGGATTGAAAATGCAATTTTGAAATTACATCACCTTATCAATCGAACTGTTTCTTGAATAAGCTTTCTGAAATGAGAACATAGGATACAATCGATTAATATTAATAAGGCTCGGTAGCTCAGTCGGTAGAGCAAAGGACTGAAAATCCTTGTGTCGGCGGTTCGATTCCGTCCCGAGCCACCATAATGTAATTTCCCAGTCTAACACAATTGTTAAAGAGGGCAAAGGATTTCATAACATAACAACGGGTCAGATTGTCCCATAAAACTTTATTGAGAGAATTAGAAGAGTAACAAAAAAGTTGAAGATTGTATAGTAAAACAATAATAATGCCGGCCTAGCTCAATTGGTAGAGCAACTGACTTGTAATCAGTAGGTTGGGGGTTCAAGTCCTCTGGCCGGCACCATTCATTTATTATATGGAGGGGTAGCGAAGTGGCTAAACGCGGCGGACTGTAAATCCGCTCCCTCAGGGTTCGGCGGTTCGAATCCGTCCCCCTCCACTTGTTTTAGGGGCATAGTTTAAAGGTAGAACAGAGGTCTCCAAAACCTCCAGTGTGGGTTCGATTCCTGCTGCCCCTGCCATAATTTTATTAGTAATGGCGGTCGTGGCGAAGTGGTTAACGCATCGGATTGTGGCTCCGACATTCGTGGGTTCGATTCCCATCGATCGCCCCATTATATAACTTTATTGGGCTATAGCCAAGCGGTAAGGCAACGGACTTTGACTCCGTGATGCGCTGGTTCGAATCCAGCTAGCCCAGCTGTGCGGAAGTAGTTCAGTGGTAGAACACCACCTTGCCAAGGTGGGGGTCGCGGGTTCGAATCCCGTCTTCCGCTTCAAATATGGCGGCATAGCCAAGTGGTAAGGCAGAGGTCTGCAAAACCTTTATCACCGGTTCGAATCCGGTTGCCGCCTCCAATTTTGCCGATGTGGCGGAACTGGCAGACGCGCACGACTCAAAATCGTGTTCCCTTGTGGAGTGTGGGTTCGACTCCCACCATCGGCACTCATAATATTATTGAAGAGGTTTAAACTACTTTAGTAAAGTTTAAACTTCTTTTTTTTATGCCTAATAGATGACTTGACTTCGAGTTGTGGATTTTAAGTCTCTATATTAAATGTGATGGTGTGGGGAAGGTTACTAAGATTTCCTGAAAACTATGTATGAAAGAATGAACAAGGAAGGGAAACATAGAGCCGTTTTTACTAGCCTATTTTCCTTCAAAAATTAGTTAAAAAGATATATAGACCATATGTTCGTATTTATGTTATAATTATTTCAGCAATTAGTTTGGTAATCTCAAGGGTGGTCAGCATTACCCCGTAATGGAAGGGGGCGATGCCTATGATGACAACGTTTCAAGCTTTAACGCTAATGATCGCATTTGGCTGCTTGATAGTATCTGTCATATCTCTAATAAACAAAAAGTAATCCACCCTTGAGACCGTCAGCAACTTTAGGTGGATTACTACTTATTACGCTGATACCCTTCTTGTAGGGACCAACGATTGCTTCGACCGTGAGTGTTACCAGCACCCACGGTCTTTTTTAATATATGCTATTTATTATCTATATTATAACTGAATTTACTTAAACTGACAAATAGTGATCGAAAAAAATCGCTCACTAATGAAGAGGCTAAAATTTTTGCCCAAAAATAATTTGCTCATACTGTAATCTTGTAAACAACGTATCAGAATCAATATTTCTACCTGTATTTTTGACATTTAACGGTATTGGAATATCAATAGTAAATCGAGTAAAGCATCTTATTGTGAAAGAATTATGCCAAGAGGGGGAATAACTAAACTGAATGGCTGTATTCAGTAAAGAGAGGATGGGGTGTATGAAATTCTTTGGAGCTAATATGTTAATTATCGTTCTAATTTTATCAGGTTGTGCAGAAAATGAAGGGATAGCAGAAGAAAATGATGCTAATGTATATATGAATGTTTCGAGTTCATCAGAAGTTCCTAAATACTTAAGGGCTGATGAAACTCCGACTTATCCTGTTGGCAGTCAAGTTATTATAAATGCTAATCATATGCCAGGAATGGAAGGAGCAACAGCAACGATAGTAGGAGCGTATAAAACAACGGCATACAAAGTCACATATATTCCGAAAACGGTAGGTGATCCTGTGAAACATTATAAATGGGTGATCCATGAAGAAATCGGTAATGCTGGGATCGCCCCATTTGAACCTGGTGATCATGTTTTATTACATGTTGATCATGCGGAAGGAATGGATGGGGCAGGAGCAACAATTGAATCGGCAAAACCAACAACTGTTTATATGGTGAATTTTTTAAATACCAAAACAGGTAGTGAAGTGAAAAATTATCAATGGGTGACGGAAGATGAACTATCACTCATGAAAAAATGAATGGGAAAAGCTAATTCGTTGCACAGAGGTCAAGTGTCTGCCATCAAAAAATTCATATTTATACGTTAGCGCACTGGGGAACAGGCAAATTCATTTGGTTATCCCACAGTTAACGGCATGTCAAGACTCCCACCTCAAAAATTCGAGTTAATTAAGAAGATGGTGGGAGATTAAACTGCTCGTAAAGGTCCAATTTGTTCACATACAATCAGTGTATATGTTTCATTTTATTAGCTTAAATTTTCTGGATGTTGGTGTTTCTAGTAATACATTTCCAACAAAGATACAAATCCGATGTAGTGTGAAATTTTACGATTTAAGGCAACTACGGGATTGCTCTTTCCTAAGAGCTCGGTATTCGCCGATTTTCCTTTATCAAAGAGTAGAGTAAAAGACTTGATGTAATGAAAAATAATCCAAGGAAAAGGACAGAATCAATGATATTCGTCGGATCTACCGGATTAACGAGATTCATAATCGCCTGTTTTAGAAACGTATACATTTGCGGGATGATATAGAAAATGAGTAAAGTTATCATGAGCATACCACCAATAATATAGAAGATGCTGTAAACTTTCACGATCCTTGTTTCATTTTCGAATAGTTCCTGTCCTTTATCTCTACTAGTTGAAAATAGCTGCCTTAAATAGGTCTTGCTGTTTTCCAGAAGATTATAACAACCCGAGGAGTTTTCAAAAATATAGTAGATATCGGTTTTCATAAAAAAACAACATTGATAAATCGCTTTATAGAACAAGTCAAGAATAATAAAGTTAAGAATCCCTGATAAAATAGGATCCCGAACAGTAATAAAAAGCTTGATTAAGAGTACAATAAACAGAATAAACTGTTCAAAGTACAATCCAGCTATATATAAAGTATTTCGCTCTTTAGGGGAAAGTCTCCATGCATATGTTAAGTCAGTTTCGAAAACAACCAAAAAGAACCGATGGCCAACACCGAGTTTTGCGGGCAAATTAAACGAACGCGCCGCTAGTACATGACCAAATTCATGGATAACAAGCATGACAAGCGAAATAAAAGAAAATGTAACCATATTAAAGATAAGTGAATCAAACAAAAATAAATCTTCATAATAAGGTATAAGCTCCGTGTTAGTTAGAAAAAGCAGTAGGTTTATCATGATGAGGCAAATAAATATCATATTGGAATGTTTATGAAAAAACAGCCGGCTAAAGCGGGGAGAAATCCATGAAAAACCGGACATTAATAAATTTGATTTTTCTACTTTAAGTTCAATTCCGTCGATTTCTTTGACAAGTCCAAAGTCAATCAATTGTTTGGCAAAATTAATTACATCAACTTCTTCATCCGGATATAACCGTTTCAGCTCAGCTTCAATTTGGCCAAGTGTCCATTTTTGGTTAATAAACTCGATGGCATCCACACAAATTTTAGGCATTTCATAGAAGTCCCCTGAAATAGTATCCTCGATAATATAGTTTTTTTTATCTTTTTTTATTGATACTGGATATAATTTCAATATAGTGTTCAAGGTTAAGTTCATGATTTCACCACCGAGTTTTTTCAATTGGATTTTGTTTAAAAATAGCGATTTTCTATGGGTGCTGGACAAAGATGGCCAACACCCATAGAAAATTAACGTAGGGGCCATGGAATATGAGAACACCACCAACATGTTGTTTTAACTTTTTTAAGTTTGCGGATTTTCATTTATAACACCTCCTTTTATGTTGTTTTTATAATTATAAGAATCATAGACTTTTATCCATGATGGATAAACTTTAATAAAAAGCTCTACCAATTGCGGATCAAATTGAGTGCCTTTTCCTTCTAATACTCGATTATAGGCTACTTGAAGCGGTAAGGCAGAGCGATAAGACCTTGAAGAAGTCATTGCATCAAAAGCGTCTGCAATCGCAGTAATTCTTGCGGCAAGTGAAATGGTGTCTCCTTTTAAACCAATAGGATACCCTTTACCGTCCCAACGCTCGTGATGATGTAATATTACATCCATAAAATCAGCAATCCCCTCCACATCCTCCACAGCTTTAGCACCGACGATGGGATGGGTTTTGATTAATTCGAATTCTTCTTTCGTAAGTTTGCCCGGTTTTGTCAATATTGTATCAGGAATATTAACCTTGCCGATATCATGTAATAAACAGGCATAGTAAAATGATTTTAATTCGTCATCATTGAATTGATTGGATTCTTTAGCGAGAATTTGTGCATATTCCGCAACTCTTTCGCTATGTCCCCGAGTATACGGATCTTTCAGTTCTAAAGTGGTAATAATTCCCTTAACAATGCCATCTAATTGTTGGTTATAGCCAGTTTTTACTGCTTCCACATAACTTAAAAAACGGTGGAGAATGATAAAGGAAATAATTCCTAGAATAAATACTAGAATAGATGGTATAGAAACAATAGAGTCTTTCAAAATTATTCCAGTGATTAATAGTTTAGCAATTGTACCGGTAAAAATTATGTAAAAATATTTTTTATTAATAAATATAGGCGAAAAAATAATAATAACGATTTCAACTATATTTCCTGAAGTATACGGCAAGTTATTCCAATTGTAATATATAATATCTATGATTCCGCCTATAATTGTATAATTAAAAAAGTAGATATACTTTATATAACCAGGTTTATTTCTTTTTAACAAGATAATAGAGATTGGGAGCAGAATAGTTAATATTAAGTACATAAAGTAATTTAATACATTAAATGGTAGATGGGTGAACCATGGTAATTTCGGTAAAAAATAGTAATATACTAAATCATATGAAAAATATAAAACATAGAATATATATAAAAACCAAATCGTTGCTCGTCTTTCTTCATATAACAACGAGACTTTTAGTGTTTTTTTTTGCATAATGGTGCTCCTCTAATTTCTACACTATATTAAAAATTATACAATATTAGGACAATCATGTCGATTATTAAGTACAATTTTTTGTCGGTAATTGTCATTTGTTTATCTGTTATCTGCAATCCTAGAAGTTGGGCGTGTTTCAAATGATATACCCGTTGGCCTAAATCTCGGTCAGTCCTCCTTTGCCGCTTAAAATTTGTTTACCATCTTCATCAAAACGATGCTAATTGTACCAAATAATATTGAAGAAGGAGCAAAAATCATCACGTAGGATCAAATCCTGCTGGTAAAATGGTCTTATTTCTCCAAAATTCAAACAATTTATATGCCACCAAGATTGCTTCAACGAGGAAAATAAATAGGGAAGGGCAGCCTCAAGTCACTGCTTCTACGTTACGAAAATATAAATCTCTTTATAAGGAAGCCATTCAACCAAAATAGTAAAGCTTTAACGTGATTAATTTGATATAAAGTAACATTTTAAATGTATGAAAATTATTTACTGTTTTCATTGTTCATTGTAATATAAACATAAAATTACTGCTAATGTAGTAATATTTTATAATGAAATTTTTTAAAATGATTATTTATAAGGGGAGTTTTTGGGAGGGATAAAATGAAGATTGAAAAGACGAATGAAAAATTGCTTTGGGTACCCTCACCGGAATTTAAAGACAATTCGAACATGAGGGAATTCATGATATGGTTGGGGAAAACAAGGGGGTTAAAATTTGAAGAGTATCATGAATTGTGGAATTGGTCCGTAACTGATATCGAAGGGTTTTGGTCGGCCATTTGGGACTTTTTCAAAATAAAGTCATCTAAGCCCTATGATGAGGTTATATCAGGTGGGAAAATGCCGGATGTAAAATGGTTTTTAGGGTCATCATTAAATTATGCCGAGCATGTTTTTCGCAATGAAGACCCTGAAAATGTGGCTGTCATCTATGAATCCGAAACACGTCCTTTAGGGGAATTAACTTGGGCAGAACTGAAAAAAACTACTGCTTCCATCGCACAACATTTAAAGTCGATTGGCATTAAGCCCGGGGATCGAGTCGTGGCCTACACACCGAATATTCATGAAACATTATCGGCATTTTTAGCATGTGCCAGCATCGGTGCCGTTTGGTCAAGCTGTGCACCGGAGTTTGGTATGAAAAGTGTTATTGATCGGTTTAAGCAGATTGAGCCAAAGGTATTGATTACGGTCGATGGATATAAATATGGCGGAAAGGAATACGATAGGCTTGAACTGGTCAAACAAATTCAAGCGGAGTTGCCGACATTAAATGAAACGATAATAATTCCTTATCTTAAAGATCAGCCGGATATGTCCGGGTTAAAGAATGCAACCCAATGGGATAAGATTTTAAAAGAAAATGCTCGGGCTCAGTTAACTTTTGAACATGTTCCTTTTGACCATCCTTTATGGATTTTATATTCATCAGGAACAACCGGAAAGCCAAAAGGGATTGTGCAAAGTCAAGGCGGCATATTAATAGAACACTTGAAATTCCTGATGCTGCAATCGGATTTGAAAAAGGGTGATCGGTTTTTTTGGTATACAACGACTGGCTGGATGATGTGGAATGTGGTTGTTGGAGGGTTGCTTACCGGTGCATCCGTTGTTTTATATGATGGGAATCCCGGCTATCCAAATTATGAAACATTGTGGAAGTTTGCAGAATCAGCCAAAATTGCCACATTCGGGACAAGTGCCAGCTTTATTATGGCTTGTGTAAAAGCAGGCGTGAAACCAAAGGAACAATTTGATTTATCCCATTTAAAGAGCATTGGTTCAACCGGTTCTCCACTTCCTGAAAAAGGATTTGAATGGGTGTATGAACATGTTAAAGAAGATGTATGGCTGTTTTCGACAAGTGGCGGTACAGATGTCTGCTCAGCTTTTCTCGGACCATGTCCATTGCTTCCGGTTTATTCAGGAGAATTGCAAGCGCGTGCATTAGGAGCAGATTTGAAAGCGCTTAATGACAATGAAGAAGAAGTCATTGAAGAAATCGGTGAGCTTGTGATTAAGAAACCGATGCCCTCTATGCCAATTTATTTTTGGAATGATGTGGACGGTAAACGTTATAAAGAAAGTTACTTTGATGTTTTTCCGGATGTTTGGCGGCATGGTGATTTTGTGAAATTTACACATAGGGGAAGCTGCATCATCTATGGACGGTCCGATGCAACGATTAACCGTGGTGGCATTCGAATGGGGACAAGTGAAATTTACAGTGCGCTTGAAAGTATTCCCGAAGTAGATGATAGTTTAATCGTGGATATCCCGTTGGATGAGGAGCGTTCTTATATGCCGCTATTTATCGTGTTAAAGCCCGGGATTGAACTTTCAAACGAACTGAAAGCACGAATCAATCAAACGATTCGTCAAAACTGCTCACCTAGGCATGTGCCGGATGAAATTTATTCTGTGAATGAAGTTCCGAAAACGTTGAATGGCAAGAAGCTAGAAGTGCCCATTAAAAAAATTTTGATGGGTGTACCTGTGGAAAAGGCAGTGAACAAAGGATCATTGGCAAATCCGGATTCGTTAAATTACTTTATTCAATTTAAAAAAGAGTCATAGGGACAGGTACCTTGTCTCAGAACCGAACAGTGCTTGAAACTGTTCGGTATGTGAATACTAAAAGAAAGCCCGCGTAAAAATACTCCGTGGGCTTTTTTTAGCTAATAGGAAAGTGGAAATTTTTCAATTTCTACTTTCCTAACGCATAAGTGCAACTACGGCTCTGCCATCGCCTTAAGGCTCGCCAGTCGCCGAGTTTTCTTTATATTTCCAAATATAATTTTATAAAAACGGGACTTTTTCCATATATCAATCGTCTAATGAAAAAATACAGAAAGGATGAGAAGGAGTGGAACGCCGAGTAGAGGACTTTATTTTTCGCGGAACGGATGAAGAAGCCATCGTTTACATTATTGATTACTACGGAGAGGGAATTAAGCGACTGATTTTCACGTATGTAAAAAATTACGCTCAAACTGATGATCTTTTTCAAGACTTTTTGCTAAAAGTTTATCAAAATATTGGACAGTTTCAAGGGAAATCCTCCTTGAAAACATGGCTTTATCGGATTGCCATTAATACATGTAAAGATTATTTACGTTCGCCCATCAACCGTATATTTTCGCCGGGCATAAAATCTGATTTGATAAAAACTTCACAATCCGCAGAAACCCAGGTTCTGAAAAAAGAATATTATCAGCAACTTGCTCAATGTATTTTTTCCCTGCCTATCAAATATCGGGAAATATTGGTTTTGCGGTTTTACCAAGATTTTACCATTAAAGAAATTAGTGAGGCTGTAGGAATACCGGAATCCACGGTCCGGACAAGAATTATGCGTGGGAAGAAAAAAATACAGGAACAGTTAGGGGGCGATGGTTTTGAAGAATTCGAATGAGCAATTAAAAATGGCCATGGATGAAATCATTGGAATAGAACCTTTAGTTCGGGAAGAGGATAAAACGAAATTTTTGATGAAAGTGCACAAGAAACAAAAAACGTACTTAGTCCCAAAACTTTTAACGGCACTACTTTTCATCGGATTGGCAGGGTGGCTATTATTCCTTGCACTGAATTCCGGCGGACTGCAACAAGCATCTCCGGCCGATAAAAATATAAAAACGATTGAAACGGTCTTAAACCAAATGCTCACGGGACCAAGTAAGGAATTCTCAAAGGCAGTGGATGCTTGGGAAAATGCAGTGCCCGATACAGGGGAGGGAGTCAATTCCGGAATTATCACATCCACCCCGGATCCATTGAGGCAATATACAGACAAATATTTTAAACCGTATTTTACAGAAGAAGGATTAACAGATTATATAAATACGAGCGGTTTGACATTTCTCATGCAAGCAGATTGGTACGGGTATGTGCTTAAAGTGAATGATTTGAAGATAGAAAAATTAGAAATGGAAGGAAATTATTATGATTTTACAGTCACAGTTAGCTTTCAAAAAACTGGCAGTGATCAACAAAATACTGCCAAAGTGACCGGCCAAATTAACATTAATGACGAAGGAAAAATCCAAGTGTTTAGTATGTTTGGTGATGGCGGTTTATTGGAAAAAATGACAGAGGGGCGGTAATGCCTTCGTGCCAGAGGGACAGGCACTGCGATCCAGAATCAATGGGAAAGAACTGGGGAAAAGGTTCTGTCCCCATGGATTTCACAGAAAATCAGTGCCTGCCCCTCTGTATGTTCATACGTAAACATTGAGGAACAGGCACTATTATTAGGCTATATTCGGTCAAGAAATCTGTCCCCTATTTCGCAATTTGTCCAACGTCAATGACAAATTCGGCACCGGTTACAAAGCGTGATTCATCAGAAGCCAGATATACGGCACCATAGGCGATATCTTCCGGTAAAATGGAATAAACAATTGACTAATATAGTGAGAGGTGCTCTTTAAATATAGCAGGTGATAGACCTAGGTTAAGTCTATGGACTATTTATGACACTATCAGACTTTTTTCGCCCCGGATCTTCTTACTTGAAATTATAAAGCGCTTTCAAAACTTTTGTAATCATTTTCTGAAATACTCATTACGGAATATTTTATTAAATGAACGCATAGTGTCATAGTAAGGCTTCAGTAAGCTTAATAGTTTTAATGGTTTTTTATATTTACTAAAAAAGGGGTGATATATTTGAAAGCGTTAACGGGATTTTTTGACCGGCTGGTGCAGCGTTATCTTCCGGATGCCTTTCTTTTTGCTATTATCCTTACCTTTCTTGTTTTTGTAATCGGCATCATTTTTACCGATAGTGGTCCGGTTGACATGATTAATCATTGGGGAACCGGATTTTGGGATTTGCTTGCCTTTACCATGCAGATGGCCTTGGTAGTTGTAACCGGTTATATTTTAGCCAATGCGCCGGCGATCAAGAATTTCCTTGCCGGATTGAGTAAACTAGCAAAAACACCCGCTCATGCGATTATGCTTGTGACTTTTGTTTCTGCAATCGCATGTTTAATCAACTATGGATTTGGACTGGTCGTTGGTGCATTGTTTGCAATCCATGTGGCTAAGCAAGTACCTTCTGCAGATTTTCGTATTTTAGTAGCTGGAGCATACAGCGGATTTCTCGTTTGGCATGGAGGATTGTCCGGCTCCATTCCGTTATCGATTGCAACACCGGGTCATTTTTTGGAAAAGGAAATGGGAACGATCCCGGTAAATGAAACATTATTTAGTCCATCAAATCTTTTTATTGTTGCAGCTTTGGTTTTGACATTGCCGATATTTAATCGGTTCCTGATGAAAAATGCTGACTCGCTTAATCAAGATCGTTCAAAATGGACCGTGCCTGATGATGAAGTCGAACCTGTCCAAAAAGCTCCTGGAACACCTGCCGAAAAGCTTGAAAATAGTAGGATTATATCGTTATTAATTGGCGTAATGGGGCTGGCCTATATTTTCTATCACTTTGCAACGAAGGGTTTTGATTTAAATATTAATATTGTCAACTTTATCTTCCTATTTTTAGGAATTTTGCTTCACAACACACCTAGGCAATTCCTAAATACCGTATCAAATGGTGTTAAAAATGCGGGTGGGATTATCATTCAATTTCCGCTATATGCTGGGATCATGGGAATGGTGACGTTATCCGGCCTATCTGAACAAATTGCTTTATGGTTTGTCTCCTTAGCCAATGAACATACGTTGCCTTTCATTTCTTTTGTAAGTGGTGGTATCATTAATGTTTTTGTCCCTTCAGGAGGTGGACAATGGGCCGTACAGGGTCCAATTATGATTGATGCTGCAATGGCGATTAATGCTGATGTTGCCAAAACAGCAATGGGTGTTGCTTGGGGAGATGCTTGGACAAATATGATTCAGCCGTTTTGGGCATTGCCTGCCTTAGCAATTGCGGGGCTTCATATTCGGGATATCATGGGTTTTTGTGTCATGATTTTGCTTTATAGCTTTATCCCGATTTCCATTGGTTTTCTATTTTTCTAATATAATGGGCAAACAGAAAAGAGGCTTGTGGGTTTCCGTTTGCTTTTTTAAAAGATAAGAAAGTATAAAAATACAAGTAAATAACTTGGAATTAGTTTTATTGTCTAGCTCCGAGCGCCAGCGACTGAGAAACTAACTCCCCCTTTAATGTGCTCATGCGCCATAGCCTATTCGAGGAAGCGGATGTTCAGCTCGTCGCAAAGCGGGCGCTCTGCGCTTTTCTTACGTTAACGTACAAAAGCTACTTCTTTATGAACCGAACCTACGTAAGAGGAAAAATCTACAAAATTATCTTTATCACTATTACTAAGTCTGTTAAAAGCATAATCTGTATTTGAAGTAAAAATATAATGTCTAAGAGGTGCATCATTTAGTTGCACCTCTTTTCGATTTTCCCATGGACGTCCGCAGCTCACCGGTACGTTTTGATTCACTAAACACTTTTTCCAAACGGTATCTGTCTCTCAATACGTTAATTTATTAGTTTTGAAAGACAGGCACTATTCGGCGGAGATAATTAGTCATTTAAATTTTTCATTGGGAATTGAGGAATTTTAAATTACATTGATGCCTGTCCCCGTGACCCTCCCTATCAAAAAATTTTTAAAAGTCTTATGTTCATTTTGCAAAAGGGAATCTATAACACTAATAAAAGGATAATTACAAGGGGGAGTCGAAAATGAGCAAGCTATTAATCAATGAAAGTCCAATTTTAGTTCTACCGACATTAGCGAAAAAGATTGGACTGAATCAGGCGCTGTTTATCCAACAACTTCACTACTGGCTGGCAGATAGCAAGCATACATACGATGGGTATCAATGGGTGTATAACACATACGAGGATTGGCACAGGCAGTTTCCATTTTGGTCCACGAGTACAATCCGGAGAATTATTGGGAAGCTTGAAAGGGAAGGTTTAATCGTTTCCGGAAATTATAATCGTTTTAAGATGGACAAAACCAAATGGTATCGGATTAATTACGAGTATTTGGAGTCGCTGATGGATGAGGATGCGCAACTTTCCGACCTTTGCAGCAAGCGGACTGACACAAGCGACCCAACCGAGCAGCATAACGGCACACACACGGACGCTTCGAACAGTCAAAATCGAATCAATTTAGGCAAGGCATCGACGCAGAACAATCTGACGGATCAAAACGCACCGAGTATCGATAAGCAACCTGACCAAACGAATGCAAATGTAAGCAAACCGACGAACCAATCGGATACCAACTTAAGCAAACGGACAAACCAATCGGATACCAACTTAAGCAAGCCCACGAACCAAAATGGTGCTAACTTAGGCAATCCGACAAATCAAACTGGCACCAATTTAACCAATCACACTGACCAAACGGTGACCAAATTGACTAAACACAACGACCAAAATAATTCCAACTTGACCATATCGGGTGAGCAAGCGGGACAGTACATAGTTCCAAACTTAACTAATCACACGTATCAAAATAAATTCAACTTGACCACATCGGGTGAGCAAGCTGGTCAGTACGTGGGTGCAAGCTTAGCACTAGCACGAACAAACATAACCAAAGCAATACCAGAGACTACTTCAGAGACTACCCCAGAGAAAAAAAGCGTAGTAATAGTTACGCACGCGCGCGCAGAAGAACAAAACCCATTTACATTTTTCGAACAAAACGGGTTTGGAACCATCAGTGGGTATCTTTTTGAAAAAATACAAGCGTGGTGTGAGGATTTGTCCCAAGAACTTGTTTTAGAAGCGATGAAAATAGCTGTCGAAAGCGGGAATAAAAATTGGAGTTACGTGGAAGGAATTCTTCGCCGGTGGGTGGATAAAGGCTATCAAACCATCAATGAGGTTCGTGCCGCACAAAAGGAATATCGGGAACGACTGGACAAGAGCGCAAAACAAAAACCCCGAATGGAACGGGATATTCCAAGAAACTTTATTCTCGACATGGATGCCGGAGAAGACGAATAGATAGACAGGTCCCGCAGCCTACCTTAACAACATTGACTAAAAATGGGATGAGGGACCTGGCACTGTTCGGTTGAGATAATTAGACATTTAAACTTTTCATAGGGAATTGTGGAATTTTAAATTTCATCGATGTCTGTTCCCTGCACCTGCTCCCTGGGTCGAGGGATCGGTCCCTTTACCCCTTTATGCCAAGTTTACGGCAAGTCGAGCTGATTTTTTGGCAATCAATGGTTACAAAGAATGTTGAAATTGATAATAGAACTTAATGAAAGTATGAACGATTCTTTACAAAACAAAAAAAATCAAAAAAACAGTTGTTCTCTGACAGCACGTTGTCACATTAATATGATATGATAAATTTGAAAATTCCACAAACAGATCGGGGGCATAGTTTTGGAACGGCTTATTCGCTTACTCAGGATCATTCAATTAATCCAGTCACATCCGGGGGTTAAGGCAAAGGAATTGGCTGCTGTTTGTGAAACGACGGAAAGGACTATTTATCGGGATCTTGAACTATTAAGTGCAGCAAACATTCCGATTTCTAATGAAGGGAGGGGAAAAGGCTATAAATTTATTGGTAATTTTAAACATTATCCGATGAATTGGGATGAAGATGAATACAACTCGTTTCGCCTACTTCCCGCATTATTAGCTGAACAATATCAGACGAAAGTATTCCGTTCTGCCTATGAAAAAGTAATGGCAACCCATGCTGCTGAAAAGATTGAACGTAAAAAAGTCATTTCGGATTTCTCTAGGGTTATTCAAAATGGAAAATTACATAGTGAATTGAAAGAGCATACAATACTTTCTAAAATAACCGAAGCGGTTCTATCCATGCATACCATTGAAGCGGTTTATCATACACAAAGCAGAAATGCCACTACAAAGCGAAAACTCGATCCATATTTTCTTATCCCTCGAAACAATCGTTTATATGTCATCGGGTATTGCCATAAAAATAAAGGCATTCGAACTTTTCGTTTAAACCGCTTTCTTGATGTGGAAATTTTAGCCGAATCATTTATGAGAGATAATATCAATCTTGAAAAATATTTACAGTACACATGGTCTGTCATTCGAGGTGAGAAAAAAATCAATTTTAAAGTGAAATTCAGCAAAAATATCGCACGCTACATCAAAGAAGAATTCAATGTAAAACCAACCCTAACAGATCTTTCGGATGGCAGTCTGCTCTTTGAAGTGACACTGAATGACGATCTCGAATTTATCCAGTGGATTATGAAGTATGGTCCGGATGCAGAAATACTTGAGCCGGAAGAATATCGAAAGCGGTTAAAAGAAAGATTACGACAATGGGTTGAAATTTATAGAAGCTAACAGAAATTTAATTATGGAGATTGAATTTCAATAAATTACGAAAAGTTTTTAATTGAAGAAAAAATTGCCAATAAATAGTAAAGAAGAAAAGTGGAAAAAAATATGAAACGAAATGCGACAAACTATAGATTTTATCATTATGGAGAAGAGCTAGTGGAAAAGGTAATGCGAACTTTAGGAAATGATTTTCATCCTTAATACAATAAAACAGGTGTTACGTTTTATCGGGGAGCAAACCGAATCTTAAAAATAGTTAATAAAGTGAATAGTCTTAAAGTAGAATTTAATGTGCCGGTGACAAAAGTGGAAGGTCTTACTATCCTAACAAAAGAAGAAGCCAGAAAAAAAGATGGGTATGCCAATATATGAAGGAACAAGCTTGGACACTGTCATCAATCTCATTCAAGAGGCAAAGGATACGTTTATGAAAAAAGTATTAAGGGAAGATTATAGTATTCAAGAATAATAGCCAAACCACTTAAGAATGTTGGAAAAATATGACCAAATCAAATAGAAATGTCGACAAAGGAAATTACAGGAGGGGGTTTAATGAATGTATTTAAAGAAGGAAGTTCATTAAGTATGTTGAATCATGAGCTGGCAATGCGAATTCCAAAACACCAGTTATTAGGGGATTTACCATTATCTTTAAACGATTTTCACTATCTGGCTGCAAAACTAAAAGAATTATTTTTTGGAACTAAATTTCAGATTAATAATAAAAGTGAGTATGAAGAATGTTTTGCGGTATTTGTTGTCTTTTGTGCTGTTTATGAATATGATCAAAGAAAATTTTGGGAGCCAGTTGAAAAATATCTTGGAGAACTGGGACAATACAGCCGGACTGAACTGTATGATATTTTTTCACATGTATTAGAAAAATTCCACTTAAACAAATTTGAGAATGAAAGCGAAGAAGGGTTTAGATATGTAACTCCCATTCTATGTCACGCAGGTATCCCAATTAATGGGCTTGATAGCTATTTTGAGGCGATAAGTAATACGATTAATGATCCTTTTTATGATGATTTTGATGTCGATGATTATCTCGCTTATTTTAAAAATAAGGCTGAGGTTACAGTTAGAAGATATTTAAAATTAGCTGACAAGAGAGACGCATATAATTTTATTCAAAGCACACGAAAATTAATTTTATATGATTCGGATGATGAAGATGGTGAAATTGATACGGGAAACTATATCCGAATGATTGGACAAATTTCAAATTGGAAAGAAAAACCGAAAGTTAAGAAAAGCTTACAAGCAAGAAAAAAAGTTCAGATTACCGCACCTAAAGTAAAAATAGACCTTGAAGGAGTTGGGGTTTATTGTGAACTACCTCGTATCGTTGTCAAAGAATGTTATGATCCATACCTTATTTGGGAAATCTCAATGGATGGATCGACGTATTATATAAAAGCTGATTTTTTAATTAGAAATGGGGTTTTCGTATCTGAAGAAAAGATATATGCACTGAAGCCGGCCAACACATATATGATCACATTGAAAATTGATGATGAGGTTATTTCAAAATGGGATATACAAGGAGTAAATCATTCTTATATCGCCTTTGAACATAATGGGAATTTAATTAAAAAGCAAACACTTCCCAATTATTCCGTTATTTTAATATTAAAGAATAACCGTAAAATACTGGATAAGGGGAATTTACCGATATTTGAATTTCCGCAAATTCCTCTATGGTTTGATTACAATGTATATAGTATTGATTTATCAAATACCCAAGTACTGCGTTGTACACATTTCAATATTCCTGTAAACTCAGAAGATAAGCCTGTTCTTATCGGAGGAAAGACACTTTTTGATCAAGAAAATTCAAGAACCTATACTAAATTACCTAAAGTAAGGGTGCTGTGTAATAAGTGATGGAGATTGGCATTTAGTTATAAAATATCAATTTGAAAACACAGTGTTTCAGAAATTAAATGTAATTGTTAAATCCGGACATTCGGAAATCCTACTCAATGAATATATTGAAAAAGATGCTTTTGGCCAATATGAAATAAAAATCTGGAATAGAACCGGTTTTAATGAAAAGTTTTTCATAGAATTTGTTCCCAATAGTAAAATTTTATTTAATCAAAACGACTATTGGCCACATAATGTTTATGGTTATAAAAATAATATACAAACAATACAAACAAGTAAAGAAGTTGAAATAGACGTTTATAATGCAGAAAAAATTAATGAAATCAATAATGGTGACAACATAGTCTATAAATTTAAAACAAGGGAAAAAGATCGTTTCTTAATTGGCGAGTATAAATACTATTGTAATGGAAAAGTTTTTAAAACGCCTTTAAAATTGAGCATACTTCCAATTGCATGGGGAATTATTGAAGATGAAAATGAAGTTATTGAATACGTAAGCAAAATGTATACATTAACAAAGGAGGATTTTACCAATTCCACTGACCCATATTTATTATTTGCATTCGGTTTTCATCAATTCCAAGACATTCAAAAGATAAAATTACAATTAATAGATACGGACTTACAAATAATTTTGGAAAATGAATTTCAAATTGCATATAAGGAAGGTTTAAGAATACCATTAAATCCCTATTTATTTGAAATCCGGAATAATAATGGTGCTTCCCATTTGGACTACAATCTTTGGGTGTCATTAATAAATAGTGCTGAAGATATAGCGGCAAGTTTTATTGTAGCCCGTTTCCAAAATGAAATGGTGATTCGCAATTGCAAACTTACACAAATTGAAAATGAAGTGATTATTGACTGGGAGGAAGAAGGGACAAAGACCGGAAGAGAAATTGTCATGGTAAACTTTGTGAAACCTTGGCATCCCCCCTATCATTTTAAGGTTGATGATAAAAAGACTAGATTAAAAATAAATATTAATCATCTTAAACCGGGAATTTATAAGTTTTTAATCCAAAAAGAATCAGAAAACCTATTCTTTGATGAGATTGAAGCAGACATATGTACTTTGAGTAATTTCCAAAAAGGCATTATAAAAGGAAGAACAGAAGAAGATACCTCTCCTATGGAAAAAGTACTAAGCGAAATATTGAAAACGAGGTTTTTAAAAGCTAAAGTTACCAGTAAACGGTTATTAAAATTACAGAATGATATTAAAAATCTTTCAGTACAGATGCCGGAAGATATGAATATGTTATCTTATGCATATATTTTACACAACCGTTTCCCTCCAAAAAGGGTGGATAAACGAGTTATTTCAAAAATTTTTGATTCGGTGTTTGATTTATTTTTTGATAATAAAAATGAAGCATTTCGTTATGTTTTAGATAGTAAGTTTTCGAATGACTATAAAAAACAATTATTGCAAAAATGTTATTGTATCAATCTTACTTGTAAACCAAAAATCAATGAAATACAGATGCAAACGCTAGCTAAAGTCGATGAGGATGCATATGGATTTATTCAATTAATTCAATCAGAGAATAAAGTGTTTGGGTTAAATTGGGCAGGAATTTCTGATATACGTATTTTAAAAGAAGAAGATTTATTTGGTGAAGAAAACCATTCATTTCTTTCTGAGGAAAATCTAGGGAAAAATCTTTATATTGAGCAATACTTTCAATATCTTTATCAATCAATACAGCTTCCAAGAAACCTTTCAAAGAGTACGGCAGACTTTTTACGAGAATTCCAAAATCAACAAGATGTGCAAGAGACAAAAATTTTTGGCAAGACCAGGCTTCAATTACTTGTTGAATGGAGGGAACAAACAAAAAAAGATTTAAATCACGTGAAAGAACAATTGGTAGAAGTATTAAACATCTGTTCCGATACCCATTTAAAGAAACAATTTATGGATGTGTTTCAAGCATTATCGAAACGAAAAGAAGCTGATGAAATCGGATACTATATTGGTTTAATTGCATTATATGCCTCATTTATTCGCAACGGCCTAATGTCAGAAACGAAGGAGTTTCGAAAACTACTAGGCTATACTATCGAAAAATGTAACAAGTTATACTATCGCGATTCCATTATTATTGAATTATATATGCAAAAGGAGCGGGGATATACATGGGTTTAAATCCAATTACAACGACTAAAAAAATTAAAGAGGACTATGTCGAATACTTAAGTTCAATGTTTTTCTTTCAAGATAAAGATTTAATGAATCAGGCAAAAAAATGCTTGGGGAAGAAGGAAAATTTGTTAAAGGTCCATTTATAGAAATTACTCAACCTTTTATTAAAGGGAAAAATTTAATGGAATTAATCGCTAATGGCGTCATTTCCGAAGAATTTTTTGCTTTAAAAAATCATTTTCCTCTTGAACGGCCGTTACACATACACCAGGAAACTGCTATTAAAAAGGTTGTTGAAGGAAGAAATATTATTGTGGCAACAGGAACGGGTAGTGGGAAGACCGAATGCTTTTTATTACCAATTCTCAATGAACTAATGCGTGAAAAAGAAGCTGGAACATTAACGGATGGAGTCCGGGCATTATTGCTTTATCCGATGAACGCCCTTGCTAATGACCAGATTGCTAGATTAAGGGATATTTTAAAAGATTATCCATATATCACTTTCGGTAGGTATACGGGTGAGACAGAAGAGGAACAGAAAAAAGCAGAGGAGCTTTTTTATAAGACCAACCCTGATGTTGAATTAATACCAAACGAATTAATTTCAAGACAACAAATGAGAAAAACGCCTCCGCATATTTTGTTAACAAACTATGCCATGTTAGAATACCTACTCTTACGGCCAAAAGACAATGAATTTTTCTCTGGTGAAAATGCCAAGCATTGGAAATTTATCGTTCTCGATGAAGCACATATATATAACGGAGCAAAAGGAACAGAAATTTCTATGTTGATTCAAAAGTTGAAAGAGCGGATATCTCACTATCAACACAATCATTTAACTTGTATTGCGACCAGCGCGACATTAGGTGGTGGAAAAAATGCTCGCAAAGAAGTAGCCAAATTTGCAACCGATTTATTCCATGAACCCTTTTATCCGGATGATATTATTGAATCAAAGCGGGTTGATTTAACGAACCGGAAAATTCATGGAGTAAAAAGAAGCAGTAAAGAATATACAGGGTTAGAGAGAACGAAAGATAACATAGCGTTATATAGTTTTTTAAAAGATGATTTGAATGTAATCCAATTACAAGAGATATTACAAAGCGAGCCGCAATTATTAAGTGATTTAGCTAGAAAGTTTTTTGTAAACGAAAATCTTTCCAATCAAGCAAGATTAGAAGCGATTGTTCAACTCGTAAATCTATGTGCAATGGCAAAAGAAGATCAAGAAAGTATGCCATTGCTTCCTGCTAGATACCACGTGTTTGTTAAAGCATTAGAAGGTGCATATGTATCGCTTTATAAAAAGAGATTATTATTTTTAGATAGAAGAAAATCATATAAATTGCCGGATGGAAATGTGGTTGTAACTTTCGAACTGGCCAATTGCCAAAGATGCGGTCAGGAATATATTGTTGGTCTGACAAAAGATGAAAAACTTGAGCATGCTGATGCTGATGTAGATATTGAAGGAATGAACAGGCGTAAACCGGAATTTTACATGTTGAGTAAACCTGAAGAGGCTATGCATACAATTTCAGTTGATGATGATGAATTAATTGTTGTTGGAAGCGATAAAGCAAAAGAAATTGCTACCGATGAATATATTTTGTGTACTGCTTGCGGTCATATTGAACAGGCTGGAAAAAAACGACAAACAAATTGTTGCAATTTTCCCGAAGAGAAATATATAAAAGTACTAAAATTAAAAATTGCTGAATATACCGTAAATACATGTTTGAAATGTGGAAATCACACACCAAATATAGTTAAACAGTTTCGAACAGCGGATGACCCGGCAACGGAAGTTTTGACAAGAGCATTATATCCTTGCATACCACCAAATAAGCAACTTTTAGAAGAGGATGATTTCTTTCGTAGTAGTGAGTCAATTGATGAGAATTTATTAGGTAGAAAATTATTAGTTTTCTCAGACAGTCGGCAAGAAGCGGCATTTTTTGCATCCTATTTGCAAGCGAAGTATAACAATGTTCTATGGCGGCATTCCATTATCCAAGTGATTAATCAGCTCCAAGAGTATGATGATATTCGAATTGATAGTTTGACGAACGCAATTGTGAAGTATGGAAAACAAAAAAATCTTTTTGAACCTGGTTTAGACGATATTGAAAAACAGAAGCTTATCCAAACTATCTTGATAAAAGAATTTATGAACTCAGAACGTCAGATTGGTCTTGAAGGACTAGGATTGATTTCATTTGTCCCTGAGAAACCGAATAAATGGTCCAATCTCAATATAAACAGCGTTGGAATTCATAATGAATTAAATTTTACAATTGATGAGTTATGGGAAATTTATAAGGTATTATTCAATACGTTAAGAGAATTGAATGCAATAACACTACCCGACTTAGTTGCAATTACAGATCCGGCCTTTTCTCCAAGAAATCGGGAAACTTATTTTAAAATAGAGGCTGAGCATAGCTCACTTGGGAATAAAATTCTTGGCTGGCTACCAAAAGATAAATCAATTAATAGAAGGCTTGATTTTATCCAAAAAATGTATAGGCAAAAAGGCTATTCAAAAGAAGAAGTTGAACAGAAGGCAAGAAGGCTCTTAAAACAATTGGCAACAATATAAGCTTAACTATAAGAAATGGCAAGTAAAAAAACCGGAAAAATTATTCATTTGCGACAAATGTGGAAGCATCGTATCAAGTAATATAAGGGGAATATGCCCAACTTTTCGCTGTGAAGGAAGTTTAGTTGAATATGAAGAGGGCATGAACAGATTTTCATATTATAAACAATTATATTCAAAGATGAAACCATTACCCCTCATTGCCCAAGAACATACAGCCCAATTAACAAGTGAATATGCTTCCAGACTACAAAACCGTTTTGAAAAGGGCGAAGTGAATGTACTAAGCTGTTCAACTACATTTGAGATGGGGGTAGATGTTGGACAATTGGAAGCTGTTTTTATGCGAAATGTCCCGCCGGAAACAGCAAATTATATCCAGAGAGCAGGACGTGCCGGAAGACGTACGGAATCAACGGCATTTTCCCTTACCTATGCAAAAAGAAGATCACATGATTTAACATACTATCAATTTCCGGAAAAAATTATTAAAGGAATGATTAAGCCTCCATATATTGAGATAAACAATGAGAAAATTGTACTGCGGCATATATTTTCTGTTGTATTTGCCTGGTTTTTCCGTAAGTATGAAAGTTATTTTGGTACGGTAGATGATTTCCTGAAAATTTCAGGAGAAGGTGGAAAAAGTGCCGTCCAAGTATTGAAAGAAGTGTTACATGAACGGCCAGAAGAAATTTTACAATCATTAAAATTTGTTGTCCCTAAATCTCAAAGTATTCAAGCATTTGTCGATCTTGATAATTGGAAATGGGTGGATTATCTCGTTAAAGATGGTGAAGGTGCACTAGTCATTGCTGAGGCAAATATAAAGGAAATAATTGACGAATTGGAAGAAATAAAAAGGAAATTGGACAGTGAACGAAGACCGAGTGACAGTATTTTAAAAATACAAAATACGTATCTTCAAAAGAATGTGCTAAGCTTTTTGTCCTCAGCTAATGTATTGCCGAAATATGGATTCCCTGTGGATGTTGTTGACTTGGATATTCTTCATAATAGTGAGAATGCAAAATTAGTGAACATTTCTAGGGATTTAAAATTGGCTATTTCAGAATTTGCTCCAGATTCAGAAATTGTAGCCAATAAAAAAGTATGGAAGCCCTATGCATTAAATATGAACAAATCGAAAGGCTGGCCGGTCCAACAGTATGCCATTTGCAAACATTGTGGGCGATTATACGCATATCACGTTGACTTAGGTACACCATTTGAAGATAGGGAGGAAAAATGTTGTAATGAGCCTTTAAACTATTTTTATTATGTCCAGCCCGTTTTTGGATTTTCTACAAGGGCAGATGAGGCTCCTGGAAATCCGGGTGAGCGAAGGAAGGCAAAACCAATGCCTTCAAGGGTAAAATTTGATACGTATGTAGATGAAGACTTAGAACTAACAGAGACATATCAAAAAGAAGTTGAAATCGGACCACATAAAATAGATGTCAAATATTCTTCAAGAGGAAAAATGGTCATTGTCAATAGTGGTGGAGGAAGAGGATACTTAATTTGCAAAAAATGTGGTTATATTATTCCAAAAACATTTGAAAGTAATAGCAAGAAAACAAAACAAAAAAGTGAGCATAAGACAAGACTAGGTAAAAAATGTGAAAATACAAAATATTTATATCATGTTCATTTAGGTCATGAATTTATTACGGATGTTGTTGAAATAAAGTTGCCGCTTATTGATAAAAAATATAACCAAACGAGCTTTTGGCCGTCTCTTTTATACTCAATCATGGAAGGGGCGAGTATGGAACTTGGCATTGCTCGAAATGAAATTGGCGGAACATTATATCGGGCAAGTGGAGAGGATCTCATTAATACGTCCATCATTTTGTATGATGATGTTCCCGGTGGTGCAGGTCATGCCAAGAAAATATCTAAACAATTAATTGGAGTCTTGGAAAATGCAAAAATAAAGGTGGCAGGTACATGTGGGTGTGCAGAAGATACAAGCTGCTACGGTTGCTTAAGAAGTTTTGAAAATCAGTTTTATCATGATATTTTACAAAGAGGAATTGCATATGAATATTTATCTGATTTATTACAATATGTAAGAATAAATGAAAGAATTTTAACACATCATTCTTAAAAATAATTAGCCTGTCTTCTTTTTACGACAATGCCTAAAATTTTGGGGACAGGTAAGTTATTTAATGACAAAAATGGAATTGGACTGGTTTTTTAGGGCATAAATCTATATGGATATCTTATAAATGATTTGGTTAGCGGGCTTGGATTATAGGCTAAAAAGTGCCTGATCCTAGTAAATAGCAGGTACTGAAAAATGTTGTAACATTCATGCTTTTATATATCGCTTCTGATTTCTCTTGCTCATCCAGCGTGAGTATCATTATTTCAGCAATTTTTCCAACTGAATAACCTTTACGGAAGTTAACCTGTATGGAAAATAAAATTTTGCTAGAATAGTTGAAAAATATTCCTGGACTTAAATGGTTGTTTTTGTCAACATGATAAAAATTACTGTATAATATACATGGAATGAAATTTATTTGAGGTGGTTTATATGACTGCTGAAGAAATTTTAAAAGCAATTATAGAAATGGATAACAGCGAACGAATAAAATTATTGAATAAGTTATACGATCGCTACTTTGACAACAGACCTCCAAGAGAACAAATTATAAAAGAGAAAGAAGAAATTTTTTGGGGTACTGACGATGACTAGAACTGGGAGACGTGGCGAAATCTGGACCGTTGAGTTAAATGGTAAGAGAAGACCGGTTGTTATTGTGAGTAATGACAATGTAGCTGCAGAACTAGATCATTTAATTGCGACTGTTACTAGCAAACAGGTTCGAAATGAGTTTGATGTTGTTATTGAATATTGGGAAGAAGCTGGCCTAGACAAGCCTTCTGTAGTCAGGTGTTCAAAATTAAATACATTACATTATCAAGAATTATTATTTAAAATTGGAAAATTATATGAAAGTGATTTAGAAAGGGTATTAACTACCATTAGAAATTATTTTTAACTTTTTGTCTCCATAAGTCATCCTAAGACAAAACAGCTACAATGACACTCAAGGTCACTGTAGCTGTTTTAGTTTTTCTTCTTTTTTCCATCCATTGTTTTAAAAAGTTCCTTCGTTGTTTTTACTACATATTTAACCTCATCTAGTTCTCGTTCCTTTAACATGGAATAATGACAATCCAACAACAGTGATTTGTCCATGATTTCATTTTCCCTATCTTCTTCAATGATTTTTTTGAAATCAAAAAATTCAACGGGTTTGACTCCTAAAGCCTTGATAATCATTTCTAAAGTTTCTAAAGTAGTGTTTTGCTTCCCGGTTTCGATTTCAGAAATGCGTGATTTGCTAAAACTCATTTGACCTGTATTTTCTGCCACTCTATCCGCAACGTCTTGTTGAGAAAGCCCCTTTGCTTTTCGAATTGCTTTGATTTGTGTGCCAATTAGTCCCTTCAAATTCGTCATTATTTCACCTCTACCATAAATGCTAGAGAAAAAGCCAAAAAAAGGAGATACCAATATAGTGGAATATTATTAAAAAGTTCCGTTATAATGGTACAATTGTAATAAAAGTATAAAATTGGGGGTCTGTACCCGTTTATTAAGAGGAGATCGAAATGATTCATTTTCAAGATAAAGTAAGTTTCATCTGGTCGATTGCAGAAATCTTAAGAGGACCATATAAGCCGGAAGATTATGGTAAAGTTGTTCTACCCTTGCCGTGTTGCGCCGGTTTGATTGTGTTCTAGAAAGCACAAAAGAAGAGGTGCTGACGAGTTCCGAAAAATTTAAACACTTAAATGAAGATGCGCGTGAACCGATATTGAACCGCATCGCAAAGCAAAACTTCCATAACATAAGTCAATATGATTTTTCAAAATTACTCAGTGATGCCGATAATATTGCGGATAACTTGAGGGATTATATTAACGGTTTTTCGAAAACGGCTCGTGATATTATGGAAAATTTCGAGTTTGACCGGCAAATTGACAAACTTGATAGCAATAATCTTTTATACTTAACGATTAAACGGTTTAGTGAACTTGACCTGCATCCGGATGTCGTGTCAAACGTGGAGATGGGATATATTTTTGAAGAATTAATCCGGCGTTTTAGTGAACATGCTGAGGCCGGGGACCATTATACCCCTCGTGAAGTTATACGTTTAATGGTCAATCTATTGTTTTTAGATGATGATGATATTTTGACAAAACACGGTGTAACACAATCCCTGTATGACTGTGCAGCGGGGACAGGAGGCATGGGCTCGGTAGCAAGTGAATATCTGGAAAAGTTAAACCCAACAGCAGATTTAAAATTCTTTGCCCAAGAAATTAATCCTGAGTCCTATGCGATTTGTAAGGCGGATACGCTAATTAAAGGCGGGGATGCGAAAAATATTAAGCTAGGAAACACATTATTCAATGACCAATTCCCAAGTGAAAAGTTCGACTATCTCATAACGAATCCGCCGTATGGAGTGGATTGGAAGTCCTATGAAAAACCGATTAAGACCGAGCATGAAACATTAGGATTTGCTGGGCGCTTTGGTCCGGGGACACCATGTACAAGTGATGGGCAGCTTTTATTCTTATTACACTTAATTTCTAAAATGAAACCTGTGACCGAAGAAAACCCAAATGGTTCAAGGCTCGCGATTATTATGAACGGATCGCCACTCTTTACCGGAGATGCGGGATCCGGGGAAAGCGAAATTCGTCGCTATGTACTGGAAAATGATTTGGTTGAAGGGATTGTTGCCTTGCCGAATGACCTCTTTTATAATATAGGAATTGCGACATACATTTGGATTTTGACAAATAATAAAGCAGCGCACCGTCGTGGCTAAGTGCAGCTTGTAAATGCGGTCGATTTTTATAAAAAGATGAAGAAAAGTCTCGGTAATAAACGAAATGAAATTACCGATGAGCAAATAGAAGAAATTGTTCGTCTGTACGGAGATTTTAAAGAAGGTGAGTATGTTAAGATTTTCGATAATGAGGATTTCGGTTATCAAAAAATCACTGTGGAACGACCGTTGCGCTTGAATTTTAAAATTGATGAAGAACGGATTACGAAAGTGACAGAGCAGAAAGCATTTCAAAACTTAGCGACATCAAAGAAAAAGGGCGAAAATGGTCTAGCTGAAATTGAAAAAGGGAAACAAACTCAAGCCAAAATCATTGAAGTGTTACAGAGCCTGGCAAGTGAAGAAGTTTATAAAAACCGAGAAGATATTACGAAGATGTTAAAAGAAGTATTCAAACAAGCTGGACTAACGATTAATACTCCTGTTTTAAAAGGTATTTTGGCAGGGCTTTCGGAAAAAGATGAAACGGCAGACATTTGCATGAAAAATAAAACAGAACCCGAACCGGACCCGGACCTGCGGGATACCGAAAATGTGCCACTTAGAGAAAATATTTATACATACTAGACTTTAGTACCTAAAAGTTCCTTATAGAAGGAATCTATAGCAATAAATGCTTTAAAAACGAATTGACTTTATCAGTAATTAAGGTATTATTACTTTCAAGGGAAAAATCGGTTCGCTAGGTTTGTAATTGGGATTGGGATAGGGATAGGTGAGGATAAGGCATTAGGAAAAGTAGCATGGGGCATGTTAATGGAAGGAGTAGCAGCAAATTGATTACCAAAAAAACTCAACTTAGTGAAGAAGAAATTCAAAATTTGAATGGGTGATTTTTGTTAGCCTTTTGGAAATTATCATCTAGGCTACTTATGAAAATATTGGGTAATTTCAACACCACTAACTATCTAAATAATGAAGGAGATATTTTCTATGGCAGAATTAAAATATGAAATCGTTGAACATATTGGTGTGCTTTCGGAGTCATCAAAAGGTTGGACGAAAGAATTAAACGTCATTAGTTGGAACGGAAAAGAGCCGAAATATGATTTGCGTGATTGGGCCCCGAACAAAGAGAAAATGGGAAAAGGAATCACTTTAACCCAAGCAGAGTTAGAGGTGCTTAAAAGTTTGCTTCATTCTTAACTGATAAAGAAAAATTAATTGGAACTTTTATTCACCAAACTAGGGAGTTAACTAAAAATGAACGAGCTACTAGTATTCGGTGATTTACATAAATAACTGTGCAAACTTGGCCAAATGGAAGTTGCGATTCCAGAAAGTAGTTTTGCCCCAGGGTATAACCGGCTTGGCTGGAGAGGCAAGAGGAAATTTGCAACTTTACATGGAGATAAAAAGTACCAATACTTAATCCTTCATGTTGACCCGGGGAACCCTGAATCTACAAAAGGGAAGACCATTCAAAAGGAAATCCAAGAAATATTAAAATTTGATATTAAAGAAATGAGAAGTTTCAGCCTGAAAAAACATGAAGTTTATATTCCACTTGAATGTATTGATTCAAAGAAAAATTTCGAGCTACTAAAATGTTTTATTAAGAAACTATATGAAGTGGCTTATAGAAAAGTTGAAAGATGAGCACGCATTTTAAAAAGTAGTATTTCGTATTTTGTCCAACCTAATAATTAAATGCCCCGTTCTTGAACACCAAATGGTATCGGTGACTATTGTAACCAAAAGAATTGGCTGCTCACCGTAATCGGGAGCAGCCGTTGTTTCGTATTATGCCGCTTCTTCGTCAACGTTTATACTTTCTTGACGGTTATGGCGACCTTTCCAATAAAAATAACCGATTGTAGCAGCTGTTAAAAAAATCCCGATGATAAATGAAAGGTTTAAATCCAACCTAAATCCAATTTGCGCATTTAGAATGTAGACAAATACCATATACGTAATAAAAACGGCCGGTATAAACGCAATCCAGTAATTTCTCTTTTTAACATACAAGTACATAGCACCAATCCAAAGAGCAAGTGCAGCGGTTCCTTGGTTCGCCCAAGAGAAATAGCGCCATAGGATGTTAAAATCAATTTGTGTTAATACAACAGAAATTGCAAATAAAGGCAGTGCAATATATAAACGTTTTGCCAGTTTGATTTGTGGTAGTTTAATATAGTCTGCAATAATATTTCGAGCTGCACGGAAAGCAGTATCGCCGGAAGTAATCGGTAATACAACCGCACCCAAAACAGCAATCGTACCTCCTACAGCACCGAGTAAATAAACAGACACTTCATTCACAACAAGTGAAGGAGTTCCTTCAGCAATCATCTCCTTTAACGTCATTCCATCAAAAATGGCCATCGTAGCTGCAGCCCAAATCATGGCAATAATACCTTCAGCAATCATCATTCCGTAAAAAATAAAGCGTCCTTCTTTTTCACTCTTTGTTGTTCTTGAAATGATTGGCGATTGCGTAGCATGGAAACCGGATAGGGCCCCGCAAGTTATTGTAAAGAATAACATTGGAAAAATTGGTATGTTGTCCGGATGCATATTCGTTAAAGATAATTCCGGAATTTTAGCTGCATCGCCACTTACAAACATACCAACCGCTACGCCAAGGGTTCCTATTAATAAAACGGCACCAAAGAATGGGTAGAGGCGACCGATAATTTTGTCAATCGGTAGAACAGTAGATAATAAGTAATAAAAAAAGATTGCACCAATAATTACTCCTAAAGCAACTTTTTGATCAATTAAAATATGAAGCATGGAAGCAGGCGTTGTAACGAAAACGGTACCAACGAGTAATAATAATAACAGTGCAAATGCATTAACTACGTGCTTCGATGCTTTTCCTAAAAATTTTCCTGCAAGTTCCGGGATATGTGCACCTCTGTTCCGGATAGAAATCATTCCTGTTAAATAATCATGAACGGCACCGGCAAAAATGGAGCCTAAAACAATCCACAAAAACGCCACCGGTCCGAATAGCGCACCCATAATTGGACCGAAAATTGGTCCTGTACCGGCAATATTTAATAATTGGATGAGCGAGTTTTTTGTCTTACTCATTGGCACATAATCCACCCCATCTGCATTCGAATAGGCTGGCGTTTTTCGCTCGTAATTTGGCATAAATACTTTTTCTACATATTTACCATAAGTGAAGTATCCTAATAGTAAAAGTGCAATTCCCCCAAAAAATGTTACCATTTCTCCATCCCCTTTGCTGTTAACTATTTGAAATACAATCCCCTAAGAATTTGAAACGTGACATTCCATTAAGTCTTTTCCGGAAAAGCGATCCACCCTCTCTAAATTTTGTAATTAAGTTATAAATAGTAATAAGATTAATTACTAATAACTTAGAATCCCCGAATTCTTACAATGGATACGAATTCACTACTATTGTAAACGGTTACTAATGTATTTGACAAGAAAAACACACCGGGACAGTTCGTCGTCCCAAGTGCAATCAATAAACCGGTCTCCATGTTAGTCCCTGTTTTACTATGTCGATAGGATAAAATTTGAGATGGTTTAAACAGACTCTGAGAAAATTTATAGGGTATTATAGAAATCGACAACAGTTAACGAATAATGTTAACTGAATAACATATAACATTCCATACGGTGGATAGCGAATTAGATCTTCCCGGTACGGAATGTGTCAACTATAAATAAATTTGGTAACCGGTATAACCAATCAATAGAATAAGTAACAGGAAAAAACTATGTTCAAACAGACCACCAGTTTTAACACTAAACGGAATGCCTACCCGAGTTTTTAGCGGCCAAAGGAATTTCACACCATCTACCGTCAGCATATCAAGAACAATATGACTTATAATGCCAAGCATGATTCCGAATTCCAATGATTCCGGTAATGAAAAAATATGAAACAGCCAATAACCTAATATTAAAAATAGCAGACTATGTGTAAACGTTCGGTGTCCAAAAACGGAACTGATCATATCATCAATAATAGGAACGGCTCTGCCAATCTTTGAACCGGTATGATCAATATCGGGTACCATCGCCCCAAAAATTAATCCGCCAAAAAAGAGGACATCCGGTTACCGGTGAGAAGCTTTCTTTTGGCGACCGTCTACTTGCGGGAGGTTTTCTGGCTCTTTCGTTACTTCCACCGGCAAAAGCAGTAGAGATTGGCGGGAAAACTGTGATAAAAGGTGTCGATGCAGGAATTCCGGCCCTTGCCAAAACACCGGGAGTGCTCAAAAAAATTCGAAACGTCCTAGCACCAAAGAAAATCAAGCAAGCCTTTCGCTCCGTGTATGATCAGGTAGTAAACGCTCCAATTGCCCTGACCAAGGCTTGGTTTGATACAATAAAGAAGGAGATTGGAGAAATTCGGCTTCCGCAAATAGCACAAGAAGCCTACGCAGGAATCGGTGCAGCTGAAAGAACCGTTAAGGATGCGTTTAGTGATGCAAAGGACCTGATCCAACGAATCAAAAATACCAAAATAGATGAGTTGGATGTTAGAGGGGTTACTAAGGGTATAGGTAATGTTAATAGGCTTATTCCAGGAACACCGGGAGTTGTTACAGGAGGAAACTCCAATAAATTAGGGAAAAATATGATAGAGGATATGGGGCTTAAGCGTTCTACAAATTGGAGTGGTTATCAAGCACAACATATAATTCCTTCTGAAATGGCCAATAATCCTGTTATTCAAAAAATAGGAATGAATTTCGATGACTCATCAAATGGTATTTTTCTAAGGGTGCCAGATAATGATATAAGTACTATGTCTAGGCACAGGGGGTATCATTCTGTTTATAACGAAGTAGTTGAAAGAGCATTAAACAAAATGGATATTAATCAAAGTGTTGATAGTTTACAAAAGCAAGTTTATGAGTTGCAAAGTAATCTTAGGAGATTGCAAGAGAAGGGTTTGCCATTATATCCTAGTCAAGGTGCAAATGTAGAACTTTGGGAAAGAAAACTCAAACAACTTGAAAAATAATTTTAGGTAGGAGGTAAGTTCTTATGGATAATGAAGATATTAATTTACTTGAACAGTTACTTTATAATACAGATAAAAACTATATAATAAATCAGTTAATGAATACAAATAACTCTTTATTACTTCATTACTTTGCTGCAAATTATAATTGGAATAGTGGATTTGAAGTACCAACAGTTATTCTAGAAAATGAGGCTTGTGATTTCGGAACGGGCTTACTAATGTTTTATTATGCAGACGGATATCGTATGTTAGAGAATCCTTATGAGGTTTCAAGTTCTTCATTAGAAGACTGGAAAGTTTTTTTAGTTAAGGTTTATAATAAATTAATAAACTTAGAATTTAAATCTCAGAATATTTCCTTCGACCCTGAATTAACAAAAATTCAAAAATATAAATTGAAAAAGAGTAATCCAAATATTCCTGAAGTCCTCATTAGTAAATCGCCAGGAGATGTGGTTGATATTCCTAAAATATAATATGTAATTAATTATAATTATAACCTTGATTGGCTATATGCCTTTCAAGGTTTTTTGGCTTTAAGAACCTCATGGTAAAAAATTTACTTTTGAAACTCACGATGGTTAGTAAACTTAAGAGATTAGTTGCATTGAAAATTAAATAAAACAAACCACGCTAACTATATTTAATTTATCAATAAAAATAGACTTTATTAATACTTTTATAGTTAGTTGTCGTATTGCTCTAACACAATTAGTACTATCCAGACTATTTCCAATTATACAACGTTTAGACTTCAATTTCAACCCCGACCACCAGTAAACATATAAAGTAGTAGGATTATCTTTGTTCATGTAAACAGCATTGAAATTCATTTCCCAATGCTGTTTTTTTTTGCCTCTTAAATAACCACGGTGAATCATATCATAAATAATATTGGTTTTTAGAGGGGGTTGACC
>NZ_CCRF01000037.1 GCF_000751775.1 Caldibacillus thermoamylovorans
TATTTCAAGACAATATGCAGCATCAATGTTAAATGAAGCGTGTGATATGGTCGGTATTAAAGAGAGATTCGGTACGCACGGCCTTAGAAAGACTTGGGCCTTCTTTGCTTTCAAGAAAGGCATATCTCTCGATTATATATCTATTGCCTTGAATCATAATTCTATAGCAGAGACAAAACGTTATATAGGATTGTTACAAGAAGATCTTGATAATACAACGAACAAATTCCTAATTATGAACCGCTTAATTCAATACCTCAAAATCAACGGAAGTAACCTTGTAACTTTCATTTCTATAAATAGCAAGCCAGAATAAGGAGTTTATTGCTGCTCACTTTTTGATTGTGCTCTGTGAACAATCCATTCAAAATGGTTACTTAGTTCTTCTATATCATCCATGTTTAATATTGCCCATTTTTCAACCTGTAAAAGATAAGGTTGATCAATTCCTTTTTCAGCAAGAAGATGGAGAAGTTCTTTTATCTTTTTTTTCATTAGTTGTAGATTCATCACTTGGTTGGTATTCTTCACCACGAATCAAATAGTCAAGAAAACATGAAAAATATCAGCTAGTTTAATAATCGTTTCTAATGATGGTCTTTTTTCTTCTCTTTCATACGCCCCATAAACATTCTGGCTGAATCCCAATTTTAAGCTCATTTCTACTTTTGAATACCCATATTTTTCTCGTAGGTTTTCCAGTCGCAAACCAAAACCTTTCACAACGAACACCCCCATCTGTACGAATAAAAACTAACACAGATAGAGGTTTTATATAGGAAAATAACACGAAATGTGCTGACGATTTTTATTAGGTACATTATTATAGATTCAAAACACACGAATTATGTGTTCTTGCTTTCTAGGTAGTAATTTTTATGTGATTAGGACCCGTGTCCTCAACTATTATAAGGGAATAAGGTTTTAGCCATTTAATCATGGGATTCTCTTACTAAAAATAGGGATATCAATTAAATTGGGATGTAAAGGATGGTAGCTGACTGGCAGGTTTATAAAATATGATTGCAAATTGTAACAGGAGGAGCCTCATTTATAGAATTTCAAATTGAAAAGGAATTAATTAACAAAAACAGTGAAAATGTGGTTGAGTAAATTTATTAATGCTGATTGTATGTATGAATACAATCGTTCAACTAAACGGACCGGTTCTAGAATACCTAAAGTACTTTGAGGTATCTATCCTGTTACAGGGTATTGGCTCTTTGTATTCATCCCAACTGTAAGTAATACAATACTTTTGATTGTGATGAAGTTCATTGCAACGAAATATATAATAAAAGTGTAAAGGAGGTGAGAAATTTGAATTTAGAGGAGAAGGAAGTTATTAACCTAATTTTACAAAGTAATAATTTGGGTTTATGTGAAATTGCTAATAGTCTGTCAATGGATCTAGGAAAACTGAAAAATATAATTCATACAATTAATAATAAGTTGTTATACGAATCTATAAAAGAAACTGACGGAAAATTACTGGTCACAGAGAAGTGTGCAGACGAATTATACTCATTATTAATTGGAGATGACCACTTTATTTCTTTTAATCATAACGTTGAATTGAGAAAGTATTTAGTTGAAATTGAATTAATGGTTAATAAAAACTTTCATTCTTTGCAAACGCTTTCGGAAAAATTCTATGTAAGTCGAAATACGATGTATACAGATATAAAGTTAATTAAAGAAGATTTACAGCACCTTAATTTAAAAATCACGTATTCACGAAAATCTGGGTACCAAATAAAAGGGCAGGAGTACGCCCTTAGGAATCAATTAGTTCAATTAATAAGAAAATTATTAAAAAACTATTATGGGAGAGCATGGCTCAAGAGGTTGAATCTTTTTACCGAAAAAGAAATTTTAGAATCAAAAAATAGGTTATTACTCATTGAGGAAAAAATTCAGATTCGATTGACAGATGAACAACTAGATGAATTGCCGTTTATACTTGCTTTATTAATTGCCCGAATACGTAATTTTCCAATACAATGGGATTTTAATATTGAAAAATATGATATTAGAAATACAATGGAGTTTTCTGCTATCAAGGATTGTTTCCATGATTTAACTTTTTTAAAAGAAACCGATATTCTCTATCTTTCTTTACACATACTAGCTTCAAATCAAATCGAATCTGCTATTGATTACTTGAACAGAGAAGAAATTAATTTGGCCGTAAATCAATTTTTGAAAATCATTAAAAGTAAACTTGCCGTAAAGTTTATAAAAGAAAGCGAGCTAAAAGAAAAACTTTTACTCCATTTACAACCAGCGATTTTTAGAAATGTTTTGGGATTTCGGGTTATCAATCCATTGAAAGAAAGATTTATGACTGAACATCATAAGGTGTTTATGGCGGTAGCAGATGCAACTGAGCCATTTGAAAAAATTATTGGGCATCCTCTATCTGATGAAGAAATTGTTTATTTATCTATGATTATTCTTGGCTGGTTATATCAATCAGAGGAAAGTGAAAATTCGTATTTTAAAGGTGTAGTTCTTTGCCAAAACGGTACGTCTATTTCAAAATTATTGTTGGAAAATTTAAAAGAAATGTTCCCGCAAATTGAATTTATTGGGGCATTCTCATTTAGACAATTTAAACAAATGAATGAGGAAGTTGACATTGTTTTTACAACAAAGCCACTAAAGAGCAAGGCAAAAACAATCATCGTTCCATCATTTCTTGAACCGGAAAACAGAATTCAACTTCGATATTTAGTAAACAAACTGTTAAACGATGACATTGATTTTAGGGCAAAGCAAATTGTTAGTGCACTTAAAGATATACTTCCTAAAGACAAAATTTATATAGCAGAGAATAAGTTAAAAACGCTTTTTGAAGGAGACAAAAAAATAAGTCTAAAAAATGATCTAGTGAGAATGACGATTGATGAGAAAAATATCATTCTAATTGATAATCAAATACCTTGGGAAGATAGTGTAGATATTACCTTTAGCCCAATAATAAAAAGAGGAAGTGTGGACCAATCGTATGTTCAAAGATGTAAACAATTATTCTTTGAAAATTATAATAAGATGTTGATTGGTCCAAACGTATACATTCCTCATGCTGAACCAAGTAATAAATTAAAACAACCAGATATTCAGATTGCGGTTTTTTTTGAACCAATTTATAATCCTGATGGTTCTCCCTTCCATGTTATGGTCGGGCTGGTACCTTCAAATACAAATATTCATGTCCCATTTTTACTGAGATTAAACGATTTTTTTATCAAAAAAGATTCGATAAAGAAGTTGCTAGCTTCAAAAAATCCTAGAGAAGTTTTAGCACTTTTGGGAAGCGATGCTATAAAGGAGAGTGTAAATAGTAATTGATTATTTCATGGGCTATGATTTTCAGAAAAAAGGAGTGATTACTTTGCTGGAACATTTAAAAAAAGATGTTTGCGAAATAGCAAAAAAGGCACAACGGGAAGGATTATGTAAACATAAGTCTGGTAATTTCAGCTGCAGAGATAAAGATTCAGGACTATTTGTTTTTACCCCCTCTGGTATTGATCGAGAATTACTAACACCAAGAGACATGATTATTGTAGATAAAGATGTTAGAGTTATTGAAAATTTATCCAACTTAAAACCAACAAGTGAGTTATTGATGCATCTAAAAATCTATGAAAAACGTCCAGATGTAATGGCTGTTGCTCATACTCATTCCAAATATGCTACTTCATTTGCCGTTTTGAGTAAACCTATTCCTGCTATTGTTTATGAACTTCAGGCTCTAGGGGCAAAAGAAGGGTATGTTCCGGTTGCACCATATGGACGACCGGGGACGCTGGATTTGGCCAACAAAGTTGCGAGCGCTTGCATAAATTCGGATGTTGCACTTATGGAGAAGCACGGAAGCGTTGGTGTAGGAAAGGATATATACGATGCATATCTAAAAGTTTCCTATCTAGAAGAATTAGCGGAAATCTATTATTACGTTCTTACACTAAATGGAGGAAAAAACCCAGATATTTTGCCAGCTTCAGAGATTGTAAAATGGGCATATCCAAAAGAAGTCATCCTTTCAAAACAATAGGGGAGATCATCATGGGAATTATAGATACTTCAGAATTTGAACTATTTTTTAAACAAGACCTTATTTTTAGAGATGTAGATTGGAAAGATTCAACAGAATTATTCGATAAAATATCAACCATTTTGGAAGATAAGGGGTATGTGTACTCAACCTTTCATAAAGCAATCAAGGAAAGAGAAAAAATCTATCCTACTGGGATTCAAACAAAATCAATAGGTGTTGCTATACCTCATACGGATCCGAAAAATATTAAACAAGCCTTTATTTCAATGGTTCGTCCGAAAAAACCAATTGGATTCTCCCCAATGGGTGGAAGTTCAGATGATGATCAAATACAAGCAAAGCTAATCTTTGTTTTAGGCGTTAAGCGGGATGGACTTCAAGTTAAAGTATTACAAAAGTTAATGGAGATATTTTCCAATGGAGATATTATCAACATCATGCTTCATGCTCAAAGTGATCGGGAATTGTATGAGATTATGAAAAATTCATTTCACAATATTTATATAGATATTTGAATTTAAATAAAGAAACTTATCTTTATCAAGTTTGAAAGCTAATAAATATGGTTTAAAAAACTACTATAAAGAAGGGAAGATTTTAAAAATGGCAAAAATTATTGTAGCATGTGGATCAGGTGTGGCAACTTCTCAAACTGTCGCATCAAAGCTCAACAAAATGTTAAAGGAAAGAAAAATCAATTCCACAGTTGAAGCGGTTGATATTAAGTCCTTGGATCATCATATTAAGGATGCTGATGTTTACGTCTCTATTGTCAAGACCAACAAAGATTATCATATTCCAGTGATTAACGGGGTAGCATTTTTAACAGGAATGGGAATGGAAATGGAATTTAATAAGCTGGTAGATGCAATTAAGAAGGCCGATGCAAAAAAAGGCAAGTAAATCATGAATATCTTTATATTTATATCCCGAAATATTAATAAGAATGGGGGAAAAAAGAATGGACGTGCTTAAAGAAATAGTGAATTACGTACTGAATCTTGGAGCAGCTGTATTCGTTCCGCTTATTATGTTAATTGTAGGGCTCATTGCACGAATGAAGTTCAAAGAGGCTTTCTCTGCAGCATTAACATTAGGAATCGCATTTACAGGCATGACTTTAGTTATTAACTTCATGACGGGAGCAATTAGTCCCGCTGCACAGGCACTTTCCGAACGAACAGGAATTACTTTAAATGCAGTTGATGGTGGTTGGCCTGGTATGGCTGCAATATCCTGGGCATGGCCATATGCATTTTTACTATTTCCACTTCAGATTGCAATTAATATTGTTATGTTGATTTTTAACTGGACTAAAACTTTGAATGTGGATATGTGGAATGTATGGTCAAAAATATTTACAGCGGTAATGGTTTCCTATATTTCTGGAAGTATAGCAATGGGATTTATTGCAGCAATTATACAAATTGTCCTGGAGTTAAAATCTGGAGATCTTTGGGGACCACGTGTACAGGAATTAACAGGTATCCCTGGTGTTACGGTTCCACACCATATTACTTTACTAGCTAATATTATGCATCCGTTTGAAGTATTAATGAACAAAATTCCTGGATTAAATAAAAAAGTTGACGCGGATTATTTAAAGGAAAAAATTGGGATATTTGGGGAAAATGAGGTAATGGGTGCTATTATTGGTCTTCTTCTAGGATTTGCAGCAGGATATAGTGTCTCAAAGTCCCTGACACTCGCTGTA
Source organism: Caldibacillus thermoamylovorans (assembly GCF_000751775.1). GTDB lineage: Bacteria > Bacillota > Bacilli > Bacillales > Caldibacillaceae > Caldifermentibacillus > Caldifermentibacillus hisashii. The sequence goes on from NZ_CCRF01000037.1 coordinate 5,781, forward strand.
CAAGCTGCAGCAGCACTCGTATTATTCCCAATGGTGTCCAAACTATTTGCTCAAGCTTTGTCTCCACTTTCTGAAGCGGTTTCAGAATTTATGAGGAATAAATTTAAAGATAAGGAAGTTTATATAGGACTAGATTGGCCGATTCTTGCAGGTAGAAGTGAATTGTGGGTTGCGGTTATTATTACTATCCCCGTTTTATTAGTTTGTTCTATCATTTTACCAGGAAACGAAGTCCTTCCTTTTGCGGGAATTATTAATTTGTCGTTTGTTGTTGCAGCGCTATTATTAGCCAATGCCAATATTATTCATATGTTGATTATGGGCATAATTACAGCACCGTTATTTTTATATGCAGCAACTTTCTTTGCACCATATATTACTAAACTGGCCCGTTCTGTGGGAACTGTTGATATTCCTAAAGGTATGATGCTAAGTTGGAGTACATTTGAATCTCCAGATTTTCGTTTTCTACTATCATTTGCAGGGAAATTCAATGTTTGGGGAATTATTGGCTTAATTATTTGGTTAGTTATGTTTTATTGGTTATATAAAGATATAGATAAAAAAAATAAATTAAATCAAACGGAAGGTCGTAAAATATCATGAAAGATAGACACTTCTGGCAAATAATGTTAATACTTTCAATCTTTCTCTTTATTATGACCTTCTATTTCAATAATATGATATTTCTATTAATTAGTCTTACCCTTGCTTTTATTGTGAGAATCAAGGGTGACAAAGTAATATTTAAAGAGTATAACAAAAATCGAGAAGAAAAGATAAAAAGATTAAAAGAATTATCGTAAAAAAACTATTAGTAGTTTATCTGCCCTGGTCAATTCAGTAATACAGTTAAACTAGGAAGTAAGGGTTTTCACTCAATAAGCGAAAGTAAAAAAATATGAAAAAGGGTCTAATTTCTGGTATTGTTATCTCAAATTTGACACTGAAAAACGCCGGAAACATTGTAATTGCAGTGTTTTTGGCATTTTTTTTAGTGTTCAAAACAGCCGCCTTCCAATTTTTGTTTATTTAAAAATTTTTCCTTATTTTTTATTATCTATTTCAAATTCGGTTCTAAAGCCAAAAGCACTTTCAAGATCTGAAATATCATCTAAATTTTCTATACTCCCAAGTAGTTCTATCCTTTAGGCTCTGCTGGCACGGTACTCATTTTGTCGCTCGTAAAGTATTTTAAAAACAAAACACTTATCCAGCATATGTTGCTATTTAGCCTTATTGTGGACTTCGCTCAGTTTATAAGTGACGTATACATAAACGGGAACCTTACTGTGAAAACCGTTTTGCTTATTGTTGGCTATCCGATTTTGATTGCCGTGACCTTTTTCATGTTCCTAGTAACGATTAGTGTTGCCGCTTGGTTTGCATTGAAAAAAAATTAAGTCGTTTCCGCGATTCAAAGAAGTGTCGAGGAAATTAAGGCAGGAAACTTCCAGTATCACATTCGGGTAGAAGGAAAAGGAGAATTTGCCCGGCTAGCGGAAAATATCAACAGCTTCACAGATGGACTGAGAAATGCAGTTGATAGTGAGTTATTGAGTGAACGTTTAAAAACAGAGTGATTACCTTTGTCTCTCATGCATCCTTATACCTTGTTATGTCGGCGTATATGCGAAAGTTGAACTTGACCTGAATGGCCCACTGGCTACGATTGCAATCTGAAGAAGAAAGGTGGCATATGCTTACATTAATTAATTTTGTTATGGGTCGTGATGGTACGGTTCAGTTAAGGAGACTTCTGGCACATGGAACAACTAAGCTACGATCATGAAAGAAAGACAACAATTTAAAGCTTATCTGGCTTATAACAATTTTAAGTGGTTATAAGATTACACGCATGACCTAATCTCAGGGGCTGTCTGAAGGGGACAGTCCCCTAATATCTTGGTGCTATGAAATAAATTGGTTGGATTTCTGTAAAAATCAGAGTCTCTCGCAAAAATTGCGGAATAGAACGGTTCTTTTTGGCAAAAATTAAAGACCGTCACCAAAAATTACGGATAAGAATTGTTTCGTTCTTCAACCATTTATCTTAGAATCATCAGTTTCAAATTGGTTGACAAAATTACCCCACCCGGTATATGATTGTCTTGTGATTATAGATATAAGTAGTTATTACCCGAAAAAATACCCGCGGGGGTAATTTTCCTGCACCCCGTCAAAAAAATCAACCTATCACAAATTATTTGGAGGTATATCAATGAAAAATATTACTGCAAAACAGTTGGAAGAGAAATTAGAAAGGGGAGAAAAGGTAAATATCATTGATGTTCGCGAAGATGATGAAGTCGTTCAAGGCATGATTCCCGGTGCAAAGCATATCCGCTTGGGAGATTTGCCAAATTCTTTAAGCAATCTAAATAAAAATGAACATTATTACATTGTTTGTCATGCCGGGGGAAGAAGTGCGATGGCCTGTGAATTTTTAGTCGAACAAGGCTTTGACGTAACCAATATGCTTGGCGGAATGATGGCTTGGCAAGGAGATATCGTGGAACCCTAACAAAATACGTACGAGAGCTATAGCTTGATTTTCTACATTAACTAAATTTGAAAAGAGGTATACAATATGAGAGGAAAAATTTTAGTAGTCGGGGGCGTAGCTGGTGGAGCTTCGGTTGCCGCCAGAGTTCGCAGACTTGATGAATATGCGGAAGTGATTATGTTCGAAAAAGGACCGCATGTGTCTTTTTCAAACTGTTCGCTCCCATATCATTTAAGTGGGATTGTAGAAGATAGTTCCAAATTAGTTCTCATGTCACCGGAAGTGTTCAAAAAAAGATACAATATTGAGGCAAGAGTCCATCATGAAGTCGTAAAAATTAATCGAGACAGAAAAACGATTACAGTAAAAGATTTACTATCCGAAAAAACATATGAAGAAAGTTATGATAAATTAGTGCTTTCACCCGGCGCTTCACCAATTCGACCAAATATTGAAGGAGTAAACCAGCCGCATGTTTTTACAGTAAGAAATGTAGTAGATATTGACCATTTAAATACGCATATTAAACAAAACGGGATAAAAAATATTGCTGTAATCGGTGGCGGATTTATTGGAGTTGAAGTGGCGGAAAATTTGATACTTGCCGGTTACCATGTATCATTAATTGAATTTGCCAATCAAATGATGACACCATTTGATTACGATATGGTACAAATTCTCCATAAAGAGATGGTTGACAACGGCATCAATCTAATTGTCAATGACGGTTTAGCAAAAATAGAGGAAAACTATATAGTAACGAACTCCGGTAAGAAAATCGATGCCGAAACAGTTGTATTGGCTATTGGAGTTAAACCGGAAATAACGTTAGCGAAAGATGCCGGTCTTGAAATAGGTGAAACGGGAGCTATAAAAGTTGATGCGAACTATGTAACAAGTGACAGGGATATTTATGCTGTTGGAGATGCGATTGAAGTTTATCATAAAATTTTGCACAAACCAACAAGATTAGCGCTTGCAGGACCAGCCCAAAAACAAGCAAGAGCTGCTGCCGACCATATATATGGAAATATGAACAGACAAAAAGGTGTTATTGGTTCATTCTCTATTCACCTATTTGATTTAAATGCGGCTGCAACCGGTTTAAATGTGCGAACTGCTGAACAAGCGGGGATTCAATGTGATTCAGTTTACGTAATGCCGGGGGATAAGGTTGGGCTAATGCCAAACAGCAATCCTATGCACTTTAAATTAGTCTATGAAGTTCCCACTGGAAGAATTCTAGGTGCTCAAGCAATTGGTAAAGGGAATGTTGATAAACGGATTGATGTGATTGCAACGATGATTACCATGAATGGGACGTTAGAGGACTTGAAAGATTTGGAATTAACATACTCACCGATGCTCGGAACAGCAAGAGATGTGGTGAACCATGCTGCAATGGTTGCATTGAATCTATTGCATGGCGTCTATCGTGAAGTGAAAGTTTCAGAGGTTCGAAAGTTAGTGGAAGGTAACGCATTCATCATTGATGCACGCGAAAAAAGTGAATATAATGCAGGTCATTTAAAAAATGCAATTAATATTCCATTAAGTGAGTTTAGAGAGCGAGTGGATGAAATTCCGAAAGATCGTCCGGTTTATATTCATTGTCGCTCCGGTCAGCGTAGTTATAATATGGTAATGGCACTTCAGCATTTAGGGTATACAAATGTGTATAATATTTCCGGTTCTTATCTTGGTATCAGTTTATATGAGTACTATAATGATTTAGTGACCGGAAGAGAAAAAATCGTAACCGAATATAATTTTAAATAATAGGATTTAACCTTAAGGGCTGTCCAAAAATACCTTCACCGAAACTGGAAGAGAGAGTGAGTGCAACCCGTGGGATAATTTCCCGTCATACTTCTTGATTGCAAAACAATTCAAACTTTTAGGGAACAGTGAGCTTTTTGGACAGTACTCGCAGTATTATTGCTTTATCGGGTGTATTTTCATGGGAAATCAATGAAAAAGTCAAAAACAACACGTTTGCTGCTATTACGGATTCGCGAAGCTTTCAAATGGCATCGCAAATAAGAACGGCTCTTAGAAAGGAGGGAGAATAATTGCAGTATAATAAATCTGTCGTAAACCGGCTAAAAAGAATTGAAGGTCAAATTAAAGGTGTTTTAAACATGATTGAGCAAAATAAAGACTGTAAAGATGTGGTCACCCAATTATCAGCTTCTCGCAGTGCCATCGATCGGACTATCGGTTTAATTGTCAGCTTGAATCTAGAACAATGTGTTCGTGAAAATATTGAAAAAGGAGAAGGCACGGAAAAACTTGTAAAAGAAGCGGTCGAATTACTGGTAAAAAGTAGATAAAGTTCATCAATCTTTTAAACTAATAGGAAAGTATAAATTTTTCAATTTCTACTTTCCTAACGCATAAGTGCACAAGGAAAGCTTCGCGGGAATACATCGCAGCCGAAAAAATTTTTTTGCTGAACTACGGCTCTGCTCTCGCCTAAAGGCTCAGCAATCGCCGAGTTTTCTTTAAAGAAAGAGTTGTTGAACTTTTTCTTTACAACTTTTAATACATACACGGGTATATAGGGGTGACAAAAAATTTACACGATCGCTTTTCAACAATTATGGACAAGGATTAAACATAATTTTTCGTATAAAATATGCAAATATGGAGAGATACAATGGAAATTTTACAATGGGTGTTAATCACTTTGCTTGCTTTAATTATTATTCGTCGATTTTTACCGGTGAAAGGTATTACAAATATTTCGGTCGAACAAGTGAAAGAAAAATTTAGTGATAAAGGGGTTCAATTTATCGACGTCCGTACACCTAGAGAATATAAAGCAAATCACCGGCCGCAATTCATTAATATACCCCTTTCAGAATTGCCAAGGAAATTGAACAAACTTGATAAAAATAAAGAAATTGTTGTTATTTGCCAAAGTGGGATGAGGAGTGCAAAAGCAGCGAAAATCTTAAAGAAACAAGGTTTTCAAAAAATTTATAACGTAAAAGGCGGCATGAGTGCTTGGCATTAGAGAGGTAAGTGAATATAGCAAAATATCAATTTCACGGGTACACGGTTATTTACTGCTATCTTATCTAATTATGATAATAACAGATGATATCAGGAACCTGTCCCTCCCTTGAGTTTACTTTTTGAAAAAGATTTGACCTAATTGACCCCACCAATCCACTTCCATACGGATGGTGGGTTTTTTAATTATGTAAGAACTCCTAAAAATTATTAATTCTACTTCGCTAATCTTTTTAGAAACTCTTCATCATTCCGACAGTAAAAGTATCTATTTTCCAACTGCAACACTCGCAAAATATTTGATATAATAAGATAAAACATCTTTGATTTAGGTCTTGTCAGCATTGAATAAGAAGACAGGCTTGAATTATGATAAGAAAATAATGAACGTATATATTTACTAAAAAGGAACGATGAAGAATAAATAAACAGTATTTCTAAAGACAAAGGTAGTCAACAAAAACAACAGATGTTCTGTCATATGGAATGCCTTAAAAAAGCAATATCAAGTAAATTTCCTCTATATGTTGCTGGGCTTAGGGACCATGAACTTGTCCCCATATACCACGAATAGGAGATGCTCACCAAAATGAAAATCAATAGGAATACCTTAACCGTAGATAAAAAGTTGGCTATTTTAAGAGCAGCTGATGAAATTATTGGACAAGGTGGCCGAACAATTCTTGCCAAAATATTAAAAGGTTCCCGTGATAAAAAGGTTTTGGCACTAGGGTTAGATCGGTGTCCGGTCTATGGCTATTTTAAATCAGAAAAAATAGCAGATATTACAGAAAAAATAGATTGGATGATTGATCATGACTTTTTGGATATCGAATATTTTGGAAAGCTTCCAATGATTGTTTTTACAGATCGCGGCTGGAAAATTGAAGCAGATCAAAGAGCGGATGAATTATTATCTGAATGGGATTTATGGATAGAAGCGGGGAAACCGATACCAAATATGGAGTATTTAAAAGATCGTAACCGACATATGATCTTTTTGTTTTTAGATAAAATTAAAGAATCAGGCGATGATAAATACATCCCTTATTTGGAAGCTTGGGAAAAAGTCGATTACAAAAAAGTAAGGGGGAAAATCCGCGAAACGATAAGTGCAATCGAATCGAATGCACCGATCGATAATATGGCAGTACAAAAAAGAAAGGAAGAGATAGAACAATTATTAAATGGTGCTGCACCACAAGACCTTATCCTAAAATGCTGGGAATGTGGAAATCGGTTTGTCTTTACGGTTGGTGAACAAAAATTTTTCAAACAAAAAGGTTTTCAATTTCCCAAAAGATGTCCTATATGTATAAATAAAAAACGTATAGGGTTTAAAAATTTTTAGAGGGATGTGAATGTTAATGATTGAAACCCTAAAAGATATTTGAAAACGAAATATGGTATCCATATAGGAAAAAATTTTGTGTCTTTTGTACAGAAATATTGGTTTTTTGGGAACTTGCCATATTGATATTTTCATGTTTAAAGATTTTGAAATTCATGTAGGGATGTTGTCTTACAACCGAAAAAGGCAGAAACACTTAGGGACAATATACCTGTCCCCTAGTTAATCGTCACATCTGCACCAAGAACACCGATAATTTGATTTTCCTTATATATGGGAAAAGATACACTTATACATGGTTTCTTTGTTAATGCTGAAAAATAAACTTCGGAAACGTAGGGATTTCCCGATAAAGCATGTGTGAACCAAGGGCGTGCTTTTGCATTGATCAATGCTGCTTTTGGGTTTGAATAGACGAATGTTCCATCAACATTGTTTGTCCAAATTGCTTCTAAGTCCGGATTGTTTTTAAGTATGTCATCAAGTAGTCTTTTATGGGTAGAAAAACTCATGTCTTGTAATTCTGTCATTTGTAACAGGTCAGTCAGGTTGCTCTTAATTTTTTCAATGAGCGCCGTATCCACCGGCTGGAATTCACTTCTATCATGATGAACAAGCTTTTGCAATTCATTTGATGTTGTTGTAAGGGAATCACTAATCGATAGGATTTGTCTGACACTTTCATGTTGTTTGTCCATATCTTCATGAACGACGATAACATGTTCTTTATTTTCAATGGATAATAATGAGATTTGGTCTAGTAGATTCGTAATTTCCTGAACGCTTTCTGTTTGTTGATCAACGGCAGTGGTCGAGTCAAAAACCATATTTGTAATTTGACTTAATTTCTCTTTAAAAGATTCTAAATGATGAAGAACGTTTCCAAATTCTATTGTGCCGGCTTCCACTTCCTTTGCTTCTCTTTTAACCATTTCTGCGGAACGTTTAATTTCTTCTTGTATGTAATAAATATTTTTTCGAGAATCTTCAACTGCTACAGAGGTTTGGTTAGCCAGTTCTCCCACTTCATTGGCAACAACAGAAAATCCCTTTCCGGCATCGCCAGCTCTTGCTGCTTCAATGGCGGCATTTAAGGCTAAGATTTTTGTTTTTTGTGAGATGGCACCGATTGTATGAACAATTTCATGGATATGATCGGATAGCTTCACTAATTGATTCATTTGCTTCAATAAAGTTTGATGACTCATTCTTAGCTCTTCAAATTTTCCTTGAAGTGCTTGAAGAGAATCCCATGAGTGTTCGATCGTCTTCTCGGATGTTTTACAAGTTGATAATATTTCCTGTGAGGAAGCAGAGATATGCACGGCCGACTCCTCAATAGAATGCATTTTGTCGGCCACCCGGTGCGTATAAGTGACTGTTTTTTCACTATGTGCTAATAATTTATTCGTGCTGTTTTTACTGGAGGAAGAGGTCATTTCTAATTGCATAGTGGCAATTTTTACTTGCTCTACCACACCTTTTAGTTGATCAACCGCCACTTGTATTTGACCTTCAAAATTCTCGGTTTCTTCTATTTTTTCTTCAATTTTATTAATCTCCCGTTTGAAAAATAGCAATTGAACACCCTCCATATTCATGTTAATTTTATTTACATTATTATAGTATAAAATTTAACATTTGGAAAGTGCGGGGAATAAGTACTACGTCCAATGAATAGAAATAATGACTCTTGTTGGATGTCGGAATAAGTAAAACGATGCTTTTTGCAAAAATTGACTGTACCCGATAGTATATAGGCATAGTCAGGTTAATGCACCTATCCTCATCCCCTCTATGTAAAAGGTAATCTTTGTTAATGTGATATAATAAATAGGCCGTCTTCCGCGACTCTCAGAAAAGATAGGAGGGAAGATGGGCAACTTTTTCCTGATAAAATTTGAGTAATGGTACAGGGTCCGTGTACCGGATTGATTATTGTTTATGAACAATACACCTGTCCCCAGAATCGAAAAAGGAGAATAGAAAAAGTGAAAAAGAAGAAACAATTATCTTATGATGATTATTTTGAAGAAGAGTCAGACGGAACATTTTATTTTGTTGCGGGCTATACTTCAGGTGGTGCTCCCTATGGAACAATTTGGGAAGAAATATTGGCATCGGAATTGATATTGCGAGCGGCTGTAAAAAATGACGCAAAACCGGCAGCGGAACTCATTCGTGTGGCTAACGGAGATATAGCGGAATTACTAACAGGAAAAACAAAACCGCAAAATGTTCGTGACACCCTTGCTTTATATTTCCGGGAAGATATCAATCGGTTTAGCTACAAAAATATTTGGATTGCTAGTGTCATGGATAAAGTGGCAGGTCTCGTGATTACCTATCCGGGTGAGGATGCAGCCCGCTTGGATGAAACGATATTAAACAGGCTAAGAAAAAAACAAGGAAACCCCTTAAAATCCTTTGATCAGGAAGCTGATGAAAAAGATTACTATATCGATACCTTAAGTGTACACCCAAAATTTCAAGGACACGGGATTGGTACAGCGCTCATTAAAAAAGCAGAAACAGTTGCAAAAGAAAAAGGCTATAAACGAATTTCTCTAAATGTGGCACACGGAAATGTTTCTGCCAAACACTTATACAAAAAATTGGGCTACACTGAAGAAAAGGTGATTCAAATTAACAAGCACAATTATGATTATATGGTGAAAATATTAGGTGATTAAGATGAACTCTAATTACCTGATCTTCAAAATTTATTAGGAAAAGAGATAACCTATATTCTGCACGTAAAAGCTGCGACTTTTTTCTTAACATACAAGAATAGGCACACGCATTTCGATTTTTAGAAATGCGGTCTGTTCTTGCTTCCAAATACTGCTTAATGAACAAACATAGATTCAAAAGCCCACGGACAGTATGTGGAAAAACTACAGAGATACACAACACAAATAAGTTAAGATCTGATTTGCAGCATAACTTCGGTCATCCGATTGATGTTTTCCCGGATTTTAACCGCACTTAAGTAATCGATTTTGTCATGGTACGTTTCTGTTTGTTCCATTTGGTTTTCAAGAGACAGCTGTTCATATTGTTCGATGCGATGTTCCGTTGTTGATTGATAATCATCCAGTAAAATGCTTTCTAATTTTTGCACAATTTCGTTTAATTTGTTCAAGTTTTCATCTATAAAATTAGCTGCTATTTGTTGTTCCTCTCTTGAAGTGTTTCTCATTTCTTTAACGCTTTGTCTCTGCATAAGCAGCCCGTTTTTTACAGAAGTGAGCATATCTTCATATTCTCGATCGACGACCATATGATCAACAATTTGTAATGTATCATCCAGCAACATTTCCAATTGTTCCAAACCATTTTCCATTAATAACTTCCACCTTTACCTGTTTGATATGGACCTCAAATGTTGTCCGTTTCCCTATAAATTTATCTCTGAGCCCCTTTTTTATCCCAAAAATGACTTATGTTTTCTTGTGTATATCAGACATTCCATTCCAAATTATTTAGCAATTTAATATAAATTATACATGAGCACTGACGAAAGATTTCTAATATGAACCGATTGGAATCGGAGCAAGGGTGGTGTCCTAATTTTTTGAAATTTACCAACGTTTACCCTTTTTTATTTATAGACATCTATTTTTGATGATTTTTGAGTTAAAACATATATGTATTCCTTTTGATTGATATTTTGGCTGTTTGAAGGAGTAGGAAAAAAATCATATGGCAAAAAAGGGAGAAGTCGAGGTAGCTGATATTATATTCTACTGCCATTTGTCCCTCGTTTGGATTTATTTTGACCATGTGGATAGCTGTTTTTGAAGGTGCAGATAATGTGAATAAGTCCCACCTTATTTATTTCGGTGGGCAAAATACAACAAAAGTTAATATTTGTAATCCAGTTTTATAAAGTTTGACATCCATTAATATATTTACTTGCTCACAAGCCGATTTTGCTTCGCTGTAAAATTTTAATATTTTACCTTATATTTAATAAAGTCTATATCCTAACTTTTTTGAAATCTCAAGACTTGTTTGTTTTAATAATTTAATATATTTTTCTAATTTTTCATCATTAACTTGAGAAATTAGTGTAGATATACTAATACCAGCAAGCACTTTGTTTTCAAAATTTAATAATGGTGCTGCAATACAGCGAACACCTAATTCATTTTCTTGATTATCTATTGCATAGCCCTGCTGATGAACTTTTTCTATCTGCGCTAGAAATTCATCCTGAATTGTAATCGAATATTCAGTTTGTTCCGTAAAATTATAATCGCTTAGAAGAAGGTTTGTTTCTTTTGGTTCTTGAAAAGCTAAAAGGACTTTTCCTATTGCTGTAGCATGTAATGGAAATCCCTTACCAATTTTTGAAAAACGTATTATAGATGATTCACCTTCAATTTTGTCAATGTAGACACCTTCTTTGCCGTTTAAAATTCCTAAATGAACTGTTTGACCTGTTCTTTTGGCTAAATCAAGTAAGTATGTTCTCGCAACTTGTCTAATGTCGATCGTACTTACAACACAATTTCCTCTTTCAATTAATTTTAATCCTAATTTATATTTTCCGTTTTCCGGATTTTGATCAATATATTTGTGCTTTTCAAGCGTTTTTAATAATGAGTGAACGGTACTTTTGTTTAGTTCCATTTTATCACTAATCTCTGTAATTTTAAGTTCAGGTACAAACTCGTCGAATAAATCTAGAATTTTTAGAGCTCGCTCAACAGACTGAATGATAGGCATAAAAGTCTCCTCTTTCGTTTTATAATATAATCCTTTATTACATTATAACCCACATTTCGCACGTCTTAAGTGAAATTCATCGTAATTTTTGAATGAACTTTATCTAAATGGCTTGATGGGGTGATATCTTCATTTTTTGATGGATTTTCGACAAATTTCTATTGAATTCGACATTTTTTCGAGGTTTCCTCCTGTTATG
>NZ_CCRF01000038.1 GCF_000751775.1 Caldibacillus thermoamylovorans
GGTCTTTTCGAGTTCTATTTCATCACACAGTTTGGATAAAAGCTGAGACGGTCCCACATGTAAGGTTAAAATTTGATCTGACATGAAAATTCCCTCGTTTTCTCCATAGTTTAGATAATCATTCAATTCTACAAAAAAGAGGAAAAATCCTTTAAAAAAATGAAAAATGTAAAAAATTTACATGCGGAATATGCGTTATAAAAAAACCAAATGTTCATTTGTCCATTAAATATCATTTTTATTTGTTATTATATTCACAAAGTGTTCATAAAGAAATCGTTTACTTTGTCATTACATTCATCTATGATATAAATCATAGCAAGTAAGAAATAAGAACACGGTTTTATATTATAAAACAAATGGATTTTGGTTAATGGAGGGAAAATAAATTGGAAGAACGTAAAAGATTTAAAGGAGTAATTCCACCAGTATCGTCTTTGTTACTTGATGATGACAGTCTTGATAAAGATGGAATGAAAAAACACATTGATTTTTTAATTGATTCAAAAGTTGACGGGCTCTTCTTCTTAGGATCTGGAGGAGAATTCGCCAATATGACAGAAAGCTTCAGAAAGGAAATAGCTGAATTTGTGATCTCTTATGTAAATAAACGGGTTCCCGTTTTAATTGGAACTGGTACACCAAGTACGAAAGAAACGATTTCATTAAGTCAGCATGCCAAAAAGGCAGGTGCAGATGGCGTCATTATTATCAACCCTTATTATTACAAACTGAATGATACTGCCCTGTTTAGTCACTATGCAACGATTGCTGAGAAAGTTGATTTACCAATTATACTTTATAACTTTCCGGGATGTACGGGACAAGACTTAACTCCCACGTTTTTACTTAAACTTGCTAAAACCTATCCAAATATTGTAGGTCTAAAAGATACTACTCAAGAAATTGCTCATACAAGGGAAGTTATTCAAATTGTTAAATCAGAAGTTCCGTATTTTAGTGTTTTTTGTGGCTATGATGACCACTTTTTAAATACTTTACTCAATGGTGGTGATGGATCAATTGGTTTAACAGCTAATTTTGCTCCTGAAGTTCAAGTAGGCCTATATCAAGCTTATCAACAAAACGATTTTATATCTGCTGCCAATTATCACCAAATCTTGGCTCAATTAGTTAGCTTGTATACATTAGACAGCCCTTTTTACAACTTGGCAAAAGATGGTTTGCGTTTCCGTGGGTTTGATATCTCAACCAAAGTTCTACCTCCTGCTACAGAATTAAGTGATGATAAGAAAGCTTATGTAAAAGATTTCTTGCAAAAAGTACTACCAAATTACTTTAAGTAAAAAAACAGAACTATTAATCTTTTAAATGGAAGGTGAAATTATGTCAATTAAAGAAATTTACGGTGAAGCAAACGAATCTTTGTATGAAATCTATACCCATAAAGAAGGGCCAAAAGGTAAATTACCTGTAACACCGGAGATTTTAAAAAATCGTCCGAGTGGTGATATTTTCGGAATGACCTTAAATGTAGGAATGGGATGGAAACCTTCTGGGGTGTTGGGAAAACAAGTCTTAATGTTGAGTACTCTTGGCGGCATTCGTAAAGATGATGGAACACCAGTTGCTATGGGTCTACATACGGGGCACTTTGAAATTGGTGTTCAGATGGAAAAAGCGGCGGAATTTGTCAAATCCGTTGGTGGAGTACCTTATGCGGCCCACGTTACAGACCCATGTGATGGTCGTACTCAAGGTACAACAGGAATGTTTGATTCTCTTCCTTATCGGAATGATGCTGCGATTGTTTTAAAACGGTTGTGGCGTTCACAACCTACTACCGAAGCAGTCCTTGGTTTTGCTGCATGTGATAAAGGACTTCCAGCAATGATGATGGCATTAGCATCTATGCATGATATACCAACGGTTATCATTCCGGGAGGCTCCACTCTTTTAGCAACTAAAGGAGAAGATAACGGAACAGTTCAAACGATAGGCGCCCGGTATGCAAGAGGCGAATTAACACTTGAACAGGCAGCCATTGAAGGATGCCGCGCCTGTGCTTCGGCCGGGGGTGGTTGTCAATTCTTAGGTACAGCTGGTACTTCCCAAGTTATCTCAGAAGGATTAGGAATGGCGCTCCCTCATACAGCTTTGGCACCTTCTGGATCAGCAATTTGGTCAGAAATTGGAGCACAAGCAGCAAGAGCTGTTTTAGAACTTGAAGAAAAGGGCATTACAACAAAGGATATCCTAACAGATAAAGCCATTGAAAATGCCATGGTCGTACATGCCGCATTCGGCGGTTCCACAAATCTATTATTGCATCTCCCGGCAATTGCACATGCAGCAGGATGTAAAATTCCTACTGTAGAAGATTGGGCAAGAATTAATAAGAAAGTTCCGCGCCTTGTAAGTGTACTCCCTGTTGGGCCTGTAAATCACCCAACATCCAGAGTATTCCTTGCCGGCGGTGTTCCTGAAGTCATGCTGCACTTACGGAAACTAGGCTTACTACATGAAGATGTAATGACAGTTACCGGTCATACATTGAAAGAAAACTTAGATTGGTGGGAAGCTTCTGAGCGTCGTAAAAAATGTCAAGAACGGTTAATTGAAATCGATAATATTCAAGTGGATGAAGTAATTATGAATCCGGAACAGGCCAAAAAACGTGGACTAACATCTACAATTACATTTCCTGTTGGAAACATTGCACCAGAAGGTTCTGTTGTAAAATCAACCGCAATTGACCCATCTGTAATTGATGATGATGGAGTATTTCGTCACACTGGTCAAGCAAAAGTCTTTACATCCGAAAAGGACGCGATTAAAGCGATTAAGGATGGGGATATTAAAGCAGGCGATATTATGGTTGTTGCTGGTGTAGGACCAATGGGAACCGGTATGGAAGAAACATACCAGTTAACTTCAGCTCTAAAACATTTATCCTTTGGTAAACATGTATCATTAATTACGGACGCACGATTTTCCGGTGTCTCAACGGGGGCATGTTTTGGCCATGTAGGACCTGAAGCCTTAGCAGGCGGACCACTTGGCAAAATTCAAAATGGGGATGTTATCGAAATTATTGTTGATTGCAATAACTTAGAAGGATCTATTAACTTCATTGGAACGGAAGATAAACGGGTAACACCTGAAGAAGGAGCCAAAATATTAGCTGCTCGTGAATCTAATCCAAAGATGAAGTCTGATGCCGACCTTCCAGATGAAACCCGTTTATGGGCTGCATTACAATCTATTAGTGGTGGTACTTGGAGAGGTTGTGTTTATGACATCGATAGAATCCTGGCAGTCATTGAAGCAGGCAAAAAAGCTTTAGCAAAAAAAAGAAATTAGTAAGAATTTAACAGCAATTAAACATCGAATAATAGAGCCATTGTATTTAAAGTATACGCTTCTCTATAAAATTTATTAGAGAAGCGTATATAAACAAACCCAATACAATTTCATCATAAAATGGAGGCGATTACATGCCATTATTAACTGTTGCTTTAGGTGTCGTTTTATTGTTAGTTTTGATTTCTGTCCTTAAATTGAACACATTCGTATCCTTATTGATTACCGCTTTTGCTGTCTCAATGTTCTTAGGAATGCCTCTTGGAGACATTGTCACATCGATACAAAATGGAATAGGGGCTACATTAAGTAGTATTGCCATTATTTTCGGTCTTGGTGCAATGTTGGGTAGAGTAGTAGCTGACGCAGGTGGTGCCCATCGGATTGCTATTACGTTAATTGATAAGTTTGGTAAAAAACAAATTCAGTGGGCTGTTGTGGTGGCTTCTTTTATTATTGGTATTGCCTTGTTCTTTGAAGTTGGACTTGTATTATTAATACCGATTATTTTTTCGATTGTTCGAGAATTAAAAGTTTCTCCAATGCATTTAGGGATTCCAATGTTAGCTGCTCTGTTGGCTACACATGGATTCTTGCCTCCGCATCCAGGACCTACTGTTATTGCGGGTCAGTATGGTGCTGATCTTGGTACTGTTTTACTTTATGGAATTATGTGTGCTATACCGGCTGTTTGGATAGGTGGACCACTTTTTACTAAACTATCTAAAAAAATTGTCCCTAATGCCTTTAATAAAACAGTTAACTTTACTGCTCAAGGTGATCAAAAAGAATTTAATATAGAAGATACACCAAAATTTGGAATTAGCTTAGTAACAGCAACATTTCCTGTTATTTTAATGATGTTCAAAACCATCGTTGATTTAATTATAGAAGTTATGGGACTGGGCGAAAATTTCTTAATTACTATTGTTGATTTTATTGGTACACCAGCTGTTGCGATGCTTCTTTCTCTTTTATTAGCATTCTATACAATGGGCATCGCAAGAAAAATTTCAGTTAAGTCGGTAATGAATTCTTGTTCAGCTGCAGCTGCAGGTATTGGTATGATGCTATTAATCATTGGTGGTGGCGGTGCCTTCAAACAAGTTTTAATTGATGGTGGCGTAGGTGACTATATTGCAAAACTATTCACCGACACCAATATTTCACCAATAATTTTAGCATGGGTAGTAGCTGCAATCTTACGTATTGCTTTAGGTTCAGCAACTGTGGCAGCGATTTCAACTGCAGGATTAGTTATACCATTACTTGCTACTTCAGATGTAAACTTAGCTTTAGTTACACTAGCAACAGGAGCAGGAAGCTCAATCGCTTCTCACGTAAACGATGCAGGTTTCTGGATGGTAAAAGAGTATTTCGGATTAAGCCTGAAAGAAACATTTGGAACTTGGACATTACTTTCAACTGTTGTATCTGTTGTTGGTTTAGGAATGGTTTTATTATTGAATATATCGATTGTTATTGGAGTAATAGTAATTGCCCTTGTTGCTGTAGTCGGAATATTTATTTTATTAAAACGATATAAGAATAATTATGAAAAAAGATCGAGTATAAATAAAAATGTAAGCTAGAAAACAGCTTGGACTTGTCAAAAAAGTCTATTTAAAAAAGAGAAGTTGATACCGATTTTATTATATAAATAATTAACTTCTCTTTTTGTATGAATACAAGTTTCCTCTACATCTTTAGTTATTTTATAATTTACTAGCGCCCATTTATTATTCTTGCTATCTTTTTGTATCAGTATATGACATGGTTGTTTTCACACTTTGCAGTCATGAGGAGTAATATTTATTTATTTCTGGTTGTATTGTGGAAGTAAGGCTTACCTAAATTTATAAAAATTCCTAGTTGAATTTATCCACATTAATAGTCAATATGACCAGATTTGCTTATTTTTTCCCAACTTTGACAATTACAAAAAAAACAAAAGCTAAAAATGTAATTTAAGAATGTTTGCGAATAGGAAAAATGAGAATTGCAATTAGCTAAAAATGTAATTTAAGAATGTTTGCGAATAGGAAAAATGAGAATTGCAATTTTCACAGCAATAGCATATAATAAGCTATATTCTTATGAACGGAGGTGAGAAAGGTGGAGAACACTGTTTTATTGCACAGCAACTTTTTGAAATTTTTATATTTTGCTCGTGCGAAATTTGCTGTTTTTTTTGCTAACGGGATCAGTCTGCCCTTTTTTAGCAAATTAAATAGCGAATGAAAACAGTGGAATCATCTTTCTCACATATAAATTAAAATGAGGTAGGAGAAGGAGGGCTTTCATGCTCTCTTTTTTAGGCTAATAGAAAAGTTCAAACGCTTATCATTTTCAACTTTTCTATCGGATAAGAAAACTAGTTTCTGGTTTGATCCATCATCGATTAGCCGTTTAGCAAGTTTTTCCTATCTTTAAAAAGCCATAGGAGAATTGTATTCCTGTGGCTTTTTTTCTGTTCATAAGGAGGAATATTATATGATCATATGCAGTGTTAATCAAATTGGAAAAATGTATGGTGGAAATATTATTTTTGAAAACGTGTCATTTGAGATTAAACAAGGAGAAAAGGTTGGTTTAGTCGGTCGAAACGGGAGCGGGAAGACGACCTTATTTCAGCTATTGGCCGGTCGGGATACACCGGATTCCGGTATGATTTCTTGGAAAAAAGAAACGAAGATTAGCCTTCTCGAACAAATTCCTTCTGCCGATCCGAATCTTTCCGTAAACGATCTATTGAAACAAGCCTTCCACGATCTAATCAAAGTGGAAGAAAAAATGAAACAACTTGAAAAAGAAATGAGTATAGTTTCGGATCAAAAACAGCTTGAAAAATTAATGGCAGAGTATGGTAATTTAACGGATTACTTTTCATTACATGGTGGGTATGAAATAGATGCGTTGATTGAAAAGGTTGTCCATGGGTTAAATATCGCCCATCTTGTAGAGAAGCCTTTTAGCATGCTAAGTGGAGGAGAAAAGACGAAAATTGGGTTGGCGGTAAATTTATTAAAACATCCGGATTTCCTGCTTCTCGATGAACCAACAAACCATTTAGATTTACAGGCAATTGAATGGCTGAGTGAGTTTCTGGAAAATTATCATGGCACGGTGGTAGTCATTTCGCATGATCGATATTTTCTTGATGAGGTCGTTGGGAAGATACTCGATTTAGAGGATGGCGAAATCAAAAGTTATCAAATGAATTTTTCAGGTTATATAAAAGAAAAACAGGCGGAATTATTACGGGAATTCCAAGCGTATGAAGAACAGCAAAAGAAAATAAAAAAAATGAAAGAAGCCATTAAACGGTTAAAAGAGTGGGCAAATGCGGCCAATCCGCCAAATGAAGGACTTCATAAACGGGCGAGGAATATGGAAAGAGCTCTGGAACGGATGGAAAAGCTGAAAAAGCCAAATGTGAATCCGAAGAAAATCAATTTAACCATAGAAGCGGCAAATCGAAGTGGCAAGGAAGTCGTATCCCTTCACGAGGTTTCAAAAAAATTTGACAATCGAGTTTTATTTTCCAATATAAATATGCACATTTATTATCAGGATCGGGTTGCCATCGTAGGAGAAAACGGCACAGGTAAATCAACATTGCTGAAAATGATCTTAGGTGAGGTAACACCTGATTTTGGTGAAGTGAAAGTTGGAAGTAGCGTAAAGATTGGTTATCTGTCCCAACATGTCTTTGCTGATACGAAGGAAGGTACCGTCATTGATGAATTTAGAAAGATTGTCAAAGTGACAGAAGGGGAAGCCCGTAACCTTTTATCTCGTTTCCTGTTCTTTGGCCCATCTGTATATAAAAAAATTGAGCAATTAAGCGGTGGTGAAAAAATGCGTCTTCGGTTAGCGCAATTGATGTATCAAGAGTTGAATTTCCTGATTTTAGATGAACCGACGAATCACTTAGATATAGAGTCTCGAGAAGTACTGGAAGAAGCATTGGAAGATTTTTCCGGGACAATTCTGGCTGTTTCTCATGATCGCTACTTTCTTATTCCTTATTTTAATAGAGCAGCTAAAACTGTAAGAAACCTGTTTGAGACCACTAAAAACATGGAAAAATATCAATCCGATTACTTTACGAACACTATACTTTGATGGTTTCGTAGTTTATTCTACTATATATATGCAAGTCAATCTTACTCGGATCGTTTTTTTGTGTGCGCTCTTAACCTATTTCCAATGGAACCGCACAAAATTATTAAGCAATTATAAAGATTTCTTAATTCATTTTTACAGCGATTTATAATTAAAAGTGAAAGAGGGATGTTTGATGGGGAATAAAGAAAAAATTTTGATTGTTGAAGACGATGCTTCCATCGCTCGTATTGTGTGTGATCATTTACGAAAGGAGGGCTACTTTGTTACTTGGGCATCTACCGGTAAAGAGGGGTGGGAAGATTTTAAAACAGATACGTATGATCTGGCACTTGTCGATATTATGTTACCGGAAATGGATGGCTTTACCCTTTGCAAAACTATCCGACTGGAAAGTGATATTCCCATTTTAATTGTCAGTGCCAAAACCGAAAGCGACAGTAAAATTAGCGGGTTGGACTTAGGTGCCGATGACTATATTACAAAGCCATTCCGATTAGATGAATTAACTGCGAGAATTAGTTCACACTTACGTCGGTATCGTCGCTATATGCAAACAGATGAGGCAAAAATTCATGAATACAATAACGGGCTGAAAATCGATTTCGACAACGAACTTGTTTATGTGAATGGCGAAACCGTCCAGCTAACCGCAAAGGAGCTTGAATTGTTATTTCTTTTAGCCAAAAATCCGTACCAAACATTTTCCAAATCAGAATTATATGAACATGTTTGGCAGCAGGAAGATCTCAATGGAAATAACACGGTTACCGTTCATGTTAAGGGCTTAAGGACAAAACTCAAGGACGACGCAAAAACGGCAAAGTATATTCAAACGGTCTGGGGAGTAGGCTACCGCTTTATTGGAGAAATGAAACAATGAGACTGAAACCATGGTTAATGACCAGTTACTTAATTGTAATGATTTTGCCCATCATCGCTCTATATTTTTTCTATATTAGTCTATCGCAGTTTGATGAGAAGCGTGATTTTGTCGAATATATGGAAATGAAGGAAAAAATTGACCAATTGGAACCGTTGCTGATGAATCCATCCCTCTACAAAGCACAACCGATTGAAAATTATAAACAATTGCAAGAATTAACAGATTCGTCCATGAATATTAAGTTGTACCGCAAGGATGGATTAAAGCTATATTCTACGCTGGATCAGACTGGCGTCGAGATGTACACATTGAAACAACGGGATTCACTTTATCAAGATTTAAATACACTAAAAAAGGAACACCGCACGTACACTTATAAACAGACCGTTTTTTCGGGTGATGATCTCATCGGGATTTACGAGGTGACGATTGCCCGAAATGATTGGCTTGAAGGTGTCAATCACCGGACACTTATCTTAGCAAGTTTCCTATTTCTGTCTTTTGTTGTTATTTACTTCGGGGTAATTAATTTGTTAAATCGAAAATTAACTCGTCCACTTCTGTTATTAAGGGAGGAAATGAACGCTTTTGCCATTGGGAAAAAAGGACACAAAGAACTTCCTCGCTCCAATGACGAGATGGGTGACTTAATTTCGCATTTTGAGAAAATGAGAGAGCAAATCGAAACAACAAATAAGGAAGTAGAGAGACAACAACAGGAAAAGGAATATATTGTTGCCGCTCTTTCACACGATTTAAAGACACCGTTGACCGCAATTCATGCATATTTTGAAGCGTTAAATGGACGACAAGACTTGACAGAACAAGAAAAAGAAGAGTATCGGGCGGTTATTTTTGAAAAATTAAATTATATGAAAGAAATGATCAATGACTTAACTTTATTTACAACATTAAAGTCTGCGAAGAATAAGCTTGAATTTGTTGAAGTGGATGGCGCAGAGTTTTTTGAAATGCTTTTAGGAGGTTATGAAGGCCCTTGCCGTAAGCGGGAAATAAATCTTATCAGCGAACAAGCGGTTACAGGTAATTTTTTGCTCAATGTAAAGCAAATGGTTCGAGTTGTTGATAATTTAATGATGAATGCAATTCGCTACACGGAGAAAGGGAAAAATATTTGGCTTGCCGCAGTTTCCCAAACAAGTCCGCTTCCTGAATGGGTGTTTGCTCCCTTTGTTGAAGAATTAGAAGCTTGGCGAGAAAACGGGACAATTCTATTGATTCAAAATGAAGGAAAAGCTATTCCGGAAGATGATTTGGAGAAAGTATTTGAACCTTTCGTCCAAGTGGAAGCGGCAAGGGGACAAGGCGGTACATCAGGGCTCGGCTTAAGCATTGCAAAAATGGCAATTGAACAACACGGAGGAAAAATAAAAATATGGTCACAAACAGGTTATGGAACGCTGGTTGCATGCTGGCTGCAGGGGATAAATTCCTCTTCTCAGGTATGACAAGGGACGAGTTTTCCGGAAATGACCGGGGTTCAGTATTTTTTCCTGGGATAGCCGGATAAAGACCTAATAATAAAGGAGCCTGTTGAAAAAAGTTGGGTCAATTCAAGAAAAAATAAATCTTGTTATCCAACAATGACAAAGCGATTAACTCGCCACCTGTTGTTGTGAAAGAAGTCAAAAATTTTATTATATACAGGGACAATAAACCGGTCTCTTAAGAAAGGATGGAAGGTTTTGAAAATAAAAGCAGTATTTACAAGTTCTTTAATCGCAATCGGAATCTTATCAGGATGTTCAGGGGTGACGGGTGTGTCAACGGATGAAATCATTACGAAGGTGTTAGCAGCCGATCAAGATGAAAAAGCTTACTATGCGAAAGGTGAATTAAAGATTTATGAAGATGACAAGCTTGAGGAAAGTTATACAACGGAAGAATATCACAGTGAAGATGGAAAAGCAAAAATAACAATGAAGGATACAAAGACCGGTGAAGAAGGTGTAACTGTTAATGACGGGAAATCAATTATTTCTTTTGATAAAAAACAAAATAAGGCAATGGTAATGGACGATGTGAGCTCACTTGACTTACCTAATCAAAGCCAAAAGGAGCAAGTGATTTCATTTTTGGAAACATTGAAAGATAGTCATAAGTATAAACTAATTGGTAAGGAAAAGGTCAATGGCTTTGAAACACATCACATCAAACTGGAACCAAAGGAGAAAGACTCGATATTTGGCGAAATCGAAATTTGGATTGACCAAAAAACATGGTTCCCGGTCAAAAGCATAAACATCGTGGGAAGCAGCCGTACAGAGTTCGCATATACAGAAGTCGACACATCAACAAAAATTTCAGATGATACGTTTACCTTATCTTTACCGGATAATGTTGAAATCGTTCATCTTAAAGACGAAATGAATCAAAGTAATGGAACAATTGAAGAAGCAGTAGAAAAGTTGGGTAGACCGTTTTTAGTACTAAATGAAGAAAACTTGACAATGGATAATGTTACAATTGATGAACTGAAGGGTGAAATCAACCGAACAGAAATCACCATCACCTATAACAAA
Organism: Caldibacillus thermoamylovorans; assembly: GCF_000751775.1. GTDB lineage: Bacteria > Bacillota > Bacilli > Bacillales > Caldibacillaceae > Caldifermentibacillus > Caldifermentibacillus hisashii. The sequence goes on from NZ_CCRF01000038.1 coordinate 10,882, forward strand.
GGCGATGGAATTCCACTGATTTACTTGTCCGTTTTTCCAACCCCTGAGGAGAAAGAGTTGGCTATTTCGGACACGGGGTTGAAAATTCGCGGGCAAAACGCCGAATTCATGAAAGAAATCAATTCTTATACTTGGGATGAAAATGGTCTCCGATACACATTAATTGTCGAAGGACCTGATTCATTATCTCAGGAAGATATAATGAAAATGACGGAAAGAATGGTAATTAGTTCAAACTAAGGAGTTGCGAGTTTGAAGTAGGTGTTAAGTGAATGAAATTGCTGACGGAAAGGCCGTTATTAGCAGCTTTTATCATATTCAGTACCTCAACAGTCTTATTCAATAAAAAGTTCTGGAAGGAAGTAAATTTTAAATGAGCATTCTTGCTTTAGCAACCATTCTTTTGTGGATTGCAGTATTTTATGAACTAAATAAACCTTCAGAAAAGCAAAAAGAACGAAAAATTGTAGTTTAAATAATTTTAGGTTCTTTATCAACTTTAGTAATAACGATTTATCTTATTCAAAGGCTTTTTGTTTAAAAATTTTCCTTGTAACAGGGGTTGCTAGTTCAACAAGAATAGAAGAAGCGAACAACAATGATTTATACGGTTCACGGGAGTTTAGTTCAACAAGGATAAGGGAAGCCCGACTAATAGGGTTTCCTTTAAACCTTGTATTTTTTAACATTTAAATTAAACTGAGCCAAAAAAATAGGTTTTTGCTAGAGGGTTAAAAAATTTTATAGTACTAGATGGTTTATACCTGTCCCTATATAACTGTTTATTCACCCAATAACAATAATGAGATGGCCATGATGAGCATACCGAAAACAAAACCGTATATCGATATGTCACCTTCGTCATATTTTTTCGCTGTTGGTAAAAGTTCAGATATAGAAATAAATACCATCATCCCGGCAACAACGGCTAAAACAACACCAAGTACGGTTGTATTTAAAAAACGCATAAGAACCAGATAAGTTAATAAGGCACCCACAGGTTCAACTAAACCTGAAAACAAGGCCCATAAAAATGATCGATATTTATTATCGGTGGCATAATAAATCGGAATCGCAACAGCAATCCCCTCAGGTATATTATGAATAAATACCGCGACAGCAATCGCAAACCCGATTGACGGTTCTTGGAGTGTGGACATGAATGTAGCGACTCCATCCGGGAAATTATGAATTGCCAGTGCAATGGCAGTGAATATACCGATGCGCATTAACTCCGGATCTTTTGTATCCTTCGTTTTTACAGTCAACTTTTGTTCGGTTATTTTATCAAGTAGCCCAATAAAAATGATCCCGGAAAAATAGCCGATAATGACTGCCATATAACCAAATTTGTCCCCGAAAACACCGGTTAAAGATTCCCTAGCCTCTGGGAAAATATCAGCCAAGGATACGAAAATCATTACTCCCGCTGAAAGACCTAGGGAAAATGAAAGAAATTTTTTATTTGTTATTTTTGTAAATAGAACAAGTAAACCGCCAATTCCTGCTGCGAGCCCCGCGAATAAAGTTAAGATTAACGCTAGAACAACATCATTTGTCATATTACCGCTTCCCTATATTTCTTAGCTTTTAAGGAACAAGCCCCTTACATTATTTCCCATTTCTTAACAAAAATTCATTATAGCATAAAAAGGAAGAAGCAACGAGTAACAAGCCCTAGTCTTTAATTCCCATTGACGAACGATAGTATTCCAACTTACAAAACTACAAATAATTAAAAAAGTTTTGCGGAAAAGGTCATAGCTTGGAATGGAAAATGCTTAACAAGCCCTAGTTTTCGAAAAACAGACTGTAAAAGATGAAGAAGCCTGTCCTATGAAGTGCAGGAGAACAGGCACTAAAATCAAGGTAACTGAAAGAGCCGTTTTGCGTTTTCAGTTGAGTATTCAGCCACCTCTTCGGCTGAAACACCCATGTATTTGGCTATATCACCGGCAATATGCGGTAAGAAGGCCGGTTCATTTCGCCGGTTTTTCGGTTTGTTTTTCAAGTTTCTCGGAAGTAGATAGGGCGCATCGGTTTCGATCAATAAACGATCAAGCGGGATATACTTGACAGCCTCCTGTAATTCCTGCCCCCGTCTTTCATCACAAATCCAACCCGTTATTCCAATGTAGAACCCCATCGAAATATATTTTTTCACTTCAGCAACACTGCCTGTAAAGCAATGAACCACTGCTTTTTCAGCTAAGTGTGCATGATGAGCAAAAATTTCACAAAAACGGTTATGGGCATCTCTATCGTGTAAAAAAAGTGGCAGTTCGAGCTCGTCAGCCAAATCTAATTGCGCCTCAAAACATTGTTCCTGAATCGGTTGCGGCGAGAACATCCGGTTAAAATCAAGACCGCATTCACCAATCGCCACCACTTCTTTCCGCTCAGCTAAACGTCTTAACTCTCGAATCGAATCATGATGAAAGCTTTTGGCGTCATGAGGATGGATGCCTGCCGTAGCAAAAAGAATATTTGAGCATTCCTTAGCCAAATTTGCGGCTGCCTTACTGCTTTTCACATTGGAACCGGTTAGGATCATTTGACTGACTCCATTTTTCAACGCTCGTTCAACCACTTCTTCTCGGTCTTTTGCAAATTGTTTATCAGTAAGGTTTAGTCCGATATCTATCAATTGTTGCATGATAAATCCTCCAAATCCGTTTAATCATTAACTATTTTATCATATTTTGACAATGGCCCACTGTGTTCATACTTTAAAGCATTATCAAAGAGGTTTCATTTTAAATTAATTTAGTTCAAACATAGCATGAGCAGTTGTATAACTTGAATTTCCCACCCTAAAAACCAATAAACAATTGGTTGCGCTGTTGTTTGCAGGAATCCCCACTTCAGGTTGATAATTCTTAAGTGGTGGGTACTTCAAATCCCTGCAATACAGAAGGTGCCCCTTTTTCACCAGCAAGGTCTCCCATACCGTACGCCATCAATTTACCTTCGTAAACCAATTGAAATGCTGCGGTATAAGGCAATTCATGTGGTTTGATTAAGGATACATCTTTTGTAAAATCAATCACGTTACAATGCTTTAGAACCGATGCGACAAACTGTGAACAGAAGAATGCGTTTTTTCTTTCTATCGGTTTATTGAACATCACGCCAAAAACCCCTAATAAGTTATAGCGATACAACTCCTTTTGTATTTCCAACTCTCGAATATAGCTTCTCATTTGATTTATCTGTGCATCTGTTACCGTTAACGAATAAATCGCACAATTTGCCCGTCTGAACCAATCAGATAACATATCTTCCCGTACAAATCCGCACAAAAATGGGTTTCTTGGCTTTTTCCTGCCAAAACTATACACTGTTGCTAATTCTCCGTCAAAGGCAATCGAAGCATGATTATAGGGCTTTTTCGTATAGCATTTTATTAATCTTGAAAACAAGGTTCCGGTATCGGTTAGTAACAGATAAATCTTTTTTTCTTCCATCTCTACTCCCCCTCGTATCGTATGTAAAGAATCCTTTTAAGAAGACTATAAAGTATAAAACTTAAGATAAGGTGAATGAAAATCTTAAGAAAACCTTAATTTTAAATGGATATGACCGAATATATGCTATTTTTTTGTATAAAACAATAAGAAAATCTTAAGAAATCAATCCAATATTTGTTAAGATTTAATTGGTAAGATACATTTAGCGCGAAAGAGAAAACAGTAGGAGTGAACGTTCATGAACATATTGGTTTGTGATGATGATAAAGAAATAGTCGATGCAATCGGGATTTATTTAGAAAATGAAGGCTACAAAATTTTCAAAGCTTTTAATGGAATCGAAGCAATTGAGATCATTGAGCAAAATGAAATCCATCTGATCATCATGGATATAATGATGCCGAAAATGGACGGGATTCAAGCAACGATGAAAATTCGCGAACAAAATAATATTCCATTAATTATGCTGTCTGCGAAATCGGAGGATACGGATAAAATATTAGGATTAAATCTGGGCGCCGACGACTATATAACGAAGCCGTTTAATCCGCTTGAACTCATCGCGCGGGTTAAGGCAAACTTAAGAAGATATACGAAATTAGGGAGTCTTGAGACGAAAAACAATGTATATCAAAGCGGAGGCCTCGTGATTGATGATGAAACGAAAACCATTACTGTTGATGGCGAAGAAGTCCATTTGACCCCGGTCCAGTATAAAATTTTGAAACTATTAACCGCAAATGCCGGGAGAGTTTTTTCGATAGAAGATATTTATGAAAAAGTCTGGAATGAACCGGCCTTTAATCCGGAAAATACCGTTGCCGTACATATTCGAAAAATCCGTGAGAAAATCGAAATTAATCCAAGAGAGCCAAAATATTTAAAAGTCGTATGGGGAGTTGGATATAAAGTTGAAAAAATATAGTCATTCAAAACTGACAAAATTCATTGTTTTTATCATAATGATTGCCTTCTTTTCCGGAACGATAACAACGCTGGTGAAAATAATGACGATCCCTTTTAATAGTGTACTGCAAAAAAGTTATTTTGAAAGCGCCGCATACATTCAAGAGAGTCAGGGACTTATCAGCGACTTAACAAAATTAATGGGTGAATTTAAGAATGAAGAAAATATTTTAAATGGTGGAACGATCAGTGAGGATGAGTTAAAGGATAAAGAAGAGGAGTTATACTTTCAATTTCAAAACTCTAAGAAATATAATCCTAAATTAAGTGAAGAGGAAAATTATGAACAATTTAAAAAGGAATATGCCGACGAGATTGCTCACGAGAGGGATAAATTTATTCAAAGAGATTTAAGGGAATACCACCTTTTATTACAAAATATGGATGATTATGAAACACCGTTGTTTTATGCCAGTGATGGTACAAATGTATACACAAATACGACGATGAAAGAAAGACAGGAGTTCGAAACTTATCCTGCATTTTTTATATTTGATCATTATGACCAAGAAATTTATCCAAAGGAAACGAGGGAAAATGATTATTTATATTGGATTACTGATCAAGTAAACGAGCTGGATCCGGAAAATACGGTTATTTATTTGGCGTTTCCGGATAAGTTTTTAAATACAAATATAAAGGAATGGAAGGAAAATAGTGCCCTTTCTGCAAAAAATTTATATAAATTGACATACTTAGTGCCGGGATTTATCTTATCTTTTATCTATCTTGCTCTGGTGACCGGCAGAAAATCGTTTCGAGATCAAGAGGTTCACTTAAATGTAATTGATAAATTATATAATGATATAAACGTTCTGTTATGTGTCTCCTTGATTGCACTTTATACCGTATTATTAGATCTATTGTTTGAAATGAATAACAAAATGATTCTTCCCATAACGGTTTTGATTGCTGCGATTGGTTTCGTGCTTATTTTTTCACTTATTAAGCATGGGAAAAACAAAACACTCATTAAGCATACATTGTTATATAATCTCATTAGTCAATTTGCTCATTTTATCGGAGACGTTTATCGAAACGGAAGCCTTGCCGTGAAAACCGTTTTGCTTGCTGTGGGCTACCCGCTTTTGGTTGCTTTAACATTTTTCATATTCCCGGTAACGCTAGGAGTTGCCGCATGGTTTGCATTGAAAAAAATTAAGTCCTTCAATGCAATTCAGGCAGGTGTTGAGGAAATTAAGGCCGGAAATCTTCAATATCACATTGATATAAAAGGACGAGGGGAATTTGCCAGGCTTGCAGAAAATATTAACAGCATTACTGATGGGTTGAGAAATGCAGTAGACAATGAGTTGAAGAGTGAACGGCTAAAAACAGAACTGATTACCAATGTTTCCCATGATATAAGGACGCCTTTAACTTCCATTATCACCTATGTGGATCTTTTGAAAAATGAAAAGGATCCAACAAAAATAGAAGAGTATGTTGGAGTATTGGATCAAAAATCAAAGAGATTGAAAGTATTAACAGATAATTTATTTGAAGCAGCAAAGGCTTCCAGCGGCGATATTCCGGTCCATCTTGAAAAAATTGATATCATTTCATTAATTAACCAAGGTTTGGGGGAAGTGGGCGATAAAATTTTAGCAAGAAATTTGGAATTTAAGTTGAATTTTCCTGCAGATAAACTTTTTGTGACAGCAGATGGTCGGTTGTTGTGGAGATCAATCGAGAATGTATTATCGAATATCTTTAAATATGCCCTTGAAGGTTCCCGAGTCTATGTTGATATTGAGGATTTAGGTAATGATGTGCGGTTAGTTTTTAAAAATATATCCGCCTCAGAATTAAATATCTCAGCGGATGAACTAATGGAGCGGTTTAAACGAGGGGATGAATCCCGAACAAGCGAAGGAAGCGGATTAGGATTGTCTATTGCCAAAAGCTTAATTGAAATCCAAAGAGGGAAATTTTCCATTCAAATTGATGGCGATTTATTTAAAGCGATCATTGTTTTACCTAAATATAGTCAGGAATGATTATGGTGTTTTTACATCACTTTTACCGGTCATTCAGGACTCTAAAATAAAACACTGATTGGAGTTTTACAAAAGGGAAGGCAGTTGCAAAGAGGCAACACCTTCCCTTATTGTGATTTTATAGGCTTTGTGGGAAACTTTTACCTACCCCAGCGGCTAATCGCCTGAGGTGAGGTACTTATTTTAATAACCAAAGCCTACATAGTTTGTACCGACAATAATTAACAAAATGAACAGCACGACAATCAGTGCAAATCCTGCACCGTATCCGGATCCTCCACCACTCATCAAACATTCACCTCCCATATCATTTCACTAATAAAGTATGTCATCATTGGAAAAATGGAATGGACAAAATCCTAAAAAATGTAAATGTGCATTTGAGGGAATACTGATGACTCACTGTATGTAGTTTTATCTAATAAATGTTTTCTCAAATCATTTGGCAATTGTATTTTTGTTGAAGGGGCGAAAAAGTTCGGGAGGTACAACAGTAAGGGGAAAAAATCAGCAGTGCACGTTTAGTATTCAATAGTAAAAGTGCAGAATTCAACAGTGCCCCCAGTTAATTCAACAGTAGAACCCCGTAATTCAACAGTCCCCGACCTCCCATTTAACAGTAAAATATGAGCGAGAAAGAAACATTTTGTATTTTGTTGTGAAACGTAACGTGGTATATTGAAAAGGACGAGAAGTAACGGTCATAAATAAAAAATGAAAGCAATGAACCTGTGATTCGAAAAAGCAAAAGGATGAAGGAGCGATTATTCCATGAAATTTTTCCATACCGCAGACTGGCACTTAGGAAAACTTGTCCAAGGTGTGTACATGACCGAGGATCAACGGTATGTTTTGCAACAATTTATTGAAGCGATAGAAGAAGAGAAACCGGATGCAGTCGTTATTGCCGGTGATCTATATGACCGTGGAGTACCGCCAACGGAAGCTGTGAACTTACTGGATGAGGTACTGGAAACTATCGTTATCAAGCTAAAAACTCCGGTCTTGGCTGTTGCCGGGAACCACGATAGCCCGACACGCCTTCATTTCGGTAGTAACATTATGAAAGCGAATGGTTACCATATTGTCGGTCAACTATCTCAGACGTTTGAACCTGTCATCCTGAGAGATGAATATGGCGAGGTTCACTTTCATCTTGTACCTTATACGGATCCGAGTGTGGTTCGACATGTATTTTCAGATGATGAGATTCGCTCTCATAATGATGCGATGCGAAAAATTACTGAAGCCATTGAAAAAAATATGAATCCGGATGCGCGCCATGTCTTTGTCGGACATGCCTTTGTAACTCCGCACGGGGAAGAACAAGAAAACACAAGTGATTCGGAACGCCCGCTTGCCATTGGTGGCTCGGAATATGTTGATGCCAACCATTTTAAAAACTTCCACTACACAGCGCTTGGCCACCTCCATCAAGCACATTTTGTCCTAGACGAAAAGATTCGTTATTCAGGTTCGCCGCTTAAATATTCGATTTCAGAGGAAAATCATAAAAAAGGGTTTTACATTGTGGAAATGGACGGACATGGTCAAGTAACAATAGAGAAAAAACTGTTGAAACCAATCCGTGACATGAGAACGGTCGAAGCCACGATGGATGACCTATTAAAACATCCAATTAATGAAGACTATGTGTTCGTCCGTCTACTCGATGAGACACCGGTTTTATCACCGATGGAAAAGGTTCGTTCCGTTTATCCAAATGCGATGCATGTTGAACGGAAAATTATTTTGCCAACGGATCGCCAAAGTGTAAAAACAGAAAGAGTCGCGCGTCATCAAATGGATGACTTGTCTTTATTCCGAGCGTTTTATCAAGAAGTGAAAGGGACAGAAGTAACAGAGGAAACGGAATTGCTTTTCAAGGAAGTTCTCAACGAAATATTACAAGAAAATCAAGAAGAATTAAAACGAACAGCGCAAGAAGTTGCGGCGTCAAAATCAATAGACTAAGAGGTGGACAGGAAGATGAGACCAATTAAACTGACCATGACCGCATTCGGACCATATAAAGATCGGGAAGTCATTGATTTTACCGAGCTGGATGAAAATCGAATATTTGTCATATCCGGTAATACGGGTGCCGGGAAAACAACGATCTTTGATGCCATTTGTTTTGTTCTATACGGAGCGGCCAGTGGGGAAGATCGCAGTGATGTAAAAGGACTGCGTAGTGACTTTGCCGATGATGATGTACATACTTCTGTTGAATTAGAATTTGAATTGCGTGGTCATTTATATCGAATCAAAAGGCAGCTCTCCCATGTGAAAAAAGGAAACAAAACAGCAACTGGCGAGGCTTACGAATTTTACGAAAAGATAGGAGAACAAGAGATTCCGTGTGTGGATCGGCAAATTGTTTCCGAGATTAATAAAAAGGTAGAAGAATTGGTCGGTTTAACGCGTGACCAATTTATTCAAATCGTCATGCTTCCACAAGGCGAGTTCCGGAAACTCCTGACATCACAAACGGAAAATAAAGAGGAAATACTCCGAAAAATTTTTAAAACCGAACGCTATACACTTATTAGCCAACGATTAAAAGAAAAGAAACAACAGGCAGAGGATGATTTTACTCGGGAAAAACAAACGCGTGACCGCTATTTTTCCGATATTCAAACTTTATTGCCGGCACGGGATGAATCAACTTTATTTGCAACTCTTGCACAAGAAAATTTTAATACCTACCAAGTTTTAGACGGCTTAGATGAAGAATCTGTTTATTATGAGAAGTCCATTGAAGCAAATAAACAAAACGAAAAATTAGCTGAAGCAGCCTATCATAAAAAACTTGAAGAGTACCATAAGGCAGAAGGGATTAATGAGGAATTTAAAAATCTGGAAGAAAAAGAAAATCATCTTAAAGAAGAAAGAGCGAAAGAGCCAATTTTTAAAGAGAAGAAAGTTCAGTTGGAAAATGCAGAGCGGGCAGGAAAAATTGAAAGCTATGAAAACCAAGTGAATGAATGGCGCAAAGATGAAAAGGAAAAGTCTGCTCGCTTTCAATTGATAGAAAAATCTTATCATCGTACCGTTCAAACTTTGCAAACCGCGGAAGCTTCATATAAGGAACAGGAAAGTAAAAAGGCTGAGCGAGAAGAGATAAGGAAAAAGCTAGACGGTTATAAAGAGTTTTTACCTTTAGTCCAAGAGATCGACATGAAAAAACAAGAACTTATGGAACAACAAAAAAATGTTCAAAACCTGGCTAAAAATCGGGATTCTATTGTCAGCACAATTCAAGAGCAAAAAGAAAAGAAACAGAAATTAAACAATCAAATTAAGGGGTTGGAGATTCGAGTAGATACATTACCGGATAAACAACAGAAGTTAATTGAACTACGGAATCAGGCAACCGTGTTACAAGGTTATTTAAAACTACAACGAAAACAAGCAGAAATGGATAAAGATGTAAAGACGAAAGAGAATCAATATATCACAGCGAAACAAAAATACGAAACAATGGAAGCCGCTTGGATCAATGGTCAAGCAATTATTCTCGCTTCCCATTTACATGATGGTGAAGCTTGTCCGGTTTGCGGAAGCACAGAACATCCGAATAAAGCAGGCGGTCATGTTGATGTACCAACAAAAGATGCGTTGGATGCTGCAAAAATTGAATTCAACCAAATTGATGGAGCCTATAGAGATAGTAAAGCAAAATATAATACTTTGAAGGCAGAGCTTGAAGAAAAGGCAATTGAAGTTCGTCAGTTGGGCTTCCATGTTCAAAATGTTGAAGTAACTTATAAAAAAATGGTTGAAGATGGGAAAAAATTAAGTGCAGAAGTTGATTCATTGCAATCGGAAAAAGAAAAGTTGGCTCGTTTAAAGACACAACTTGAAAAATTGGAAGCAAACTTAAGTCGGATGGAAAAACAACAAGAATCTGTGACGGAAGACTACCAATTACACAATACTGCCTATCAAGCAAATAAAGCTGTCTATCAAGAACAATTAAACCGGATTCCGGAAGATTTACGACAACTATCCGTCCTAAAGGCAAAAATCGCTGATACAGAAGCGATTCAAAAGACAATGGAACAAGCTTGGGAACAGGCACAAAAACAAATACAATCAGCGAAAGAAGAAGTCGCCAAAGCAAAGGTAAACTTAGAAAATGCAAAACTCGCTTTGGATGAAAGCCGTAAGAAAAAAGAAAAAGCGGAACAACAATTTATTGAAATGTTGCATAAAGCCGGGTTTTCGAATGAAGAAACATATCGTCAGGAAAAAATGGCAGAAACAAGCCAAAAACAGTTAAAAGCGGAAATTGAATCTTATTATAACAATATTGCTTCGTTACAGCTTCTGGTGAAAGATTTGCATGAAACATTAAAAGATAAACATAAAGTTGATTTAAACGAGTTAAAAACCGAACTGGATCAATTAAAACAAGCCTTCGATCAGGCACAAGAACAGTTAAGACAATCAGAACAGTATTTACAGCATGTGAGAAAGTTGCAGAAAAACATTTTTGAAGCAAATGAGCGTGTGACAGAATTTGAAAGACGGAAAAACATTGTCGCAGATCTCTATGATGTGATTCGTGGACAAAATGATAAAAAGATTTCTTTTGAGCGCTATTTACAAATTGAATTTCTGGAGCAAATTCTGATTGCTGCCAATGAACGGCTAAAGCGTTTATCAAATGGTCAATATGTGTTACTTCGCAGTGAGCGGCAAGAAGCAAGAGGGAAACAAAGCGGCCTTGGACTCGATATATATGATTCCTACACGGGACAAACACGTGATGTAAAAACATTATCCGGCGGTGAAAAGTTCAATGCGTCCTTGTCACTTGCTCTCGGTATGGCAGACGTGATTCAAAGCTACCAAGGCGGCGTGTCGATCGATACGATGTTTATTGATGAGGGATTTGGTTCACTGGATGAGGAATCCTTAACAAAGGCCATTGATACATTAATCGACTTACAACAAACCGGTCGAATGATTGGGATTATTTCCCATGTTCAAGAGCTGAAAAATGCAATCCCTGCGATCCTGGAAGTCAATAAAACGAAGGAAGGATACAGTAAAACACAGTTCGTTATTAAGTAGGATTCAAAAAAAGACCAAAATATATTCGGAAAATTAACCATGCACAAACAAGTTTTACCTTTCAAATGAAGGTTTGCATTATTTTAAAGTTTTTTCCAAATCTGGTTTTTATTTATAAGCAAAACTAGTGTACAGTCCTGTTACCTAAAAACAACATTCTGCCTGTTTTTAAAAAGCAAAATGACCAACAAATAGCCCCGCCCTCTTCTGGACATAATAAAGGAGAGGAGGGGGATATATGAACTTTCTCTTTGTTATAATGGGAAAAATTCGCGCCCACTCCAATACCAACCTCAAGAATGTTACCATAGGCCGAATTTATGATTTTCCTTCTCCTTGCAGCCATGTTTGGATTTTCCCGATTTTTTTCATACATCGTTACTTGCTTATCATACTTTTTAATTAAGTTTTTTTGTTTCATATGTTCCTCCAAAATTAAACCCAAACAGCAGTTATTGATAGATTATACCAAAATATCAGAAATTTATTGGATATAATTATTTTTAAAAATTTATGAATTACAGAGGAATATGATAGACCATGTTTAAATAGAAGCATTTTTAATTAAGAGACAAGTTTTAAGCCAATAGTCGAACATAAAATAATCGCAATAAACAGGACCCTTTTCCAATTTCTCGACTCTCCATAAATAAACATTCCGATTAAGGTACCAAAAACGACACCGATTCCTGTCCAAATGGCATAAGCTGTTCCCATTGGTAAAAATCGTAATGAATAACCTAAACATAGCAGACTACAACCAAATCCAAGAATTAATAAAACGATCGTTTGCCAATTTCTCGTTTTCTGCAATTGATTGATCATCGCCACACCAAATGCTTCAAATAAGCCTGCCAAAATTAATGAAAACCAAGCCATCACATTTTTTCTCCTTCTTCAACTTGATGATCTGTGACTAATTTCAAGCCAATTACGCCGATTAATAATAGGAATATTAATAAGATTTTTTCCCACCTAAATGGTTCACTAAAGAAAAGAATCTCTGAAATCACCGTACCTACTGTTCCTAATCCGACAAAAACTGCGTAAACCGTCCCGGCAGGAAGAACTTGTGCAGCTGTGATCATTAGGTAATTGCTGAGAATTAGAGCCACTATTGTTCCTGTCCAAGTCCAAAAGCTATCAGCATGGGCTAAACCAATCACCCAAAATATTTCCAAAATAGCTGCTATAATGACTCGCATCCATTGTTGATTCATCAAAACGCACCTCCAGTTTTGTGCTACAAAAAAGCCCTGAGAGAAAACTATTGAATTCAGTTTCTCCCGGGCTTTTATCCCTCCGTGGCACAGCTATAGAACTGTGAGTTTTCTCTCGGACCGGACCAACATAATCATTGCGGAACCCTAGAAAACAATTTTACCTATATACTTAAAAATTATTATACATGAAATTGAAGCATATTCAAGCGAAACTGGATTTCGTGAGTCCTTTTCATAAAATTCATCTTAGCTAAAACAACATAACAAATTTACGAATGAACATTGAAAGAATCTCGGGAAATAGGCAAACACACAATTCTTAGGTACAAGTTGATAGGGAGATGACTAAATGAATATGATGAAGTGAATGGAAAGGAAGAGGAGAGATGCTTATGTATCAAAGTTACAGTCCCTACTATGAGTATAATGAAAATAGTCGAACTGAGTATTACCATCCAATGCTGTACTCGATGGCAGACTATTTTCCGGCCGCCTATGATGAAAGACAATTTAATCTACCACCCTTTTTCCCGGGAGGAATTTTGGGACCACAGCAGGGTCCACCAAGCTTTTCGCCTCCAATCGGGCAACCTGGCGGAGGAGAACAGGGAGGCCCCCCAACTGGTGCACCTCCATCTTTTATCCCGACACAACAAGCGGGAGTATTTGCGGTAGATCCGGGTGGTATTCGTCGTTGCTTGTTTAGATACACCTATGTTTGGCTGAACAATGGTCAGCAATTCTGGTTTTATCCGATTTTTGTAGGTAGAAGATCAGTAGCAGGTTGGCGATGGATCGGGTTTACGTGGGTTTATTTTGGTATTGATTTGCGACAAATCCAATCTTTTACTTGCGTTTGAGAAAAATATGATTTTTCTTCAGCAAAAAGGTGCCATTCTGAAATAACGGATGGCACCCTTTTTACTTTATGTTCTTAAAGTATAAGATAAAGCTTTATCTGTAAATTTGGTTATAATGCTTTGGAATATTCGTGAACCATTTAACATAAATAAATCGAAACAAGACAATGGTTATAAGATGTAATATTGAAAAATAGAAGAGATTCCAATTTTCTGCTAGGAATAAAAGCTCTTTTTTTACTAAGAAATCATCTAGCAGCCATTTAAAAAATAACACTCCGGCAATCCAATACCATTTAAATTGAAACATTACCACAAATGTAATGAGGAACATGAATAAAAAGATGATTAGAGCATTTAGAGCCAAGGTATTTCTATAGGGATCGGAAAACCATTCAACTGAATAAAGATGGGTAGAAAAAACGACTAACAACAAGAATTGAAGGGTGTTGGAATAAACAGAGATCGTCAAGTACATAGTAATATATCGCACGACTCTTGTCGGATTTTTGAGCTTTTCATACCAGAACTTTGCTAAATAAAAACAAATAGGTAGTAGTAAAAAAGTAATCCATGTCCTCCACCAATGATGATCATATAGTTCAAATTTTATGAATAATTCCTCTATCCCTATAAATGATATGGTGGTGAGAATAATCATTACAAATGGATAATGAAAGGCAGCAATTACGCTGGCAGCTGTCGGTATGGCAAGTCCTTGTGAAACAATTGACCCAAGAGTGGAATCAAACCAAAAGGTCTTAATTAAATTTGGTTTATAATCATAGCCCTGGAAGATGATCAATATAAAATAGTCGACAATATAGGCTAACCCGCTGATAAAAAAATAGGTTTGAACTAATCTTTTTTTCTCTTTATGTTTGATGATTGTAATGATAAAGACGATAAGGCTAATTCCTGATAATACGAAAAACCAAAAGTAATTGGGCGTATTCACGTCTAGCCTCCTATTGAATATCAAATATGGATGAATCTAACCAGTATTCTTAAGCAAATCGGAACTTTCCTAATTACTTATGCCACTTTCTGAGTAGATTATTGCAATATTTCTATTCTTTGTTATATGGGCAAAAAATATCCTAACAAAAAACAGGAAAAACCGATTTATCAACGTTAAAAAATAGATTAACATTCCAATTGACAAGGAAAATTGCCCTACCCAAATCACAAGAAAAACGAATGTATGAAAAGAACTGTTCTAATCTCGAACCAAAAGGACAATTTTTAGTCACAAAGAAATAGCCTGTCATCAGAAAATTCACAAATAACCCTACCCAAACAAACAGATGAGGCTTGATTCCTTTATTTTGTTATCACAATCGCTTGTTTTCCCATCTGCTCCCAAGCTTGGATAAAAGCTTGTCTGTCCACTTTTTGATTCTTCGTTCCATAAGGGTTGTTCAAATATAGATATTCTTGATCAAATCCGGTTATGACCACACTGTGTTCGCTGAAGGTGATCTGTATTTCCCCTTGTGGCGTGTCCCAAGTTTGGAAATTATGTACTGGTTGAAATGTATTTGTTACAATTACCCAAACCGGCAACCCTTTTTGTAATTGCTTAATAACTTTTTCAAATGTTTCTCCTGTTAAATCTATGACTTTTTTGCCGGCATATTGAACAGCTAACTGGTAAATCGGTTCGTGATATACAGCAAGCCCTGGTCCATCCTCCATATTGCCGACAAATCCGACATTTGGATTTCCGTAAAGACCATCGTCATATTGAAGTGGCACCTTAGCTATTTTTTCAGCCAATTCATTTTTTGTCACTTCTATACCGTGATAATTTAGTAACATGGCGAGACTTGTTACTTCACACCCATTGTATAGGCTGGGATGTTCCATTTGATTGATGAGTGGTACATCTATTTGAATTTTTTTAATGTCATCTGTGGCATTTTTTGTTGAGTCTTCCTGTGACTTGGCTAATAAGTTAATTTCTTCCGCAAAATCAAATTTTTGATTGAAAATATATATGAATACAATCAGGCAAGCAATTACCAAGATTCGCTTTTTTTTCACCCAACTTCAACCTGCTTTCATCACAAATTTCCTTTATTTGTAAAGAGGGTTTTCGATCTAAGGATTTTTATTCCCTTAATGAGGATTCAAAATAATAAAAGTTTAAAGGATAATTTGATCCGAGCCTATCCGAGGGATAACATGTTTTACGACTTGTATGGCCTCATCAATATTTTTTACATGTATTATTATTTTTTCCGAGTCAGGATATTGTGGCTCGATTTGTTTATAGCGTTTATCATAGTAATATTCCAAAAGTAACCGGACAGCTTGCTTATAATTTTCAGATTTAAGGTCTTGCTCAATTTGATTGGCAACCGGAGTGTGAATACGTGATTTTATTTTAAGAAAAGCGGCTAAACATTCCGATTGGTTATCCCATGGCCGATATTCTTCTAAAATTTCGTTGATTCGTTCTTCTATCGGTAATTCAATCATCAAAAAGTTACTTTTCCCTTTTAAATCCAATAAAAAATGCGGAAGGGTCACTTTGCCAACCCGACTACTCTCAGATTCAAACATAATAAATGGTGCATGTTGTAATTCCCTTAGTCGATGGACGAGCAAAGCATCAAAGGTTTTCTGATTGTTGGGACGCTGACCGATATGGCCAAAAATTGATCCTTTATGATTCGCCATTCCTTCCAGATCAATCACTGGATAGCCTTCCTTTTGTAAAGTCTGTAAAATTTTCGTTTTCCCGGTTCCGGTTAAACCGCTAAGAACATAAGCAACAGGTGGTAATTGGATATTCTCCAGCTGTTCGATTACCCATTTTCGGTAAGCACGGATCCCTCCGTCCAATCTGTGGACATGAATATTCATTAAATCTAAAAGTGTTGCTGTTGTCCGACTCCGCATCCCGCCCCGCCAACAAAAGACCGTTTTTTCACCATTGATTGCCTTGAATTTCTTAATAAAATCAGGCAGTTTCGCCGAGATAATTTCCAAGCCGCGATCTCTTGCCGCTGTTTCACTGACTTGGTTGTAAATGGTACCGATTTCTGCCCGTTCTTCATTCGTAAAAAAAGGAATATTGATACTAGTCGGAATGGAGAAATTTTCAAACTCAACGGGAGACCTGACGTCGATTAATGTCATCTGTTTATTTTCCATTAATGGGATTAATTCTGTGACCGTAATATTTGTAAACATTCGCTTTACCTCCAAAAAGGACCCTTCTATCCACTACTGTTAGTGAGTTAAAAACTCAGCCCGTTTTATGTTTTGCTCTGCGGTTGTAACACTCTATACATTATTAGTGACATAAAAATCTCCTCAATTTTTCCGATAACTGGAAAGGGGTTGTCCGTTATACGTTTGCATTGTAACTTTACAATCAGTGGGGGATATTGATTCCTCCACTGTTTGAAGTTGCATATTATTCAACTATGACATGTCCAACAGGTTCTACACTCACTTCACCGATTGTGTTTGCTTCCAAACCGGCATTTTTAAGGTCCGTTAATAATTGTTCTGCATCGTTTGCAGCTACACTCATCAATAAACCGCCGGAAGTAACGGCATCACATAATATATGGCGGTCGACTTGATCCATTGTATCGGGAAACGTAACCATATTTTGTACATGAGCGTAGTTATTTTTTGATCCTCCGGGAAGTACGCCTTGTTCCGCCAATTCACGGGCACCCTTAAGAATTGGAACTTGGTTTTTTCTAATTTTTAGACCAACTCTGCTTCCTTTAGCCATTTCAGTTGCATGACCCAACAGACCAAAACCTGTTACATCGGTACAAGCATGGACTTCATACTTTTTCATCAATTCTGCAGCTGTTTTATTTAAAGTAGTCATAACTTTAGTAACCCGTGAAATTTGTTCATCATTGAGTAAATCTCGTTTAATCGCGGTCGTTAATATTCCAACGCCGATCGGTTTTGTTAAAATCAGTTTATCACCGGGAACAGCTCCTGCATTTGTTTTAACTTGATCCGGATGAATCAAACCGGTTACAGCAAGACCGAATTTCGGTTCTTGGTCATCGATGGAGTGCCCACCAACCAACGTTACACCGGCTTCTTCCAGTTTTTCTTGGGCTCCTCGCAAAATTTCGGAGAGGATACTTTTGTCTAATTTACTAATTGGAAAGGCAACAATATTTAAAGCTGTTAAAGGTTTACCACCCATTGCATAAATATCACTAATTGCATTGGCAGCGGCGACTTGACCAAATGAATAAGGGTCATTAACGATCGGGGTAAAGAAATCCACCGTTTGCACAAGAGCGAGGTCATCGCTAATTTTATATACACCAGCATCATCACTTGTATCGAGACCGACAAGTAAATTGGGATCTTTTTTCGAAGGTGGCAATAATCGCAACACTTCTTCTAAATCACTTGGCCCAATCTTACAACCGCAACCGCCTTTTGTCGTTAACGAAGTAAGTTTTATCGCATTCATTTCTTTCATAACAATCCGACCTTCCAATAAATAATGAAATAAACACGCTTCTATTATACATCAATGTATCCGGATGATAAAAAGACTAATCAAAAGGAGGGGAATTATTTTATATCGATTAGGACAAGTTTGAGATAAAATGCTGATATTTATTTTTTTGAAATGAAGTGATGGGGACTAAAGATGCGTGAAATGGGACGGACGATTTCGCTGCATTGTTTTTGTATAATAATGAACCATTTGCAAACTCTATAAGTAGTTTCAAAAGGAAGGGGGAAAACGATGGATCAAACTAGAATAAAGCAAATATTATCTTCTCCAAATGATGTAGAAGTTACATATAATGGAGTTTCTGTCTGGGTTGATGAATTGAATGAAGACGGAAGAACGGCCACCGTCCATCTGAGAGGTCCTTTGGAAGAACGGACAGTGGTGGAAATTCGTGAATTAAAAGAGGAATCGTAATATTTTCTTCATAATTTTTTTATTTTACATGGGAATGATTTTTGAGAAAAAGATTCTGAATGTTACTTTTGGAAAAAAAGTTGCCGACGGATCATTTTGTACTTTTGATTGTTATAAATTGAAGAAATGAAAATAATATATTTTTTAATGGAGGTTCATGATATGGCACGCAATTTAAATGAAATTATGACATCAGATGTAGTAACGATTAAAGAATCACAAACGGTTCAAGAAGCCGCAGCATTAATGAGTGAGTATAATATTGGTTCACTGCCGGTCGTTAATAACAACGGGGAGATTGTAGGGATCATTACAGATCGGGATATCACGCTTCGTACAACCGCACAGGGAGAACATCCACAAACACTTGTTTCAGAAGTGATGACTGCACAACAAATTGTCAGTGGAACGCCAAATATGGATGTACATGAAGCAGCCGATTTGATGGCTAAGCATCAAATTCGCCGCTTACCTGTTGTAGAAAACGGCCAAATCGTCGGAATGGTGGCCTTGGGTGATCTTGCCACAGAAAATATTTATGCAAATGAGGCCGGAGAAGCACTACAAAGTATTTCTACACCTTCTGCACCGCAACAGTAAAAAGAGAGTTAAGTCAAAGGGAAAAAGGGGCTAACTGAATAGCTCCTTTTCTTTTGTGTTTGTTATCTGTAAAGACTACTATTTCGGTCCTGCGCTTTTGACTTCCCCTTTATGCGGCAGATTGCTTAGTTGGTACATTTTTTTGTTTACGGAGCAGTGGAAAGAAGAACATACCGCTTGCCAATAAAATCATTCCAAAAAGAAATGTTTTTAAATCAGAGGTTCCGGCAAAAATGGCCCATGTTGAGTAAAGGGTGGCAAGACAGGCGATGATTCCATCCGACCACCTGCCAAAATGATCCAAATATGTTTCCCCAGTCACAACTAATTTCAGTTGATATAAGGAGGAGATCAAATAAGGAACAAGAAAGGCAAGGGTAGCAATATAGATAACAAAATCAAAGGCGCTGGCCATCGAGTTTGAAATGGTTGAAAAAAGAAATACTTGGGTAAATGCGTTTGTCAGGATTAATGAAAAAACCGGCATTCCTTTTTTATTCTCTTTTGCAAAGGCCGGAATAAAAATCCCTTGTTTTGCTGCTTGATAAGGAACTTCGGAGCTTAATAAAATCCATCCAATGGTCGAGCCGAGTAAGCTGATAATGCCCAGGCCGGATAGTAAATAAGCACCAATTGGACCTAAAACTATTTCCATCGCATCAACTAAAGGCTTTTCTGATTGCACTAATTGATTTTGAGGAAGGATTCCCATTACTAATAAACTGATTCCGATATAAATAGCCAATGCCAACAAGAGACCGATTATTGTTGCCTTTTTAATATCTTGCTTTTTTTTCGCTCGTCCGGAAAATACGACGGCAGATTCAACCCCACAAAATGCCCATAACGTTGAAATTGCTGCGTGATAAACTTGGCCGCCTAAGCCAAGAGATAGACCTGTCTCCTCATATCTTGGGGCGTAAAGGGGCAATAAATTACTTTTTTCAAATGCAAATAAAGCAATAATGATAAACAGGAAGAACCCAATCACTTTTGCTGCGGTTGCAACAAAGTTCAGTTTTCCCGCACCATCCATTCCTTTTAAAATGATTATATGCAATCCCCATAAAAGGATTGAACAGACAAAAAATGTTAATAGATTTCCTGAATAAAGTGTGAATGGGCCAATTTCAACTATTACTAATTTACTATTCAATATTGGAAAGAATGTTGATAAATAGCTTGCAAAGGTTGTAATAATTGCTGCATTTCCGGCAAAATTTCCAATCCAATAACCCCATGAGGACATAAAACCGGATATAAGTGAGGTTTTTGAATTTTTCGGAAACAATTCCTTTGCGTAAATTTGCGGTCCTCCGTGTAACTCGGGCTTTCGTATCGCTAAATTTCCAACAACCAAAGCCAAGAACAAAACACCAAATCCGGTTACACCCCATCCGAGTAAAACACCTGCAGGGCTGGCGGCTTCCGAAAGTGTCCTTGGTAGCATAAAAATCCCCGAACCAACCATGTTTCCAACAACCAAAGCGGTTAAAATCCAGAAACTTATTTTATTTTCAGCCATTAACGGCAGACTCCCTTCAAGTTAAAAACCTGTTTCTCTATGCAAAATCCCTAATAATCATACAGAGTTTGCGAAACTCCGTCAATATAAAAATTTTTCCTGATTTAGAAGGATTTTTTTTACCTATGTCGAATTATTACTAAAAATGTCAGCTTAATGTCCCTCTCCAATAAAAGTGTGTAAGTTCATCCCCGTTTTTACAAGCACTGCTACAAATAAAATTTATTTAAAACTTCCATCATTCGTTTTTTAATACATGAAATTTTGTATAATAAAAATGAAAGGAACGAGTTAAGTTACGTATGGTTTATAAACTTCCGATTTTTTGGCTCAAACCAAAAAATGATTTTGTTTTTAAATTCATTTTTGGTCGGGGCACGAAACAGTCAAATAAGTTACTATTGGCATTATTGAATGATGTTTTCAATGTACCAAAAGGACTGAGTTTAGGAACCGTAGAAATTACTAATCCATTAACGTTTCAAACAAACGTAACAGATCAGTATGCGATTTTGGATATTCGGGCAAAGGTCGCCGGTTTTGGCCATGTCAATCTTGAAATGCAAAGAGTAAATCAAAGAAATATCGACAAAAGGTCATTGTACTACAGAGCAAAATTATTCGAGGAACAACTGGATAAAGGGAATGAATATCGTGACTTAAAAAAAGTGGTAACGATTAATTTTCTTGATTTTTCTCACTTTACGACGGATATGTATCATAGCTGTTACCGGTTAATGGAAAAGCGGACATTTGAGCCGTACCCGGATTTACTGCAACTCCATTTTATTGAAATGCCGAAGTTTGTCAGGCAAGACAAAGAAAATCTGATTCATCCGAATGACCGGATGGCAAAATGGATACGCTTTTTAACAAATGAAGATGATGCGAGGTGGGAAGAGATGGCAAATCAAGACCCGATAATAGAAAATGCGGTAGATATGTTGCGCACAGTAAGTATGGACAGGGAAGCGCGGATGTTGGCGGAAGCCCGTGAAAAGGCATTGAAGGACATAAATTCCATTCGTGGGGAAGGCATAGAAGAGGGCATAAAAAAAGGCAAACGGGAAGATGCGAAAATGATGTTGATGGAAGGTTTAGACCTTCATTTGATCATTAAGATTACAGGATTAACGGAATCTGAGGTTTTGGAATTAAAGGATGAGTTAAAAAGGTAATCCCAATGAGGTGAAACAGATGGCTGAATTAAGTCAGGAAGCCCGGATAAGGAGAGAACTCATAAATTCCTCTTTATGAGTTCTCCTCATAAACTTTTTGGAATAGCATCCAAAACTTTCTATCTGAATATAGTCAGGTACGAATGACATTTCCGCAATCCCTTAGTAAAATAAAAGTACCTAAAGAAAAAGTTGTGAGTTTAAAGGAGTGCTAGGTTTGGAAGAATTAAAAAGAATCCTCTCTGTTTATCCGAAACGTATGATAGATTTAACCCGTTTAGAAGAATTGACAAAATCCTTCGTTCATACTTATGAGGAGTTTGCGGACGTCATTCTGCAATTGGAAAAGGACCAGATACTGGAAATGGTAAAATCCAAAGGACGGACGGCACGGACTCCATCCCTCGCCTATCAGTACCGTATTCAAAAAAGTGTTTTGGCCTCAAGCCATCACCAAGAATTGCAAATATACCGGAATAAATTGCATCCCGCCATACTACTTGATGAATACTTCCGGATTGATCCGGTCGTATGGAAACAAGACCTTCCCTTTATTGAAAAAATCGATCATTATTTAAAAGCGTTTGGTTTCCCCAATGAACCGGTTCCGGCACCTGAGCGTAGTTTTGAACTGGTACATGATGAAAAATGGATTGTCGAAAAGGGAGGAAAAGAAGTTTTAGAACGGATTGGTCTTTATGAACGGTTACAAATTATTCCGGTTTCAGAACCGTTAATGTTTGCGGTTAATCCGGGACAAATTCATAGAGAGAACCAATTCCATCTTATTGTTGAAAATAAAACGACGTATCAAGGATTGTTGCCGGCCCTCGTGGATACCGAATTTTCAACCTTAATTTATGGTAGCGGCAAAGTAATTATTAAAAGCATTGAACAATTTCCCGCTCAATATCCGGTCGAAGCCAATCATGAGTTTTTTTATTTTGGCGACCTTGACCGAGAAGGTGTGTCTATTTGGTACTCGTTAACGAAGCGACAATCGGTAAAATTAGCATTGCCGTTTTACATTGCCTGTTTAGCCCAAGAACCGGTAAAAGGAAAAGGTTACCAATTAGAAAATCGAGAAGCATTACAAGCTTTTTTAACAAATTTTTCTAAACTCCATCAAGACAAAATTCAAAAATTATTACGACTGGGAACTTATTATCCGCAAGAAATACTAAAATCGAAACAATTGCAAGCGATTTGGAGGGAATCTGATTGGAAAGCCTTGATCTAAAAGAAATAACGACCGGTTACATGGAGCGGATGAGAAGGCTTGCCCTCTTTGACCCGTTATACGATTTGGAACGGAAACGGGAAGTTGACTTAGAAGGTAAAAACATTGATATGAAAGGCCTTGGTCTTTTAGCTTTACTATTTTTCTTTGAAAATAAACTGATTCGTGAATCAAAAACAGGTGTTAAGCAATTGGCGGCCTTTCTTAAAGAAATGACCCATCAAGTTTATATATTGCGTGACGAGAAATATGAAGAGTATGCCCGGACCATCATTCAAACGTTCAGACCGACACATGGGAAAAAACGAAGCTATGAATATTTTGATTGGGAAAAAAAGGAAACGGGTGTCATCGAATATTCAATACTAAAAGCAAACAATTTTGATGTGCAAACAAATGCACAGTATTATACATTGGATGACGACGGACTGGAACTGATTTTTGCCACAAAAGAGTTTTACAGCGAGTTTCAATTGTCAATCAATCAATTAATTTTACGAAAACAGCTGGAAAAGGGCGAGTTTAAAGGGGCCCTCAGACAAATTAATGAAATGCGGATTGATGTGGAAACCCTTGAGGACCGCATGGAGAAATTAAAACATGAAATCCAGCGCAGCATAGTATCTGAGGAAACCTTTGAACGTTACAAACAGCTTCTCGATGATATTTACGGCCGGCTCGAACGGGAAGACGAGGAATTTAAGGAGTTGCGTAATTTTGTCAAAGAAACAAGGGAACGGTTATATGCCCAAGATGTCCATAAGAAAGAACGAAATGCGTACAATTATATTTTAAAAATTAACCGCGAACTGGAAGAAGTGCATTATGAGCATTCCCACTTACTTGACCAGACTTTTCATTTAAAAAATACAACCTTAATGACAGCGCAGGAATCGCTTTATTATGCAGGCATGCAATCGTTCAATTTTGATCAGGATTTAGTGTCACGAGTCGTATCAGCACCACTGCCCATGGACGCAATGAAAGGGTTGCTTCATCCGTTTTTAAAAGTAGAGGAAAATCGGACATGGTCACCCCTTACTGTTTTGGCGGAACAAAACCTGGTTGAGGAACGCGAGGAAAAAGTGGAATATCATTTCCTTGACGTAAACGATGACAATACCAATGATCCGTATCGTTTATGGCTTACAAAAAAATACGGTGAATTAATGGAACTGTTTCTTCAATCCTATGAAAACAATGGTGTTCGAACATTATCCGGATTTTTTGCCTATTTGGAAAATCAAGGGATGGAGGAGATCTATCAACAAAGATACTTTTACGACTTCTGGCTGATTTTGCACCAGCGTTCACCGGTTCATAACGGAAACGAGGATGAAACAAGCGGCAAAACGGTGCTTGGTGAGGCACTGTCCAGCTTAAACGGACGGGTGTTAATAGTAACGGAAAGAAATATAATTATTCAAAAAGTCGACAGGTATTCCATCCAGGATATGACATTTGAATTGGAGGGGACAGACGATGGACTATTCAGAGAGTAAAGTAATCCAAGCCTTTCAACTGTATACAAAATTGGCGCGAGACGGTGTACTTGGTGTTGATAGTGTCCAACTATACAATGCCGATGACGATATCCGCGCATTACTAGACCTATTTAGTTACGAAGTCGATTGTGTCATCATTAAAACAAGTGAACAACTTTTCTTCGTACCAAAAACAAGGCTTTCTCCATTCCACGTATCCAATGATTGGATTAAGAAAAATTATTTACGGTCTGGCGCAACGAACGGAGACATTTATTTGCTCTATTTTTGTACATTAATCTTATTTGGCAGCTTTTATGACTCCTATCAAAGCCATGAGCCGACAAGACAATTTCTGTCATTGGAAGACTGGGTTCATTCTATCCAGGACCGCATCGACCAACTGAAGTCTCATGATATCGATGAGCTAAAAGAACTAGAAAAAGAGTTTTCTTATAATTGGACGGTAATCATCGAGAAATGGGATGATATGGATGATATTAAGGAAACCGCCAAACGACAGTCCGGAAATACGATCAGTCGATTAAGCTTTATCGACACGGTACGAAGATTTTTAAAAGACCAAGATTTAATCCAAGATATCGGTAATAATGAAGTGACTTTGACTGAAAAGGCGATGACCATTATTCAGCGGTTCTTTATGGAAGTCGAATTCAACAAAGGGATTTTTGAATTTATTTACGGTTTTGAAAAGGAGAATGAAGATGCCGGCTATCAGTAAAATCCGACTAACAAATGTAGTGTATGAAGAGGGAAAGAAACGCTATAATGATGAACTGTTTTTCTTTGATGGGTACAATGGTGCAATTCTACTTGAAAACGGCGGCGGGAAAACGGTTTTTATTCAAACGGTCCTACAGGCGATCATTCCCCATACTGACTTGGCTGAAAGAAAAATAAAAAACACATTAGTTCTTGAAAACGCACCGGCCCATATTGCGATTGAATGGTTAATTAATGAAAGACCGAGACGCTACGTCGTTACCGCGGTTACCCTGTTTACAACAAAAGACGGACTGGATTCATTGCGCTATGTGTATGAGTACGGAGCGGGTGACGCTCACAGTATAGAGGAAATGCCGTTTGTCAGGGAAGGGAAAAATGGAAAACGTCCGGCGGAAAAAGGAGAAATGCAAGATTACTATAGCGGCATGCGGGACAGAAATTTTTTAGCAAGAACCTTCTCCACAATTAAAGAATATCGAAAATTCATTGAAGAACAGTACCATATTATTGCCGAAGAATGGGATAGCATTGTTAAAATCAATAGCTCAGAAGGCGGTGTAGAAGCTTTCTTTGATGATTGTAAAAGTACGAATCAATTATTCGACCGGCTGTTAATCCCAACAGTGGAAAACTCGATTGCCGGTCATGATCCGAAAATGTTTGCCGATATGTTTGAAAAGCGACATGAAAGCTTAAAACAATATAAAAAATTAAAGGAAACGATTGAAGAAAATAAACGCATTCAAGCTGAGTTGGAAAAGTATGTGGCAACCTTTGAAAAGCTTCATATAGCAAAACTTGCATACGACAAGACAAAGCAGCGAGCAAAAGGCATTTGGGAAGAAATCCAGATGCAAAAAAGCAATATGAATGAAGAACACCATGGAATGATGCAAACATTAGCAGAGTGGCAATCAGCTTATGATCATTACCAAGTTAAAAAAGCTTCCTACCAAATCGCCATAGAAAAATCGAAATTTACGGCGCTGGAAAAAGAATATGAAGAAGTTTATGCCAATTTTAGCCAAAGGGAAGAGGAGTTGGCCAATGTTAACAGGGACTATTATTCTTTAAAACTCGCCAAACTAAAATTGGAGTTAAAGAACTATCAAGACGAATTAACCATGATTGAAAAAGAAATCGAAAAGCTGGACCAAACAGAAGAATTGGAGGACCTTGAAATCCAGCTGGAGGAAGCAAAACGGTCATTGCTCGGCTACTTTGTTGAAACAATGGACGAGATTAAAAAAGAAATTTCTCAAGTTCAATACGAGTTGAACCCGATTCAGGAACAAATCGAAGTGATTCAAAAACAATTGGATGAAGCCGGGAAACTCGAATCGGAAAAACAAAAAGAAACAGCTGCGATTGAAAATCAGATTCGTACACGTCAAACGGATTTAGCAAAACTGGAACAATTGCTCCTTGCTAATCCGAAACAACAAAAGGTGGAAAGTGAATATAAACTTTGGCAAGACCGTTATCAATTTTTAGACGAAGAAGTCATCCGATTAACCGGAGAATTAAAACAATTGGAACATGAGCAAAAAGAAATCAGCAAAATAATTGATGAACTGAAAACAGAACGGGAACAAGTGCAAAATTCTTTAAACCTTATTGAGAATGACAGGGAAAGAATTGATTATGAACAGCGAATACTTATTGAAAAATTAAGTCTGCTCCGCCCCGGGTGGTCGTCTCTTGAGTCAATTTATGATCTGGAAAAATCAATTTTCTCTCGACTTGAGGAGTCGATTGATATTTTATCAAAAGAGAAAAAAGAGTTGCTATATAAAGAACGGATTGCATACCGATTGGTAGACGATTACGGCAAACAGCAACTGTTTTTCAGCGATTCCTATATTGATTCTCACATAAAATCGTGGAAAAACCAATTTGACTATCTTCTTACCGGTGTCGAGTACTTACAAACCCTTGATGAACATGAATACGAGAAAAAGTGTTCCTATCCACTATGGTCACTTACACTCATCACAACGAATAAATCGAAACCGGCCTTACAAGAAAAATTGCAGATGTCAGCTGAACAATTGCATTTTCCAATCCAAGTAATGACGTTGGAAGAAGCAGCTACAGTTGATATCATGACGGATGACGTTCATACATGGGTGATTCCGCTTCATTGGCAAAAAGGAATGAACGAAGAGGCTTTTGACCATTGGAAAACAGAAATCAAGGAGCGGGCAAAAGTGGCAACCGATACTCGGGAAGCAAAAGAACAAGAACTGAAAAAATGGGAGACAGGCTTAAGAGATTTCCAACAATTTATTACCATGTACCCGTTTGAAAAAGTCCAACTATTAGATGAATCCCGTTCCGAACATACTGGTAAAATTGATGAAATGTCAAGAAAAATCAAGAATGAAGAGGAAAAGAGTGCGATCTGCCAAGAAAAAGGAAAACAAATTACTGAAACGATTTCTGAATACAAAGAAGAAATGCAGGGATTGGAACGAAATTTGGAAAGGGCGATGGAATACTTCCAATACGTCCGTGAAATAGAAGAGGCGAAGAAAAAGGAAAAACAACTACTTGATGAATTGGAAAATATTCAAAGAAAGATGACCCGTTGGAACCGGCAGTTGACTGATTATCAAATGCAGGAAAAATCACTGGTAGAACGAAAAAGGGATCTCGAGTCTAGTTTAAGATTCTATGAAAATCTTGATGAATATCGAGCTGTGCGTTCCTATAGTCCGATTTTTACCGGAGAAAGTAAACTGGCCATTCAAGAAAAAATGAACACGATTCAATTAAAATTGCAGAAAATCAGTAAAAGTTACGGAGAATGGAAAGCAAGACGGGAGAATGCCATTCAAAATATCAACCGAGTCCAATTAGATATGGACGAACTTCGGAAAGAGCAATCACAACTCAATGAAGAGCAAGTTTTTCCGAGTGATGGCGAACAATTAATGGAAAACACACGCCGGCTAATGGTTCAATTAGCCAAAGAAGTTAAACGTTTAGACAAGATGAAAACAGAAAAATTGGCGGCAAAAGAAGGGCAAAAAGGAAAATGGCAATTGACGATTGACCAGTTTCAACGGAATTATCCGGATGTGGAAATAGTCGAGTTTACTGAAGCCACTCTCGATGAAGAAAAAGACCGGTTAGCACAAGAAAAACGGGATTTGGACGAAAAGAAACAATTTATTGACACGCAACTGAGCCGTATTCAAAAAGAAATACAATCGATTAATGAAGCTGAACGGGAAATGGACCGTTTTATTGAAAAACATCATTTTGACGCACCTAATATTGAAGCGACTCCTTTAAATGCCGATGAGAGAATGGCGTTTACCTATCACCGAAAACCGTCTGTTCAATCGATAATCCGTGAACTGGAGTCGGCCCGAGAAAATGTTGACGGGGAAAATAAAAATGTCGGAAACGGGAAACAAACGTTCAGACAGTTTTGCCAAACCATTTCCGACTTTAAGATGCGAAAAATGGCGGAAAACGGCGTCGATTTTAAAGATACGTATGACGAATTACTCGAATTTCAGCGAAACATGGTCAAGCGAATTGAAATAGCAATAAATTATGCCAACGAAAGTATTCGCAAAGAAGATGCCGCTCTTCAGGCATTTATCAACCAAATTCATACGCATTTAACAACCATTGTAGAAGAACTGCGGGAAATTCCAAGAAAAACAAAGGTCAAAGTAGGGGATGACTGGAAAACCATTTATTCGTTCTCGATTCCGGAATGGGAAGAAGAGGAAGGAAAAAAACGAATCAGAGATTATATCGAATGGATCCTAACTCAATTAGAATCAGAACGCTATGTCAAACCGGATGGCAGTCAAGATGATATGAAAATAAGAAAAGATATTGAAATGTGGTTACAATCGAAGCAACTCTTGCAAAACGTTATGAAGAATGAAGCAATGAAAGTAAGCTGCCGAAAAGTAACGAATGAAAACAAGGTAACGACAAGATCGTATTCATGGGAACAAAGTAATGTCTGGTCCGGCGGGGAAAAATGGAGTAAAAATATGACATTATTTTTAGGGATTTTAAATTATGTAGCGGAAAAGAAAAAACAAAATCGCCCCAACACAAAACTTCATCGGGCCGTTATATTGGACAACCCGTTTGGTAAAGCTTCAAGCGATCACGTATTAAGTCCGGTCTTTTTTGTTGCCGAACAATTAGGTTTCCAAATCATTACGTTGACCGCCCATGCAGAAGGGAAATTTTTACAAGATTACTTCCCGATTATCTACAGCTGCCGGTTAAGGGAATCGAACGATAATAACAAACAAGTGATGACGAAGGAGCAATGGTTACACCGGGCATACTTCCAAGACCATGACCCGGTCGTCATCGAGCGACTCGGTCAAACAGAACAGTTGAGTTTGTTTGATATGTAGGGTGGATGCGACCGATAAAGGACAACCCAAGCTAGGGTAGCGTTATTGGTTTATAGTTAAATATCTTTTGAGAACAACGTCAGGTATTCGTGTGATAAGGATGGAAGGGTTATTGGTTATTATCTTTTGAGAACAACATTGAGAAAAATACTATCGGATTTGCTCTCTCTGATATGTACCTGTTTTATCCCGGCTTCTGTTTTGTGAAGTCGGGTCTTTATATGTTTGTTTGCCCCGGTAGTTGCATTTATCGAAGCGATCTTTGAAGGGCTGATAAGTGAGAACTGCGGAGTGGTAATGGAGGGACTGAAGTGAATATTGGACTTCCCTATTGGCATACGTATACTTAGAGAATGGAAATTTACTAATATGAGGGGGATTCCATGGGTGATTCAAAGAACTTCAAGAAGTTGAGTGGGAATCGTAAAACAGATCAACTCAATCAGTTCCGTGTTACCAATAAAGGAAAGAGGCTAACGTCTAATGAAGGGGTAAAGATCTCCAACAATGAATATACATTAAAAGCAGGAGTTCGTGGTCCAAATTTAATGGAGGATATCCATTTCTTTGAAAAACAAATGCATTTCGACCATGAAAGGATACCTGAGCGAGTTGTACAGGCAAGAGGGTTTGGGGCGCATGGCGAGTTTGAATGTTATAAATCAATGCAGCAATATACAAAAGCTTGTTTTCTTCAAGAACGTGGGGCAAAGACGCCTGTTTTTGTCCGGTTTTCAAATTTGCAAGGAAATAAAGGGTCGAGTGATACAACACTAGGGCCACGTGGGTTTTCAACTAAGTTTTATACGGAAGATGGGAATTATGATTTACTAATGTTTTCGGTACCGGTCTTCATACTCCACGATGCCTATAAGTTTGCGGATGCGATTCATGCACTGAACCCAGAGCCCCATAATGATATCCCGCAAGCATCCTCTGCACATGATAATTTTTGGGATTTTGTTGTGAACAATCCGGAATCAACTCATTTCGTTATGTGGGCAATGTCAGATCGAACGGCTCCAAGAAGTTGGCGAATGATGCAGGGGTTTAGTATAAATACATTTCGTTTTGTAAATGAAAGTGGGAAATCAACATATGTCAGATTTCAATGGAAACCTGTCCTTGGTGTCCATTCTTTATTGTTAGATGAAGCACAAATCATTGCCGGTATTGATCCCGACTATCATCGCAGGGATTTGTGGGATGCGATTGAATACGGCGCATTCCCTGAATATGAACTAGGTGTGCAGATACTTGAAGAAGGGGAATCGGCTGAATTTGATTTCGATATTTTAGATCCGACAAAGCTATGGCCGGAAGAGGTTGTCCCTGTAGGCGTTATTGGTAAAATGACTTTAAATCGGAATGTAGATAATTATTATTCAGAAGTAGAACAAGTGGCATTTAATCCGGCCAATGTCATTCCGGGAATAGATTTTTCAGATGATCCGATTTTACAAGGAAGATTATTTGCCTATAGGGACACACAAATGCATCGACTGGGTAGCCCAAACTTTAATGAAATCCCGATTAATCGTTCGGTTTGCCCGGTTCATAATTATATGCAAGGGGGATATATGAAGCAATTCATTTCTGTTGACAGAGTAAATTACCAGAAAAATTCTCTGGCCAATAATTTTCCAGTTCCATCTCATCCAAGCGAAGGCGGCTATACGCATTATCCGGAGAAGGTCGAGGGCTATAAAGTTAAAGCTGTCCCTGATTCATTTAAAGATTACTTTTCTCAGCCAAAAATTTTCTGGAATAGTTTATCGTTTATTGAAAAACAGCATTTGATTCAAGCACTTTGTTTTCAACTCAGTAAAGTTCAAAGTCACTCAATTCGTGAGAAAGCTATACAAATGCTTAGCCATGTGGATGCAGGAATGGCCACCATGATAGCTGATTATGTAGGAGTCGAGCCACCAAGCGGAGGTAACCAAGTTTCAGTCACATCTTATTTCCCATCCTTAAGTATAGCAAATGCGACGAAATATCCAATAACGTTAAGAGTTGGCATTTTGATAGGTCATAATTTTGACGATGAAGAAGTAGGGGATATCATTCATGCACTCAAGAAACACGGCATCTTTATAGATTTTATTAGTGAAAAGCTGGGAACAATAACTGGAGTTGACGGAACAAAAATCACTGTCAGCCAAACTTTTTTAACAACAAACCCGAATTTATATGATGCACTTTATGTTGTTGGAGGAAGTTCGAAACGAGAAAAGAAATTCAACCAAGAGATGATGAATTTTTCCATGGAAGTATATAAACATTATAAACCAATCGGAGTTGCAACGAATGCTGAGAAATATCTTCCGGTATCGGGAGAAAATAATTTATTGGGCGTTGTATTTGCTAAAAATAATCCGAACTTTAAAGATGAATTTATTACTGTCATTGCAGAGAGGCGATTTTGGGAACGGGTCTGACCCACGGTACAAGCTAGACCCGGCTAAAGGTGTCTGTCCCTTCGTACATGTAAATAGTTGAGGAAGACCGCACTTATAACTCCTGCGCTCATCAAAGTTCCTTAGCCACTTCTTACATGAAACAGTTGAGACAGACCCTATCTACAAGAGCTGCAGTAATGATCCCTACCGTATATCGAAACAAATCCACAACAAGAAATCCTTTCCCTAAAATTAATGAGCCCAGTACAGTCCCCCGAATCTGATTAACCCAAACTGCTTGATACAGTTGACTAAATTCGATAGTATAGCTAAACAAAAAACTAAGAATAATAGCTGTTAACCGGCTCCTTCCCACGAATAGGAACCGAAAACCGAAATACACCATCCCAGCCCAAATTGTATCCCCGGCATTTTCTGCAATAAATAATGGGAGCATCTGACTGTACTTCCTCGATGCTAGTCCTAATAAGATGGTAATCACCACAGCAATCAAATAAGTGAATCGCGGGTGATGAGTAAAACGGTTCATAAACATTTGTTTTTTATGCAATTTGATTCCCCTTCGATATTGAGATTCCCACTATGTAAAATTTACTAATCACCTTAATCCTTTGCCTGCTCCAGTCAGGCACCGTCGTATACTAATTGCTTATAAAATTTTTCATCTGTCCAATATGATGTTGATCATGCCAAATAAAATCGTTAACATATTGATGTATAGTAAATAGATTTCCGTCTGCATCTTCATGTGCTTTCATGAAATCTTCATCAGTAAATGATTTTAATAGACTTAAAATTTCCCCGCGATATTGAATCGCCTCCAATGATAATTCCTTCAAACAGCATTTTTAAATCGTTAATCCGTCTTTCTTTTTCTTTTGGCAACTTTACATAAACGCTACAGAGTATAATATTAACATAATCGTGATTCGAATTTTCAAAAATATTATATCATAACCAAACAAATGTTTCAATTAATTTCTGTTTATGTAAATATTTACACCATAGCTTCTTAAATATAATTTTAATCTGTTTCATTTGAACAAAATATTGCATCTGTGAGTCAAAATATATATAAATTATGAAATTTTGCTTAAGTTTTCATAAATGAATAATGAAATATGGCTTTAGTATTTGCCAAATTCAATTATAATGGAAGTAACAGATGTTTGGAAAAAAGTATGGAACGACAACAAGAAAGTGATTACACTAATATTATATATAACAATTGTTTATTGTGATTTATTGGGAAATGTAAATGATGATCAAATAAAAATAATTGAATAACTTTGTAGGGGTTTTAAAATGGAAACAGATAAACGGTTAATTGTAAATTCTAATAATGGCAATTTACTAAATGAATTAATCAAATCATTAAATGAGTGTGAATCTTTCTATTTTAGTGTGGCCTTTATTAATTTCAGTGGTCTTCAGTTACTTTTAGATTCCTTAAAAGAAGCGGAGTATAGAGAGATAAAAGGAAAAATAATTACTTCTACATATTTAAATTTCACCGAGGTCAAGGCGCTAGAGAAAATTCGTACCTTTAATAATATAGACTTAAAGGTATTTCATAATTTTGATGAAAAAGGGTTTCATACAAAAGTTTACATTTTTGAATATCAAGATACATTTAAAATAATCATTGGATCCGCAAATATTACGCAAAGTGCATTAAAAAGTAATATTGAGTGGAATGTTGAAATTGTCTCCAAAAATGAATCGAATTTTATAAAAGAAGTTTTAAAAGAATATAACTATTTGTGGAAAATAAGTGAAGAAGCAACTGATGAATTTTTAAACGAATATCAAAACTTCCTAAAGACAATAAACAAGTCAAGGCCAATGTCTCAATTAACATTTGAAAGAAATTATATTGTTCCCAATCGAATGCAAAAAAGGGCGATTGAAAGCCTTGAGCGATTGAGAAATTATGGAGAATCGAAAGCGTTGGTTATTGCTGCGACTGGAACAGGAAAAACATATATGTCAGCTTTTGATGTGAAAAATTATAAGCCTAAAAAACTACTATTTGTCGTTCATAGGGAAGAAATTTTAAAGAAAGCGCTGGAGACATTCAAATTTTTATTACCCAATGAAAATATTACTTTTGGATTGTTAACAGGAAATACAAAAGACAAGAATGCTGATTATATTTTTTCAACGATTCAAACTCTTTCTAGATGTTATCACGAATTTGGAAAAGAAGAGTTCGAATATATTATTTACGATGAGGCTCATCACACAACAAGTCCCAGTTATCAAATTGTTATGAATTATTTCATCCCAAAATTTATGCTAGGGATGACCGCAACACCTGAACGTAGTGACAATATGAATGTGTTTGAACTATTTAATAATAATGTGGCTATTGAAGTTCGATTACATGAGGCTTTAGAAGAAAATTTAATTATCCCTTTCCATTATTTTGGAATTACAGATATTGAGGGGATAGATTTAAGTGATGTGGATATTGACGATATTGCCGAAATAACAAAGCGGTTAAATGTAAATAAACGGGTAGATTTCATTATTGAAAGAATGAATTTTTATAGTCATGATGGGGACAAACGAAAATGTTTAGGGTTTTGCGCAAGTATCGAACATGCAAAGTATATGGCTGATGAGTTTACTAAGCGAGG
Source organism: Caldibacillus thermoamylovorans (assembly GCF_000751775.1). Taxonomy (GTDB): domain Bacteria; phylum Bacillota; class Bacilli; order Bacillales; family Caldibacillaceae; genus Caldifermentibacillus; species Caldifermentibacillus hisashii. The sequence continues at coordinate 45,655 of NZ_CCRF01000038.1, forward strand.
TTATCCTAGTGTCTATTTACATGGTGAACATTCCCCTGATGAAAGAACTTATTTTATTAATCGATTAGAAGATGATAAGGATGAACTTCAAGTTATTTTTTCTGTAGATATTTTTAACGAAGGAGTGGACATTCCCTCAATTAATACCGTCCTCATGTTACGGCCGACAAGTTCTCCTATTGTTTTTATTCAGCAGTTAGGTAGGGGATTAAGAAAGCATGAAAGTAAGTCATTTTTGACGGTTCTTGATTTTATTGGCAATCACTCAAAGGTTTTCTTAATTGCAATAGCTTTGAATGGAAGTCGTTATTACGATAAAGAAAGCTTAAAAGTGGCAGTGTCTACAGGATTTGCCAATATGCCGGGTGCAACTCATATTCAAATGGATGAAATATCGAAAGAACGCATTCTCGAACAAATTGATCGGGAAAATTTTAATTCATTAAAATATTTACGTGAGGAGTATTTTGAATTTAAAAAAATGAATCAAAGGAAAATTCCTTATCTTTTAATGGATTATTTAAAATATGATGGCGCACCCGATCCAGTAAAATTTATTAATCGAGAAAAGACCTATTTACACTTCCTTGCAAAAACTGAGAAGAAAGAAGGAATCAAAAAATTATTACTGAATGATGCCTTTGAAAGAACTTTAAAAGATTTGTCAGCAAGACTACCTTTAAAGCGAATCTATGAGTTGGTTATTCTTAAAATTTTGCTTGAGCAACATGAAATTACGATGAAAGAGGCAAAAAGCGAGATTTTAAAACACGTTGAAAAGGTTGATGACGATAGTATTCGCCATGCTTTTGAAGTGTTGAACCAGGATTATTGTGATAGAGGACAAATTAATCGGGGTGCCAAACTTCTTGAAATTAAAAATGGTAAAGTGTCAAGAACAGAAATGTTTTATCTTGTCCTTCAACATGACCAATATCGTAAATATATAAAAGATGTCATTCATTATGGCATATTTAGATATGAGAAGGAATTCAAACGGGATTATTATGGTGTACCTCATTTCAAATTATATGAACAATATCAAATGATGGATGTCGCCCTTTTATCAAATTATCGCAAAGTACACAGTTCGTTTAGAGGATCCGGTCTCTTAACAAATGGAAATGAATATTTTCTTTTTATTGATTTGCATAAAGAAGCTAATATTAAAGAAAGTATTAATTACAAAGATAAATTTATTGATAGGCGGTATTTTCAATGGCAAACCCCAAATAGCACGGCACAATCTTCTGAAAGAGGGCAAAGTATTATTTTCAATCAAGTGCGGGGTATCCATCTTCATTTATTTGCTCGGAAATATCGGGAAATAGATGGAAAAACAGAACCGTATATTTACATTGGTAAGGGGAATACGGTTCATTATGAAGGAGAAAAGCCAATTACAGTAAAACTTGAACTGGAGCATGAAATTCCTGCCAATCTATATACTGAATTTACACAAATGGTATAGTCTTCTCGTATTTGAGAAGACTACTTTTCATTCATTAATAATTTTACTGCTGGGATATCTGCGGGTGCCCAAACAAGTGAATTTAGATTTTCCTTTTTTAGCCAAATGAATTTTGAATGTTCAACTGGTACAGGATTTCCTTCAATAATTTTTGCCTTTATTGCAATTAAATGAATAATAAAAGTTTCGTATTCATGAATGTTTTCATTATGAATATCAAAAGTCTCAATTTTACATTTAAATTCTTCTTCTATTTCTCGCTTTAGTGCCGTAAAAACATCCTCATCCGCTTCGACCTTGCCACCGGGAAATTCCCAATGATTTGAAATTGACATTTTCGGTGACCTTAATGCACAAAGAATCTCACCTTGGTCATTTTCTATAACGCCTGCAACTACTTTAATTTTCTTTTTCATAATAAATCTCCTCATAAAAAACTAGATATATTTATTATAATATACTCTTAGTTTCGTACCTAAAAATATTTGTGGTTAAAAATAAAAATAGCAATAAAAAAGCCGCATAAACACTGATTATTTGTTATGATTAGAGTACTAATCCAATGTTATGATTAGAGTACTAATCCAAAATAAACTAAAGGATATGTTTTATACAGGAAATAAGTAAGGAGATTTCAAACTCATGAGGTTTCCAATTATAGGGAGGCCATGTAAATTTTCAAATTCCGCTTCCTTTGCCACAAGGAGGGCTTTCCAAAATTATATGTTAATCGGAGGAAATCGACAAATAATATGAAAAATAAACGGACAAGGCCTATTTTCCTTATCCCGAAAATAATTATAAAGTTAAGAAAAGCAGGTGATATTCATGAGTGAGGAAGTCTTATCAATTCGTAATTTGCGTAAAAATTTTGGAGAGAAGGAAGTTTTGAAAGGGGTGGATCTGCACGTTTACCGTGGGCAAATTATCGGATATATCGGTCCAAACGGTGCGGGGAAGAGTACGACGGTCAAGATTTTGCTCGGTTTGGAAGGGGATTATTCCGGGGAAATAAAAATATTTGGCCGTGATATTTCTAATGGTGATATTAGCTATAAGAAAAAAATTGGGTATGTACCCGAGATGGCCGATGTTTATGATAATTTAACAGGTTATGAGTATTTAACATTTGTTGGCGAGCTATATGGGCTAAACCATGACTTAGTCGAATATAAGGCCAAAGGATTAATGGATCTGTTTGGCATTGGCGAGGTTTTTCATACGAGAATTGCTTCCTACTCAAAAGGGATGAGGCAAAAGCTGCTGATTATTTCAAGCCTTCTTCATAATCCGGAGCTGCTTTTTTTGGATGAACCGATTAACGGGTTAGATGCGAATAGTGTTATGGTCTTTAAGGAAATATTGGCTGAACTGGCTGCACAGGGAAAAACGATTTTTTATTCATCTCATATTATGGATGTCGTTGAAAAAATCAGCAGTCGTATTGTTTTGCTGAATGACGGACAGATTGTTGCAGATGGATCTTTTGCCGAGTTACAAAAGAAACAGGGCGGAACACTGGAAGAAATTTTCAATCAATTAACCGGGTTTCATAACCATGAAGAAATTGGAAGAAGATTCGTTTCGCTCGTTCAAGAGGTGTAATAATGGAGACGAGAGATTTTAAAAGATTAAAAGTGTTGGACAAGTTGCAATGGTTTTTTGACCGCATGGGTGTTAATTATTCGGTAATGAGGAAAATTTTACAAGTGAAGATGATTATGGATGAGCGTAGAGTCCCAACGATCTTCAACCAAAATAAGAAAAAAGACGGGACCGTGAAAAAAGAAAGCAATGGATTCATCAAATCGTTATGGGTCTACTTATTGATGAGTTTATTTTTGCTGCCGTTTATTTTTTTAGGCGGGAATTATTTATTTCAAATGAGTTTGATTTTCGGGATCATCATGTTTATGGTGATGACGACGATGGTATCGGATTTTTCAACGGTGCTTTTGGATATTCGCGATAAAAATATTTTATACACAAGACCAATTGACCGAAAAACAATTAATATGGCGAAAAATGTTCATGTTATGTTTTATTTGCTGTTATTAACTGCTGCACTTGTCGGGATTCCGGTGCTGGCCGGTTTATTTCGGCACGGCGCGATCTTTTTCCTTATTACTGTAATTGAATTAATTTTACTAAATATGTTTATTGTTGTCATCACGGCGCTGATCTATATGGCAATTTTAAAGTTTTTCGACGGTGAGAAACTAAAGGATATAATTAACTATGTACAAATAATACTTTCGCTCTCGATTATGGTTGGCTATCAAGTTGTTGTGCGTTCATTTGAGCTTGTTAATCTTGATATTGTTTTTATTCCAAAATGGTGGCATCTTTTTATTCCGCCAATCTGGTTTGCAGCACCTTATGAAATGTTTTTAAATCACGTGTTCAGTCCGACAATGGTTGTTCTCAGTGTTTTTGCTGTACTGATCCCAATTGCTTCCTTTCTCCTTTATCTTCGGTTGATACCTTCATTTGAAAAAAGCTTGGAAAAACTGTCAGCACTTCAAGCGCAAAAAGAAAAGAAACGAGGAAAAATTGGAGAAAGTTTGCTGAAACTGATTTGCCGAGACCAAACGGAACGCGCGTCTTTTTGCTTTGCCGGCATCATGATGAAAACGGAACGCGATTTTAAGTTAAGAGTCTACCCATCGCTTGGGTTTTCAATTGTTATTCCATTTATCCTATTTTTTAACCAAATCGCCTCGCAACCTTTTGCCGAAACAGCTGCAAGCAACTTGTATCTTTCCATCTATTTTGCAATGATTGTCATTCCGTCTGTTGTACTAATGCTAAGTTTTTCCGGCAAATATAAAGGAGCCTGGATTTTTCAAGTGATTCCAGTCCAAAATATGGAAATGATCATTAGCGGGACATTAAAGGCGTTTCTGGTCAGGTTGTACGTTCCTATCTATGTCCTGTTAAGCGTGATTTTTGCCGCTATATTTGGCGTTCGTATTATACCGGATTTGGTCATTGTCTTTTTAACATCGTGTCTGTACACCTTAATTTGCTTTTTGTTCAGAAAAATTACCATGCCGTTTTCTGAACCATTTGAGGCAGCGAAAGAAAGTGATTCTTGGTATATTTTTGGCCTCATGCTCCTCATTTTACCGTTCTTTGGTTTGCATTATTTAAGCTTATATCTTCCGTTTGGAAAATATTTATATATGATTGTCTTGGCGGTGGCCCTCATTTTTGGGGGGAGATGGGCGATAGGCTTGAAGTTGAAAAATGTCCGTGTGTAATCATGTATTTATTTGTGGAAAATATAAGGTTGATAAAAGCTAGTTCACTTAACTAAAAGATTTGGAGGGTCTGTCATCCAAATTTGAAGTAGAGACCCTCCCCGGGGTGTTTCAAAGCAACGGATTCCCTTTCATCCCTATCCATAGTTCAGACTGTTCTATTTGTGCGGCAAGTTGTAGGAGCCAGTCTTCTTTTCCTTTTGGCGCCATGAACTGGACACCGAGGGGAAGTCCGCCAGCAGTTAAATGAACCGGAACACTCATTGCCGGTTGACCGGTTAGATTCGCCAGTTGAGTGAACGGGGTGTAAGTAAGACTGGCTTCGAACATATCATAGACAAGTTTTTGCTGTTCGACCTTAGTCAGCTCACCAACTTTCATTAGTTCGGCAATTTCTTTTTCTGTCTGGGTGAGTTCGCCTACTTTCGGTGCTGCGCTTGCTGTGGCAGGGGTTAAATAAAGATCATATGTACGATGAAACTCAGCCATTTGTGCTGCGGCCACATCCCATTCATCAAGGCTTCTAGTATAATCAGCTGCAGTCACCGATTTTCCTGCGACGGTCAAAACCCAGGCAACAATTTCCATATCCCCCACAGTAATTGGCCTTCCGAGTGCCTCCTCGATTGACGCTACCATTCCGGCCATTTCACCACAATTCATGATGTAATAATTTTTTATTAAGCGGATTCCATCAACATTATTTGCTTTTTCTTCTACTTCATAACCTTGTTCTTCCAGCCATTTGATAGTTTTATTCACGGCTAGACGTGCCTCCTCACTGACAGGGGTTCCAACAGGTGACTCCGTTGTGAACGCAATCCGGAATTTTCTCTTTTCCGGCTTTTCAACAACGTCCTTAAACTTGCCGGGGAATAACGGTGTTTGGTAGGCTGCTTCCGGTTGTACTGTTTGCAAAAGATCTAGAAGGGCAGCACTATCTCGAACAGATTTTGTTAAGGCAAAATCAATCGAGGCCCCTTGCCATTGCCGGCCGACACCGGGTCCAACCGGAGTTCTTCCCCTTGTCGGTTTTAAACCGAATAGTCCTGTAAAGGAAGCGGGAATCCGAATTGAACCGCCGCCATCACTTGCGCCGGCAATCGGAACAATCCCTGAAGCGATACTGGCAGCCGAACCACCACTCGATCCTCCTGGAGAATATTCGGTATTCCATGGATTCCGTGTTGGACCGTGGACTTCCGGTTCGGTAATATTTTTTAAACCAAATTCCGGCGTGTTTGTATGACCGATAAAAAGGAACCCGGCTTTCCGGAGCCGTGCAACAAAATTGGAGTCGCGTTTGGCGATATTATCAAGAAACAGTTTGGAACCGGATGTTAACGGCTCACCTTTAACAGCTTGAGATATATCTTTTAACACAATCGGAACCCCGGCAAATTCTTGCTCGCCAATCCGGAGTTCAGCTATTTCTTGAAATACTTTTTCTTTCCGTGTACGAATGACCGCGTTTAGCGTTGGATTAACTTCCTCTAACCGTTTAAAGGCGGCTTCAACTAATTCTTTAGGTGATACTTCCTTTCGTTTCACCAATTGGGCAAGACCAATCCCGTCCAAAGCCATATATTCATGCTTGTCCATATATTTTTCCCCCATCTTGCATTTTTGAAAAATCTTTCCAGTTCAATTGTAAGGGAAATGCATTACTTTTTAAAGGAAGGTGAATTTGCATATAAATGAAAACTCAATCAAAGCAAATTTTAGAGAAATTATTTGTCCCTCTCTGGCTTATGTTCCCAATGAAAACGAACACTTGCCTGACTAATATGAAATCGCCCGATAATCAAGCAATTCACACCTTCTACTGTTATTTAAAGTTTTTATTCTACCTTAACGGTTAAACAAATTTATGGGAAAAGTGAAACCAACTTACATTTAATCCGTATTTTCGTTATATATACATAAACAATGACTTTTATAAAGGGAGAGGATAAAATTATTTAAAACTTTTAAATTAGTTAGCTTCCGATGAACCGTATTTTTCCTTAAAAAATATCAACTAATAAGGTTATATTATATTGTGCGGACCGAGTTTTAAACGAACGATCAGACGATTTGGAAGAACAATGTGAAGAACGATAATACGACAACAGAAGGGATAGTATAAATGAATAAACATAAAGAAAACGACTCTTTTTCTGATTTGAAGCCTTTTGAAAAGATTTTAGTTATTGTATCATTGATCCTTCTTGTAGTCTTGGCACTTTCCTTTATAATTGGAATTTTCTTTTTTGGCTTTGCCGGACTATTTCACATCTTTGGCGTTCATTATGAATCGATTCAGTCACTAATTCTTTTTGCAGTTGTATATTTTATAGTCGCTCTTATTCTAGATTTCCTATCGATTCTGCTTTTTGGTTTACTATCAACATATATAACAAACAAATTTAATTTATTTGTTACCCGGATGATTTTGGACTGTCTCTTTTCCTGGATTGCTCTCCATACAGTAGATGATGTAATGGAATCGATAACCATTCCACTAATGACTGAAATTGTTGTTGTGATTGTATTCTTTATTATTGAAGAAGCATTTGAAAATAAAAAAGACAAAAAGGAATAATAAAATAAAATTTACTTTTTTCCTAGATGATTGTGTTACTATATTTATTGACTTTTGATTTTTACATAATGTAGGAAGAAAAGGAGAAGTTCCATGAAGACAAAGTCGATTCAACTCAATCATTTTCAACAAATGCTCTCTCAATTTATGGAAAAGCACCGTATTAAAGATTTAGTTAACGATTTTGATTTCCACCATGAAGCAAAGGTGTATCTTGGCAGCGGTCAGATGTTTAATGATTTTGGCCGACTAGGATTAGAATTGCTGGCGGATTTGTGTGAAGCGGTTCACTTAGATTATTATTTGCCGCAACATAATGATGAGATTAACAAAAAAGATGCAAATCATTTAATTACGAATGCGATGATTGCAGACGGTGATAATCAGCAACTAGAACAATGCCAATTTATGTTAAGTCATTTTACTATTCCGGAAGATAGCGGACTTAGTGCCGAGTGTGGTCGGTTTGCTTATATGCGGAAGGCCAATCCGGAAAAATATTGGGCCAGTGTGGCGATATTGGACGATATTCGCAGTTTAACAATTCCGAATCCGGAACAAAAAGGGATAGAAAACCAAGCAATTTATATGAATTCCTATACAGCCGGATTACCTGATTATATAGGTGAAACTTTATATGACTGTTTTCAATTTTTCTTTAAAAGTTATAAAGAACATAAATGATTGACTTATAAGGATAGTTTAACGACCTGAATTAAAAATAATCAGTACATACCAAAATCATCTAATTTGAATAGCAAATTTGTTCCATAGAGCCGTTCTATGAGACAGTTCAGCCCCAATTTCCGACGATTTTGTCCCATAGAATGTGATTCGGTCAATCCTATGGGACATTTCGATTTGTATTTCTTCTAATTTTGTTCCATAGAGCCGTTCTATGGGACATTTTTACATATTTTTCCACTCGAAATGTTCCATAGAGCTGTTTTGTTAGACATTCTGTTCTTCCAAATCTTGTGTGATATTATCAGGGGATTTTCTTGGGTAACTAATCATCAAGACATAATTTAAAATACTTTATCGATCCGGACAGTTCCGGGGATATTATTGCCGATAGCTGTTCACTCCAAACAAATCTATTAATAAAATTTACAAAACCTTTACATTCACTTAATAGCTCATTTACAAAACATAATTATTCTCTAAATTAGAGAGAATATAAATGAGCATTGTGCAATTTGTGCATCTTGGGGGTTTTCAAATGATAGATAAAAGAAAAGGAATGGTTCTTATTACCCTAGTTTTAACAATTATATTATTCGCTTGTGGAAAAAATGAAGAAAAATCAGGAACAACAAATGGAAATGCTGCTACAATTTCCATTTCCGGTTCTACTTCAGTCGGACCACTAGCAGAGAAATTAGCTGAAAAATATAAAGAGAAGAACAATGTAAATATAGAAATTAACCAGATTGGCTCATCTGCAGGAATTACCAATGCCGTAAATGGTGTTTCGGAAATCGGTATGTCTTCCCGCGATTTAAAGGAGGAAGAGAAGGCGAGTTTACAGGAAACGGTGATTGCTTATGACGGAATTGTTGTTGTCACCCATCCAAGTAATCATGTTAAAAATTTAACAATAACACAAGTAAAGGATATTTTTACAGGAAAAATTACCAACTGGAAAGAGGTTGGAGGAGATGATCTGGAAATTGTTGTTGTTTCCCGTGAAGATGGCTCAGGCTCCCGTGACGCTTTCCAAGAAATTGTCGGTTATTCATCCGGAGAATTGGTCAGAAATTCCATTATTGCCAGCGGAAACGGAAATATTAAAACAACCGTTGCAACAAACAAACATGCAGTTGGATTTATTTCGTTTGAATATATTGATGAATCGATAAACACAGTAAGTATTAATGGTGTCGAGGCAACAGCAGAAAATGTTCTCCGGCAAAAATACAGTCTGTCCCGTCCATTTTTATTTGTTCATAAAGAGGAAAATCTTTCCGATGAAGGGAAAAAATTTATCGATTTTATATTAAGCTCGGAAGGTCAAAAAATTGTTAGGGAAACAGGAGCGATCCCTGTAAAAATGTAACCAAAAGATAAAGCAACATTCGTACTAGCAACCACGGAGGAGTAAACAATGTCAACCTTACCTGTAAAAAGAGAAAAATCAAATAAAAGAAAGTATTTTATGGAGAAACTATCAGGGAAAGTTTTCCTGTTTTGTGCACTTCTTTCTGTTATTAGCCTTTTACTTATTATTGGATTTGTGTTTTTTAAAGGGTCCAAGCCGTTTATTGGGGAAGGATATAGTATCGTTGATTTTTTGTTCGGCAACGATTGGGTTCCAAGTGAAAATCAATTTGGCATTTTTCCTATGATCGTTGCTTCCATTTACGCTACAATTGGTGCCCTTATCATTGGGGTTCCGGTCGGTTTATTTACCGCGATTTTTTTGGCAGAGATTGCTCCGAAAAGTATCGCAAAAATAATTTCGCCGGCAGTACAACTGTTGGCGGGTATTCCATCTGTTTTATACGGCGTTTTTGGGCTGGCCGTTATCGTTCCTTTTTTGCAAAATCAGCTCGGTTTAATAAAAGGACAGAGTTTAATCGCCGTTATTCTCGTTTTAGCCATCATGATGTTGCCGACCGTTGTTACTGTTGCGGAAACAGCTATCCGGGCTGTTCCAAAATCATACCGGGAAGGTTCATTGGCTTTAGGTGCTTCCCAGATTGGGACAATTTTTAAAGTTGTTGTACCATCAGCAAAATCAGGTATTATGACGGCCGTTGTTTTAGGAATGGGAAGAGCAATTGGTGAGACAATGGCAGTAATTTTAGTGGCTGGAAACAGTTTGATTATCCCAACCAGCTTGACTGACAGTATCCGGCCTTTAACAACGAATATCGCATTAGAAATGGGTTATGCCTTTGGGACCCATCAAGAAATGTTGTTTGCCACCGGGATCGTCTTATTCTCCTTTATTTTATTATTAAATTTTGTGCTGGCAAGAATCAGTTCGAAAGGTGGTAATTAAGTTTGAGAAAGCTTAAGGATCTTATTTTACTGGGGCTATTATGGTTTGCCGCTTTCCTTACAGTTGCAGTACTCGTAACCATTGTTGGCTTTATTTTTTACAAAGGAATTGGACTTATCAGCTTTGATTTTATTTTTGGTGATTATTCCCCATCAGGCGGGGGTGGAATTTGGCCAATGGTGGTGACAACGATATACACAATTGTCATTTCCTTACTTATCGCGACCCCGATTGGCATACTCGCAGCTGTTTATTTGCAAGAATATGCCAAACAAGGAAGAATGGTCAGAATCATTCGTTTTGCGACCGAGAGCTTAACTGGAATTCCATCAATTATATATGGTTTGTTTGGGGCGGTGTTTTTTGTAACGACTTTAAAATTAGGAATGTCCATTATTGCAGCGTCCCTGACATTAACCATAATTATTTTACCGGTCATTATCCGAACGACAGAAGAATCGTTAAAGACGGTGCCGCAAAGCTATCGGGAAGGTTCGTTGGCTTTAGGAACAACAAAACTGCAAACTTTATATAAAGTAATTTTGCCGAGTGCCATGCCGGGAATTTTATCTGGAATTATTCTTTCCATGGGACGGATAATCGGTGAATCTGCCGCCATCTTTTTAACAGCTGGAACGGTAGCTGCCATGCCGGAAAGTATTTTTTCATCAGCACGGACGCTTACTGTCCATTCATATTTAGTCACACAAGAAGCCGGAGATATTGAGCTCGCAGCAGCAATTGGCATTATTCTTATTGCGATTATTTTAATACTTAATTTTTCCGCCACATGGATCTCAAAAAAATTGAATAAAGCCGATTATTAAAAAAGGAGACTGGGGTATGTATACAACAATACTGGAACCAAAAATGGTAAAAGATGAAAAGTCAACCGTAACAGAAACACCTGAAACGAAAACAAAAATTCATGTAGAGAATTTGAATTTATTTTATGGTGAAAAACAGGCTCTTTTTGATGTATCAATTGATATTAAAGAAAAAGAAGTAACGGCATTAATCGGTCCATCCGGATGCGGGAAGTCAACGTTTTTGCGAACGTTAAACCGGATGAATGACTTGATTGAAGGAGTAAAAATTAGCGGCAAAATTATTATTGATGATGAAAACATATATGAATCCAATGATGTTATTAAATTGCGCACGAAGGTTGGTATGGTCTTTCAAAAGCCGAATCTGTTTCCAATGAGTATTTATGATAATGTCGCGTATGGTCCACGAATGCAAGGGATTAAAAATAAGGCTATTTTAAATGAAATAGTTGAAAACAGTCTTCGTGGTGCAGCGATTTGGGATGAGGTACAGGATCGGTTAAAATCTTCCGCTCTTGGACTTTCGGGTGGTCAGCAACAAAGAGTTTGTATTGCCCGGGCAATCGCGATGAAGCCGGATGTGATTTTAATGGATGAACCAACCTCCGCGTTAGATCCGATTTCAACTTTGAAGATTGAAGAATTGATCGCGGCAATGAAAAAGGACTATACGATTGTCATTGTAACGCACAACATGCAACAGGCGGCACGGGTATCGGATAAAACAGCCTTCTTCTTAAACGGTGAGATTATCGAATTTGATGAAACAAGCAAAATCTTTTCCATGCCAAGTGACCAAAGAACAGAAGATTATGTAACTGGTCGTTTTGGATGATCCTGTCTTACAGCGTGAGAACGTGTCTCGTGAGCAAAACAGCCGCAAAATTAGAGGGCATTGAAAAAGGGCAAAAAAGAATCGAGGAGGTTTCAAATGGTTGTTCGGGAAAGTTTTGATAGTAGTTTACAGGAACTGCAAGAAAAAATGATGGAGATGGGGGAACTGACAGGCACGTTAATAGAAAAGTCATTTATTGCGCTTCAAAATCAAGATATTGAGCTGGCTTTAAGGGTGATTGAAGATGATGATGAGATTGATGATATGCAAAATGAAATTGACCAATTGGCGATATGGTTAATTGTTAAAGAGCAACCGGTGGCCAGAGATATACGAAAGATTATCGGCGCGATAAAAATTCTTACAGATGTAGAACGTGTTGCTGACTTTGGGGTGAATATTGCAAAGTCAACCATCCAGATCGGAAATGTTCATTCGCTCATTCATTTAACAGATCTTGAATCTATGAAGAATAGATGTATCAGCATGTTGGAGAAATCGTTACAAGCGTTTTTTGAGGAAAATATCAGCCTTGCCAAAGAAGTAGGGGATATGGATGATCAAATTGACGACCTTAGTGATGCCAATTATAAAAAACTTAGCGCTTATTTAAGTGAACATCCTGAAGAAACAAACCAGCTTGTGCAATTAATCCTGGTTAACCGCCACCTTGAGAGAACGGCTGATCATATTACGAACATTGCTGAAAGTGCTGCTTATTTAATAAAAGGGAAGAAGTATGATTTAAATCCATAACTTGAATTGAGGACGGTTACAGCGGTATCTATAGTATCTCAAGAATTGGTCCCTTATTGTTTTTAATGAAAACAATAAGGGACATTAACTTTTATATACTATGTTTCTCTTTTTTCGTTATATTGGCAGTTGTTTCATTATGGAATGGAGTTTCTTTTTGTTTTGATCCCGAATAAAACCAACCGCCGACAGCAAGCGAAATCATGACAACCCAGAAAATCGAGTTCCAAATTGGTCCTTCAACAAATGAATGAGGAATGAGATGAACCGCATCATGGGCTAATGTATGAACCGCCAATTTGACACCGACCCATCCGACAATTAACATCGCTGCTGATTCCAGACTGGGACGATCGGTCAGTAATCTGATAAATAAAGCTGATGCAAACCGAATAATGATTAGACCGGCAAGTGCACCCAATACGATGACAATAAATTGCGCTGTATCTATTCCACCAATATGACCGAAACTTGTCGCTGGAAGGGCAATTACTAATGCAACGGCCGCCAAAATAGAGTCAATGGCAAATGCGATATCAGCAAAAGCGATTTGAGTGACAACACCTTTGAAGCTCTTTTCTTTTACCTTTTTCTCCTTATGGTCATTTTTGATAAAATGTTTAATTGCTAAAAAAATCAAGTAGGCTGCACCAGCTGCTTGGACTTGCCATACATTAAATAAAAATGAAATGATAAAAATTGCACCAATCCGGAAAGCAAATGCGAATGCTAAACCGATATTTAGAGCTTTTTTCTGTTGCTCTTTAGGTAGACTTTTTGCCATTACTGCTAATACTAGAGCATTATCAGCTGATAACAAGCCTTCCAATACTACTAATATTAATACAACTGAGCCATACTGTAAAAACAGTGATAAATCCATTTTCTACCTCCAAGTGATTTAATTATGATAAACGAACAAGACCTTTGAATTATGAGTAAATTTCATAATTCAAAGGTCTTGTTAACAACGCAAGGTTGCCAATAAAACCGATGGGGTCCACCCATGTAATGACGGCTTTATTGTAAAAACTACTCCCCTTTGATTTTAGGTAAAAGACTATATCAAAAACTATAACAAATTTACCGGATGAAATTCAATACTTTTTTATAATTTTTTATGAGTTAACACGATTTATATAGTGTAAAAGACTTGTTGAATTATAGAAAAAACTGTTGAACTTCAGAACTTTCAAGTTAAAAATTCTCCAATCACTTTTGCTTATAAATAATTAGGGTTGATTTTTCCCTCCTGTTGAAGGCCCCTTATTTTACTGCCGAATTTTTTCGCCTGATTACTAAACTTAAGAAAGCCGAATTCCTGTCGGCTCTTTGTATAATTTTTATATCTCATGGTAAATATGGTAAAAGTAAATCTTGCGTTAATTTTCCCATAACTTTTTTCGGTGCTAATCATTCCCCTATTTTTATGCGGTCATTTTTCCTATCCCTTTTTAACTACCAAAAACAAATCAAAACAAGAATATTTATATATTTCCAAAATATTATATTGCAAAATAATAATTTTTCCATATAATTAGAATTAAGATATATAAAACTATTATTCATAAAAATGCTAATTACATATTAAATTAGTAATAATACCTGTAATATAATCAGTCAATTTTTTGAACTAGAGGTGATGTCAATGGGTGAATCGTATCTTTTCTAAAGAAGGCGCCCGGAACCGGACAATAAGGCTAATCCAAGTTTTCCACCTTATTTTTAAACTTTTTTATTCTATAAGAAAATCACCCGGATCATGCAATAAGACTTGTCAAAGTATGGATGTTATTTTTTCACTCTTCAGATAGTAAATACAACCGAACGTTTACTTTCTTAAACGACCATTGATGCATAGTTCACCGAAAAACTTTATCGGCTGTAACAAAAACTTTCCTTGTGCACTTACTTAAATCTTAAATTTCCAACTAATTGGCATCCTTGCCAGAAATTTATACTTTAAAAAAAATAACTGAATCATCATTCAAAAAGATAGAGGTGTATTATGAGCAAATTAACCCATGCATCTAAAAAAGCACCATTATTAGAGGTTAATCATTTAGAAACAGCCTTCAAAATTGATCGTGAATATTATAATGCCGTAGATAACGTATCATTTACCGTCAAGCCTCGCCAAGTAGTCGGAATTGTTGGTGAATCCGGATGTGGAAAAAGTGTGTTGTCACTATCGGTAATGAGGCTTCTTCCAAAAGGAATTAGTGAAATTCGCAGCGGCGAAATATTATTTGACGGTAAAGATCTGGTGAAAATGTCAGAGAATGAGATTAATAATATTCGCGGAAAAGACATTGCAATGATTTTCCAAGAACCGATGACCTCATTAAATCCCGTATTTACCATTGGTTATCAATTACAAGAAGTATTGTTAAATCATATGGAAATTTCCAAAAAGGAAGCAAGACAGAAATCAATTGAATTGTTGAAAGGTGTAGGAATCTCCCGCCCGGATAAAATTGTTGACGAATATCCGCATCAATTATCAGGGGGCATGAGGCAACGAGTCATGATCGCGATGGCGATTGCATGTCAACCTAAGCTCCTCATTGCAGATGAACCTACGACTGCACTTGATGTAACCGTACAAGCCCAAATTCTCGAATTACTGAAAGAAATTCAAAGTGCAAATGACATGGCGATTATTCTAATTACCCATGATTTAGGCGTTGTTGCAGAAATGTGTGATGATGTTATCGTCATGTACGCCGGTAAGATTGTTGAGAGAACCGATGTGGATACTTTATTCTACAATCCGAAACACCCATATACGAAGCTATTAATGGGCGCAATTCCAAAAATGGATGAAGATAGAGAAGTACTTGAGTCTATTAAAGGAATCGTACCTTCGTTGAAAAATATGCCAAAGGTTGGTTGTAAATTTGCTGCGCGCTGTCCACATGCGATGCCGGAGTGCTCATTTGTCACTCCACAATTGGCTGAAACTGAACAAGGACATGAGGTAGCTTGTTTACTATATGAAACGAGCAGGCCTAAGGAGGGGATGAACGTACAATGAATAACGCACAACCAAAACTTACGACCATAAACAGTAATAAAAATCGTTTTAAAACTCTCTTAGAAGTTAAAAATTTAAAAACTTATTACCCTGTAAAAGGCGGATTTTTCAGAAGGACGGTTGCCAATGTCAAAGCGGTGGATGATGTTTCTTTTGAAATAAAAAAAGGGGAGACTTTAGGATTAGTAGGTGAGTCAGGCTGTGGTAAATCTACAACGGGCAGAACGATCCTGCGCCTCATCAATCCGACAGACGGGCAAATTATATTTGACGGTAAAGATATAACAAATATACAAGGCAGGGCATTGCGTGAAGCAAGAAAAGATTTCCAAATGGTATTCCAAGATCCTTACGCTTCCCTCAATCCAATGCAAATGATTGGTGACATTGTTTCTGAACCCTTAAAAAACTTTGGTAAGTCAAACAAAAAAGCATTAAAAGAAGAAGTTATGGACCTGTTAAATCGGGTCGGACTTCCGGAAGATGCCTATGAAAAATATGCGCATGAGTTTTCCGGGGGTCAGCGTCAACGGATCGGAATTGCCCGGGCATTAGCGCTGAAACCTAAATTAATTGTCGCCGATGAGCCGGTTTCTGCGCTGGACGTTTCTGTACAATCCCAAGTATTAAACTTATTAAAAGAATTACAGAAAGATTTTGGCTTAACATATTTGTTTATCGCTCACGACTTAAGTGTCGTCAAACATATGAGTGATCGGATTGGCGTTATGTATCTTGGAAACATCGTGGAGATTGCTGACCGTAATTCGATTTACAATGAACCGCTGCATCCGTACACACAAGCCTTAATATCGGCCATTCCTGAACCTGACCCAAGAAAAAGCAAAGAACGCATCGTTTTAAAAGGTGACGTTCCAAGTCCGGTTAACCCGCCATCCGGTTGTCCATTCCATACGAGATGTCCGATGGCAAAAGAAGAGTGTTCAATAGCTAAACCGACTTTAAAGGAGGTGAGGCCGGGGCATCAAGTAGCATGTATTCTTTACAATTAGCAAAAGCAAAAATTATTAAGGGGGAGAAAAATGAAAAAATCATTTCTAAAGCTAACAGCGCTAATGCTTGTTCTTTCGCTTGCATTAGCTGCGTGTGGCGGCGGGGACAAAAAGACAAGTAAATCTAGTGACGGAGGCAACAAATCAGGATCGCAAGACGGAGGCACTTTAACGTATGCGATGGAAGCTGAATTTAAAGGTATATTAGATGTCAACTTCTATGATAGTCAATCTGACAGTGAAATTTTAACTTTCAATACAGATCCATTGATTACATTTGATGAAAATATTAAAGCACAACCGAATATTGCTAAATGGGAAACGAAAGATAACAAAGTATTTAAGTTTACTTTCGAAAAAGGTGTTAAATGGCACAATGGTGATGAGTTAGTTGTCGACGACTGGATTTTTGCACTTGAAACAATTGCTTCGATTGGCCCGGATCATCAACGTTGGTCCAATGTTAACACGATTGAAGGTGCAAAAGAATTTAACGAAGGAAAAGCAGATTCCATTTCCGGTTTGAAAAAAATTAATGACTATGAAATTGAAATTACTTTCGACAAAGCTCGAGCAAATAACTTAGAAAATATTTGGCAATATCCATTGAATAGAAAACATTTTGCTGACCTAAAAGGCAATAAAAATATTGATGATTGGTTGGCGTCTGACCAAGTACGCGTTAACCCGATTGGAACCGGTCCGTTCAAAATCCAAAAAGTCATTCCGGGTGAGTCTGTAGAGTTAGTTCGTTTCAACGACTATTGGAAAGGAAAACCGAAACTTGATAAAGTTGTGGTAAAAGTGATCGACGGTTCATTAATCGTTGGTGAGCTTGAAAACGGCGGCGTGGATATGAGTGCCTTCCACCCATCATTACTCCCGGAAATTCAAAAATTAAAAAACGTGAAAATAGAAGAAGTTCCGGGTCTTTCTTACTACTATATCGGATTCAAATTGGGCACATTTAAAGACGGTAAAGTTGTAATGGATAAAGACAAATATGCAAACAAACAATTACGTCAAGCATTATTATATGCAATCGACCGTGAAGAGTGGGTAAAAGAATTCTTTAGCGGATTAGGTAATCCGGTCAATCGTCCAATGCCGTCAGCACATTGGATTGCTGCAGATAACAGTGAATTACCGGTCAACTACACTTATGATCCGGAAAAAGCAAAACAATTGCTGGATGAAGCCGGGTATAAAGATGTGGATGGAGACGGCTTCCGTGAAGATCCAAACGGGAAAAAGTTTGAAATCAATTTTGCTCATTATGATACCGGCAACCCGACATATGAGGCCCGTGCCAAAGCCATTACGCAATATTGGGAAGAAGTTGGAATTAAATCGAAGTTAACAATGACAGAAGTAAACCTCTACTACGATCAAATTGAAAAAGACCATGAAACAATGGAAGCATTCTATGGCGGATGGGGTACAGGTGCTGACCCGGATCCGTGGGCACTATGGGGTGACGATACAGTTTGGAACTATCCTCGTTGGGTCAATGAAGAAGCAAACGAGTTGTTGAAACAAGCTGTGGATGTTGAAGTCGTTGGTACTGATCAAGAAAAACGCAAAAATCTTTATGTAGAATGGCAAAAAATCTTTAACGAAGAAGTACCTGCACTGCCAATTATGGAGCTAAATGACGTTTATGCAATTTCTAACAAAGTTCAAGGTGTGAAAATTACTCCTGTAGGAACGGAAGATATGCATAAATGGTCGATTAAACAATAATGATGAAATGGTTCCTTTGATTGAAAGATAAGGAGAATGCATATGCTGAAATATACGCTTCGAAGAGTATTAGCTATGATTCCAATGCTTTTCCTTATCTCCATTATTGTGTTCTCCCTGGCAAAATTAATGCCGGGGGACTCACTTGGTGGAGAGATTGATCCGGCAAATACGGATCCGGAATATATTGAGCAGATGCGGGAAAAGCTTGGATACAATGATCCCATTTATGAACAATACTTTCGTTGGATTACCAATTTTGTTCAAGGTGATTTCGGTAAATCCACCCGTTACAAAATTCCTGCAAATGAAATAATTATGGAACGTTTACCGAATACAATCTTTTTAAGTTTGACCTCATTAATTATTACTTATGTTTTAGCGTTAGCGATGGGTATCTATTCCGGTCGGAAACCATATACACTTGGAGACAATACAATTGCAGCAGCCAACTATATCGGACTGGCCTTACCATCCTTTGTTGCAGGTGTGTTTGCCATTTATATTTTCTCTTTTCACCTTGGATGGTTCCCTTCTAATGGATCTGTGGATATATCAGTCACTGAGGGAACATTTGAATACTGGCTGAGCAGATTCCATCATGTGTTATTGCCGGCATTCGTTTTAGGACTATTAAATACGGCATCCTATACACAATTTTTACGTAATGATATTATCGAGAACAGTAGGAAAGATTATGTCCGGACAGCCCGTGCAAAAGGTACTTCAGAAAGCAAAATATATAATGTTCATATTTTTAGAAACTCAGTGATTCCATTAGTGACATTTTTAGGATTTGATATCGTAAACTTAGTCGGCGGAGCAATTATTACGGAAACGATATTCACCTATCCCGGAATTGGACAACTTTTCTTAACTTCAGTAACGAACCGCGACTATTCTGTTTTAATGACATTAACGATGATGTTTTCTGTATTAACATTATTCGGAAACTTAGTTGCTGATATCCTTTACGGTATTGTTGATCCGCGAATTAGGCTTGATTAGGAGGAATGGCAATGGAAATAATGACAGATAAAAATAGTGCCGTGAACATTAAGCCGCCGAAAAGTATGTCTCCATGGGCCATTGCTCGAAGAAAGTTTATTAGAAATAAACTGGCGATGATTAGTTTATGTTTCTTGGTTTTTGTTTGTTTTGTTTCTTTTTTAGCACCATACATTACCACGCATGATATTACAAGAATAAATATGGGTTCATTTTCACTGGAACCTTCATCGGAGCATTGGCTTGGTACAGATAAGAACGGCCGGGATGTTTTTACAAGATTGTTATATGGTGGAAGAATATCTTTGTTTATCGGGCTTGCCTGTACGGCATTTGTTATTGTTACTGGGACGATTATTGGTTCCATAGCCGGTTATTTTGGAGGAACCATTGATAATCTGTTAATGCGGTTTACCGATTTTGTTCTAACATTTCCTTTCTTAGTTTTCGTTATCGTACTAAACGCGATCCTTCAAAATAAGGTTAGCGGCGTATGGGTATTGATCATGGTTATTAGTGGATTAAGTTGGGGCGGTGTAGCCCGGATTGTTCGGAGCAAAATTTTGGCAGAGAAAGAAAATGAATATGTCCTTGCAGCGATATCGATTGGATGTTCACCTTTTAAAGTGATTATAAAACATTTACTGCCAAATGTTTTATCGACAATCATTGTTCAGGCTACAATTTTATTTGCCAGTATGATAGTTGCAGAAACCGGGTTAAGTTTCTTAGGGTTTGGCGTTCCATCTGAAACTCCAAGCTGGGGGAATATGTTATCTTTTGCAAATGAACCTGACGTACTACAGGATAAACCGTGGATTTGGATTCCTCCTGCATTAGCTGTTACCTTGACAATACTGTCCATTAACTTTATTGGGGAAGGATTAAAAGACGCGTTAAATCCAAAATCATATAGATAAAGTGAAACTTCCATCAGTGGGGATTCTTCATCCCACTGATGGTTAGTAGAACCAATCGGGCAGTTATAAACACTGATGAAATTTTACTTTATTTTTCCAAAATGGTATTTAAAAAGAAATCAATATGCTGTTCCAGTTTTTTCTCAACTTCAGCGGTGCCTTTTCCGTCAAATTTTAAAATATTGTATTCCGTAAGTAAAGAAAAAACCGGGTATTGATATTCGATGGCAAGTACTTTCGGATTATACGGCCGGATTTTTTTAAACTCGATGAATTTTGTAAACACAATCTCGAGGAATTCAATTGTCTTTCCATATAAATCATGTAAAATAATTTCTCTTGCCAATGGTGAACGAAATTGTTCCACTTGGAGAAGCCGCCACATTTTTTGCCCGGTTTCGTCTTCCATATATTTTTTGAAATTATGGAGACCGGCTCTTAAAAAAGATTTGACCGAATGTTTTTGCAAGATTTCATTCAGCGTTTCAAGAGGCGGTAATGTTTTAGAAAAATCTTCTCTAAAAAAGTTAAAAATAGATTCTAAAATTTCATCTTTACTGCTAAAGTGGTTATATAAAGAGCTTTCTTTAATCCCTACTTCTCTCGTAATTTCACGAATGGAAACCCCGCTGAAACCTTTTTGAGAAAATAAGTCCAAGGATATGTAAAATATTTTTTCCTTTGTACTTATTGTCATAATTTCACCTCCATTTCATATAGAAGTAATGTTTATTCAGATGTATTTTAATGAGCGTAATGCACTAATTCCATTATAAGCTAACGATCGTTAGTTATAAAGTGTTTTGCCAATTAACTTAAATTTGCTTTTGTACTGAAGGAGAGGCAGGATTTATATGAATGAGGGAAAGCCAAAAATCCGTCGTAAAAAAAGCCCGGAACGAGGAGAAAACTAAAAAACGGTCATACTATTGGCCCAAAAAAGCAGCCTCAAAAAGATGAAGCTGCTTTTTTGCTTTGGTATGGGGTACTATTTTATATACCTTTTTTTTCACAATATGTTTCAACTAGCTCCTCTATCTTTCCAAGATCAGGAGAATCTCCTGAAAAGGCAAATTTTAATTCTTCAACAAATTTTCCTTCATGGTAAACATGTATTGCTCCGTTTTGTTCAATCACGCTATATTCCGGTTCAAAACGATATCCGCCTCTTTCAATTGCACCCATTAATATACCAGCTCCTAGCAAGAACATTTACTATATTTGCAGCTAATCACTTCCCTCGTGATTGGCTTCTCTATTGAGGATTTCCTCACTTAATGCTGCATTTTCTAAACCTTTGTCACTAAATGCATTATCGCTATTTAACATATCGTTATATGCTCCTCGATCCATATCGGTATCACAATTTTCATACTGATTATCCTTGTTGTGATTGTTATTTCTCATATATTCACCCCCAACACTTTTTCTTTTGCTTAAAAGTTTTAACCAAAGCAAGTTTTAAGAAATAGCTAAACTTTCTTACCGCTGGATATAAAAGTTATTCTCTTTTAATAAAGAATAAATGCTCTTCAGGGAAATTTTCTTTTCATCAAATTCAATCTTCATTTCACCATCGTCCGTATCAATTAGAACTCTTTCAATTCCATCTTTTCCCTTTAACAGTTGTTGAATTTGTTGAATGGGGGTGTCAGATGTAGCGTTTTGAATAAAAATGGTTTCTTCAGCCATTTTATGTCGCTCCTTTAGTGAATTAAATTGAGTAACTTGAGTTTCGACCTTAGAAAACCAATCTCGCCAACAATTTTAGGCTAAGGTTCATTTTTGTCGACGAAACTTTGCCATGCGAAACTCAAGTAAGTAAAAAATCCAATCTGTTTATATAGTGTTTGAATCATTACCTAATTTATACTCCGGCAAATCTATTTTCTATATGAATAGCAGCTAAAAAGGCCATGACTATTCTGGAAAATACCGGGAAAGTAAAGTTTTTTATACCGGAAAAAGGCAATCAAAATCCTATGGGACATTTTGGCTTATTTTTATTGTGGAAAATTTATAATAACGAAAACAAAGGAAAATCAATGTCATGATAACTGTTGAGTTAATTTCCGGTGCTCCTTTATGAAATATTTACAAGTGTATTTTTTCTAATAAGGATTTAATACTAACTTTTAACTTTTAGAAAGAATTTAAAATAGAGGAGCCTAATTATGAGTGAAATACAACGCAAAGGACAAAATGAATATGAAGAAAAAGTACTAGCCTTAAATGGAATGGATAAAGAAATTCTTGATCAGGTCAGATTTGATGAAATAAGTGAAACAAGACCGATTTCATTAAAACCTGTGAAAGACCAAGTAATTGTCATTACTGGTGCCTCAAGTGGAATCGGGCTAGCTACTGCAAGAATCGCCGCGAAAAAAGGTGCGAAAGTCGTCTTAGCCGCCAGAAATGAAGACGCCTTGAAGGACTTGGTCAACGAATTAGAAAGAAAGGGTCATTCGGCAGTTTATGTAAAAGCGGATGTTGGTAGAGAAGAAGATGTGAAAAAAATTGCCGAAACAGCCATTAAGCAGTTTGGCAGGTTTGATACATGGGTGAATAATGCCGGGGTAACTATCTTTGGGTATGCAATGGAAGTCAGTATTGACGATATGAAACGATTGTTTGATACGAATTATTGGGGTGTGGTGTACGGGTCAAGGGTGGCTGTAAACCATTTTCAAGAAAGAGGTGTTCCGGGTGCGCTCATTAATGTAGGGAGTTTGTTTGGCGATCGGGGAACTTTGATTCAATCGACTTATGCCCCGTCCAAATTTGCTGTTCACGGCTGGACAGAAAGCCTCAGAATGGAATTAGAAAAAGAAAAGGTGCCCGTCTCTGTTACGCTGATCCATCCTGGGAGAATCGACACCCCTTACAATGAACATGCCAGAAGTTACTTTGATAAACAACCGGTACATAAAGGGATGGTTTACCCGCCTGAAGCTGTTGCAGAAACAATTTTATTTGCCGCTGAACATCCGAAACGCAATATCTACATCGGATCGCAAGCGAGGGCACTGAAACTAATAGGAACGAACCTTCCCCGCCTTACCGACAAACTGATGGAACGCTACTTTCCTCAGACTCAATACGCCAATCGTCCATCCAACCGACCTGAAGAAAGCAACTTATTCAAGGCAGGATATGGAATGCATGAGCGAGGAACAAATATCGGGTGGAAACGCAATTCAAGTTTCTATGTAAAGGCAACGAAGTACCCGGTCATTACCGGATTTCTCGTCGTTGGGCTTAGTGCACTCGCATGGGTTGCCGCCAAACGAAAAAAATAAAATAAATTGGCAAAAGAATGATCTCGAAACCAAAATCAATGAAATGCTAAACGAAAAAATAAAAGTGGATGAAAGAAAGGTGTAGGTCCCTATGTCAACAAACCAAATTCCTCGTGATGAGGGAATGGATAACAGTCTCGCTCTGTTGAAAGAAGGCTATCTGTTTATTAACAATCGGGTGGAAAAATTCCAATCCGATATTTTTGAGACCCGCTTAATGGGGCAAAAAGTCATATGTATGAGGGGGAAAGAGGCAGCTGAACTGTTTTATGATGTGGACAAGTTCCAACGAAAATGGGCAATCCCCAATCGGATTCAAGAAACATTACTAGGGAAACGCGGAGTGCAAACGTTAGACGGTAAGCAGCATCTTATTCGAAAGCATCTGTTTATGTCATTAATGACGCCTCCCCATCAAAAGCAGCTCGCAGAACAAATAGCTGAATATTGGGAAAGGGAGAAAAAACAGTGGGAAAGAAAGGAAAAAATTATCCTTTTTGAAGAAGCAAAAAAAGTGCTATGTAAAGTTGCTTGTAGCTGGGCGGGTGTCCCTTTATTAGAATTAGAGGCAGATTCGCGCGCAGATGATTTTATTTCGATGGTTTATGCTTTTGGTACGATTGGTCCCGAACATTGGAAAGGGAGAATCGCTCGTAATAGGATAGAGGAGTGGATTGAAGAAATAATTGAAAATGTTCGTTCGGGTGAGATAAAAGCGGAACAAGACAGTGCATTATACAAAATGGCTTTTTATAAAGAGGCTGATGGTCAGCATTTTTCAACCCATTTGGCTGCAGTTGAATTAATCAATGTCATAAGACCGATTGTGGCCATTGCGACTTATATCACGTTTTCGGCACTTGCCTTATATGAGCACCCGGACCAAAAAGAAAAACTGAAGAACGGTACGCGTGAGGATCTTGAAAGGTTTATCCATGAAGTTCGCCGCTACTATCCTTTTGGCCCGTTTGTTGGAGCTCGGGTGAAAAAGACATTTCATTGGAAAAATGTTGAGTTTAAAAAGGGAACGCTTGTGTTTCTTGATATTTACGGTACTAATCGTGATCCGCGGATATGGGAACACCCAAACCAATTTGATCCGGACCGTTTTCAAGACTGGGATGGGGACTTGTACGAATTTATTCCGCATGGCGGTGGTGATCCGGCTAAAGGGCACCGCTGTCCGGGTGAAGGAATTACCGTTGAAATCATGAAAGCAACCCTTGATTTTCTAATCAACAAAGTGGATTATGCCGTTCCTAATCAAGATTTAAGTTACAGATTGGATCGGATACCAACATTGCCAAAAAGCGGATTTGTTATAAGATTAAGCTGAATAATTATCGCAAAAGCACGGATAGGCTCCGTGCTTTTATCGTCCTATAGCTGTTCTACAAGACATTAGATGCCAAGCCACTGTTACTAATCTTGCCCCTAGTAAATTTTTTCCATGCAACATCGCGTCACGAGTCGCCTGAAGGTTTGGGCAGCCCGAGTCTTTTCTTTATTGCACTCAATTAGTTGGGAAAACCAGGAATCAAAAATTTTATTGCATTTTATTGAAATTGTAATATAATAAACATATATTCACTAACGTTCGTTAGCACGGAAGATTAGAATTCAATGTCCCTTGGGAAATTGTTAAAAGAGAGATTTTGTTTCAAAACGAACGTCCATATAAAGCAATTTTTAAATGAAATTAATGGAGTGATATAGATATGAACCCTTTCATTCAAACAGATCAATTTAATTATATTCGGTTTCAAGTAAAAAAACTTGTAAATGCTCATTCAACATCTAGTGATCAAGATGTGATTGCAGCTGTCAAATCGATGGTGACAGAAAATGTCTTCGCTTTAATACCTAATTTAAACGATGAGCAAAGACAGATGCTACAATCGATCACAATGGTGGATGATAAAGAGGCAGGAGAAAAATTTTTACTGCAGTTAAAACCGTTTGTGATTCCATTTCAAGTAACGGAACAAGGAATCAAGAAATTGTTTCCGAAAGTAAAAAAATTAAAAGTCCCGCCACTCGAAAAGCTGGATTTGCATGAAGTTGTCTACTTAAGTTGGCTGGATCAACAAACCAATAAAAAATATTTGGTATATAGGCGAGCAGGGAAATTGCTTGGAATTGAAGGTTCTTTTCAACCAATGAATCAAAAAGGTGTTTGTGCCATTTGCCACCGACATAGTGAGGTCGGTATGTTTAGTGTCAGAGAGAAGGGAAAAGCGTTTGGAACTTTTATTAACAGAGGAAATTTTATTTGTACCGATAGTCAAGAATGCAACAACAATTTAATTTCTTTAGAAAAATTATATGATTTTGTTGACAACATTCAAAAGTAGGTACTAACTTTTAAAAACCGAGGATGACCCGTTTTTCGGATTTTCAAGGAATTAACGGGGGCATTTTCGTATTTTTATTGAAATGATTTCATCGCTTGCTCCAATGCATTATGGGCTTGTCCAAAAGCTTCTGAAGGACCAGCATCCTCGGCTGTTTCCATTTGTGCCATGGAATGTTTAGCTTGGGTCAGGGCTGTAATCGCATCTTCAAGCATCGTCCCTTTATCGCCGTATTGTTCTTTTGCTGATTGCAGTTGGCTAATCGCTTGGTCCAAGTCCACAGCTTCAGGATTGTTGTATGCATTTTCCAATTGTTGCATAACTTGTTCTAATATCTCCTTCACGTTAATCATCTCCTTTCCATATCGTAGTTTTACCTATTAAAACGACAGTATACCTGTTTAAATACAGCTTCCTGAGTCAAATGCTCAACAAGTTATGGGTTTGTTTCTAATCTCGCTCAAAACCATGTCAAGAAAAAACTAAATAAATAAAAGCTCATAGACATCATTTAATTGGCGGGCCCGCTCGCTATCCTGTTCCTGACTCGAATAATCAATGGCTTCTTTTAAAACTTGATTAAGAAACTTGCTTTCATCTTCAGACAGGTCCCTGATAAACTGCTCTTCACTGGCATAATTTCCTTTTGTAATCTTCTTAAAAAGGCTCTTACCTACATTGCTGTTTTCTGTGTGAGGTGCTAAAACTTCTCGAACATATAGTAATGATTGTTCCACTCGAGACACTCCTTAAAAATGCTGTTTTTCGATAGTCTCAACAGATGATGAAATATTATTCGTAAAAATGTCTTTAGTCATGTGACCTAATTATTCATCCGTAGAATTAGTTTGGTCCATCCATGTAATAATTTCCGGAGTATAGAGAAGTGCTGCATTAAGCTTTTCCTCTTTTATGGAAGGTTCTTGATGATTTTCTTTTTTTTGTTCTTTTTTCCCCGTTAAATCATAATCTTTCAACTTGTTCGCCTCCGTAAAAATATCGATAGTTGCTGCTGTTGTTATTTTCCCAAGATATGCAAATAAAATCCATAATCACAAAAATTAGGGGATAGAAAATCTCAAGCGTATAAAAATGTTAGACGAGGAAACGGGGCTAATAAAGTCTTGCCCCGAATTTATAGCCTTATATAAAGCAACAAAATCTTAACAACAGCGTCGAGGATATCCTGGGTCAACTACGACGTTTCTTGTAATTGGTTGAACAATATGTCTAGGTACGTTGACAATATTGGTTCTATTGATGTTTATAACAGGGTGGATATAAGGAACTTCACGCGGAACAAAGCGGTCACGGACAACATATTTTGGTGGACAAAAAATAGGTCTCACAGGTCTAGACAAGAGAAATCACCTCCATTTCATATATTAGTATTACATGTATATAATGGAATTTTTGAACCGGACAATTTCCCTAATTCTATACAAATTTTGGTTATCCACCGCTTAGCCCAATAAAAATTTTTCAGAAAGGGATTTATGTCACGCATTTCTCCTTAAAATTAAACAAAAGTATTATTTTCCATGCTTATAACGGAACTACCTAAGTTAAAGATTTTTACATTTCCATCATTTTTTCAGCTTTGTTATGATTTGGATAGGTGCCGATTACCTCTGTGATAAAAAATGTTATTATATGAGTATAACTTTTTACGGGACAAATGGTAATGGCATAAGATCACCATGTAATAATAGATCATTCACGTTTGGGGAATATAGTGGATACTTTTTAGTTAGGTGGCTGACTTAATTCGTTTTTGCCGGGATTATCAATTGCAGCGACCAAATCGAAAATTAAGAAAGAGGGTGTTGTACAATGCAAGCTTACTTATTTTTAATATTATTACTGGTTGCCGCATTAATTGTGAAAAATCAATCACTCATTGTATCCGTTGTTTTTTTGTTAGCGATGAAGCTTATTTTTAATCATGAAAAATTATTCTCCATCATTCAGACGAAAGGAATAAATTGGGGAGTTACCATTATCACCATTGCGGTATTAACCCCAATTGCAACCGGTCAAATTGGGTTTAAAGAATTATTTGCTTCGTTAAAATCACCATATGCTTGGATAGCCCTTGCTTCCGGTATTCTTGTTGCGTTGCTTGCTAAAAATGGGGTTGTCCTATTGGCGAAAGACCCACATATCACGACAGCATTAGTCATTGGAACCATCTTAGCCGTTACCTTATTTAAAGGAGTTGCAGTTGGCCCGCTTATTGGTGCAGGGATTGCTTGGTATGCAATGAAATTATTTGGAGTAAATTAATCGGGGTGTAAAATATAGATGATTCCGGTTTCATTATGGTCGTTTAATGATGGGGGCTGATAAAACGACCAAAGCAATATAAAAAACTGCTTATATGTGCCGGGAAAGCGACAAAGTTTCAAGCTCAACTTTCCCGGCTAAGTTATGCTGGCGATTTATTTAGTTATTTCCTTGCAGATCCCAACCCCACATGGATAACCCCTATTGAGATGTAAGAGAATCATTTTTTAATAGCCGTAACCAACAAATGCTGTCCCGACAATAATTAACAAAATAAACAATACGACAATTAACGCAAATCCTGAACCATATCCACCGCTAAATGCTTCACCCATTAATCTTCACCTCCTGCTTCGTTTCACAAACAGCATATGTTTTATTTGGAAAAATGGTCTGGACACAAGCCCCATTGAAAAGAAAACTGGCAGGCAAATAAATGACTAACCTTTTTTCAGAAGGGTTCTTGACAAATAGTTTATGAAAAAAGAAGGCTTATGACATAATTGGCTTATGTTCTAGCGATGGAATGGACACGACTTAATGAATAAGGACCTTGAATAATTACATTTCTTTGGAAGCTCCCACTTCAAAATGGACAAATAAGTCGCGGGTAGTTCACATACATAAAATAAAAAATTAATTTTCCCCAAAATTACTTTGTTCTATATAATATTCCATTGCCTTATTTAACCATTCCTCTTCTTCTTTTGAAAATGGAGTAGGCGCCAATTTTTCCAGTTCATCATAATTGATTTCATCCAGATTGCCGGTTTGGGTGGCGAGCGTTTCCATAAAATTATCATCGAACAAGGAGAGTGTTGACTTCATATATTCCTCGATTAAATTGATAACTTCAGGACTGTCGACAGGGCTGCCAACCAATTCTTTTACTCGTTTAGTAAAATCAATGAATACATTGTCTAATTTCTGCATTTCACCTTCTGTTTGGACATAAATCATATCAACAACATCTTTATCAAAATAACTTTCTAACCATTCCCGCTGTTTGTCTTCCGTTTGCATACTGCGAATTAAACTCATTAATACGACACTGTCAATTTCTCCGTGTTCATGAATAATTTTAATGGCCCGATCAATGGCACTGATGGACGTTTCAATTCTCTTTTTTTCTTTTTCAAATAATTTTTTCTGCATCATCAATGAATCGACTAAATTCATATTAAATTTTTGCTCAGATAAGATTTCTTTAATTTGTTCAAGGCTGAACCCGATAAATTTGTAACTAATAATTTTTTGCAGTTTCATAATATCGTCTTCACTATATTTTCGATGCCCGGACGATTCATCTTTCGCAGGTGTCAATAACCCGATATCGTCATAATAGTGCAACGTTCGGATTGATACACCTGTTTTATCTGCAATTTCCCCAATTGAATAAAATTTTTTCTTTTCCATTTCTAATCCTCCATTCTGAAATTTTTTAAAGCTCTATTCTTACTATAAAGCCTAACGTAACTGTAGGTTCAAGGGAAATTTAATTATTTTTTTAACCAGCTTTATATAAATTGACTTTCTTATAAATGTTCGTTATAATTTGTCAAAACAATTCGATACTTGTTCAATGATAGGGAGAGTAATGATTGATTTTTTCGTTGATAGCGAGCCGATGTTGGTGGAAGATCGGTACGGAAGCAATCGTGAAACGCACCCTTGAGAAAGTTTATTGAAAGTGAAAGTAGGTAAACTCGGTTAAATCCGTTATTATTGCAAGCTGGCTTATTTGGATAAGCAAGTAGAGTGGCACCGCGAGCAAAACCCTCGTCTCTATATTTTTATATGGAGATGGGGGTTTTTTAATGTTAAATGAAGGAGGGTTTGTATGGTTTTTAAAGAGGTTATTGTATTATCAATTTTCGAGTCCTTAAATAGTAAAGAGATTTTTTCCGTTTCAAAAACAGACATTGAAAAAGCGATAGAAATCCCGCCCCAAGGAAAAATGGGAGATTATGCCTTTCCATGTTTTTTGTTGGCTAGCATAATGAAAAAGTCACCTGCGCAAATTGCAGCTGAACTCGGAAAAAGTATACAGCATCCGTATATTGAGCATGTTGACGTTGTTGGTCCCTATGTAAACTTCTTTCTTAACAGACAAGCAGTAGGTAGGAAAATTATTGATGAAATACTGAAGAAAAAAGCAAGATATGGAGATTTATCCATCGGTCAGGGTGAAAATATCACAATTGATCTTTCCTCACCAAATATTGCAAAGCCATTTTCCATGGGTCACCTACGCTCTACCGTCATCGGTAATGCTTTGGCAAATATTGTTGAAAAATGCGGATTTACGTCGGTGAAAATTAATCATTTGGGCGATTGGGGAACTCAATTTGGGAAACTAATTACTGCATACAAGATGTGGGGAGATGAAGAGAGGGTTAAAGCGAATCCGATTCAAGAACTGCTTGCTTTATATGTTCGTTTTCATGAAGAGGCGGAAAAAGATTTTGAGCTTGAAGAAGAAGGACGTCACTGGTTTAAAAAATTAGAAGATGGTGATGAAGAAGCACTATACTTATGGAAATGGTTTCGCACTGCTTCTTTAAAGGAATTTGGACGGATTTACCAGCTTTTGGGTATTGAATTTGATTCCTATCATGGGGAAGCTTTTTACAATGACAAAATGGAGGCAGTTATCAAGGAGTTGGAAGAAAAGAATTTGTTAACAGAATCCGATGGGGCGATGGTTGTCAGATTGGAAGAATCCAATTTGCCGCCTTGTCTTATAAAAAAGTCTGATGGCGCCACTTTATATGCAACGAGAGACTTAGCGGCAGCCCTTTATCGGAAGCGGGAATATCATTTTGCAAAATCTTTTTACGTTGTCGGAGGAGAACAAGCACTTCATTTCAAACAACTATTCCTTGTTTTAAAAAAGATGGGATATACGTGGGCGGATGAATTATACCATATTCCATTTGGGATGATGCTTAAAGATGGAAAAAAGATGTCTACGAGGAAGGGAAAAATTGTCCTTTTAGAGGAAGTACTGCATGATGCAATCAAAGCTGCAAGGGATGCAATTGAGAGTAGAAATCCTAATCTGGAGAATAAGGATGAAATTGCACGGATGGTCGGTGTAGGGGCTGTCATTTTTCACGATTTAAAAAATGATCGCTTAAACGATATCGAGTTTTCTCTTGAAGCGATGCTTACCTTTGAAGGAGAAACCGGGCCTTATCTTCAATATACGTATGCCCGTACATGTTCATTATTACGAAAAAGTCATGTACCAAATTCTCACACTAGTTTATATGAGGTTTTTGAAGATGACAAAGTTTGGCCGATTATTTTTTTATTATCGAGATTTGAGGAGGTAATTGCATCCGCATTTTTTGAACTCAATCCGTCGCGTATCGCAAAATATTTGCTGGATTTGTCTCAACAGTTCAACAAATATTATGGTACCGTTAAAATACTTGAAGAAAATGACGGACTTGTTGCAAGGTTGAAGCTGGTTAAAGCTACCTCTATTGTATTAAGGGAAGGATTGCGTTTATTGGGTATCGGGACACCGGAGCGTATGTAAAATTAAGTGTAGAATCCGTGACATGGCAGGAGTACCAATTATCGGATTTCCAATGAATTTAGCCAAAAAGGACCGGGCGTACTTTGCCCGGTTTTCTTACAATTAGAAAGTGAAATTCTGTTAAATTATTTCTACCGCATTCTGGATGTGCAAGAAAGAAGGACAGTGTGTCACTCCCAGCACCATGCTTAGGTCAACTATTTTCTGTTCAGCGATTACTTGGATATTCGCGGAAATCCTCTTTCATACTGAACCGGAATGTCTATTTGCTTTTTCAATTGGACGGCTGCTTCCAATGTCCAGTACGGATTACGTAACATTCCACGACCGACGGCAACAAGATCGGCATCTTCATTTCCGATTATTGAATTTGCTAAGATTGGATCGTCTAATTTTCCAACAGCAATAACCGGAACATGTAAAGCCTGTTTGATCTGTCTGGCTAAAGGCACTTGATAACCTGCATGGACACCCGGTTGTCCACCACTGCCAATTGGACCTTCTCCACCTGTACTAACATGGAAAAGATCAATTCCTGCTTTTTGATATTCTTTGGAAAACTCGACTGCATAATCGCCGCCATAGCCACCGTCAACATATTCAGCTGCTGAAATGCGCATAATCAGCGGCATATCGGCAGGAACTTCACTCTTTGCCGCCTCGACAACTTCTCTGCCAAATTTGGTTAAGTCTTTTCCGTATTCATCATGACGCTTATTTGTTAAAGGTGAATGAAATTGGTGAATTAAGTAGCCGTGTGCCCCGTGAATTTCAATCACATCAAAACCGGCTTTTACAGCACGACGGACACTCATGCGGAATTTTTCCACCATCTCTTTCACTTCATCCGTTGTTAGTTCACGTGGAGTTTTGAAATCATGGTTAAACGGAATGGGTGATGGTGCAACAGGTGTCGGGGCATCTTGAGCTTTTCGCCCGGCATGTCCAATTTGGATTCCTACTTTTGCTCCGTAATTATGGCAGGCTTCAATTATCCGTTGAAAAGCAGGTATCGCTTCATCTGACCACAAACCTAAATCATAATCAGTAATCCGTCCATCCGGTTCCACGTCCGTCATTTCGAAAATGATTAGTCCCGCACCACCAATTGCCCGACTTACGTAATGAACATAATGCCAGTCATTTGGAATACCATCTTTTTTTGTTACCGAATATTGACACATTGGGGGCATGACCACCCGGTTTTTTAATTTCAGTCCTTTTAATTGAAATGGATCAAATAAACTCATGCCTTTCCCTCGCTTTCAAAACTAAAGAATATATATATTATATCATTTCATGACAAGAATATTGGCGGATATGCTTTTGCGTTATATTGAGAAAAATCCAAAAATCGGAGTATTTAGCTCGCATTCACGAGCAGCAAAATCCCCACCTCAAGATTTTCGCAAACAGCGCGGTAAATGGAATATTTTAGTAATTTTTTTATAATCCTTTATACTTTTAAACCTGAACCGATAATAAATACATAGACTGCTCTTATAACGAAAACGATACTTCTTAGTAAGAAGCTGCCTATTGCAAAAACTTCTAATCTACAGGAATTTCGGGAAACCGATCCGAATGTTTTTAACCATGTATTTTAGAAAAGAGGTAATGGATATATGGAATTATTATTGGATAACCAATCTTTAAATAACTCGGAATTTTATCATGTTGTACAACCAATCGTTAATCTTGTGGAAAAAAGAATCCATGGGTTTGAGTTTTTGCTTCGATCAAAGCAAATCCAAAATCCTGAGAAATTATTTGGCATGGCTGAGAAAAATCATCAACTAAATGAACTGGACAAAATATCGGTCTATAAAATTTTTGAAACGGTCGCAAATTCTAAGGGAGCTTTAGACGAATACCAACTTTTTATTAATGTTTATCCGTCAACAATGGTTGATCCGGACTTTTTAGAAAGCTTAAAAGAACTGGCTGCCGGATCAAATATTCATCCGAATTCCATCGTGTTTGAAATAAATGAAGCGGAGGAAATTTTGGATATCGAGTTTTTTAAAGAAACAGTTGTTAAATTGAAACAAATGGGATTTTTGATTTCGCTTGACGATATTGGGAAAGGTCAGGCGAATATGAAAAATTTAATTGAAATTGACCCGAATGTCGCAAAATTGGACTTGTACTTTTCTGAAGATTTAGCTTTCTCCCCGAAAAAACAAGATTTTATTTACTATTTTCATCAATTTTTAGGTCATCATGCAAAAATTGTACTGGAAGGGTTGGAGAAGGAAGAAGATTTGCAAGCAGCTAAACAACTAGGTGTATCTTATGGTCAGGGTTACTATCTTGGAAAACCACAGCCATTGGAATTTTATGTAAATGGATTGAATGACGAACGGACGAAATGAATGAAATATAATCTGAACGGTAGGTCAAAAGATTTTCAGATTGGAATATAGCCTTTTCCTGCATTATTATTGCGGTCCGCCTTAGTTTTGACAGAAGAAGGCAATTTTCGCAAGTTATTCCCACCAGAAAGTGAAACAGTAAACCTTATTTCCATTATAAAAAAGATAAAAACTGAAATAAATAAGTTGACATTGATAATGATTATCATTAAAATTGTAATTGATAATGATTATCATTTTTAATATGATAGAATAAACATTTACTAGTTAGACAGTACATAAAAATCAGGAAAGTGAACAGCGCCTATGAAGAAGAGATACCTACTCCTAGTACTGATTATCCTTTCGCTTATATCCCTCTTTATCGGGGTATCAGATATTTCAGTGATGGATATCTTTCATTTAACAGATAAACAATGGCAAATATTAGTAGTCAGTAGAATTCCAAGGCTAATCAGTATTATTGTCTCGGGGGCATCGCTGAGTATTGCCGGGCTGATTATGCAAAGCTTAAGTCGAAATAAATTCGTCTCACCAACAACAGCGGGTACGATGGATTTTGCCCGACTGGGAATTCTCGTTGCTATGATTGTTTTTGCCGGTGCCGGTTCACTTAGCAAAATGTTTGTTGCTTTTGTATTCGCTTTAGCAGGGACCTTCCTGTTTATGAAAATCTTAGAAAGAATTAAATTTAAGGATGCGATATTTATCCCGCTTGTCGGGTTAATGCTAGGAAATATTGTCAGTTCAATTGCAACATTTTTTGCCTATCAAAATGATTTAATTCAAAATATCTCATCATGGTTAATTGGTGATTTTTCCATCATTTTAAAAGGAAATTATGAATTAATTTTTATTAGTGTGCCACTCTTGTTTATTGCGTATCTTTATGCCAACAAATTTACAATTGCCGGAATGGGGGAGGATTTTTCAAAAGGTCTTGGTTTAAACTACCGTCAAGTAGTTAATCTCGGTTTAATCATCGTTGCTCTTATTACATCATCGGTTGTCTTAACCGTTGGGGTAATCCCATTTTTGGGCCTTATTATTCCTAATGTTGTTTCGATTTATCGAGGCGATCATTTGAAGAATAGTTTAGCCCCAACAGCAATTCTTGGTGCCATTTTTGTTCTGTTTTGCGATATTCTCGGTCGAGTGATTATTTATCCGTATGAAATTCCAATCAATTTGACAGTAGGTGTTATTGGCAGTGCAATTTTTATTTACTTATTATTGAGGAGACAGGCACAATGAACTACAAAACGAAAACTTGGCTTTTGGCTGCCCTATCTGTCATATTCATATGTCTCTTCTTATTTACTGATATAACCGGGAATTGGGAATATATATTAGAAAGAAGAACGTATAAAGTCGCTGCCATCATATTAACCGGGGTTTCCATTGCACTTGCAACCGTTGTATTTCAAACGATTACGCAAAACAGGATTCTCACACCAAGCATTTTAGGTTTAGATTCTCTATACATGTTAATTAATACGTTTATTATCTTTGTCTTTGGTTCAACCACATTAACATCAACCGATAAAAATATTCAGTTTATCGTTATTGTTGCCATTATGATTTTATTCTCCGGGTTGCTTTACAAGCTGTTATTTAAACGGAATGAACAAAATATATACTTTCTTTTATTAATCGGATTTATTATCGGTACATTCTTTGATAGCTTTTCGTCATTCATGCAAGTGCTAATTGATCCAAACGAGTTTCAAATCGTACAAGATCGAATGTTTGCATCATTTAACAATATAAATACGGATGTGTTATTATTAGCTACTGTTCTTATCATACTAACACTGCTCTTGTTTTTAAGATTCTTTAAATACTTAGATGTGCTTGCACTCGGGCGCGATCATGCCATTAATTTAGGAGTCGATTTCGATTATGTTGTAAAAAGATTGCTTGTCATTGTTGCCATACTCATTTCGATTTCAACAGCACTGGTCGGACCGATTACATTTCTGGGACTCCTAGTTTCAAATCTTGCCTATGAATTTTTAAAAACCTATCGACATTTCTATCTGTTGCTCGGTGCCAGCCTAATCAGTGTGGTTGCATTAGTTGGCGGACAATTAGTCGTTGAAAGGATTTTCACCTTCTCGACAACCTTAAGTGTCATTATCAATTTCATTGGCGGTGTTTATTTCATATACCTCTTGTTAAAGGAGAATCGATCATGGTAGATATTAAACAGGTAACAAAAAGATATGGTAAGAAAGAAGTTATTAAAGATGTGTCTGTCAATATCGAAAAAGGGAAGATTACCTCATTTATCGGTCCGAACGGTGCCGGGAAAAGTACACTTCTTTCCATGGTCAGCCGACTCATTTTAAAAGATGAAGGGGAAATTCTCATTGACGGGGCTGATATTACAAAAAAGAAAAGCGGGGATTTGGCGAAAAAAATTTCCATATTAAAACAATCAAACAATGTAAATTTACGTTTAACTGTTCGGGAACTTGTATCTTTTGGCCGCTTTCCTTACTCTCAAGGAAAATTGTCAAAAGAAGATTGGGCATATGTTGACGAAGCGATTGAATATATGGAATTACAGGAAATTGAGGATCACTATCTCGATGAACTGAGTGGCGGTCAAAAACAAAGAGCGTATATTGCTATGGTTATTGCTCAAGACACCGAATATATTTTGCTCGATGAACCGCTGAACAATCTGGATATGAAGCATTCGGTACAAATAATGAAAACATTAAGGAGATTAGTAGACGAGTTGGGTAAAACTGTCCTCCTTGTTATTCACGATATTAATTTTGCTTCCGTCTATTCGGATTATATTGTCGCTTTAAAAAATGGTCAAATTATTAAACAAGGAACGACCGACGAAATTATTAATCGTCAAGTATTACGCGATATTTATGATATGGATATGCATGTCCAAAATATCCAAAATTGCCGGTTCTGCTTTTACTTTTCATAGATTTTTCGTGATTAAAAAAATAAAAAAAGAATAAGTGTCAGTATGGGTAGGGTGCGCGCAAAGGATATTGACACTTATTCAGCAAGAAAAAATATAAACTGATAATTATATTCTACCATGAATGAAAGACAATTTGTCTAGAAAAATGCTTTATCAAAAATATGAATCGAAACTTACTTATAACAAGGGGTGTTTGCTAATGAAAAAATATTTGTTTTCACTACTTTTATTAATCATAACGTTTGGCTTGGTTGCTTGTGGGGGTACAGGAAGTTCCGATAAATCCAGTGGGAATTCATCCGATAAGGAAGCAGGGAAAAAGAATGAGACCGTAATGATTAAACACGCTCTCGGTGAAACAGAAGTAAAGAAAAATCCCAAAAAAATCGTTGTATTCGACTTCGGTATACTTGATACATTGGACAAAATGGGAATTGAAGTAATCGGTGTTCCTCAATCCGGGAAAATCCCGCCGTACTTGGAAAAATATGCAGATTCCAAATATGAAAATGTCGGGAGCCTTGTTGAACCTGATTTTGAAAAGATTGCGGAAATCGGACCTGATTTAATTATTACTTCCGGACGGCAAGCCGAACAATATGATGAGTTCAAAAAAATTGCACCGACGATTAATATTCAATTGGATGCAAAAAATTATGTAGACTCATTTAAAGAAAACGTTCAAATCATCGCACAAATCTTTGATAAAGAAGATTTTGTGAAAGATGAATTGGCAAAAATCGATGACCAAATTGCCAAAGTAAATAAGGAAGTCACGGCATTAAATAAAAATGCTTTAATTGTGCTGGTTAATGAAGGAAAGGTCAGTGCCTTTGGTCCAGGTTCTCGTTTCGGACTTATTCACGATGTTCTCGGTTTTACACCGGCAGACCCAAATATACAAGTGGATGTTCATGGTCAAGGTATTTCCTTTGAATATATTGTGGAGAAAAATCCCGATTACTTATTTGTCATTGACCGGACGGCCGTTGTTGGCGGAGAATCTTCCGCTAAAGAAGTTATAGAGAATGATCTTGTGAAAAATATGACTGCATATAAAGATGGACATATTGTCTACTTGGATCCAAACTATTGGTATTTGTCCGGTGGCGGATTAGTGTCCGTATCTGAAATGATTTCCGAAATTGAAGATAGTATAAAATAATGAAAGAAAATTTTTAAAGATTCGTGCGCTTGGTTATTTGTAACTAGGCGTTTTTTTTTGAGGTGTCTAGAAATATCCGGCAAATATAGTTTGTTAAAAATACCCATAAAGGTAGCCGCATAAACTTCCTTGTGAGCTTATACTAATACTTAAGTCCAAAGATTTCCCGTAACAAATGAATTCATATCCTTGCTGGAATTTTTTACTTTTGATAACGTAATAAAAGAAAGTTAGCGACAAAGAATTTTTTATAAATGGGGTAGTTTGATGAAAAAAATATACAGTAACATCATTGAATATCGTGGTACACATTATGATTTTGGATTTTTGCAAGGAGAATTGTTGCGAGATTCACTGCTCGTGAAAAATCGTGAAAAACAGTGGAAAGTACGAAGACCTCGTTTTACTGTACCGGAAGAAGAAGTGAAACGAGCCATTACAAGTGTTGCGCCGAAAATTTGGGAAGAAATTATCGGTTTACAGGATGCGCTTAAATGGCCGATGGAACGAGTCTTACGGGAGTTTGGCGGATATCGGGTGGAATATGTAAAATCCGGGTGTTCCATTGTTACCGGTGATAATTATTTAATTCGTAATTACGATTATCATCCAAAAACTTATGATGGGCGTTATACACTATTTCAGCCGACAGATGGCGGTTATGCCGTTGCCGGTCCGAGTCAAAGAATAACCGGAAGAATGGACGGAATCAATGAAAAGGGTCTGGCGATGGGGTATAATTTTATGAATCGAAAAAATCCGGGTGATGGGTTTGTTTGTAATATGATTGGACGTTTCATCCTGGAAACTTGTGCAAATGTTGACGAGGCCGTCTCGCTTTTAAAAGAAATACCGCACCGCCATTCATTCAGTTATATTGTCCATGATAAAAGCGGCATTACGAAAATAATTGAAACATCGCCACGAAAAGTAGTCGTGCGGGAAGGAAATGTCTGCACCAATCATTTTGAAATCATGGCAGAGGAAAATCGTCATTATTTGGTTGATTCAAAAAGGAGATTAGAAATTATTGAAAAGGAAAGACCAAGTTTAAGGGATGGCAAGGCAGCCTTTCGCTTATTAAACGACACAAATCGAGGTGTGTTTTCCAAATTATACGGCAGCTGGGCGGGAACGATTCATACATCTGCCTATTTCCCGGGTAAATTAATGGCATGGTTTGCATTAGGTGGTGACCAAGAACCGGTCGAGATTGATTTTGCATGTTGGCTGAAAGGGGAAAATCTCGAAACCCACCGCATTTATGGGGAAGTAGATACCGAAATTCCATTCGTTCATTTAGATGAAGGGGCCGATTGGTTCAACTAAGCATCAGTGGGGATAAAGAGGCCCATTCTTGAAAATTTCACTTTATCCCGCGCAAACGGTCACTAAATCTTTTTTCTGGGGCTTAAGAAAGATAAGTGCCCGATTAGTTCAACTAAAACAATCAGTAGGGATGAAGAAATCCCCCTTGATGGAAGTTTTTTTACGTTTATGTGGAAAAATAGGATAAAATAGAATTTGGATATATTTTCAATTTGAAAGGAGATTTATCATGACAAACACAAAATGGACCGGATTTGTCGGAACATATACAAAAGGGGAAAGTGAAGGAGTTTATTCTTTTGTTCTAGATACAGATAAGGAAAAAATTATGAATGTTCAACTCGTTGCCAATTTGGAAAATCCGACATATTTGGCTATATGTAAGGATAATAAAAATTTATATGCCGTGGCTAAGGAAGGGGAACAGGGAGGAGTTGTCGGATTTCGAATCGACGAAAATACCCACAAACTTGTTGAATTGAATAAAGGGTTTACTGCAGGGTCCTCACCTTGTTATGTTGCAACAAATTCAGACGGTTCTTTACTTACAGCAGCATACTACCACCGCGGTACCGTTGAATTATATACATTGAATGAGGACGGTTCTTTGAATGAATTGAAATCCACTGTTGCCCATGAAGGGAAGGGGCCGAATCCGGAGCGGCAGGAAAAACCGCATACCCATTATGCTGACTTTACACCGGATGAAAAATATGTAGTGGCTGTTGATCTTGGTATAGATCAGCTAATTACTTATGAAATCGTTCAAAATGAATTAGTAAAGAAACAAACATTATCGCTTCATCCCGGTTGCGGTCCGCGTCATTTAACTTTCCATCCTAATGGTCGCTATGCCTATTTAATGACTGAAATTAGTTCAGAAGTTATAGTGTTGGAATATCATCATGAGGATGGCAGCTTTAAAGAAATTCAATACATATCCACCATTCCGGAAGATTTTCAGGAAAATAATCAAGGCAGTGCGATTCATATAACTTCTGATGGGAAATTTGTATATGTTAGCAATCGCGGACATAACAGTATTGCTATTTTTCAAGTAGATGGTGATACAGGGATGCTTTCTTTGGTTGATTTTGTCTCTTCAGAAGGGGATTGGCCGCGGGATTTTATTCTCGACCCAAGTGAAAATTATCTTGTCGGATCTAATCAAGAAAGCAATAATTTGGTTCTTTACAAGCGAGATAAAAATTCAGGTAAGCTTACCCTACTACAAAAGGATGTAAAAGTCGGCCATCCGGTTTGTGTTAAATTCATGAAATAAATTTTAAGTGGATAATTATCATAATATAAGAAAAACCAGGCTATTTTACCTGGTTTTTCTTTCAACATGAAATATGAATCAATTAATGGACACCTTTCATGAATTTTTCGATTTTTGGTGATAAGAGGAATAAAGTTATACTTAGTAGTATCGCAATAACCCCGATAGTACCGAAGTAAACCATTTCTGTTTCCGGTTTATAAAATTTTACGATTTGTGCATTAATTGCTTGTGCTGCCGCATTGGATAAAAACCAAAGACTCATTGTTTGTGCTGAGAACGCTTTTGGTGCTAATTTTGTTGTTGCAGAAAGTCCGACCGGAGATAAGCACAATTCACCTAACACACAAACAAAATAACTTAGAACAAGCCAGAGTGGATTCACTAAAGAATCGGTTCCGCCCAGATAAGCAGGTAATAAGATAATAATAAACGATAAACCGGCAAAAAGAATCCCAAGGGAAAACTTTTTCGGTATAGATGGTTCCCGATTACCGAGTTTAATCCATAACCAAGCAAATACCGGTGCCAAAGTTATGATAAATAATGGATTTAATGATTGGAACCAGGCCGGTGAAAGGTCAAATCCGGCAAAATGTAATTGTGTTCTTTCGTCGGCATAGTTGGCTAAAATCGTTGAACCTTGTTCCTGAATAGCCCAGAACATAACGGAAGCAATAAATAGCGGGATATATGCCAAAAGTCGTGAACGTTCAACATCTGTTGTTTTCGGACTGCGATACATAGCAATAAAATATCCGGCAGGAATTAAAATGCCAAGGATACCGACTAATGTAATAAAGCGTTTAAAGTCCATATAGCCGATTTTTATAGTGAAGATAAATATAAGGGCAAGGATGATTGTGCCAATACCAATCCAAGTAAAGATTTTTTTCTTATCTTCAGACGGAAGCGGATTGGCCACATAAGCACCGGCTTGTCCAAGATTTTTCTTCTTCGTAACGACAAAAAGAATTAATCCGATAAACATACCAATTGCAGCAATCGAAAAGCCGAGATGGAAATTATGTTTCATGCCGACTTCCCCGACAATTAACGGTGAAAGAAAACCGCCCAAATTAATCCCCATGTAAAAGATACTAAACCCGGAGTCACGGCGACGATCTTCCGGTGAGTAAATATCTCCAACTACAGAAGAGACATTTGGTTTTAAAAGACCTGTACCTAAAATAATGAGAACCATTGAAACTAAAAAGAAAGCAAAGTTTCCCGGAATAGCTAATGCGATATGCCCGAACATAATGAGTACACCGCCGTAAAAGACGGATTTAGAAGTTCCAAGCAAGCGGTCGGCAACCCATCCGCCAATAATACCTGACATATACACTAAAGATCCGTATATACTCATAATCGACAAGGCCGTACTTTTATCAAGACCCAGTCCGCCTTTCGATACTTCATAGTACATATAGAAAACAAGAATGGCTCTCATTCCATAGTAGGAAAAGCGTTCCCAAAATTCTGTAAAAAACAATGTAAATAGGCCTTTTGGATGTCCTAAAAATCCCTTTTGAGGAATTGTTTTCCAAATATTCTGTCTATCTATGGATGACATAAAAAACCACTACCTCCTTTAATATTTAATATATTAGTGA